>DBQQ01000016.1:0-104719 GCA_002305315.1 Clostridiales bacterium UBA1390
CGGAAAAATCATCGAAAAGAACATCTTCCTCGACGGCACAACCCGTGATTCCAAGAGCGAACTCATTTTTTCTCTCCTATTCGATCTGCTGGGCATACAATATACGCACAATTATCCGTTGTACGCGCAAGGGCGCACTTATTGGGTAGACTTCTATTTTCCAGATTCGCAGGATTTCCACGAACATATGGGTATGCTGGATGACGAGCAATACGCCCAGAATCAGAAACGCAAGCTGGAAGACTACGCCGCGGAGGGGATTCAGGAAAAGAAGAACCTTCTCATCACGAAGGAGCATTACGTGACGGATTCTCATGATCCCGAAAAGAAGCGCGCCTGCATCGACTTGCGTGAGATCGTGCTGCAGCTCATCTCCTTCGGGAAAGTCGCGCCGCAGAAGGCATTTCGCCTTCTCTTTCCCGACAAACCCCTTCCGAAAATTTAAAAAGGCGCCATGTCGGACGCCTTTTTGTCATGCCTGGAAATAAGGTAAAGGGACGGAGAAGAGGTATAAAATACATTGCGGGGACGGAGACTATTGCTATTTTATACGCAGACGAGAGATTTGAGGAACGCGAATTTTATAACTGCGTATAAAAAACGCAGTGGGGACGGAGATGCCTCTGGAATTATACGCAAAAGCGAGATTGACAACTCGCGGATCCTCGAAGTGCGTACAAATCTGTAAAATCCTTCCATTTCAAGCTTCGCAGGGACGGAGATGTGTCTAAAATTATACGCAAATGCGAGATTGACGGCTCACGGATTCTCGAAGTGCGTATAAATCTGTAAGATTCTTCCATTTCGCGCTTCGTAGGGACGGAGATGTCTCCGAAATTATACGCAAATACGAGATCGACAGCTCGCGGATCCTCGAAGTGCGTACAATTCTGTAAGATTCTTCCATTTCAAGCTTCGTAGGGACGGAGATGCCTCTGGAATTATACGCAAATGCGAGATCGACAGCTCACAGATCCTCGAAGTGCGTATAAATCTGTAAGATTCTTCCATTTCAAGTTTCGCAGGGACGGAGATGCTCCTGCGATTATACGCAAATGCGAGATTGACAGCCCACAGATCCTCGAAGTGCGTATAAATCTGTAAGATATTTCCATTCGCGGGCGCTGCGGGGACGGAGAAACCCTCAGAATTATACGCGAAATCGAGATTCTGCAGAGTCCTTTCGCCAGATTACGTATAAAATGTGCCAACCAGATGAAGGATTCGTTTTGATGAGATCATGCAATGAACTAGCGTGAAATAAAACAAACGCCGTACCATCGGCACGGCGCGCAAAGAGACAGTATTTAATTGGAACTCTGATCATCCGTATGAGAGGAGATCGTATCTGCAGGGACGGAATGCTCTGCAGCATTTGTATCAGGAGCTGTATCTGTCGCTTGTGCGGCGGGTTCCAAATAACCGCAATCTGCCAAAATGAAACCGCAGAGCTGTGCAGCGGCAGTAGGATCTACATAAAGTTCCTGTGCAGCCTGCATGCGTTCTCGAACAGATGCATCATCCAGCAGGGTACGCACCGCATCCACGTAGTCAGCTTTTTTCTCAGGGACAAGAGCAAGACCATGCCTTTCAAAGAAAGAAGCATTCTGTGTCTCGCAGCCTGGGATAGGATCTGTCAAAACAAGAGGTATTTTCTTGGAAGCAGCCTCTGTTGACGTGAGTCCCCCAGGTTTGGTCAAGAGAAGATCTGCAGCGTCCATGTAAAGACTAACCTGTTCGGTGTAGTTTACGACAAAAATATTTGAGTAAGCTGCGAATTGTTTTTTTAATTTTTCTTGGATTTTTTCGTTGTTGCCGCAAAGAATGACAAGACTCAGACGAGTTCCATATTCTTTATAGAGTTGAGATGCCATCTGTCCTAGATGTCCATATCCCATGCTGCCAGACATAAGAAGAATCATACGGCCTTCTGTAGGCAGCCCCAGAGCTTGACGGGCCTCTTTTTGATCTCGTCGAACACCAAAGGTGCGTTGTACTGGAATTCCCAATGGAACCAGCTTTTCGCGGGGAATCCCAGAGCGAATAAATTCTCTTGATAATTCTCTGTGAGGAATAAAGAAATAGTCTGGCTGTGTCTCTTCCCAGAAAGGGATGCAGGTATAATCCGTAGCGACCGCATAGGTGCGAACGGAAAGATTTCGTTTCTTTTTCAGGTACGTGATTGCTTCTGCAGGGAAGAGATGAGGCATCACTATCGCATCAAAATGATTTTCTTCGATATACTGACCCAGTTTTAGGGCATATTTGCGATTGAAAGCGTATACGATAGATTTACGGTGAGGGGAGCTGATCCAATGGGCAATGTTATAGGCCAATTGAAACAGCATGGGAGTCTTCGTCGTGACATTGATATAGATCGAAGAGGCCTGCTTCGAAGCGCGGGGGCCGGCAAAGGACAGAGTATCCAAAAACTCACAGTCGATCCCGCGACGATGGAACTCTTCATATAAAGCCCTTCCGGCAGCATTATGACCGCCTCCGGTATTGCAGGAAAGAATAAGCACTTTCATAACCAGTGGATCCTTCTTTCTCGTAGATTTTATAGTACGCAAATATAGGATAGCACAGATTACAGGAAAATGCAAGAAATCTTAATACAATTGTAACAAAATTAAGATGCCTTAAGAGAAATTAAGATTCGAGCTGTCGTCCGAGAATGAGTGCCGCAGCAGAAGTCAGCTTGACATCACCGTCTGTACAGATGATCGACTCTGGAGAAAGGAGCAGTACAGCGCCAGCAGTGTCTCCTTCTGCTAAAATTGGGAAAATGACTTCCCCGACAAAGTGTTTAGCGGATAGGGTAGAAACGGGAATTACAAAGTTTTTGTCTGTGTTTTGAGCGGTAACACCAGTGCGGTTTGAAATCAGTTGACGTAACTCAACAGTAATCTCTTGTCCCAAAAGGTCTTTTTTATATTTCCCGGATGCAGCAATGATTCGATCTCTATCACATACACAGGCGGTCAGACCGCTTGTTTGAGCCAGTGCATCGGTGATTTGGCGAGCCATATCTCCCAATTCACCGATGGGGGAGTATTTTTTCAGGATAATTTCTCCATTCTGGGCGGTGAATATTTCTAAGGGATCGGTCTGTCGAATATGCAGAGTCCGACGAATTTCTTTGGGAATGACAATACGTCCCAGATCGTCAATCCTTCGTACAATTCCAGTTGCTTTCATATAGATCTGTCTCCTTATGCTTATTTTTAGGTGATGGGGCTATTGTTTGAAAAAGAAAATGAATTTATTCTTGGACGTGGGGAAAAGTTTGGACGGGGCGGAGATTTTGGGCAAAAAAACGGTAAAACCGGGATTATTTTGCATTTGGCCCTTGACAAACCTAAGAAAAATGAGTATAAATAGGAATAGGACAGAGATAAGGGACTGGGATAGCCCACAGGGATGCAGAAAAAGCATCTTTAAGGTTTTCAGATGATGCGTCCCTGTGCTTTGATCCAAATATTTTAAGGAGGAATTTTTACGATGAACAAGGCAGAACTTGTAGCCGCGCTGGCTGAATCCATGGAAGTGACCAAGAAGGATGCTGAGAAGTTCCTGAAGGCTTTCGAAGAAGTGGTAACTGACGAATTGAGAAAGGGTGGAAAGGTGCAGCTGGTTGGCTTTGGTACTTTCGAAGTTGGCAAGAGACCGGCACGTTCCGGTATCAATCCTCGTACCAAGGAAACGATCGAGATTCCGGCAGCGAACTCTCCGAAGTTCAAGGCTGGCAAGGCCCTGAAGGATGCCGTCAACGAAAGGTAAGACTAGATTAAGCGCCTGCGGAAAATGCTCCGGAGGCGCTTTGTTTGTATGATGTGCATGCTGTCAGTCTGTGGTGAAAGTCCACAAGGGGCGTAATTGCCGACGAACCCTATAGTGACCCCCAAGGTTTACATCGCGAGATGTGGGCGAGAAGAAGGAATAGGAGCTGGAAACAGGATGGCTTCGATTCACAAGATATGTTGATGACTGCGTAAGAGGGGGCAAAAGCGAATTGAGTGTGAAAAGAGTGACGCAGACAATAGGGATTGCAGAAGCTGGGAATCGGAAAAGACCCTGCAAGGTTGACAGCGTACTGTGGAGACCGCTATTACTGGGTAGCGCCTAAGACATGCGCTATTAGGGCAATTTCTAAAGGGGTAAAGCAAGATTTGTAAGCTGTCTTGACTGTTATAATGAGAGACTTGCTCTGAAGTTGTGTTGAAGGGCCGGATGCCGAACGGCATGTACGGTGGTGCGAGAGGGGAGAGAAAATCTTCCCTATTCGATTTCCGAAAGGGGGGAAGAGGATAATGAGGCTGGACAAATACTTGAAAGTTTCAAGATTGATTAAGCGGCGTACTGTGGCAAATGAAGCGTGTGATGCAGGGAGAGTCTTGGTGAATGGGAAAGTCGCCAAGGCCAGTACAGCGGTGAAGGAAGGCGACGTGCTGGAGATTCAGTTCGGAAATAGTACATTGCGGGCAGAGGTGTTAATGTTAACGGATACAACTCGCAAAGAAGATGCGAAAGAAATGTACAGACGACTTCCGTAAGAGTGGCATAATCTGAAGCCTCCCCTCATATATTGAACAAAGGAGCCGGATTCCAAAAAAGAACGGGGGGATGTTAGGGTGGAAGGAATGTCGCCGCATCGGCTGATCCTGGATAACCGGGCTCATATGGAGATTACGGGAGTACTGGATTTGCTCATGTTTGATGAGACAGAGATCGTGCTGGAAACCTCTGCGGGCGTATTAAACATACGAGGGGATCAGCTGCATATGAATACGATGACGCTGGAGAAGGGGCTCCTGGTTCTGGCGGGAGATATTGCGGAGATCTTTTATGAAGAACCTGGAACAATGAAGAAGTCAAAAACAGGGTTGATGAGCAAGTGGATAAAGGGCTGATAGGATGAATGATGCATGCCGTTTTTTTCTGTTAGCTTGTTTGTACGGATTTGGAGCGTGTTTGGGTTATGATTTACTGCGGTTATGGCGCAGAATAATCCCTCACTCGCTCCTTTTCATTCATGGGGAAGACCTGCTGTTTTTCGGAGGTTGTACCGCTATTTTTTTGTATGGCGTATGGAGCCAGGCACAGGGGCAGCTGCGGGGATATTATTTTTTGGGAATGGCTTTGGCTGGCCTCGTATATATATGGGGAATACACCCTCTCCTGCAGAAATCGATACGTTTTTTAGGGGAGTTCCGTTCAAAATACGAAAAGACTGTAAAAGTTACGGGAAAAGTTTCGGAAAATGCAAAAAAAAGCATTGACGGATGACGAAAAATATTATATCATGGTAAGCATGAAAGCAAAAGGCGGGATATCATGTCGTATCAGAAGAAAAAGAAGCGCGGCATGGCAGCGAGGGAGCAAGCAGCAGGCAAAAAGCTGGGACATTCACTCAGAAACTTTTGTATCGCCGGTTTCTTTCTTGCTTTCGTGTTCGGGTGTTTTTTGCATCATCAGCAGCTGCAGGATCAGATTGCAGCCGTTCATCTGGAGACACAGGCCGTAGAATCCCAGGTGGACGAGGAGTTAGAGAAACAGATTGATCTGAAGGCGAAGCAGAGTTATCTGCAAACCGACGATTATTATGCGCGGCTGGCACGTGAGCGTTTCCATCTTCTGAAAGAAGGAGAGCACATGTACGTTTTTGAATAGGTACATCGTTTGTCCGATGGGGAAGGCGATGTGCCTTTTTTGTATCTTCGCGGCGAAAAATGTCTGAAAATTTTTTGAGAGATCTTCCCGATTTTGACATCCTTTGTAGGACAGACCCTCTATAATAGGACGAAACGAGCTTCTTGGGGGGAGGTGTCTTATGGAAGGACTCAATGGGCTGCAGCGCCAGATAAAGAATAAAAAGAGCAGGACATGGGTGATGCCAGCCTGGGCAATGGATCTTTTGTGGAGCATACCGGCGTTATTCTTGATGAGGATCCCGGTCTTTCTGAATTTGTATATTTTAGGTCCCGCCTACCTATGCTTGCTGATGCGCAGACCGGTCAGAGGGCGTATGGGGGCGGTATGGTGTTTAACCGGCGTTCTCAGTATGTATCAGGAACCGGATGCGGGGAAATATGGGATTTTGATTTTCTTGCTTTGGATTGCGGAGGAATGGGTTCATCGCAAGGGAAACAGAGTTTCTGATATGGGATGCAGTCTCATGAATGCGTTAATGCTGCCGATGGCGACACTCCTATCTTCCTGGATTTTCCACAGTAACTACTCATTCCTGTTGGTTATAGTAGAGACAGGTATGTTTTGGATCTGGATATTTTTATATCAGATGGGGGCGGATGTCATACAAAGGGGAAAAACGGGGGGGGTGATGCTTTCGGAAGAGGATCAGACAATGGCTTTATCCGCGTGCTTAGGGACCTTTCTGGCATTTTTTCCCTGGGATGTAGCTTGGATGGCGCCACTTCTTTTTTTGACCATGGTGGCGTCCTACGGTCGTGGCATTGGCTTTGGTCTACTGGTGAGTCTGCCGGCAACGGCTGTTTTGCGGATTCTGGGAATATCGGGGGAAAGCCTATTTGTCCTTTGCATTCTGTGTACAATTCTGTGCAGTTTTTTTCGAGAACTGGGAAGAGCCACGGTGGTGCTGGGGAATCTGGTAGGAGGGGTCATGTTGCTGCTCTTATATCAGGGGCAGGTTGTGCTATGGGAGATCATAGCGCTTTTGGCAGCTGGCCTTGCATTCTTATGGGTACCGACAGCCTGGTATGAGAAAAAACTTTGGGGACCGATGTGGCAGGAAACATCTGGGACTGCCCAAGTACGAACCATGCAGCAACATGTGAACCAGATGTTAGCTCGAAGCGCTGCGTCCATGGAAGAAATGGGGGAGGTGCTGCGGGAGACGGCAAAAGAAGAAACACTGGAAAACATGGATACAAGTCGTATTTTTGAAGATTTAGCAGAAAGAGTATGCGGAAACTGTCCTGATCGAAATCAATGCTGGGGAGGCTATTTCAGTGAAACCTATGAAACGATTGAAGCGATTATGGATGCGGCGAGGAGTAAGGGGATTATAGAAAAGAAGGATATTCCATTATATTTTTTGAATCGTTGCCGTAACAGCGAAGAGTTTATTCGCAGAACCAATCGCCACTATGAGCTCTATCGACTGAATCTCAGTTGGGAGAACAGAATGCGGCGCAGTGCCGCGATTACGGCGGATCAGCTTCATAATATGGCAGAAATGCTGCAGAATATGAGAAATTATCTCTGTGCGCAGCTGGAGATGGATCAGAGTTTAGGCCATAAGATACAGGAAGAACTTATGCGCGGAAACCTTCCGGTTTTACGTACGCAGGTTTTGAAAGATTTAAAGACGGATCGATATACTTTGAACTTGCAAGTACGGATAGGGCACAGCCAGAAATTAAAGCATCAGCTGGAGGCACGCATGGGATCTATGCTAGGCCGTCCCATGCAGGTGGTAAACTCTCGGATGATTAAGCAGGGGCTCTGGGACTGGCAGATGGAAGAGAGCTGTCGCCTGCGGGTGGAGAGCAGTGTCTTATCCAAGGGGAAAGAACGTGTCAACGGAGATAGTACCTGGATGGGACGACTTCCTGGGGGGCGCTATGTGGCCGCCATCAGCGATGGCATGGGGATTGGCAGCCAGGCGGGAGGAGAGAGCGAACGGGCCCTGCGGATTTTGCGTTTATTATTGGAAGCGGGAGCAGAGGAGGAAGAAGCGATTCGCTTGTTAAACTCTATGCTGCTGCTTTGTGGGGACGGAGAACATTTTTCTACTGTTGATTTGGTTGTGATGAATCTGTATACGGGCAGTGTACACATAGCCAAGGCCGGCAGTGCGGCTACCATTTTGAAAAAACAAAGTCGGATTCAAGTGTACCGCTCAGATAATGTGCCTGTGGGAATCATGGAAAAGGCGGAATGGGAGGCATTCCAGGATCATGTGACAGAGGGAGACTGGATTGTCTTAGCATCTGATGGCGTCTTTGACCAGCAACGCGATGGGGAAAGCGTGGAACGCAAGATTCGAGGGATTATGCTGCGGCAAACGGAAGCTACCAGTGCCAAGATGGCGCAAAGCATCTATGATTCTGTATGTACGGGATGGCAGCAGGAAGATGATATGACAATTATTGTTCTCAAGGTACAAGGAAACGAAGGGATATAAGGGGGGATGCACGGTGGCGGCTTCAAAAGTGCCTGAAGTGATGATACTACGCGACGCATGGTATCATCAAAAACCTTGGTTTCGGGTCTCAACGCCAGCGAAACATCCTGAAGTGATGATACTACGCGACGCATGGTATCATCAAAAAACGTGGTTTCGGGTCTCAACGCCGGCGAAACATCCTGAAGTGATGATACTACGCGACGCATGGTATCATCAAAAAACGTGGTTTCGGGTCTGCGCAACCCGGAAAGCGCCTGAAGTGATGATACCATGCGACACATGGTATCATCAAAAAACTTTGTTTCGGGCTCAGCGCCGGCGAAACATCCTGAAGTGATGATACTACGCGATGCATGGTATCATCAAAATCCTGGAATCTGGATTGGGGCTGTGAAAGAACAGCCCTTTCTCGTTGCTTGCTTTTTCATGGGGGGCATGGTACAATAGGCGTGGCTTGGCAGTTTTCAATATAGAAAGGCGATAGAACCACGCCTTGAGATGGTCGCCCAAGGGCGCCCATCTCCGAAAGGGATTGAGAATCATGGTACAATAGGCGTGGCTTGGCAGTTCTCAATATAGGAAGGCGATAGAACCACGAGGCGCCATGTCGTCTATGAGGAGAGGAGGAACATGCATGGAGATCACGCAGGAGGTCAGAATGTTTTTAGAAAAACATGAGATCGGTGAAAAGGACTGTCTTTTGGTTGCGCTCTCAGGAGGGCGAGACTCTATGTGTTTGCTTCATATCTTAATGGAATTAAGGCCGCAGATGAGATACCAGCTGCGTGCGACGTATGTACACCATGGTTTGCGGGAAGAGGCGGATGAGGAAGCGGTTTGGCTGGCAAAAAGCTGCGAGGACTGGGACGTCCTCTTTTCTGTAAGAAAGGTGGATGTACAGGAAAGAGTCGAAAGAACAAAAGAGTCTATAGAAGAGGCGGCACGCAACCTGCGATATCAGGCTTTATTGGAAGAGAGTGCAAAGTGGGACGCGTGGATTCTGATGGCACATCATGCCCAGGACCAAGCAGAGACGGTTTTACTGAGACTTCTTCGGGGAAGTGGACTGCGTGGGCTGAGTGGCATGCTGGAACAGAGAGAGAAGATCCTCAGGCCCTTATTGAGGATTACTCCAGAAGAGATTACAGACTATATGAAACAAAAGAATTTGCCGTATCTGCAGGATGTTTCTAATAACGACATCAGATATACACGCAACTGGATACGGCATCGGTTGCTTCCGCTTCTGGAAGAAAAGAATCCGGCCATCCAGAGGAACTTATGCGAGTTGGCGGAACAGGCGCGACAAGATGAGGCGTATATGGAAAACGTTGTGGATACCCTATTCAGAAAAGCGTATGATGGAGAGGGTCTGGCTGTTCCTATTGTGCTGGAACAGCCAGACGCCTTGCAAGGGAGACTGTTGCGGCATTTTTTGCAGCAGGAAGGCGGAATCCATAATGTGGGAAGGGTTCACATTCAGATGCTCAAAGACTTATGCCGGGGGACGGGAGGCGGGGAGAGCGTACTGCCAGGAGGACGGACATTCTACCGGCAGTACGACAAGCTTTTGTTGAAAAAGCCGCAGAATACCTCGGAGGCATACTGCAGCGAGCTGCCGCTGGATGGCCAATGGAAGGATACGCCTTGGGGACGGTTTCGGGTGAGGGAGATAAGGAATCCTTTTCAAAATTTTCAGCAAATCCCAGATTTACCGTATACAAAATGGCTGAATTGTGATACAATCACAGAACAGCTTGTTGTACGCACGCGGAGTTCAGGGGATTATCTGGGAGTTCGCGGTGGACATCAAAGTCTGAAAAAATACATGGTGAATGCTAAGATCCCTAGAGAAACACGGGACCAGGTGGCACTGGTGGCTTCTGGTTCCCATGTTTTATGGGTCGTGGGCCATCGCCTAAGTGAAGAAGCGAGGCTTACCGAACATGTGAAACGGGTCGTGTGCATAGAATATGATCCTAAAGAAGAGGAGGAGAACAATTGCAGGAACCCAGAAGAAATGGAATGAAGGGCGTCGGGTTATATTTTGTCACTATCCTGATTCTCCTGCTGATCCTGATGATGGTTTGGAATCAGGTTGGGCAGCAGGAAGTATGGCTGAGCGATCAGGAGGCAAAATCCCTTTTAGAGGCAGGATCGATTGAGAGAATCGAGATTGAGCCAATACGCGTCGGCAACGGAGAATCCGGCCGTGCGGTATTCTACTTAGAAGGAACGAATGGTGGTCAGATCGTCCGTTACTTTTTTGTGTCGAATGTGGAGACATTTCGTGACATGCTCAACAGCTCTTATGAGAGCATTCCTGTTTACAGTCAGCCATTGCAAGAAGATAGCATTTTGGTGCGGATGCTTCCCTATCTGATGGTGCTATTGGTGGGCATTGTTGTATTGGTCATCGTTAACAGTCGCGCGCAGGGCGGCGGTGGTGGCGGCGGGAAAATGATGAATTTTGGCCGCAGCCAGGCAAGAATGATTACCAAGGCCAATAATCCGGTGACATTCCAGCACGTAGCCGGGTCTTACGAAGAAAAGGAAGAGATGCAGGAGATTGTGGATTTCCTGAAGAATCCGGCGCGTTTTTCGGCATTGGGAGCCAGAATCCCAAAGGGAGTGATTCTGGTAGGCCCTCCGGGAACCGGAAAAACGTTCCTGGCTAAGGCCGTGGCTGGAGAAGCTGGCGTACCATTTTTCAGCATCTCAGGATCCGACTTCGTGGAGATGTTTGTCGGTGTGGGTGCTTCCCGTGTGCGGGACCTGTTCGATCAGGCGAAACGTCATGCGCCCTGTATTGTCTTTATTGACGAGATCGATGCGGTGGGACGCCGCAGAGGAGCAGGCCTGGGCGGTGGTCATGATGAACGAGAGCAGACACTGAATCAGCTCCTGGTAGAGATGGATGGTTTTACCGTCAATCAGGGTGTCATCGTGATGGCGGCTACAAACCGGGTTGATATCCTGGATCCGGCGCTTCTGCGTCCGGGACGTTTTGACCGACAGATTGTGGTGAATCGTCCGGATATCCAGGGCCGCAGAGAAGTGCTAAATCTTTATGCTAAAGGAAAGCCGATGGGAGACGATGTGGATCTGGATTCGATTGCGCGAATTACAGCGGGATTCACGCCGGCAGATTTGGAGAACCTTCTGAATGAGGCGGCGATTATGGCGGCCAGAAGCAAGAAGTCCTATATTTCCATGGCGGATGTGCAGGCATCTCTGGTTCGCGTCGGTGTGGGGGCCGAGAAGAAGAGTCGTCGCATTTCTGAGAAGGAGAAGAAGATCACGGCCTATCATGAGGTAGGGCATGCGATCTTGCACCATCTGCTGCCAGAATTGGATCCGGTGCATGCGATCTCGATTATTCCGACGGGAATGGCCGGTGGTTATACCATGTCTCTGCCGCAGGATGACAGCATGTACTGGAGCCGTTCGGAGATGAAGGCAGAGATGGAAGGACTTCTGGGCGGACGCGTGGCCGAGGAGATTATTTTTCAGGATGTGACGACGGGAGCTTCCAATGATATCGAGCGAGTCAGCGAGATTGCCAGAGGAATGGTCACCAAGTATGGCATGAATGAAACACTGGGTCCTCTGCAGTTCGGCGAGCAGGATGAAGAAGTGTTTCTGGGAAAAGAAATCGGTCATGCGAGGAATTACGGAGAGCAGATTGCCGACACGATTGATCGTGAGGTCAAGAAGCTGGTCGATGAGGCATACGGTGTGGCAAGACGTATCTTAGAGGAAAACATGGATATCCTGCACAAGGGAGCATCTCTGCTGATGGAGAAAGAGAAGATCACTGGCGCAGAATTTGAGGAGTTGTTTCAGTCAACATGATGGAGAGTACAAGATCCACTGGCCAGGAGGAGAGAACCCTTCTGGCCATGGTCAGTCAATATACGGATAAATATTTTTGGAATGAGAACTTGGGCGTCTTGCCGGAGGAGATCCGCAAAGAAGTCCTGGTTCTTCTTATCATGATTACCGAAGAAGCCGGCGGAATCACTGTGCTGGGGTTCGAGGAAGATGGAGAGGTCTATTTGGCCAGTACCTGCGAGGAAGGCGATCTGGGATACGATGAAATCAGCGCCGGCCTTTTGATTCGGGAGGTAGAAAGAGAACATCGGGATCTTCTGGAGCAGTTGTCGGAATGGTACCGTAAGGTGGTCAAAAAGCCGTGATGAGAATCGGAGAGCTGGACCTGGGACAGGGCGTTTATTTAGCGCCGATGGCAGGCTATACAGACAAGAGTTTTCGCAGAATCTGTAAGAGGATGGGGTGCGATGTGGTTGTGACAGAAATGGTCAGCGCCAAAGCCCTGTCCTATAATAACGAGAATACCTGGAAATACCTGGACGCTGATCCGGAGGAAGCACCGGTGTTTGTGCAGCTATTTGGTTCGGATCCGGAAATCCTGGCATCTCAGGCTGCGCGAATCGAGGCACGATTCGCAGGCATTGATGTCAATATGGGATGCCCAGCCCCCAAGGTATTTCGCAACCACGAGGGATCTGCGCTGCTCAGAGAGCCGGAGACCATCTATCGGATCATAAAGGCCATGACGGATGCCGTACGTGTGCCCGTTACCGTTAAGATCCGTAAGGGCATCCAGGAGGATAATCTGGCAGTAGAGGCTGCGCTTGCGGCTCAGGAGGGCGGCGCAAGCGCGGTAGCGGTTCATGGACGTACGGCAGCCCAGATGTATAGTGGTCACGCGGACTGGGATGTGATCCGGCAGGTCAAGGAAGCGGTTTCGATCCCCGTGATCGGAAACGGAGATATTCATAGCGGCGAGGATGCCGTTCGAATGAAAGCAGAGACGGGATGTGACGGCGTCATGGTAGGCAGGGCCGCACGGGGGAATCCGTGGATTTTCCGGGAGATTCAGGCTGTGCTTTCAAACGAGCCGGCGCCGGAACCGCCAGGCTGGGAAGAACTGCGCCAGACGATTCTGGAGCATGGGCGTATGATCTGTGAAGAAAAGGGAGAGTATACCGGCATGCGGGAAATGCGTGCGCATATGGGATTCTATATTCGGGGCTTCAGAGGCAGCAGCCGCCTCAGAGGCGCTATGCAGCACTTATCCAGGTACCAAGAACTGGTAGAACTCATGAAGGCTTTCCCAGCGGATGATAGAATTGAGGATTGACATTTTCTAGACATTACTATATAATTGGAACAATTGATTGGAATCAAGGCAGGCGGGGTGTGGAATATTTCATGCGCCGCCCAATGGATTGAAAGGAAGTAAGAGTATGGAACAGAAAGTAGTTTTAACATTCGAAGGACTGCAGAAGTTAGAGGCAGAGCTGAATGATTTGAAGATTAGTAAGAGAAAAGAAGTAGCGCAGAAGATTAAAGAAGCCAGAGCGCAGGGCGATCTTTCGGAGAATGCGGAGTATGATGCGGCTAAGGATCAGCAGGGAGAGATCGAAAGCCGGATTTCCGAGCTGGAAAAGATGCTGCGGAATGCAGAAGTCATCGACGAAGACGATGCCCAGGAGGGAAAAGTGTCTCTGGGAAACAAGGTGCGTTTGTTTGATATGGAGTTTGAGGAGGAACTGACATACACGATTGTTGGCTCGACAGAGGCGGATCCGGCGGAGGGCAGAATTTCTAATGAATCGCCGGTCGGCAAGGCCCTGTTAGGCGCCCAAGAGGGAGAAGTGGTTAAGGTAGAGGCTCCGCAGGGAGAGATGCACTTTAAGATACTGGAGATTTCACGGTAAGAACAGGAAAGGATGAGGCGAATGCAAGATACAGAGAACAGTAGCATGTCCCAGCAGGAACTTTCGGAGGTTCATAGACTTCGAAGAGAAAAGCTTGCGG
Organism: Clostridiales bacterium UBA1390; assembly: GCA_002305315.1. Taxonomy (GTDB): domain Bacteria; phylum Bacillota; class Clostridia; order Lachnospirales; family Bianqueaceae; genus Faecimorpha; species Faecimorpha stercoravium. The sequence goes on from DBQQ01000016.1 coordinate 14,021, forward strand.
AACTGCAGAGGAATGGTCAGGATCCCTATCAGGTGACAAAGTATGAGGTTAGCGCGCATAGCCGACAAGTGATTGAGAACTTTGAGCAGATGGAAGGGCAGGAAGTAGCGCTGGCAGGACGCCTGATGAGTAAGCGTGTGATGGGCAAGGCTTCCTTCTGCCATATGCAGGATGAACAGGGGCAGATTCAGATCTATGTCCGCAGGGATGAGGTTGGAGACGAGTCCTATGCATTCTTCAAGAAGATGATCGATGTAGGGGATATTGTAGGAGTGCGTGGTACAGTATTCAAGACCCAGAAGGGTGAGATTTCCATTCATGTGGAGAAAATCCAGCTCCTTTCTAAGAGCCTGAAAATGCTGCCGGAGAAGTATCACGGCTTGAAGGATGTGGAACTTCGGTACAGACAGCGGTATCTGGATCTGATTGTGAATCCGCAGGTGAAGGATACTTTTGTCAAGAGGAGCCAGATCATTCAGGAGGTTCGTCGCGTACTGGATCAGAAGGGCTTTTTGGAAGTAGAGACGCCTGTACTGCATATGATGGCAGGCGGCGCGGCGGCACGTCCATTTATCACACATCATAATGCATTGGACATTGACATGTATATGCGCATCGCGCTGGAATTGCATCTGAAGCGCCTCATCGTAGGTGGATTTGAGCGTGTCTATGAGATCGGACGCGTATTTCGTAATGAGGGAATTGACATTCGCCACAATCCGGAATTCACTTTGCTGGAGTTATATCAGGCTTATACCGATGTGTATGGCATGATGGATATTACCGAGGAGATCTTCCGCAGTGTGGCGCATAGGGTTTGCGGCAGTGGGAAGGTACAGTATGGAGATCTGGTGGTAGATTTTGATCAGCCCTTTGAGCGAATCAGTATGGTAGACGCAGTCAAGAAGTATGTAGGTGTTGATTTCTCCAAGGTGGAGACGCTGGAAGAAGCGAGAGCATTGGCGGATCAATATCATGTGGAATATGAGCAGCGCCATGGAAAAGGGGATATTCTGAATGGTTTTGTGGAAGAATTCGTAGAAGAGAAGCTGCAGCAGCCGACCTTCCTGATGAATCATCCTGTGGATATTTCGCCGCTGGCTAAGCGTTGCCCGGAAAATCCGGATTACACGGAACGATTTGAGCTCTTTATCGGCGGAGGAGAATATGCGAATGCGTTTTCTGAACTTAATGATCCTCTCGATCAGCGTAGACGTTTTGAGCATCAGGCGGCACTGAAGGCTGCTGGTGATGAAGAAGCGACAGGTGTTGATGAAGATTTCCTCAATGCGTTGGAGTATGGTATGCCTCCTACAGGCGGACTGGGAATTGGCATGGATCGTATGATTATGCTGATGACAAATAGCGTCTCGATACGTGATGTGCTGCTGTTCCCCACGATGAAGCCCAGAGAAGATTGAAAGAAGTTCTGAGATATTTCCTAAAAGTTTTCTTAAGTTCCAAAAAATAACTGGCGAAATCCGCTGGTGTGTGGTATGATAGAAACTGGGGATCTTAGTTTTTTAACTTGGATCGATGGTCTAATTTCAAAGTAGAGGATGTGAACGGATTGGTCAATGAGTATAAGATCCGGGCTATGACCCAAGCGGCCTTCTATGAGGGCAGTCATCAGTATCGCCGGGATTTCTTTGTGAAACGTTATTACAAGGCAGACTACATTGCATTCAATCGTTTTATTACCAAAGCCTGGATGACCCTGTTTTACGCCCTGGCGCTGCTGGCCTATATTTTTCAGCAGGTGTATGTGGAAAATGTAGACCTCCTGCATTATGACTATCAGGGGTTCGTGATCAAGAACGTGGTGTTATACTTGGCTATCAGCATCGGGATTTCGCTTGTCACCTCAGCGGTGTATGGGAGTCGATACGCGAAGGCGGAGAAGAGGATGGATCAATATTTCAAGAAGCTGGATCAGATTGATCGTTATCCATCGTAACCACCCGTTTAGGCTAAACAGATATGAGGTATAATTATATGAAAACGATTTATCAGATACGCGGCGTGATCTGCCGGTTTTTCATGCAGTATGAGCTGATTGCAAAGGTTTTGCTAAAATTCTGTGCTTATCTGTTTATTTTTCGACAGATCGCAGGATGGGAAGGATTTTCTTCGGCAGGCGTTTTAAACGCATTTTCAGTGCATATGCTGCTGGCACTTTTGTGTGTCTTGCTGCCCTCGCGCTTTGCGGTGTTTTTTGCCTTTGGGATCATCATTTATAATATCTATCAGGTTTCTTTATGGGGAGCGCTGATGGCAGCGGTCATTCTCTTGATTCTTTATGTTATGGTGGCGCGGTTATGTCCGGATGAAACAATTTTGATGATTCTATTGCCACTAGCAATGAAATGGAATATATTCATGATTGTACCATTGTTTGCGGGGCTGTATATGGGGGTATTCTCCATCATTCCGCTCGTTGGCGGCGTATTGGTATGGGGAATTTTACGGATTCTTCCGGCCTTTCTGTCTTTCAGCGAGACGGAGATTGAGCAATTACCTGCGGCATTCTCGGATACGGCGAATTATATCATAGATCAACTGATTCGCAACGAAAACCTAATTTTTATGATGGTGCTTTGTATCGGAGTTGTACTGGTGATTTACCTCTTGAACAAGATCAATATGAATTATATGCGCTATATTTCGCTGGCCGTAGGAGCTATGGTGGGATTGATATGCCTGATTGTCGGTCGTGTGGTAGGCATGACGGATACAGGAATCTTGTCAGCCCTGTTCGTTCCTGTTTTTTCTCTGGCGATTATGGTCGTTGTAGAGTTTTTCCATATGGCGCTCAATTATAAGATGGCACAGAGGCTTACCTTCGCAGATGATGAGTATTATTATTATGTGCAGGCGGTGCCTAAGATTTTGGGAATTAAGAATAAGACAGAGGTAAAGCGGATTAACGCCCATACGGAATCTGTGGAAGGTGTGGCGCAGGAGCCCGTGGAATCCGTGACAGAGTCTGAAGTAGAGCCTGAATCGGCCGTACAGTCATCTCCGATCACTGAGAAAGTCATGCATACGACGCAGAAGTTGGGAGAACTGTTCACCCAGGTGGGAGACAAGGCAAAGAACTTATGGGGACAGATCAAAGAGAAACAGGCGCAGAATGAAACCAGGAAGCAGACAGAGCAGTCTCAGAAGGAGGAGATGGAACTCTCGGAAGAGGAGTTCGTGACAAAAAATGAGGGGGACGCCGCCTCATTTCCGTCCCAAGAGGAAGTGGATCAGGAATCTGCTGGTCATGAGGATCAGGACAGTTTTTTTGCGGATCAGATTCCCACACCGGACAGTGTGGAGGAATTGGCTAAGCGTACTGGGTGGTCAGATGAGACTATCAAGGATTTCTTTGCCGGATTGGATCTGGATATGAAAGAGGCAGAAGACGATGAGGATCCGAATCAAAAATAAGAAGTAATATCGAGGGCTGCCCCAATAAGGCAGCCCTTGTGTCGTTAGACATAGGTGAAGGCATACGGGGCAAATAGAAATGAGGTGACGTGGGATGAGTTGGTTAGATCAGGTGGTGGAATGGATACAGACGAGTACGGGAATCACCTTTATGCCGAAGTTGGGATGGATTGATCTCTTGGATATTCTGTTTGTGGCATTCCTTGTGTACCAGATTCTGGTATGGTTTCGAATGACGAGGGCCTGGACGCTGTTTAAGGGCGTGGTGTTGCTTGTGGTTGTTGCCTTGGCGGCTTCCATGCTTCGCATGAATATGACGTCTTGGCTCCTGCAGAATACGATGGTGTATGGTGTATTGGCTGTGGTCATTATTTTCCAGCCGGAGATTCGAAAGGCGTTGGAAAGATTGGGGCATGGCGGACTCTTTTCGATTCTCAGCAGTGATGAGGGCGCGGATAAGGTATCGAAAGAGACGGTCAAACAGATTGCGGATGCCATGGAACAGATGGCTGCCGTGAAGACGGGAGCGTTGATTGTGGTAGAGCAAGAGGTCGGACTCGGTGAATATGAACAGACGGGGATTGCAGTGGATGGAATTGTGACGTCCCAGCTTCTGATCAATATCTTTGAGAAAAACACACCATTGCACGATGGCGCAGTGATTATTCGGGACAACCGGATCGTTTCCGCTACATGCTATTTGCCTCTTTCCGATAATATGAACATCAGTAAGGCCATGGGAACGCGGCATCGGGCGGCACTGGGGCTTAGTGAGGTTTCAGATGCTAAGATTTTTGTAGTTTCCGAAGAGACGGGAGCCATGTCTATGGCGCAGGGCGGTAAGATCACGAGAGAAATTGATCATGATTTTATCTTAAACCAGTTTCAGTATAAAGAGGGACAGGAAAAGAAAACGTCCGTATTGCGCAGAAAGATTCGTCTGCGCAAAGGCAAAGGAGGAAAGAAGAAATGATCGATTTTCTAAAGAAATTCTTCTCGAAAAACCTGTTGCTGAAGGCATTTTCGCTGGTGTTTGCGTTTCTTTTATGGCTTGTAGTCGTTAATCAGCTGGATCCAGTGACGAATCAGACAATCTATAATGTACCGATCACGATCGAGAATGAGGATTATTTTACAGAACGCAATCAGTATGTTACTGTAGACTCTGAATTATCGGTGAACGTGACAGTGAACGGAAGACGATCGGTTGTGGAGAAACTGACGGCAGACGATTTTACTGCTACGGTAGATTATATGGAGGTGGAACCCTCCGCTGGCCGCGGTCAGGTTCGTTGTGTCAGCACGAATCGCAGTGTGACCATTCAAGACCTGAGTCAATCCTACATACAACTCACGGTAGAGGATATGGTGAGTAAAGAGATTGCTGTGAAAGTACAGACGGAAGGAAGTCCTGCAGAGGGATACCTGGTCATAGAGAATGATCCGTACATTGTGGCAGAACCGAGTACCGTGACGATTCAAGGGCCAGAATCACAGGTGTCTACGATTCAATCGGCGCTTGTTACTATTGATGTCGAGGGCGCAACAGAGGAAGTATCCGGGCAGGGGAAGGCGATTGAGTTCTTGAATGCGGAGGGAGAGGCTGTGAATCTGGATGACTACCCTGATCTTCAGATCTCCGCGAAGCTGATGACAGAATTGACATTACCGGTGTATACGGTGAAAACGGTTTCTATCGATCCGGTAGAGATTATTGAAGATGAGAACAGTGATTATACGGCAGAGGATCAGAGTTTATCTGTCGATTCCATAGAGATCTATGGGCCGGTGGATGTTTTGAATGAGATTGAATCGATTACGCTCAATTCTGTAATGACCCAGGGGCAGACAGCCGATTTTCAGTATACGTATGATCTTTCTTCTGTATGTGCAAGTCTGTCAACACAATACAATGCGAATATCGGTTTGACAGAGGAAAGTCCGCGGGAAGTGGTTTTAACGGTGCATTTGGTTGAAAAAGAAACAAGACAGTTTGCGCTGAGCATTTCCAATTATAGTTTCTTGAACCAGGCAGAAGGGAAGACATACCAACTGACGGAAGGATACCAGACGCTGACGGTGAAAGGCAGCGCGGAGGCGCTGGAGAATATGACGGCGGCTAATATTCGGGGTGAACTAGATATGAGTCAATATACGGAAGATGGAACCTATGACGTGGCAGTGACTTATACGGTGCCAGAGGGAGTCACGGCAGTGAATCCGCCGAAAACGCTTTCAGTAACGGTGATAAGCGGAACCAATGAATAAGAAAAAGATGGAGACTAGGGGAGGAAATACAGGTGCCTAAGTTTTATAAAAAAGGCGCGATGGATTACGTGCAGTCCCACTGGGGCAAGGACTTTACGGAGCGTCTGCTGGATGAGCTGAATTTCCGGGATTTGGAAGATTTTTTCGTTTCTATGATGAAGCGGGCAGATTGGATCCTGGATGATCAGACATGGAATGATATGGAATTGAACCGTGTATATTGCAAGCTGAACCGAACCTACACCAGTCAGGGACAGCAGATGCTATATAACATGTTGCGGACGCTCATCTTCGATGAGGAGGAACTGAAGCGCAGAGACCGTGTGATTGAGTTTTTTCAGCACAATCGGGAAGCGCGGGATAAGATTTCCTGCCTGCTGTTTTTCTTAGGGAAGATGGAGTATGATGGTACGGCATCTCTGCTGTTCAAGGGAGTACCTAAGCTTCCGGATTATGCCAGTTGTGCCAATGGCCTGGCCATCGCCATGGGGGTGGCTATCGTATCCATTCCCTTTTTCAATCTGACGGGCCTGATGGCAACGATTATTATGTTCGTCGTCAATACGGTGTTTCATCAAAAGCTCAATATGAGTACAGAGGCTACAATGCCTGGTGTGCGAAATATCGCGCGGATGTTGACGGTAGCGGAGGAAATGGGCAATATGCAGATCCCGCAGCTGGAGAAGCATTATAACAGTTTCTTTCGAAAGTGCGTCAAGAAGTGTGAGATTATAAAGAAAAAAGCAGGGCGCTTGGGAATTGGCGGCGGAGATCCTACGGGTATTTTTGAGTACATCAAGATCCTGTTTCTGACGGAAGACCGTGCCTTTATCCGTTGTCTGAACTATGTGGAGCAGGAAGCGCCGGTGCTGCGAGTGCTGTATCGAAAGCTGGGGGAATTGGATGCCCTGCTCTCCGTAGCTTCCTTCCGCAGAGGACTGCGACGAGTCACGAAACCTGTTTTTGTAGAGAATCCCCGATATTTTCACGCGGAAAACATTGTGCATCCGCTGTTGACGCAGGGGGTTCCCAATACGCTGGAGATTCAGGATGGCAATGTGGTGATTACCGGATCGAACATGTCTGGTAAATCCACGTTCCTCAGAACCTTGGCTACCGGCGCGGTGATGGCACAGACATTCTATACGGTGGTGGCGGACAGCTATACGGCATCTTTCTTTAATGTGCTGACCTCCATCAGTCCGAGCGACGATCTGATGGAAGGCAAGAGTTATTATATGGCGGAAGCAGAGGCGCTGCTTCGCATGGTGCAGGTGCTTGATGAGAATCGCACTTCGCTGCTGCTCATTGATGAGATCTTCCGCGGGACTAACCCCATCGAGCGTGTGGCCGCGGCTTCGGCGCTTCTGGCCTATCTGGCCCGGCATAATACGATGGTGATCGTGGCTACGCATGATATTGAGATCACCCAGAAGGTGAAAGATTTGTATGACAGCTATCATTTCAGCGAAAATGTCACCAAGGAATCTCTGGATTTCGACTATAAGCTGAAGCCGGGCATTCTGCGAGTACCGAATGGTATCCGAATCCTGGAATACCTGGGGTACCCGGAGGAGATCACAGAAGAAGCATTCCGGGAGACCGGTTATGTAGGGCTTACGGCTCCGGATGAGGCGGTGGAGTCAGAAGCCGAAGATGGAAAGGGGGACACACAGAATGAATAAGAAATCTTTACAGGAAATGATGCCGCTTTCCGATGTGCTGAATCGGGACATCGTATGCGAATGCGGAAAGACGCATCGGGCCGATATTGACGCGGTCGTCATCGGCAGAGGCGCGATCGAATACGTGCCGCAGCTTCTTTTAGAGCATGGGATGCATACGGTGATGATCTTGGAAGACACGCATACCTTTGAGGCAGCGGGAAAACAGGCAGCAGATCTGATTCGCGCGGCTGGGATGACCGTTTATGAGATGGTATATCAGCGCGAGGAAGGATGGGTCACGGCAGATGAATGGGCGATGGATGAAGGCGCATCCTTCTTCAACGCCTGCGAGACCCGGCCGAATGTGATCATTTCGGTGGGATCCGGAACGATGAACGATCTGGGTAAGGTGATCGGAAAAATGGTTGGGGCGCCCCAATGGATCATTGGAACCGCCGCGTCGATGGACGGATATGCTTCCACCGTGGCGGCGCTGGTGCGCAATAATCTGAAAGTCACAGAATACTATGATCCTCCCAAGGTCATCATCGGGGATACGGCCATTCTGGCGAAGGCGCCGCGTGCGATGACGCTGGCCGGCATCGGCGATATGGCTGCAAAGTATAATTCGGGGCTGGACTGGCGGCTGAGCCACCTGATCACCGGAGAATACTACTGTGAATTTGTGGCGAATGCCATGCTGAAGGTGACGGATCAGATCATGGATCTGGCTCTGGAAGCGCCGGAAGAAGGCGAATTTGGCGATGACCTGTTGGAACGCCTGATGGAGGGTCTGGTGCTGTCCGGCGTTTACATGAGCTACATGGGCTCATCGCGGGCCGCTTCTGGTTCCGAACATCATTTTTCCCATTTCTGGGAGATGTGGTTGCAGCTGAATGGCAAGCCCGCGATTTATCACGGTACGAAGGTGGGTGTAGGCACTCTGATTATGGACAAACTATATCGAGAGTTCCTGCATATCGATATTGAAGCACGCAGAGTCATTCCCAGACTACAGAAGTTTGATGTGGACGCCTATAAGAAGACCCTGGAGAAGGTATATGGCGCCGCAGCGCCTGGAATCCTGGCGGATTATCATTATGATGCGGAGGAAAGAGTGAAGCGCTTGGGCATCATTCTGGAAAACCGCAGAACGATTAATGCGATGATTCGAGAGACATTACCGTCTCTGGATAAGATGAAAAAGGCTATGGCACATGTGGGAGCAGTGATGGACTGGACGGGCCTTCCTTTCATTACCGGAGAAGTAGCACTCGAGGCATTGTTATACTGTAAAGAAATGCGTCCCCACTACACGCTGCTGCAGATGCTGCAGGATGCGGGCGTCAATGTGCGCAAATTCGCGCCGCTTATGACGGAGAATGGGTATCTGCGTCTGGATCAGATTCAGATGCGAGATCCTTTTGTCCTTCCTGTGCCGGAAGAGAAGAAATATTATCTGTTTGGTACCACGGATCCCAGTTGTTGGAAGGGGCCATTCTTCGGTTTCGATTGCTTTGTGAGCGAAGACTTGGAGCATTGGCAGGGTCCTGTTGCCGCGTTTCGTCCTAAGGAGGATTTCTGGGCAAGTCGTAATTTCTGGGCGCCGGAAGTCCACAGATATCGGGGCAAGTTCTATATGTTTGCCACGTTTGGGGCAGAGGGACAGTATAAAGGCACGCAGATTCTGAAGGCGGATAAGCCGGAGGGTCCCTACGAGCCCATATCGGATGGACCGGTTACACCGAGGGACTGGGATTGCCTGGATGGAACGTTCTACCTGGATCGGAAGGGACAGCCCTGGATCGTCTTCTGCCATGAATGGACGCAGGTGATCGACGGAGAGATCGTGGCGATGCCGCTTAAGAAAGATCTGACAGCGCCGGCGGGAGAGCCGATCAAACTTTTCAGTGCTTCAGAAGCTTCCTGGGCAGCGGGACGTCCCTGGAAGGAACGGCATCCAGAGAGTGATTCGGACGCGCTGAGCTACGTGACCGACGGGCCATTCATCGTGGAGGATGGCGAAAAGCTGATCATGCTCTGGTCCGGCCGCGGCCCCAAGGGATATGCCATGGGCTCTGCCTATTCAGACGATGGGATCTTAGGAATCTGGAAACAGAACAAGCATCTGGCATTCCAGGAGGATGGCGGGCATGGCATGGTCTTCAGGACTTTTGAGGGTCAGCTTCTGATGACAGTGCATCAGCCCAATCAGACGCCGAACGAGCGGCCGAAGTTTTTCCCGGCGAAGGTGGTAGACGGAGAGATCCTGCTGGAAAAGGGCCGCAAAGGCGTAGCGAAGGCGAAAAAGACAGCAGTAGGAAAGCCTTCCAAAAAAACTGCGGCGAAGCCAGTCCCGGCTGCTCCGGCCCAAGAGAAGCCGGTGGTTTCCGAAGGACAGAAGAAAAAGTCTGACGCGCCGGTACGTGTGACGCAGGATATGCCGTATTGGCTGTTGTAAGAAGTATGGAAGAGGAAAAGCGGCATACCGTTTCTGTCCGGCAGATGGTGGAATTCATCTGTCGGGCAGGGGACTTGTCGAGCGGTCGTTTCGGGGATAGTCTGCAGCGGGCGCTGGAAGGGACTCGTGTGCATCAGAAACTGCAGAAAAAACGTTCTGGCGCTTACGAGAGTGAGGTGCCGCTGAAAATACAAGAAGTGTTATCCGATGGTCTGACTCTACAGGTGGAGGGAAGGGCCGATGGGATCGAGGAATATCCGGGACAGGATGTTCCTGCCTGTATCGAGGAAATCAAGTCCACCTATGCCCCGGCGGATCGGCTTTCGTTCTCCTTCGAGCCGACTCACCGGGGACAGCTATTGTGTTACGGATATATGCTGTGCAAGCTGCGAAGCTGGGATAGGGTGCGCCTGCGGCTCACCTACTATCAGATGGAGGCGGAGGAAGAACACGCTTTTGAAGAGGAGTGGGGGGTTCCCATGCTGGAATCGTTCTTTCATGAAATCCTGGAAGAGTATGCGAAATGGATTCGCTGGCAGGACGCCCATCTTGCGGAAAGGAAAGAGTCCCTGCAGGCACTCGCATTTCCGTTTCCGCAATATCGGGAAGGGCAGCGAACCATGGCCGCCTATATCTACAGAACGATTCGAGAGGAAGGCGGCCTCTTCCTGCAGGCGCCTACAGGGATCGGAAAGACCATCTCGGCCCTGTTTCCAGCGCTCAAGGCGATGGGACAGGGACTGACTTCCAAGATCTTCTATCTGACGGCCAAGACGGCTACGGCGCTTTCGGCGCAGGAAGCGCTTTCTAAAATAGAGGCGCAGCGGCCAGAGCTGCTTACGGTATCGCTGACGGCTAAGGACAAGATCTGCCCGTTTCCGGAAAGTCATTGTAATCCGGCAGAGTGCGCTTACGCGAAAGGGCATTATGACAGGGTGCGGGATGCGGTATTTACCGCGATCGAGAAGGAAAAGCGGATGGATCGGCAGCGGATCCAGGAATACGCGAAGCAGTTCATGGTGTGTCCGTTTGAACTCGAACTGGACATTTCGACCTGGTCCGATGTGATCATTGGAGATTATAATTATGCCTTTGATCCTACGGTGTCGCTCAAGCGCTTTTTTCAGGAAGGGAAGAGCGACTATACGCTTCTGGTGGACGAGGCGCATAATCTGCCGGATCGGGCACAGCGGATGTTCAGTGCCGAGGTGCGGCGCCAGGATCTGGAAAAATTACAGCGTTTCTTTACGGGGCGTCCTCCTTCCTATCAGCGCAGACTGCGAAGAAGGCTGGGGGAGATCCTGGCATGGCTCACGGAGAGAAGGGAAAGCCTGCGGGATGGAGAGATGATGACGGAGACGGCACCATCGGAAGAGTTCTGTCAGCTTCTGCAGGATTTGAATCTGCGCTTGTCAGAATATCTGGAAGAGGGGGAAGGAGAAGAGTGGATGGAACTCTACTTTTCTCTTGCTTTCTTCTTGAAGATGCAGGAAGAATATGACGACAGTTCGGTGACATATCTGGAACGGCGGGAGGAAGATCTGATCTATCATATTTTCTGTATTCATCCGGCTAAAAAACTGGAAGCGACGTATCAGAAGGTGCGGGCGGTGATCCTGTTTTCGGCGACGCTTTTGCCGGTGGAATATTATAAGGAGCTGCTGGGAGGCAATGATCCGGAACGTCCGATGGAAGCCATCTATCTGCCATCTCCCTTCGATCCGTCTCATAAGAAAGTGTTGATTGAGACGGGAATCCGTACGGATTATCAGAATCGGGGACAGACCGTCGGAGCGGTGGCGGCGGCGATCTATCGGGCGACGCAGGAAAAGGCAGGAAACTATCTCGTGTTTTTCCCATCGTATTCCTATCTGCAGCAGACGGCGGAATTCTTCCAGGATGCGTATCCGCAGATTCCGCTGTGGGTGCAGGAACCCGGGATGGGAGAAGAGGAGAGGGATGCGTATCTGGGATATTTTCAGGAAGAAGAACCCTGGGGCATTGGATTTGCCGTATTGGGCGGCATGTTCTCGGAGGGCATCGATTTGCGAGGCCGACGTCTCATCGGCAGTATCATTGTCTCGGTCGGGCTGCCGCAGATCGGTATGGAACGGGACTTGATACGGGACTATATGGATCGGCTTCATGGCAGGGGATTTGATTATGCCTATCGGTATCCGGGCCTGAACAAGGTCTTTCAGGCAGCCGGACGGGTGATTCGGACAGAAGAGGATCGCGGCATCATCCTTCTGATCGACCACCGGTACCAGGAGCCTCGATATATACGCAATTTTCCGGCTGATTGGGAGCCGGTTTGGGTGAGCGCGGATCGGATCGGTCCAGTGCTCGCGGAATTTTGGAAGAAACAGGAGTGGGAATAGTATGCGATATTGCTCCGTTGCCAGCGGTTCCAGCGGCAACTGTCATTTTGTGGAGGCCGGCGGAGTCCGGGTTCTGGTGGATATTGGACTGGGGATGCGTGCGACAGAAGCCAGCCTGAGAAGCATCGGAGTGCATCCGGAGTCGATTCAGGCCATCTTCATCACGCATGAACACACGGATCATATTCGGGGTGTGGGCGCCTGGGCCCGCAGATACCGAATCCCGGTGTTTGCGACCGAAGGAACCTGGCGCAGTGTGAACGGCAATCTGGGACGGATGGATCCCCAGAAATGCTATGCCATTCATGCGGGCAAAGGATATCGTATGGGGATGCTTCGAGTCGAGCCCTTCATGATTTATCATGATGCGGCAGAACCCGTGGGATATTGCTTTACCTGGGGAGAGGAGAAGCTGGTGATCATGACGGATACGGGCATGGTCTCGCAGGAGATGCGGGCGATGTTTCAAGGAGCCCGCATTGCGGTGGTGGAGTCGAACCATGATATCGAGAAGCTGATGGGCGGTCCCTATCCCTGGTCGCTGAAGCGGCGGATCCGCAGTAACATAGGGCATCTGTCCAACGAGGACTGCGGTCATCTCCTGGCGGAACTCATTCCCGAGAATCCGGATTGTGAGTTCATTCTGGCGCATCTGAGTGAGGAAAACAATACGCCGGAACTCGCGCTCACAACCGTACTGTCCGTGCTTCAGAGCCGTCTGGGCGCGGGAAATTATCATGTGGAGCTGACATTGCGAGATCAGCCCACCAGAATGTACTCTACGGAGGAAGAACCATGTATCGGGATCTCCATGCCGATCTAATGCGGCGTTTCGGGGAAAAGACCTATAAGCTGGCGCTCGATGGCGGGATGAGCTGTCCGAATCGGGACGGTACCATTGGCCGGGGCGGATGCATTTTCTGCAGCAAGGGAGGCTCCGGAGAGTTCGCCGCATCGGCGTCCCTGTCGATTCCGGAGCAACTGGCGCAGGCGAAGGTGCACATCGGCAATAAGTATAAGGGACACTCGTATATTGCCTATTTTCAGTCGTATACCAATACGTATGCCGAAGCATCCTATTTGCGAAGGATTTTTACGGAGGCAATGGCCGATCCGGAGGTACGGGTGCTGTCGATCGCGACAAGGCCGGACTGCCTGGGAGAGGATGTGCTGGATCTGTTGGCGGAACTTCGCCAGAAAAAGCCGGTCTGGGTGGAGTTGGGTCTGCAGACATCTAATGAGGAGACGGCCCGGCGGATCCACAGGGGATACGCACTGTCCTGTTTTATCGAGGCGGTCAGCGCCCTGCATGCGCGCGGCATCGAAGTCATTGTACATGTGATCCTGGGGCTTCCGGGAGAGACGCGGGAGGATATGTTTCGCACGATCGAATGTGTGAACCGGGTCCATGCAGAGGGAATCAAGCTGCAGCTCCTGCATGTGCTGCGGGGGACACCCTTAGAGGAGTCCTACCGGCAGGGAGATTTTCGGGTATTAGACCTGGATACCTATGTGGAAATCCTGGGAGAATGTGTGGAGCGCCTGGATCCGTCGATTGTGATCCATCGGCTGACGGGAGACGGCCCGAAGCGGCTTCTTGTGGCGCCATTATGGAGTGGAGATAAGAAACGAGTCCGCAATCGGATTCATCAGGAATTTACCCGCAGAGAGATCTGTCAGGGACGTCTTTTTCAAGAGGAGGGAAGGGCATGATTCGAATCACCCAATTGAAGCTTTCGCTGGATGAGCCCGTGGAAGCGCTGTCAGAAGAGATCTGCCGTAAGCTGCGGATTCGTCCGCGCTCACTCATCCGCTGGGAAGTGGTGCGTCGTTCCTTGGATGCCAGGCGGGGACGGAGTTTTATGTTTTCATATACCGTGGATGCTTGGGTGGCAGATGAGGAGGCCTGTATGAAGAAACTGGCCGGGGTCAAGGATCTGGAACGCCGGAAAGAGGATCCGCCGATTCTATCGGAACGGACGCGGCGTCAGCCCAGAAAGCCGCCTATCGTAGTGGGATTTGGTCCTGCGGGGATGTTTTGCGCGCTGCTTCTGGCCAGAGCTGGATTATGCCCGATCGTGCTGGAACGGGGGCGTCCGGTGGAGGAGAGAGTGCAGGATGTGGAACGCTTCTGGCGAGAGGGCGTGCTGGATCCGGATTCGAACGTACAGTTTGGGGAGGGAGGCGCCGGCACCTTTTCGGATGGAAAACTCAATACGCTGGTGAAGGATCGGGACGGAATCGGTCGTTTCATTTTACGGGAATTTGTCCGTTTTGGCGCGCCGGCCGAAATTTTATACGATGCAAAGCCGCATATTGGCACGGATCGTCTTCGGTCCGTGGTGCGCGCGCTCCGGCAGGAGATTCTCAGACTGGGCGGACAGATTCATTTTTCCACCTGCCTGAGCGGAATCGAACAGAGCCCGGAAGGATGGAAAATCTTTTGCAATGGAGAAAGTACCTCATCCTTTGTGACGGACGCGGTATTTTTGGCCATCGGTCACAGTGCGCGGGACACCTTTGCCATGCTGGAAAAGGCGGGAGTTGCCATGGAGCCAAAGCCCTTTGCGGTGGGATTTCGGATAGAGCATCCACAGCAATGGGTAGATCAGGTGCAGTATCGGGAGTATGCCGGGCACCCGGCCCTGGGCCCTGCTCCTTATAAGGTCACAGGCAAGGGAATGAATGGACGCGGCGTATATTCGTTTTGTATGTGTCCGGGTGGACTGGTCGTGGCAGCGGCTTCGGAAGAGGGAAGGCTTGTCACCAATGGCATGAGCAACTATTTGCGGGATGAGGCCAATGCCAATGCGGCGATCCTGGTCGGTGTCACTCCGAAGGACTATGAGGGATATGCTAAGGGGCCCCTATCTGGCGTGGCTTTTCAAAGGGATCTGGAGAGAAGAGCCTATGAACTGGGTGGGGGACGCGGATGCGCACCGGCAGAGGACACCGCTGATTTTCTGAAAGGGCTGGGGCTTACGCCGCCAGAGACGCATTTTCTGACAGGCAGCGTACGAGCGAGTTACACGATGGGAGTCCACGAGGCAGACTTGACAAAGATCCTGCCAGAAGAACTGGGACAGTCCATTGGTCTGGGCCTTTTATCCTTCCAGCGGAGTATGGGCGGATTCGCGGAGAAAGGCGGCGTGCTGACGGGCGTTGAATCCCGCAGTTCGTCTCCGGTTCGGATTCTCAGAGACGAGAGTATGCAGTCTGGACTGCCGGGACTGTATCCGTTGGGTGAGGGAGCGGGTTACGCAGGGGGCATCATGTCTGCGGCCATGGATGGCCTGAAAGCGGCCAGAATGTATCTTGCTTCATTGGAGGTAGAGCCATGTGGTGTGTGATGCAGGTCCCCACGGGACAGGAGCAGGAATTGCAGAAAAAATGTGAGGAGAGGCTGGGCCCTCCGGTTCTTGAGAAAAGCTTCCTGCCATATTATGATGAGATGAGGAAGATACATGGCGTCTGGACCATTGTGCGCAAGATCCTTTTTCCAGGGTATGTGTTCATGATTACAGAACAGCCAAAGGAACTTTTGCAGTCGCTGCGGAAGGTGAGCGGCTGGAAAACTCTTTTAAAAGCGGGAGATGATATTCTCTATATCAGCCCGGCCGAAGAGGCGTTTCTGAAGCAGTTTGGCAGCAAGGACCAGGTGGTTCATGTATCCCGGGGCATCATCGAGGGGCAAAAGATCATTGTGACGGAAGGCCCTCTTATGGGACATGAAGCCAGTATTCGCAGGATTGACCGGCATAAGCGTCTTGCGTTTCTGGAATTGCATCTTTTTTCTGAGGTGATTCATACTCGGGTTGCTCTTGAGATTTACGAGAAACGGACGGAAGCGGTGCTCCCGGATGTGGTGGATCTCTATGCACAACGGAAAGAGGAGCCAGAAGACACGTTGCAGATGCCGGAAACAGCAGAAAGAGAGAATTATGAGGTGAGACTCATGCAGACGCCGGGTGCGGTGGTTTCCCTGGAGGAGGATCAATCCCAGGAAAATATCGAAAAGATCCATCGCGAGACCGAAGAGGCGCTGCGGGAGAGCAGAGAGCAGAAGGGAGAATAGAAGACATGTGTGGAATCATTGGATATATCGGCGTGGAAGAGAAAGCCACGAACATGATCATGGAGGGCCTTTCGAAGCTGGAATACCGTGGGTATGACTCAGCGGGCATCGCGATCTTTACGCCATCAGGGATCTGTGTGGAGAAGACGAAGGGGAAACTGGTCAATTTGGCGGATCATCTGGCGCAGATCGGTTTTCCGCAGGGGTATGCCGGCATAGGCCATACTCGTTGGGCTACTCACGGAGAGCCCTCGGATGTCAATGCGCATCCGCATTGGAGTCAGGACCACAGCGTTGTAGTGGTACATAATGGTATTATAGAGAATTACGCACAGCTGCGAGAAGAGCTTATTGCTGCAGGCGATACGTTTTTGTCCGATACGGATACGGAGATCATTCCGCATATCATTGCCCGGTATTACCGGGAGGATAAGGATCCGGTTCAGGCGATTTCCCGGGCGATTCAGCGCATGAGAGGATCGTATGCGCTGGGAATTATGTTCGCAGATCGCCCTGGGGAATTGTATGCGGCCCGAAAAGACAGTCCGCTGATTGTGGGTCTGGGACAAAACGAGAATTACATTGCCTCGGATATTCCGGCGGTGCTCGCGCACACGCGGGATGTCTATCTGCTGGAAGACTATGATATCGCGATTTTGAATACGGAAGAGATCCGTATTGTAGATCTGGAAGGCAATCCGGTTCATAGAGAAATTTTCCATGTGACCTGGGATGTGGCGTCGGCCGAAAAAGGCGGTTTCCCGCATTTCATGCTGAAGGAGATTCATGAACAGCCGCATGTCGTCCGTGAGACACTGGCGTCTCGTCTGCAGGAGAACATGGATGCTCCGAAGATGGATGACCTGGGGATCAGTAAGGAAGTACTGGATGGTCTGGAACGGATCTATATGGTGGCCTGCGGTACAGCCTACCATGCTGCGATGGTAGGAAAATACCTGATCGAGCGGGTGGCACGGCTCAGCACCATCGTAGAGACCGCTTCCGAATTTCGCTATCGCGATCCCATCATTGATGAGAAGACATTAGTCATTGTGGTGTCCCAGTCTGGAGAGACAGCGGATACACTGGCGGCGTTGCGTATGTCGAAACAGGCGGGGGCTAAGGTATTGGGCATCGTCAATGTGGTCGGTTCCAGCATTTCACGCGAGGCCGATTATGTGTTCTACACCTGGGCTGGGCCAGAGATCGCCGTGGCGAGTACCAAGGCATATTCCTGCCAGCTGGCGGCGATGTACCTGTTGACCGCGCATTTTGCCCTGCTGCGTGGAAAGATGACGCCGCAGGAGTTTCATGATTTGAAAGGCGATTTGATCGGACTACCGGCAAAAATCGGTGAGATTTTGAAGAAGGAAGAGGAGATCAAGGCCATTGTCGACAGCGTGGATCCGCTGAATGTGTTTTACGTGGGACGTGGGCTGGATTACTATACGGGGATGGAAGGCTCGCTGAAGCTTAAGGAGATTGCATACCTGCACAGCGAGGCTTATGCAGCGGGAGAGCTGAAGCACGGCCCCATCGCCATGATCGAACCCGGAACGCTTGTCATCGGCATCGTCACCCA
This sequence comes from Clostridiales bacterium UBA1390, assembly GCA_002305315.1. Taxonomy (GTDB): domain Bacteria; phylum Bacillota; class Clostridia; order Lachnospirales; family Bianqueaceae; genus Faecimorpha; species Faecimorpha stercoravium. Next base: position 31,890 of record DBQQ01000016.1, read on the forward strand.
GAAGAGCCTGATCGAGAAGACTGTCAGCAACCTAAAGGAGGTCAAGGCCAGAGGCGCGCAGGTGTTGTGCATCACAACGGAAGACGCGGATCTGGCTCTGATTCAGAGCGTAGCCGATCAGATGATCACGATTCCGGATTGTAACTGGATGTTTACCTCTCTGCTAGCGAATATACCGCAGCAGCTTCTTGCCTATTATATGTCCGTCAAGAAGGGGTATGATGTGGATAAGCCCAGAAACTTAGCGAAGAGCGTCACAGTAGAATAAGAGAGAAGGAGCATCCGAGATCATGGTATGATCTTCCTAGAGCAGATGATGGAAATATCCAGAATCAAATCAGGAAAGAGTATGCCGTGTATCTCGGATGTTTTTTGAGGAAGCGAGCCCAAGGGAGAGGAAAGAAGATAAAATTGAGTTGTGAACTATATCCAACGAAAAATCTTTGGATGGCATGGCTTCCGGCAATCATTGTAAAAAATACGTAAAGAATATGAAGAGAAAAAGGAAATACAGACAAAAAATACGACATAAAATGGTGGAAATATGGAGAAATGACCGCGTCTATATTGCCAGAAAGGACTAGGACAAGTAATCTATGGGAATTCCTCTGTGATTTTGACAAGGCTTCTTATAGTTTTCACTAAAAAGTCGGATGATTATGCCATTTTTTCACTTGAGGAATTTGAAGAAAATCTTGAAAATGAGTTGCAAACGAGAGAACTTTGTGGTATACTTATCGCAGACAAAATCAAGAAGGGGGTAATGTTTAGTATCGCTGAGTACAGTGTATTGATGAGTTATTCGCCATTCCAAAAATTCTCGAGGACTTAAATCGTCGCCGTGTCGCGTTTGGGAAGCCGAGATGTCATACTTTCTTTGGAGTCACGCATCCATTGGAGCGTGAATGGCGAAGCATACCTTTATGGACTCGGTGGTACCGCATCTCTTATAGAAGACACGGCTATACAAAAGATTGGCTCTACTAGAATAATCGGTTTAAGGATTGATAGAAGACATGTACAGACAGACAAAAAATGGCCTAGGAAAGCACTGGGATTTTATTATTGTCGATATTTTTGCCCTGGAGCTTTCTCTTTTTTTGGCTTATTTTATCCGTAACGGCGGTTCGTTGCCGACAGGAGACTCTCTTTATCGGAACTTGATTTTGTTCCTGCCTATGTTGCATATAGTGGTGGCTTTTGTTTTCGGAAACTATTCGGGCATTCTTAGACGGGGATATTTGAAGGAATTGAGTGCTGTTCTAGTTCATTGTTTGCTGATGGCTGGTTTCCTGCTGCTTTACTTCTTCATTGTCCAGTCCACGGATCAATACTCCAGAGCGGTTTTGATTTTAACGGGAACTTTTAGTTTCGTTTCCATGTATGTGGGACGGCTGGTGTTGCGGTATCTGATCAAACACATGGAGGAGACGTCACTTTCTCTTCCATACATGTTGGTAGTGACGCAGGCGGCACAGGCTGAATCTGTCGTTCAGGAGCTGAAACGCATCTGCTACAACCGATTTCGTCTGACGGGTGTTGTCTACACGGATCAGACGGTTCCGGCTGGTTCGATGGTGCTGGATGTGCCCGTGGTGGCTGATCTGTCCACCTATGGGGAGTATATGCGCCAGCAGGTGGTGGATGAAATTTTCATTGCCCTGAAGCTCAGTGATCCTTGCCTGCCGCAGGTAGTCTCTCCGATTGAGGAGACGGGGACAACTGCGCATCTCAATGTTCCGTCGCTGTTTCCCGCTTCGTTTCCACAGACGGTTTCTCAGTTTGGTCATTACACGGCGATCACTTCCTCTCCAAAGCTGGTGACTCGCACACAGATGGCCTTAAAGAGAATCATGGATATTGCGGCTGCCGTAGTGGGCCTCCTGGCTACCGGCATTGCTTTTCTTTTTGTAGCGCCGATCATCAAGATCCAGGCGCCAGGCCCCGTCTTCTTCTCACAGATGCGAGTTGGAAAGAACGGCCGCCCCTTTAAGATCTACAAGTTCCGCTCCATGTATGTGGACGCGGAAGAGCGCAAAAAGGAACTCATGGCTCAGAACCAGATGCAGGGTCTCATGTTTAAGATGGAGAATGATCCTCGGATCTTTCCATTTGGACACTTTATCCGCAAAGCCTCCATTGATGAACTGCCGCAGTTTTGGAATATCCTGAAAGGGGATATGTCCCTCGTGGGCACAAGACCTCCCACGCTGGATGAGTACAAACAGTACGAGCTGCATCATAAGTTTCGGCTGGCCTTTAAGCCTGGCATCACAGGCATGTGGCAGGTATCCGGCCGGTCTTCCATTACCGACTTCGAAGAAGTGGTGAAGCTGGACAGCGAGTACATTCGCAATTGGTCCATTGGCCTGGACATCAAGATCATCTTAAAAACAGTGAAGGTCGTCCTTCTTCGGGAGGGCGCCGAATAAATCATGCTGCTGCCGAGAGGTAGCAGCATAAAAAATCGAAAAAATATGAAATGTGCAACAAAAGTGTGCAGCGTATTTGTTGTGAGTTGCACGGAAGAGAGTAACAGATGGATATCGAAAAACAGTTCGAACAGCTCTATCAGCGGAAGCCGACACATCGAGCCTTCTGTCCCTACCGAGTCTGTCCGCTAGGCGCCCATGTGGATCATCAGCATGGGCTTGTGACCGGGTTTGCGTTAGATCGCGGGGTAGAAATGCTTTACGTGCCGACAGAGGATGGCACGGTGACGGTATACAGCATGAATTATCCGGGTGGGGTGCAGTTTCGGGTAGGCGATGAAGTCCTGGAACGGCAGTATGTATGGAGCGATTTCGTTAAAGGTGCTGCATATGCCTTGCGGCGGGAGTTCCCGCTAAAGAGAGGCTTTATCGGACTGCTGCAGGGCACACTGCCGGTCGGCGGCCTATCTTCCTCGGCCGCTGTGATTCTCACCTACTTGCAGGCACTCTGCAAGGTGAACGACTTGCATCTGACACAGCATGAGCTGATCGGACAGGCCATGTGGGAGGAGAAGAATTACATCGGTGTCAACGTGGGAAAGCTGGATCAGAGCTGTGAAGTGTACTGTAAGAAAGACCATCTTCTATTTCTGGATACGCAGGATGATGCGGTCAAGCTGATACCGGCCCATCCGCAGATGCCGCCCTTTGAGATTGCGGTCATCTTCTCCGGAGTCGAGCGGAAGCTGGCGGGTTCTGCTTACAATACCCGCGTGGATGAGTGTAAGGCGGCAGCCTATGCGCTGAAGGGTTTTGCGGGCATGGACTATGGGAAGTTTGAAGATACCTATTTGCGAGACGTGCCCCAGGGAATCTTTGAAGAACATAAGGATGAACTGCCTCGGAACTGGCTTAAGAGAACCAGTCATTTCTATGCGGAGAATGAGCGTGTGAAGAAGGGAGTCGAGGCATGGAAGCGGGGAGACCTTCGCGCATTCGGTCAGCTGGTCTTCGAATCGGGATACAGTTCGATTCACCTGTATGAGACGGGATCAGAGGAACTGAAGGCCCTCTATGAGATCATGCTGGAGACAGAAGGAATCTACGGCGGACGCTTCTCGGGAGCCGGGTTTAACGGCAGTTCCATGGCGCTGGTGGATCCGGAGAGAAAGGAAGAAGTGGCGGCTCGGATTCGAGAGAAATACATCCGGAGATTCCCGCGGTTGGCGGATAAGATGTCGATTCATTATTGCGGGACATCCGATGGGGTAGGAAGGCTGTAAAGAAGGCTACGATAGGGAGGCAATGTGATGATCTGTATGGTATTGGCAGCAGGATATGCCACAAGACTGTATCCGTTGACGGAAAACTTTCCGAAGCCGCTGCTGGATGTGGGAGGGAAGCCCATCTTAAATTGGCTGCTGGATGATATCGATCAGCTGGAAGGGATAGAGGAACATGTGATTATCAGCAATCACAAGTTTATTCGACATTTTGAGGAATGGAAAGAAAAGCAGCATTACGCGCATCCGATTCGGCTGCTGGATGATGGTTCTATGGACAATGAACATCGCCTGGGAGCCGTACGGGATATGGCGCTGGCAGTGAAGGCGTTAGGAAGTCCGAAGGATACATTGGTTATTGCCGGAGACAACGTGCTGGACTTCTCATTCCGGGAGTTTCTGCGATTTGGAAAGGAAAAGGGTACATCCTGCGTGATGTGTCATGAGGAAAAGGATCTGAAGAAACAGCAGAAGACGGCGATCATCACAGTGGATGAGGAGCAGCTCATAACATCTTACGAGGAGAAGCCAAGAGAGCCGAAGGGGAATCTGGCGGTACCGCCCTTTTATTTATACCGGAAAGAGGATGTACAGAGGATTGAGGAAGCGCTGCAGGATGGCTGCGGAGCGGATGCACCAGGAAGCTTTGCGGCATGGCTCAGTCGGAAGGTACCTGTACATGCCTGGAAGATGACAGGGAAACGGTATGATATAGGGGATCGGGAGAGTTATGAGAGGGTAAGAGAGAAATTTGGAATTTATTTAGATATAAATATAATATAAAACAACGGAGGAAATAGTATGAAGGCTGTCATTCTAGCGGGTGGTTTTGGAACCCGAATTTCAGAAGAATCACAATTTAAGCCCAAGCCGATGATAGAAATTGGGGAGATGCCCATTTTATGGCATATTATGAAGGGATATTCAGCTCATGGAATTAATGAGTTTGTCATATGTGCAGGATATAAACAACATGTGATAAAAGAATGGTTCGCGGATTATTTTTTGCATACATCCGACATTACATTTGATTTTACAAAAGAAAATGAAGTTTTAGTGCATGACAAATATGCAGAACCATGGAAGGTGACGGTAGTAGATACAGGTTTAAATACCATGACAGGAGGGCGTATCAAACGCATCAGAAAATATATAGAAAACGAAACATTTTGTCTCACATATGGTGATGCAGTTTCTGATGTTAATATAACGGAATTAATAATGTTTCATAAATTACATGGTAAATGTGTGACTTTGACATCTGTAAGTTTAGCACAGCAGAAGGGCGTGTTAGATGTGGATGAAAACAATACAATTACAGCATTTCGAGAAAAGGATGATGAGGATGGTTCTCTCATCAATGGCGGCTTTATGGTGTGTGAACCAGAAGTATTTGATTACCTGGAAGGAGATGCTACGGTCTTTGAACAGGAACCCATGAAGAGACTGGCTGCAAAAGGAGAATTGAAAAGTTACTATCATGGTGGATTTTGGCAATGCATGGACACGAAAAGAGAAAAAGATAAGCTCGAAAGTCTTTGGATGTCCGGAAAAGCACCTTGGAAAATATGGAGTGAGGAATGAAAGCGTTTGATTTAAATTTTTATAAAAACAAAAGAGTTTTTATTACGGGACATACGGGTTTTAAGGGCTCATGGCTTTGTAAGCTGCTCGCAAATGCGGGAGCTAGTGTTTTTGGATATGCATTAGAACCACCGACACGTCCGGCACTCTATGATATCGCACAGATTCAGAAGGATGTTCATTCTGTGATTGGTGATATTCGAGATTATAATTCGCTAAAAAAAGCTTTTGATGCAGCCCAGCCGGAAATCGTATTGCATTTGGCGGCACAGCCAATTGTTCGCGATAGTTATAAGGATCCTGTATACACATATGAAACGAATGTGATGGGAACAGTTAATATTCTGGAGTGCGTTAGAAAAACAGAGTGTGTAAAATCGTTTTTGAATGTTACGACAGATAAGGTATATCTAAATAAAGAGTGGGCATGGGGATACCGTGAAAATGAAGAATTAGACGGATATGATCCGTATTCAAACTCTAAATCGTGCTCGGAACTTGTTACTCATAGTTATAAAAACAGCTTTTTCAATAATGGTCAGGTAGCGATTTCAACGGCTCGTGCAGGAAATGTCATTGGAGGAGGAGATTTTGCGAATGACCGGATCATTCCGGACTGTATTCGTGCAGCCATGAAACATGAAGATATTGTAGTAAGAAATCCGTATTCGACACGTCCATATCAACATGTACTAGAACCTTTATATGCCTACTTGATGATTGCGGCTATGCAGTATCAGGACGGGAAATATGCCGGTTATTATAACGTAGGCCCCGATGATGTCGACTGCTTTCAGACGGGTGCGTTAGTCGATTTGTTTGTCAGCAAATGGGGGGAAGGAATGCGATGGATTGATCAGTGTGATGGAGGCCCCCATGAAGCGAACTTCTTAAAGTTGGACTGCTCAAAGTTAAAATCTACATTTAACTGGAAACCACATTGGAATCTCGAAATGGCCATGGAAATGGTGGTTGAGTGGAGCAAGTGCTGGATAGAGGGTGGAGATGTGCGTAGTTGTATGGACAAGGAAATTCATACGTTTCTTTCTGGAGAAAGACAATGAACCTTACAGAGGCAATTTGCTGCTTTAAGGACGTGATGAATTTTGAAGGTTTAAATCCAGAAAAAGGACTGGGGACGGAAGTCTTTTGCTTTGCATCTACGCTGATGCCAGTGATCAATGTAGACCTGTTAACAATAAATGATAAAAAAGAGATCTTGTTGTCATGGCGAGATGATCCACATTGCGGTACAGGATGGCATGTACCTGGCGGCTGTATTCGTTTTATGGAAAGGATAGAAAAGCGCATACAGGAAACGGCAAAAAACGAAATAGGGATCAATGTAACTTTTACACAAGACCCCGTAAAAATTTTCGAGATTTTATCGAGAGAACAAAGACAGGGAATAGAAGATCAAAGGGAGCGGGCGCATTTTATTACATTAGTCTATTTGTGTAAGGTTCCTGAAGATTATGTTATTCCGTTAGAAAAAAGCAAACAAGGACAGGTAGGAGCATTAAAATGGTTTGCGGATTTACCGGAAGACCTGATACCGATTCAAGAATGTTATCGAACAAATTGGGATAACATCAAAAAAGTCATCATGGAGGATTAAAGAATGTCGAATTGGAATAGCGAAAAAGAAGCTCGTGAACAGATTAAGACCATGGTAGCGAAATACTATCATGAGTTTAAAGAAAAGAAAACGCCCTATCGAGAAGGAGAGCGTATCACTTATGCGGCTCGCGTTTTTGATGAAAAGGAAATGTGTGCGTTGACAGATGCGACATTGGATTTTTGGTTGACAACAGGACGCTTCGCAGAGCAATTTGAAAAGGAGTTTGCCAAATGGATTGGGGTAAAGTACGCACATCTGGTGAATAGTGGTTCTTCGGCGAATCTTATTGCCTTTATGGCGCTGACTGCTCCTGAATTAGGAGATCGCCAGATTAAAAAAGGAGATGAAATCATCACAGTTGCCTGTGGCTTCCCAACAACAGTGACACCAGCAATTCAGTATGGTGCTATCCCCGTTTTTGTAGATGTAACAGTACCTCAATATAATATTGATGTAACGAAGTTAGAGGAGGCACTTTCTTCTAAAACAAAGGCGGTTATGATTGCGCATACATTGGGCAATCCTTTTGACTTATCAGCAGTCAAAGCTTTCTGTGATGCACATAATTTGTGGCTTGTGGAAGACAATTGTGACGCACTTGGAACAGAATATACAATAGACGGAGAAACAAAATTCACGGGGACATGGGGAGACATCGGAACATCCAGCTTCTATCCGCCGCATCATATGACAATGGGAGAAGGCGGTTGCGTCTATACCAATAACCCACAATTGCATCGCCTGATTCTCTCTTATCGTGATTGGGGACGTGATTGTATTTGTCCGTCCGGACATGATAATTTCTGCGGCCATAGATTTGATGGGCAGTACGGCGAATTGCCGAAGGGATATGATCACAAGTATGTGTACAGTCATTTCGGATACAATCTAAAAGTTACCGACATGCAGGCTGCGATTGGATGCGAGCAGTTAAAGAAGTTTCCTTCTTTTATTGAGAGTCGTCGTCACAATTGGAAACGACTGCATGCAGCGCTGGAATCAGTCGCTGACAAAGTGATTTTACCGGAACCGGCAGAAAACAGTCTTCCCTCCTGGTTTGGTTTTCTTATATCTGTCAAACCCGAGAGTGGACTCAACAGAAATGATGTGACCCGTTATATTGAAGAGCATAATGTTCAGACGAGACTCTTGTTCAGTGGTAATTTAATAAAACATCCATGTTTTGATCAGATTCGTGGAACGGATGCTTATCGAGTGGTAGGAGAACTCACAAATACAGATTTTATCATGAATCATACATTCTGGGTAGGCGTATATCCCGGAATGACGGATGAAATGATCGACTATATGGCAAAAGTGATCCAAGAGGCGGTTTCAAAATAAAAAAGTAGAGGAGAATGAAAATGCAGCAGCGATTGGCAGACTATGTTGCAGATTTTTTGGTTGCGCGAGGTGTAACGGATGTATTCAGTGTGGTTGGCGGCGGTGCCATGCATCTCAATGATGCATTGGGACATAAAAAGGGCCTCACTGTTACATACAATCATCATGAACAGGCTTGTGCCATGGCAGCCGAAGCATATGCTCGGTTGGATAATAGAATTGCTGCTGTTTGTGTGACAACGGGACCCGGTGGAACAAATGCACTTACTGGTGTTGTAGGTGGCTGGTTAGATTCAATTCCAATGTTTATCATTAGTGGACAGGTGCGTTATGATACAACCGCTCGTTATGCTCAGGTCTTTTCAGGTACATCTTTGAGAGCCATGGGAGACCAGGAGTATGATATAGTGAAGTCGGTTTTACCGATGACAAAATATGCAGTGATGATCGAAGATCCTAAAACTATTCGGTATCATTTGGAACGAGCTTGGCATCTGGCAACGACAGGAAGGCCTGGTCCGGTTTGGATTGATATTCCTGTGAATTATCAGGGTGGGTATATTGAAACGGACGAGTTGGTAGGATACGATCCTGTAGAAGATGATAGAAATTTGCCACCAGCTGTCAGTGAGGAAACAGTAAATCGTGTATTAGACAAGATTAAACGTGCTAAACGCCCTGTTTTTCATGCTGGATATGGTATTCGTCTATCCGGAGGGTATGAAGTGTTCCGCTCCGTTGCTCAAAAGCTGAATATCCCGATTGTAACGTATTGGAACGCGGTCGACTTGATTGAGGACGAAAACCCATTGTATTGTGGACGCGCAGGAAACATGGGAGATCGTCCAGGAAACTGGGCCATTCAAAATGCGGATCTGATACTTGCGGTTGGGACAAGAATTTCTATTCGACAAGTGGGATATAACTGGAAAACATGGGCCAGAGCAGCAGAAGTCATTATGGTAGATGTTGACCAGGCAGAAATGAAAAAGCCGACGCTCCATGTAGAGATGCCGATTTGGGCAGATGCCAAAGACTTTCTATCTAAGTTAGATAAGGCGGCTATTTTTCCGGTAAACGATCAGCCAGAATGGCTTGATGTTTGTCAAAGATGGAAAAAAGAGTATCCCGTTGTTTTACCAAAACACTGGCAAGAGAATGGTTCGACTGCGAATGTGTATGCGTTTGTTCGGTATCTGAGCAGTCGACTTCCGGAAAACAGCTTAACAGCGGTATCAAATGGAGCTTGTTGTGTAGTTGGTAATCAAGCCTATGTGATCCAAAAAGGAAGTCGTATGGCGAATAATAGTGCCATTGCAAGTATGGGATATGGCCTGCCGGCGGCAATTGGAACTTGCATCGGTGGAGGAAAAAGAACGACAATCTGCCTGGAAGGAGACGGTTCTATTATGATGAACTTGCAGGAACTTCAGACAATCATGACGAACCGCTTGCCTATCAAAATCTTCTTAATCAATAATAATGGGTATCATTCGATTCGCATTACGCAGACGAACTTATTTAATAAGAATTTCGTGGGAATTGGAGAAGAATCGGGAGATTTGTCATTTCCGGAGTTTGGGAAAATTGCGAAAGCATTTGGATACCCTTACTTTGCTGCGCATAGTAATGAGGAGATGAAATCGGTGGTCGATAAGGCACTATCTGTGGATGGCCCGATATTCTGTGAGATTTTTACAGATACAAAGCAGGTATGGGAACCGAAGAGTAGTACGAAACGCCTGTCAGACGGAACGTTGGTAAGTCCGCCGCTGGAGGATTTGGCACCGTTTCTGCCGAGAGAAGAACTGAAAAAGCAGATGTTCATTCCTTTGGTGGATAAATAAAATTATTAAATAATAAAAATGAAATAATTATATATTTGAAATGATTATAAAAAAGCATTTTAAATAGCAAAGTGTAATAAAAATGATAGAATCAAAAAAAAGAATTAGATGAATATATTAATTTAGAACGGACGTTATGGATTAGAAGAAATTATCCTAATAATATTCCAAAGAGGATCCATAGTAAGGAGTTAAGTTTTGTTTCTGCTTTACGTCATGTAGAATATTGTAGCTCACTAACAAGGCTTAGAAGAATAATCGAAGGAAGTATTTATTGGAAAATCAAATATAAAATATTAAGTAGAATGTGTAATGTTATGATTCCAATAAATGTGTTTGGAAAAGGGTTGTTGATAATGCATTTACAGAACATTGTCATATCATCACAAGTAAAGGTAGGAGAGTATTGTTGTCTTTTTCATAATGTGACTCTTGGTATAAAGCTAGGGAATGGGGATAATGGAAAATGTCCTGTAATTGGAAATGGAGTTACTATATGTTGTGGAGCAGGAGTTTTTGGCGATGTTTATATTGCAGATGAAATAACGGTTGGTGCGAATGCAGTGGTAACAAAAAGATGTGATGAAAAGCAAGTTGTTTTGGGAGGAATACCAGCTAAAATAATAGGTAGAAAAACAGGATTTTCTATGATTAAATTTAAGAATAATATAATAGAAGAGAGAGCAAAATGAAAAGGGCAATAATCACAGGGGCAACAGGTGCAGTTGGAACAGCATTGGTTAAAGAATTAGTAGCAAATAATATAGAAGTACTCGTTTTTTGCAGAGAAGGCTCAAAACGCAATCAGAATATTTTAAAACATCCATTAGTTAATTTGAAGTACTATTCTCTTGATCAGCTTTTTGCAGTTGTAAATGATACAGACCAAACATACGATGCTTTTTTTCATTTTGCTTGGGAGGGTACAACAGGGGCTGCCAGAGATGATATGTACCTACAGAATCGAAATGTTCGATATACTTTAGATGCTGTTGAAGTAGCAAAGAGGTTTGGTTGTAGAAAGTTTATTGGAGCAGGTTCACAAGCTGAATATGGTCGGGTAGAAGGCATCTTGAAACCAAATACTCCTGCATTTCCAGAAACGGGTTATGGCATCGCGAAATTGTGTGCTGGACAGATGACGAGAGAATATGCGCATCAATTGGGACTAGAACATAATTGGGTTAGGATATTGAGTATATATGGACCTAATGACGGAGCTCAGAGCATGGTGATGTCTACCATAAATAAATTGCAAAAGAAGGAAATTCCACAATTCACAAAGGGGGAGCAGATGTGGGATTATCTTTACAGTGGAGATGCTGCGAGAGCCTTTAGGCTGATTGGAGAAAATGGGATAGATGGTAAGACTTATGTTCTTGGTAGTGGTCAAGCTAGACCATTGGCGGAATTTATAAGGGAGATCAAGGATACAGTTGATTCTAAAGGGGAAATTGAACTTGGAAGGATACCATATGGTGAGAAGCAGGTTATGTTTCTACAGGCAGATATAACTGAAATTCATGAAGATACAGGATGGAGCCCAGAGATTGATTTTAAAAGTGGACTAGAATCAATTATCAAATGGAGATGAAGACTAAATAATGATATATTTACCTGATGTTATAAATGTGGTGTATTGTAGTAGTAATTTTTTTTCGGAAGTATGTGCTGTTAGCATGACTTCTCTTTTTGAAAATAATAAACATTTAAAAGAAATAAATGTTTATATAATTGATGATGGAATATGTAAAGAGAATAAAGATCGGATTCAACAAATATCAGAAAGGTATGAAAGAAATGTTTACTTTCTTACTATGCCTGACCCATCGATATTTTTCTCGGATAATCGATTTACAATAAAGACTTTGGGTCATACATATGCAAGAATGATTCTTGGAGATGTGATTCCAGAGAATGTAGAACGTATTATCAGTCTGGATAGCGATACAATAGTACTTAATAAGATTGATGAGCTTTGGAGTACTGAGATGGGGGAGCATCCAATTGCTGGTGTAGATGATTGTATGGGGAAAGTTGCACTTGTTAAAACCCAGCATTTAAAAGAAAATTCTATACATTGTAATGCAGGAATGTATTTGATAGATCTTTCTGTTTGGAGAAAGGAAAATTGGACGAAACAATTTTATCGGTATATAAAAAGAATATTCGATAAAGGAATTGCTCTTGGCGGATATGAGGAAGAAGTGATCACTAAAGTTGTAGGGGAACGTATGATGATTCTTCCACCTAAATTTAATCTAATGACTCTGGAACAAGTATTCACATATGAAGAATTATTACGTTTTAGAGAACCATTGAATTACTATACAAGAGAACAGATTGAAGAAGCTAGAAGAGAGCCGGTTATAACTCATACGACGAATTTTTTCTATGTAAGAAAAAGAGTGTATGAGGAGGGAAGTGACCATCCAATGCGAGTTCAGTATGAAAAATATCGTGCATTGACACCATGGAAAAATGATCCTCCAATGATGGCTAATTCTACATTGAAACAAAGGTTACAAAAGAATATTTGGCATATGATGCCAAAGGCGATGGCGATTACAATAGGTAATTTTGTCCGGAATGAAATTAGACCAAGATTGGAGAAAAAACGAGATGATGAATGACACGTCTAAATTGGAAGAAAGTACCTTATTGACAATTGCCATACCGACATACAATGGGGCAAGAACAATAGGGAACATGTTGGATATTTTACTTCCACAGATAAACGATCAGGTGGAAGTGGTAATTGTAGATAATTGTTCTACAGATAACACTCCTCAAATTGTAAAAAAATATATGGAACGGTATAATAAAATTTCTTATGTCAGACAAGAGAAAAATATTGGAGCAGATGGAAATTTCCTTTATTGTATGAGAATGGCCAAAGGCAAATATATTCATCTTCTTTCGGATGATGATATTTTAACAGAAAATTCATTATCAAAAATTGTAGACTTTTTGAAAAATTCTCCAGATATGGGGCTGATTTATCTTGGAACGGCAAATTTCTATTCACATTATAATGGCAAAGAAAATTGTACAGCCCCTATAGCATTACCAGTTGAGAATTTGTGTATTAAAGATAAAAAAGTTTTTATGAGTTATGCAAGACATTATTGGGGATTTATTTCATCTTTTATTATATCCAGAGAAAAATTTAATCAAATTAAGAATCCTGAGCAATACTTTGGCACATATTGGCTTCAAAGCTATATTCATATATTATGTGTGAAAGATAGAGATACATTTTTAGGGGTGATTAAAGGAATTTGTATTGCAGCAGGTGTATATATTACGCAGTCAAATTATGATACTAGTTTTGTAGATGGAATCAATTACAAAAGAATGTTAGATTTTGCCGTACAATATAAATTTGATAAAAAACAACTGGATAAATTATATATTGATCGAATATGTCTCTTGGCAAGTCATGGTATTATTAAAGAAAAGGCGACAGGAAACAAAAAGATTAATAAAAAACAGTTGTTTAACTGTACAAAAAAAAATTGGAAAGCATGGATAAAGATATATCCAATGATGCTTGTACCTGTATGGATTTGCAGAGCATATATGCGATATTATAGAAGAAAAAAAAGAGTTGATTATGAAATGAGTTTAAACCGTGAGGGAGACATATCCACCGAGAGAATAAATAATATATAAGTAGGAGATAATCATGAAAAAATGCAATCCTGTTATAACTATTATTTCACCAGTTTATAAAACGGATTCAAAATTATTGATACAAAGTATTGATTCTATTCTTATGAATCCCTCGTTAGAATTTGAATTAATACTTGTTGATGATGGATCAGAAAATATAAGTGCAGTATTATGTGATGAGTATGCAGAAAAGGATGATAGGGTTCTTGTTATTCATAAAAAAAACGGGGGAACTTCCACGGCACGGAATGCAGGACTAGCTCAGGCTAAGGGAGAATATATTTGCTTTATAGATAGTGATGATTATATTGAATGCGAGTTAATTTCAAAATTATTATACATTGCAAAAGATAGCCCGGATATAGTGTTTTTTAATGCAACCGCACATTATACAGATAAAATTGAACGGTGGGACTATATAACAAAAGATGAGAATGTTTCAGCAGAAGAAGCATTAAAAAGATTTTTAACAGGAAGGTTAATTCCATCCTGCTGGGCAAAAATGTTTAGAAGAGAGCTTACAAAAAACATGTATCTAAATGAAAAACTTTTACGTGGACAGGATGAAGAGTATTTTATACGGGTTTTATTATGTGCTCATAAAGTGTATTTTATGAACTATAATGGATATCACTATGTAGTTCATACAGGAAGTGCAACAAAAATTCAATTTTCGGAAAAAGTATTTTGCATTGATGATGCACTCGGAATGGTTAAAGAGAATGTTCTGGAAAAATATCCATATTTTAAACGAGAGATTTCTGATTATATCGTAACAGGATTACTTTTAATGGCCCAACAATACGACAACTCGACAAATAAAACAAGGAAAGATGAAAATAAGCTGAAAAAAATTTTCAAGTCGCATTTCAAGGACATTTGTATTTGTAAAGTTTCGTTGAAAAGGAAATGTGGTCTTTTAATTTTTGGTATAATTGGTTATAATGTGTACCATAATATAAATAAGTTAGTAAGAGGGAAATAAGATGAAAATAGGCGTTTTAACATATCATAGATCACATAATTACGGATCTTATTTGCAAGCATATGCTTTAGTAAGTAGATTAAAAAAAGATGGTTATCATGCCGAACTAATTGACTATAACATGGATATAGCAGCCGAAGCATTTGGAAAACCGCACTTAGGTAAAAATATATTTCGCTATTACAAACAGCTAAGACAATTTAATTTGTTTAATCAGTCAGTTAAATATTTACCATTATCTTCCGCAAAGATACAAGATAAATGTGGTGAAAAATTGAAAGAAGAAATATATAAGAAATATGACTTGATTATTGCTGGAGGAGATGAGATATGGAGAATAGATGGATTTCGGGGATTTCCGACGCCGTATTGGCTTCCGAATGATTATGGTTCGAAAAAAGCATCTTATGCGGTATCATGTCGAAGTGACATAGATAAACTTAGTCAAAGCGAAATTGAAAAAATGAAGGAATATTTAGAACAATTTGAATATATTTCAGTTCGCGATGTAGAGACAAAACAGCAAATAAAACGGATTACCGATAATAAAAAAAATGTACATTTGGTGTGCGATCCGGTTTTTCTGTGGGATTTTAAGGGCAATGTAGAGAAAGGAGAGAAAATTTTTCAAGAACATGGCATTCGAAGTGAATTGCCCAAAATTGCGTTTATGAATGGAGATAGACAATTAGCGATTGAACTTAAAAAAAGGTTTCATAAAAAAGCAATCGTTATATCCATTTATGAATATATACGAGGATTGGAAAATATTATCGATTTAACACCATTTGAATGGATTGATATAATTGCTGCATCACGTATAGTTGTAACGTCATATTTTCATGGAACTTGCTTCTCTCTTATAAATGGGACACCATTTATTTCATTAGATTGTAGCAGGGAGGGAGAAGGGAAAAGTAAGATATTTGATCTTTTAAATAGATCTGGACTTTCTGAGCACTATGTTTTAAGATCAAACGAAAGATATGTGGATGAGGTTATTTCAAAGTGTATGGAACAATTTGAAATAAAATATAAAATAGACTATAACAGTAATATTAAAAACTTATATGAGGAAACAGAAAGTTTTTTTGGCTTTTTAAAAAATGAGGCGTTGATCAGTAATAAAAATGTATAACATAAGAATAAATAGAAAGAAAATAGATTTGCAATTATGCATTATTGCTTTAATTTCACTCGGAGAACTTGCTGATATTTATGAGTATATAATGCCAAGATTTGTTATATATATAATTATTGCTTTTGTTATATTAATATCTATACTGCATTTAAAAATAAGAAAAACAAATAAAATCACAAAACATGGAATATTTGGTTTTTTCTTAGGAAGTATGCTTGCCTTTATTATACTTGGCCTGCTTACACTAAATAATATACTTCGTGTGGATATTGGTTGCTTTATAGCATGTTTTATATTTATAATCACAATGACTGATAATAAAAATATAGATTGGATAGACTATATATATACTCCGATGATATCATTTAGTGTATTTTATGGTATAATGACATATGTTTGTTGGTTAAATGAAGGATTATATCTTTCCAAAATTGCACCTATATTTGGAACATATGAGAGTTTTTTAATTGAGTGCTATAAACAAGGCTATATAGCAGGTATGACAGCCCATTATACTAGAAATGGAATTTATACTGCGTTTGGATTAATAACATTTGCTAGTTTATTATTTGCCAAAAATTATAAAAAACGGTATATACATGTTATGTTTATAATAATAATGATTGGGGCACTTCTTCTTACCGGAAAACGTGCACATCTATTATTTGTTATTTGTGCACTTCTCTTTTCATATTATATATACTTTTCCAATAGACCAAAAACAAGAATGATGAATTTTATTTTGATGGGAGTGATTTTACTTTTTGGCATAAATATACTTATAAATTTTGTGCCAGCATTTGGAAACGTATTTGACCGTTTTGATAATTTGCTAACTGATGAAAATGTTGAGACACGTTTTCGATTATGGAGTATGGCATGGGATCAATTTAAAGAAAATCCTATATTTGGTATAGGGTGGGGACATTTTATGCAAACTACTGTAATTGAGTTTGGAACAAATTTAAATGTACATAATATGTATATTCAATTATTTTGTGAAACGGGATTGATTGGTGCGGTAGTATTTATTACGTTTTTCATTGGAGTGTATATTATGTCTATTATAACATTCTATGATCAACGACGACGACAAGATGTTTATAGGAAAAATGCAGGTAGAGATTTGTTTTTTTCTGTTGCAGTGCAAACATTCTTTCTTTTATATTGTTTTAGTGGAAGTCCTTTTGATGATATACACTTTTATATCATATATTTGCTTGCCGTTGGAGTAGGATTCTTATATTATAGCACATATTATAAGAGAGATATATAAAGATAAAAATAAGTCAATTAAAATATAGAATCTACTCTTATGTTTTCGATAGGAATACAGATTTTTATATTGTCTTATTGCTTAACTAGAAGTCAATTATATATTTCATATTTTTGAAGAAGTTCTATAACATTAAACTATTTGGATTAGATGAGGAGAATCAAGATATGACATATGAAGAGTACAAATAATTAATAAGAATAGAAGTTCTTGATAATAAAATAAAAGGAATGAGACATAAGTTTTTTAAAAAATACTTTAATGCGAGTACTAATGCGGTTTATCTGATTCGTCGCATGCAGTATTTAGGAGCTTCCTGTAGAATATAAACATAGGGAGCTTTGAGAAGGGTGGTTGATAAAAGAAGACACCTCAGAGTAAAATAAGATTTGCTGACTTCCCGGTTGGCGAAATCTTATAGTACAGAGAGGTATCTGAAATGAATTATAACACACAAAACGCAAAGATTGCATCTATTTCTGAAAAAACTTTGATTGTAGGTATTGATATCGGAAGTGAAACCCACTTCGCCCGTGCATTCGACTGGCGTAACTACGAATACACAAAGAAGGCCTTTGAATTCAGCAACATGGAAGAAGGTTTTCAGTCATTCAAGGCCTGGATGGAGGAACTATCAGCAAAGCATGGCAAAGCCTCTGTGATTCCTAGTATGGAGCCGACGGGTCATTACTGGTTCTCTCTCGGGAAGTTCCTGCAAGACAACGGGATGAGACCAGTGCATGTGAATCCCCATCATGTGAAGAGGTCGAAAGAGCTGGACGATAACAATCCCAACAAGAATGACCGCAAGGATCCTAAGACCATTGCAGGTTTAGTGAATGAGGGGCGTTTCTCATACCCTTATATACCAACTGGTGTCTATGCGGAAATCAGAAGTTTATCGAACCTGCGGTTTCAGGCCCAGGAAGAGCTTACCAGAGCCAAAAACCGGCTTGCCAGATGGTTCTCCATCTACTTCCCGGAGTATAAGGACGTTTACAGGGATACCAAGGCAGTCAGTGGACGGATGGTACTGCAGATGGCTCCTCTTCCGGAAGACATCCGGAAGTTGGGTGTGGATGGCGTAAACCGGATCTGGAGAGACGCAAAGCTGAGAGGAGTCGGAATGAAGAGGGCAAAGACCCTGGTAACGGCTGCGGAGCACAGCATCGGCAGTAAGGAATCACCAGAAGCAGCCAGAATAGAGTTAAGAATGCTGCTGCAGGATATAGATGTATACGCAGCAAGAGTGGAAGAACTGCTCAGCCTGCTGGATGCAAAGCTGAAGGAAATTCCAAATATCGATAAACTGCTGAAGATTAAAGGGATAGGGAAGATCACGGTCAGCGGATTTATAGCAGAGGTCGGAGACATCAGACGTTTCGATGATCCGAAACAGCTGCTGAAGCCGGCTGGATATGCAATCATAGCGAACGAATCCGGGAAGTACAAAGGAGAAAGCCGGATCAGCTACAGGGGACGTAAGAGCCCAAGATATGTGCTGTATGAAGCGGCGCTGTCATTGGTGGCAAGGAATCCGGAGTTCAGGAAGATCTACGAGTATTATAGAACCCGGGAGAAGAATCCGTTGAAGAAAATGCAGTCCCTGGTAGTGGTTGCATGCAAAGTGATACGAGTCTTTTATGTGATGCTGTCAAAAGGCGTGGATTATGCCCTGGAGAAGATGATGAGGGACATCCGTAGGCCAGAATTACAGGCGGCATAGAAGGCGAGAACTAAAGCAGATAAGCGAACCTATCCCGGTTGAATTGAGCTCATTTAGTAAATATGGTGAGCTAAATTCAGCTGTGATAGGGCAGCTGAAAGGAGTGCGGAGTTGTCACCGGTGAAACGTCCACCGCAAGGTGCCGGAACGAGGAAGTACGTGAGAAGTCAGTAAATAAAAAACAAAGAATGAGCCAGCAGTCGGCGGGAATAATTTCCAGAGGGCATAACCCTGAGTAGGAGCTAAGCGGACACCCTGGGTATGGGCAGGCGGAACGAAGGAAGTGAGGACCCAACGGAATCGGGGGTGATCCTGGTAGACACGGGAGGTGCGCTGCCATAGATGGATGGGATGGGTATACACAGAGGCCATGTAAAGGGAAAAAACAAGACGTTTTACTTCGTGTACCCAAATCCAGCTATTTTCGTACCAGATACCGAGAAATGCCCATATCTTCGGCTCATTCATCTGAGATAGAAACTCAAAAAATCCATTATTTTAAAGGGAAAACTACTTGACTATATAGGGAGGGGGGAAAGGAATAGAATAAGTAAATTCTTTTCCATGTTATATGGGTATAAATTGATTAATAAATATGGAAATTTCTTTTATCCTGAAAATAAGATAGGGAAGGGCTTAAAAACTCCTCATTTAGATGGAATTATTATTGGAAAATGTGTTGAGATGGGAGAAAACTGTACGATTTTCCAACAAGTAACGATAGGTTCAAGTAAGTCTGAAGATTTCAAAAAAGGATTACAACCAAAGATTGGAAATGGTGTATTGTTATTTGCAGGAGCAAAAATTATTGGAGCTATAAATGCAGCTGATAATTCTATTATAGGTGCCAATGCTATTTTAACATAGGATACAGAGAAAGCTACTATATATGTTGGTGTACCGGTAAGAGTATTACCGAATAAGTGAAGTATTGTGGAAAAAAATGTGAGGGTTATAATGGTGGTTATTAATAATGAAAAACTAGAGAAGTATACAACATTTAAGATAGGTGGAATAGCAGAAAAGTTTTATATACCGCAAGGAGTAGATGAATTACAACAATTATTGAAATGCATCGAAGGAGAAGAAAGGTATATTTTATCAGGGGGATCCAATCTTCTTATTAACGATAAAAAAATATTTAAAAATGTCATTAGTCTTCAAAATGTAGATAATAGCATTATCGATTACTCGGACGGAAAATTTTATGTTGGCGCATCTGTTCGGATTCAGAAATTCATCAATTATGCAAAGAAGAGGGGATATGGAGGGTTAGAATTCTTATATTCAGTTCCTGGAATGCTTGGGGGACTGATTGCAATGAATGCTGGGAGAGGCGAAGGGTGGAATCAAAGTATTAGTAATTATATTGTACAAGTACAAGGAATTGTAGATAATCAGATAAAGACATTTGAAAAAGAGGAATGTAATTTTGAATACCGAACATCAAAATTTATTATGTCAGATATTATAATTGTGGGAGCCGTTCTCCAATTGAATAAAGATACTCCAGATCATATAGATTCGCTAATTTCTGAAAGGATGGATACAGTAAAAGAGGTACAGGAAAGGAACAAAGCTAATTTTGGCAGCGTGTTTTCGCAATCAAATGCTAAAATTATGAATATCGTAAGGAAAGTTGGCTTGGGCAAAAAGAAAGGCGTACATTTTTCTAAGAAGACAACAAATTGGTTAGTAAACGAGGGAAAGGGAACTTATGCTGAGGCATTGGCATTAATAAAAGTTGTTCGTATTCTACATAAACTTTTTAATAAAAAATGTACCCTTGAAATACAAATATGGGATTAAAGGGACTGAGACATGGAAAGAGAAACAAATTTTGTAAAAAGTACTCTTATACTTATTATAGGTATTGTTATGCCGAAGATCACATCATTTATAACATTGCCGCTTTATACAGCGTATTTAACAAAGGCTGAATATGGAACATATGATTTAATCTTGACATTGAGCTCATTGTTTATTCCTATTGCAACACTTATGTTGCCTCATGCAGCATTTCGTTTTTTAATTGAATATCAAAAAGATGAAGAAGAGAAAAAAAGAATTGTTACAAATACTTTTTTGGTGCTTTTAGCCATGGCAAGTGTTTCTATTGTTGTATTATATATGTGCTTATTTAACATGAGCAATTTAACGAGATTTTTAATATGTTTATATTTTTTGCTTGATGTAGCTACAGGTACTTGCCAACAGATATCTCGAGGGTTATCTAAAAATAGGGAATATTCATTAAGTGCCGTTATTTTGGCATTAACTAATATGATATTAGTCGTGGTAGCATTATGTATTTTGAATACAGGTATAAATGGAGTATTGTGGTGTTTAATTATTGCTACATTTTGTTCAGGAGTTTATTTACTATTCCATTTAAAAATAATCTCTCTTTTTAATATAAAATATATAAAAAAGAAATATGTTAAAGCGTTGTTATTATATTCATGGCCTTTAATTCCTAATAATATTTCATCTTGGGCCATGAATATGTCAGATAAACTGGTTGTTCTTTCATTTTTGGGAGTTGAAGCGAATGCTGTACTAGCGGTTGCACATAAACTTCCACAGATTTTGATGTTAGTACAGAATGCATTTACAATGTCATGGCAGGAGAGTGCGGTACTATCAGTAAGAGATAAGGATGTTAGTGAATATTATTCTAAGATGTTTCGAATACTATATAATGTGATGTCAGGAGCTACGATGGTACTCATTGCTGGAACGCCTGTAATGTTCACATTATTAATAAGAGGAAATTATGATGAAGCATTCTATCAAGTTCCAATATATTTTATTGCTTTCTTTTTTTCTTGTATTTCTACATATCTAGGAGGGATTTATCTTGCATATAAGAAATCTTTTAATGTAGGAATCACGACAGTGGTGTCTGCGATAATAAATTTAGTAGTTAATATTGTTCTAATTAGATATATAGGACTGTTCGCGGCATCATTATCTACACTTTGTGGTTATGTATTTATTGATATATATCGATATATTGATGTTCAAAAATTTGTACGTATAAAATTTGATATTAAGCAAATTATAGTTGGCTTATTAGGAATTGGATTTTCTTGTGCACTTTGTTACATGCGGCAAACAGCAGTTGATGCAATTAATATAATCGTAAGCCTAATAATATGCTGCTTATTTAATAAAGATATTATAAAAAAGATGCTTAAAATAGCAAAATGTAAGCTGGCTAAATAAAATGATTTTATACGTAGTGGCTCACCGTTAGCATTTTTCGGCTGTTTTATCGGTGGGTATCTATTGATGCATTACCAGCAATGTGCTGTAATAAAGAGTCGTTTACAAAATGATCAGAACAAGGGAAAAGAGGAAATAGTAGAAAAAAATGCAAGAAATATTTAAGCTACTTAAATTCGTTTGCAGACGGCAGATGTGGTCTGGGCTTTGAAATGGAAGAATTCTGGATCATAGATGAGATCGGATTCCTTTCCATTGCTGCGCATCCAGCAGAGGAGTGTACTGTGAAGATGGCGTGGACAAGGAAAGACTTTATAAAGAAGGCTGCTGAACGAGGAATCAAATAGCATTTCCAAAATGTGTTCATGAAATCTCTGGCTAGATAAGAAAAGTTGCTATAGGAATGCTGACTGCTAGAATCGCTCTACAGACATGACAGAATCCTAATAGTAAGTATGTTAAACACAGGAGGAAGGCTACGGAGGAGCAAGAGAAGGCCAATCAAAGTCAGGAAAAGGGATCAAAGAGGCTATCAGACAGGGAATGAAAGATGCCGGTGCTGTTCTCATATAGCGAATACGACAAAGCGCAAGGCGAGCGACGCGAAAGATTCGATGGTAGACGCGATGGATGCCAATGGGAACAGAGAATTCGATATCGAGTATATCATCATTTATGGTCCCAAGATTCCGGGCATTCATATGGATAGAGGAAACTTCCTACGGAAGGAATTCATGAAAAGATATCCGCAGGATGTAATCAATGACGCGGTTCGATATAATCCAGCTCATGCGCAGATTCCAGGGGAAGATATCGATGAAATCGCGGATGAAGTCATCAAATATGAGAGAAGCCTTGTCTCCGGGATTTCTATTGCGTTGGGGATGCTGGGCGGCATTGCGATGGTAGTAACGATCCCGATTGGATTTGGGCCAGTACTATGGTTATATGCTGCGTGCGGCGCAGAAGCTGATGTATCTATATGGCTTTCTGGAGATAGATACAACGGAGAAGAACCAAATATTTGACTCCGAGACCCTGAACATTCTGATATTTTGCTTAGGAGCCATGTATGGCGTTGCGGGAACAAACGCAGCCTTGAGAGGCATTGCGGGAGCCTTTGCCAAGGGGATAGAGAAGAAGCTTCTGCGGGCAGCTTTAACCCAAGGAATCATTTATCCGATTGTAAAGAGCGTAGCAAAATGGTTTGGCATCCATATGACCAAGAGCGTATTTGCGAATTTCTTTAAGAGAGCAATTCCCGTCGTCGGAGTCATTACCTTCCTATCCTTTAAGCCCTGTTGCGATAAACTGAAATTTTTCCTACGAGACACGCTGTTGAGCAATCTCAATCGTGCGGTATCTGAAGAAGAGACCATCATTATAAAAGGAGTGCAAGAGGCTGCAATATAATTGGGAGAGATATGGGGTGAATGGCAAAGAACGCAGTATTTCGGCACCTCAGAACCTCTGCTCAGAGTATACCAGAAAGGTACAGAGGGGTTACTATGGTGTTTGGGGCATCGCTTGCCATTTATCATTATGAGGGGGATTGCGCAGGGCGAATGGACTTCGCGGATTTGCTGTTTACACTTGACTTTTCCGACCGTTTGATTTATTATACTCGCAAGGAAGTAACTCATAAGTTACCTACTCATGAGTATAATTTTGGGGGTGAGCAGATGAGTCGTTTCTATTGCCGCGAGGATGAACTTCAGAAGTTGAATAAACGGTATGCGGGAGACAAGTTTGAGTGTATTGTCATTTATGGCAGGCGGCGCGTTGGTAAAACGGCATTGATTAACGAATTTTGTAAGGATAAGCCGACCATTTTTTTCTCTGCTTTGAATACGACAGGAAAAGAAAATCTGGAGGCGCTCTCGAGATCGATCATGAGTTTTGAGCGGCCGGATATGGAGTCTACACCGGAGTTCAGGTCTTACGATGCGGCCCTGGATGAACTGACAGCACTTTCCAAGGAGAATCGAATTGTTTTTGTGATTGACGAGTATCCATATCTTGCGAAGGCAAAGCCTGCTATTTCAGCGATGTTGCAACATATCATCGATCACAAATGGGCAGAATCCAAGATGTATCTGATTCTTTGCGGCTCCTCCATGAGCTTTATGGAAAGTCAAGTACTCGGCCAAGAAAGTCCGTTATATGGCAGACGCACGGGCCAGTTTAAGATTGAGCCGTTGGACTATAAGGAAACAGCTGTATTCCACCCGAATCTGTCCGCGGAAGATAATTCCTTGATTTATGGAATCACAGGAGGAGTTCCCCACTATATTAATAAGTTGGGCGTGAAGGGTAGTGTGGATGAGGCGCTGCTGGAGAATTTCTTCGATCGTTCCAGTTATCTGTACGAAGAGCCGGGGAATCTGCTGAAGCAGGAACTCCGGGAGCCGGCTATTTATAATGCCATTATAAAAGCGATAGCAGAGGGTGCTTCCCGAATGAATGATATCCGGATGAAAGTCGGTGAGGAAAATTCGGTTGTATCAAAATATTTGAAGACACTGATTGACCTTGGTATAGTCAGGAAGGAAACTCCGATCACAGAAAAATCGGGGAAGAAAACCATATATCTGTTGGCCGATAATTTCTTCCGATTCTGGTATCGTTTTGTGCCGGTGAATAGGAGTGCCATTGACTCTGGCAGAATTGCAAAAACCTATCCGCACGCTGTAAAACAGTATCTTCCTGATTACATGGGCCTGATTTTTGAGAAGATGTGTCGGGATTATTTGCTTTACTATGCAGATAGCATTCCCATTGAGCTTAGTGAAATCGGTCAATGGTGGGGTACAGATCCGAAGAAGAAAAAGCAGATACAGATCGATATTGTCGGGGCACCTGTTGAGGGTGAGGACTATGTCATCGGCTCATGCAAGTACAGAAACGAGAAAATTGGCATTGATGAACTTAACTTAATCAGAGATTACGCATCGGTTTTTGGAAAAGGAAAGAACTACCACTATTATATCTTTTCTAAAGGTGGATTCACGGATGGGCTTCTTCAGGCGCAAGAGCGTGGAGAAGTACAGTTGATAACACTGGAGGACCTGTACAGGTAAACGATGCAAAAGGTATAAAAAACGGTCACTAAGAGCACGCTGCACGGTCAAGTAGAGCCATTTTGTCGACGATGTAGAGCCGCCTTAACGCATGGTTTAGCTAAGCGATACTTCTAATTTACAGACCCTGCAAAGACCTTGACGGTTCAGAGGATTCATGGTAAAGTAAACACATAACAAGGTTGTATACTCTTAGGCGACCATAGAAAGAAGTCCAGAAGGCTTCCCTTACGTAAGAGTGAGAATGGTCGGTCCGCTGACATCAGAAAGGAGCGGGGATGGTGAGAAAGAAACTTCCCATTGGAATTGAAAATTTTGAGGAATTCTCTTCTGAGGATTTTTATTATGTGGATAAAACGCTGTTCATAAAAGAACTCTTGCAGAATTGGGGAAAGGTAAACCTGTTTACCCGTCCCAGGCGGTTTGGTAAGTCCCTCAATATGAGCATGCTGAAAAGCTTTTTTGAAATAGGGAGCGATCCGGCGCTGTTCGAGGGACTAAAGATAGCGCAGGAAAAGGACCTGTGTGAAAGATATATGGGAAAATTCCCTGTGATCTCCATCAGCCTTAAGGGTGTGAGCGGCTTACAATATGATGCAGCGGTAGCGGCACTGCGGACCGTCATTGGAAATGAGGCCATGAGGTTCCAGTTCCTAAAAGAAAGTGAAAGGCTTTCTGAAGAGGAAAAAGAGACATATGCCCGTCTGATACAGATAGGTTCTGGGGAAGGCGGCATATATTCCATGACAGAAGATATGGCGGTGTCCAGCCTAAAGACACTCTCACAGCTTCTTGAAAAGCACTATGGCCAGAAGGCCATCCTCCTGGTTGATGAGTATGACGTTCCCCTTGATAAGGCATTTCAGTCCGGATATTATGACGAGATGGTAAGTCTCATCCGCAGTTTCCTGGGGAATGCGCTGAAAACCAATGACAGCCTGTACTTTGCCGTGCTGACTGGATGCCTCGGGATCTCTAAGGAAAGCATCTTCACAGGGCTGAACAATCTGAAGGTACACACGATCTCGGATGTACGTTATGATGAGTATTTCGGCTTTACCAATGCGGATGTGGATGAAATCCTAAAGTTCTATGGCCTAACCTCTTATAAGGATGTGATTCATGACTGGTATGACGGATACCGTTTCGGCAGGACAGACGTATATTGTCCCTGGGATGTGATCAACTACTGTGATGAGCTGCTGGCAGATCCATCGGCTCCTCCGAAAAACTACTGGGCGAATACCAGTGGCAATGACCTGATCTGCCGCATGTTGAAGAATGCAAACCTGACCACAAAGAACGAAGTAGAAGAATTGTTAAACGGCGGTCAGGTAACCAAACGAATCAAACAGGAACTGACATACCGTGAGATCGATGACAGTATAGAGAATGTGTGGAGTGTCCTGTATGCAACTGGATACCTGACAGGGATGCATGTAGAGCGGGAAGATGCGAATATCTTCCGACTGTGGATTCCCAATGGAGAGATCCGAAAATTGTTTTATGAACTGGTAGAAGACTGGTTCCGCGAGGCGACACGTTCCGATACTTCGAGGATCAGCTGTTTTTGTGCAGCGTTCCCGGCCGGAGATACGTCGGTCATTCAGGAGATGCTCAGCGATTATCTGTGGGACTCCATCAGCGTGAGAGACACGGCAGTGCGCAGGAAGATGAAGGAAAACTTCTATCATGGGATGCTGCTGGGGCTTTTGCAGAATCAGGATAGCTGGATTGTGAAATCCAATGCGGAGACCAGGGGAGGCTACAGCGATATCTCCATCCAGACGCCGGAAAGAACAGGGATTGTGATGGAACTGAAATATGCGGAGGATGGGGACCTGGAGGCGGCTTGCAGCAAGGCGCTCAAGCAGATAGAGGAAAAGAAGTATGCGGAAGGGCTGAAGCGCCGGGGTATGAAAAAGATCATAAAGTATGGGATCTCCTTTTGGGAGAAAGAATGTATGGTCGTAATGGCGTAAAGCGGTGGGCTTCAACTAGCGGGATAAACCGTGACATTCATGAAGGTTTATAATGAGCAGATAAAACTCCACAGGAGAACATGAATGTGGTGGTGTTTGAGAAAGCGTATAAAACGTTTCTGCTATAGAAACAGGGCTCCTGTGGAGATGGGATTTTTCCACAGGAGTTTTCTTCTACACGCGGGTTAGCGCAAACTAATATGGCGGGAATACGGTTTTATAAAAAACGTTCATAAAAATCTGAAACGGTGATGATGCTGGCATCTTGCGGATAATGCCTTGTGTTTCTTGTAATTAGAAGAGCAAAGCAGTATTTTGCAACTTCATAAAATTTTCTATCACTTTCATCTGGGAAAGGTGCGTCTGATATGGGGTCAGCAATGATGGAAATTCCATTTTTGATGATGGCATCAAGTAAATATTGGATCTCCCATTCACTGAAACCGAATTTAGGTCGGTGCAGGACCTTTGTGTATTCATCCAGGATGCGATAGTCATAGCAGACTGTAAATTTCCGGGAAAGCACAGCGTTTATGATCGCAGCTGGTTTGTTTGATGGAGACCATAAGGCAGACACAAGTACGTTCGTGTCGAGTACGATATTCACTGTCAGCCCTCATTTCTGGCGGCCTGGATCTCGGCTTCGATATCCTCGTCGCTCATGAATCCTCTAGCAGCGGCCTTACGACGCATACTGTTGAAGGCGATCATAGCTTTTGCCTGACGTACAGCCTGGACGACTTCATCAAAAGAGTCAGCGGGGATGTCAATCATCAGTGCGGCTGGTTTTCCGTTGTTGGTAATAACAACCTCATTACCTTCTGAGAGCGTTTCCCACATACTTTTTGAATCGGTTCTTAAATCTCGTATAGAGTAAAAATTCATGGTAACACCTCCTTGTTACCAATAGTACACACGATTGAATCCAAAAAGTCAACGATACTAAAGGAATTTAATGATTTCATATCTATCCAATCAGGATTTACCAAATTCTGATTGGATAATATTACACCTGCCAGAAGAATATAGTACACGGCAGAATCGCCGAGCAGTCATCCCGCTTGCTCAGAGAATCTCATCGCAAAATCGGTTCTGATAGGGTGCCAAGAGTCTTTCGATCTCTTCCCAATCTTCTTCGTAAG
Organism: Clostridiales bacterium UBA1390; assembly: GCA_002305315.1. GTDB lineage: Bacteria > Bacillota > Clostridia > Lachnospirales > Bianqueaceae > Faecimorpha > Faecimorpha stercoravium. The sequence goes on from DBQQ01000016.1 coordinate 60,236, forward strand.
GGCTGTTTTTTACGTATTTTGCCTCCCCAAAGGCCTGTTGACGTGTCTGGATGGCATCGAGCAGGTCATTCTGTTCCAGATGGATCTTCACACAGGCGGAAAGGGCTGGAAAATACAGGGCATTTCGAGGCCGTTCCAGGAGCCGGAGCGCCTCATCGGGATCCCCAGCCTGGTAAACCGACATTCCTTTCTGATACTGCTCTTCTATGGATGAATCCATCTCAAGATCCTCTGCTATTTCGGCGAGTAGCAAAGACGCGTCCTTTTGTCCCTGTGCGGCCGCCATTTCCAGCCATTTCTGCGCGGCTGCGTCATAACTGAAGGCGGTGAGCTGAAGAGGCATCCCTTCCATTTTATGTAACATACGGCCGCATTGATACTGACTATCCGCATGCCCCCAGTAGGCGGCTTGCAGATAATGGCAAAACGCTTTTTCAGAGTCAGGAGTGGTTCCCAGACCGTCTTTATATATTTCACCGCAGATGTAATGCGCATAAGTCATGCCGCCTTTCGCTGCGAGTTCGAGCCAGTATAGGGCTGTCTCCCAATCCCGCTCTGTCCCTTGCCCCTTAGCCAGCATGATGCCGCAATTCATCTGACAATTTTCTGAACCGATACGCGCACCTTCCGCAAACAAGCGGAATGCTTTCTCATATTCCTCTGCTGCATAAGCGGCATGAGCCTGATCGGTAAGGGATCCGCGTTCTTTCATCGCAATATCATGAATCGCTTCCATATCCTTGCGGATGGCCTTTTGATTCTCATCCTCGGAAGATCCATCTTCTGCGGCATCCAGGGCACGTTGATACCACATATAGGCTTTGGCCGTATTGCCAAACACGTCAGGATGCTGTTGCAAAAGGCGCGCTAATGCCATCATAGCCTTCTGATGGTTTTGGAGTGCGGCCTTCTCATACCATAGTATCGCTTCCTCGATATTCTGTTCGATCCCTGTGCCCTGTTCTAACAGGGCGGCATACTGAAACTGAGCCGGGCTATAACCTTCCTCCGCGGATTTGCGCAATAACGGAAATGCCTTTTTCCATTGTTGGCGGTGCAGCGCATGTGTGGCTTTGTGAAATGTTTCGGCGGGGCTTGTTTTGAATAGTCCCATAATGAGGACTCCTTTCCTATGTATGATGTAAGTTTGAAAATAAATGCTCTTTCCTTCCATTATAATCAAAGACAGGCGAGAAGTAAAGTAGTATATCAAGAGAAAAAAGTATTTCCCGGTGGCGCATCCGGCGCAGGTCTGGGATCACCGATCAGAGGATCCATGGCAGGAAGTGGCTTTCTGGGTTTAACAGATCGTGAATTAGCCCTGGAAATGGTAGGGTATTTATGAGATAATAAATTATGAAAAATATTCTGTCAACTCGGTTTTTAGGAGATTGCATTTTATTCTCTTTCGTAGTATCATGTAAATAGATCGGAAGATAGGCCGTGATGTCATCGTGGCTGTATTCTCTGAGAATTCAAGAGACGAAAGGTCTAGATTATGCTACAAAAGAGTGAAGGGGGACAGGATATGGATCAGCCAGGAAATCAGAGTTGCAAGGAAAAGAAGACAGCGGAGGAAAAACAGAATTTGGGAGCGCTGCGGCCGCCGAAGGTGTCTCAAGAGGTGCGTCCGATTCGTCTGCGGTTGGAATTGGTGGATCATCCTCGAAACAAAGAGAAAATGGACAATAGGATCCAGCAAGCGTTGAAGACATGGGGCAATGTGATATATGGAGATACGATTTCCAGAGATGTGATTGTGCCCAGCGATATGCCGTTATGGGCTCTGAATTATATGATACAAAGATGTTTTGGGTGGCAGAATTCCCATTTGCATCAGTTTGAGCTGCCACCAGAGCAGTTCAAACGAATCCTGCGGAAAAAATCAGACGATGAAGGTAGGCTCACGGCAGGCCGATATATGGAACTGGTGGGTGTTGTATTTCGTTCTCCCTGGATGGAGGAGGAAGAAGAATTCTGGAACGATGATTATCGGTCCGGCAGCATCAAAACCTGGCAGCGCAAGAAATATACGGGGCCGTATCGATCATTGTGTATAGGAGAAGAAATATGGCAATGCAGGATGGATATGGAGGAACTGCGCGATCAAGTCGCGTATGTGGAAGTGGAACATGACTTTGCTGGAGAGATGGAATGTTTTATAGATCCACAACCCATTAGTCAGAAGAGGTATGAAGAGAAACGAGGGAAGACGCCTCTTATGCAGGAAAAAAAGCTGTATGAGAGGAAAATACAGTTTCGCCAGGAGGTATATGCTTTAGAGGATTTGCCGATGGAAGCCTTTTTGCTTCTGCCGGAACGTTCATGTGTATCGCTCTTGGAAAGATTGACGGTAGGAGAGATCTTAGCGCTTCATTGCCAAAGGATCCAGGACGAACTGGCGCAAGACGTCAGGATTCCCTGCTGTTTTGAGGATGTGATGGATGAGAGGCTGCGAGAGGAGATCAAAGAGTGCGTACAGTGTAACTCTGCCGACAAGCAGCCGAAGTTGCAGACGCTCACCGATACGCTGTATTATCACTACGACTTGGGAGACGATTGGTATGTGAAGCTCACTGCCAGCGCAGGCGCGTTGGATCTGATAGAGGACGGACGAGTCTCTCAGGAAGAACTGGAGGAAGCGACGCTTACCATGTTGACGACACACCGGCCTGTATGTATTGCCCAGGACGGATATCCGGTGCTGGATGATGTAGGCGGAATCAATGGATATGTTCAATTTCTGGAGGAGATCCATCAGAGGCCGTTTATGGAACCGCCAACAGAAGCCGAGCTCTGGGCGGAGAGTATGGGCTGGAAGAGGAGAAGAATCAGCAACCAGCGTATGTTGTAAAGAGTTATATCAATCCTTTCTTGACGATCTCTTCATTTTATGCTACCTTAAGTGAGGAGAAAAGGCTGCCGATTTGGCAGTATTTCTGAGTTATATAAAGAAGGTACAGGAGCAGAGAGATGTCATACGAGAAAGTAAAGCAATATTTTGAGGAAATCGGATTGGAAGGCCGCCTAAAGCTTTTGGAACATGCGAGTGGAACCGTAGAACAGGCAGCGGAGGCGATTGGCTGTGAGCCACGGCAGATTGCGAAAACGTTATCTTTTTTGGTAGACGAGAAGCCCGTCCTGATTATCGCGGCAGGGGATGCGAGGGTGGATAACAAAAAGTTTAAGGCCCTGTTTCATCAGAAAGCAAAGATGATCCCGGCAGACCAGGTGGAATCCTATGTTGGACATGCACCGGGGGGCGTGTGTCCCTTCGCAACACGGGAAGGCGTATCGGTATATCTGGATACTTCACTGAAACGGTTTGAACATGTATATCCCGCAGGGGGCAATGATCACAGCGCAGTAGATTTGTCGTTGGAAGAACTGGAGAAGTATTCCCATTCCTCAGGATGGATCGATGTCTGTAAGGATTGGAACGCTGAGGGCTGACATCCAGCGGATGAAGGCGATCATAAAGAAGAAAGACTCGGAGAAGGAATGATAAAATCCCTCTTAGGTAGGCAAGATCAATCATCAAAGCCTACTTAAGAGGGATTTTTTTGTTCAGATCAAAGTTCCCTCCAGAAATAAAATATATATTTGTAAGGCTTTTGGGCGCAGGAAGAGGATGGACAAAAGTGAAAACAAAATCATAACAAGGATTTGTGAAAATGACGGGAAAAGATGGATAAAAGGAAATAAGATATGTCCATATCGACAAAAATCCATGCTTTGTAGACATAATTCCTTGTTTCTTTTTGCTGGTGGAAATATAATTTAGTAAAACATGGGGCGACCCAAATACATATACCAAAGGGGGTAATGAAATGAAGAAGTTGTTGACACTGATCCTGGCCCTGATGCTGGTCATCGGAAGTGTGGCGGGTTGTTCGTCGGAGGCGAATTCTTCCGGTGAGGAGAGCTCGGGGACGAATGCGCCTGCGGGGGACACGTCACAGGGCGCAGAATCCCAAGCAGAAGACTCGCAGGAGACAGGAGAGGTCACATATCCGTTGGTCGATGATCCGATTGAACTGAGCTATTACATACGGATTAACGATGCCATGTCTGCCACGATGGAGACATATGGAGATGTGGAATTCTTCAAGATGCTGGAAGAAAAGACGAACGTGAAGATTCAGTGGGACCACAACACGAGTACGGAAAGTTTCGCGGCGATCATATCCAGCGGACAGTATCCGGATCTGATCAACTGGGTCATGTCCGATAATCCGGGTGGTATGGAAGCGATGCTGGAAGATGGCGTTATCGTGGATATTTCAGAGATGATTCCCCAGTATGCGCCGGCCTATTGGGCATGGATGCAAGCCAATCCGTCCAATTATAAGTCCAGTGTGTTGAGCGATGGACGTCTGGTCCATTTCAGCAGTCTGCAGGGAGATTGGTCGACGATGCAGTTTTTCGAGAGCAAGATCCTGGGACCGATGATTCGTCAAGACTGGCTGGATCAGTTGGGAATGGAGATGCCTACGACGACCGATGAACTGTTTGATGTCCTGATCGCGTTTCGGGATCACGACATGAATGGCGATGGTGATGCTACGGATGAGACACCCTTTGTAGTCTCCACGGCATTTGACTGGTTTGGCGTTCTGGGTGGATCGTTTGGGGCGCGCCTGGATATCCAAAAGGATGGAGACAAGGTGGTCTATGGACCGACGACGGAAAACTTCAAAAAGTTGTTGGAATACGTGCATCGACTGTATGAGGAAAATCTGATCAACACGGATTTTGCGATCGCAAAGGAAGAAAAGATGAATCTGATCACGCAGAATAAATCAGGCTTTGCGATTGGTTCCATGAATTCTACCCTGATTGCGAATCATCAGAATCTACAGGAACAGAACCCAGAGTATAACCTGGTTTCGGTACCGTGGCTGATTGGTCCGGACGGATACCAGTGCGATATCAGCGACAAGAATTCGGGCGGTCAGGGCGGACGGAGAACCGTTGTGACGACGGCTTGTGAAAATGTGGAAGTCGCATTGCGCTGGCTGGATTATGCGTATACGGAACAGGGCAGTCTGGAGATGACCTTTGGCATCGAAGGAGAAAGCTTCGAAATGGTGGATGGATATCCTACGATCAAAGAGGAAGTCAAGCAGAATGATAAAGGGTGGACGGAAGAGCAGTCGATCTGCCGCTGGATGTGCGGACCCATCAACTATCCAGGACTGCATGACTACAGATTCTATGAGCAGATGAGTCTGAATGAGCCCTATAAGGAAGATACACAGACAAATTGGAGTCTGGCGACGGATGATATCATCTTCGACGGTGTGGTCATGACTGCGGACGAGACGGCAGCGTACAATGCTGTTATGCCAGATATCAAGACCTATGTGGAGACTTCGTATATGGAGTTCATTGTGGGAGATAAGAGCCTGGACACGGATTGGGATGCGTATGTAGAGACAGTAAACAGCATGGGGATTGATCAGGCCCTGACGGCGAAACAGGCCGCATATGATCGTTTCTTGGTGGGTTGATTCAGAAGGAAAGGGGCACGGAAGTTCTGTGTCCCTTTCAATTCGTATATAAAGGAAGTGCCAGTATGGGGAGTCATAAAAAAAGTTACTGGCAGCGCCTGAAAATCGATCTTATACGATATAAATACCTGTATCTTTTCTTTGCGCTGCCCGTTGTCGTTTATTACATTATTTTTAAATACGTACCGTTATATGGACTGCAGATCGCCTTTAAGGAGTATCGAATCTCCAGAACCATGTGGGAATGTCCTTGGGTAGGATTTGCACATTTCGAGGAATTTTTCTCCAGCATCTATTTTGTACGGACACTGAGGAATACGATTGTCATCAGTCTGCTGGATCTGGCGTTTGGGTTCCCGGCGCCGATCCTGTTCGCGCTGCTGCTGAACGAAGCCCGGAATGAAAAGTTCAAAAAGGTGGTACAGACCGTCACGTATTTGCCACATTTCGTATCCACTGTGGTCATTTGCGGACTGCTTGTCACCTTTAGTGCCAAAGAAGGATTATTTAACACGATTATCGAATTCTTCGGCGGAGAGAGGACGGATCTTCTGATGAGCAAAGAGGCATTTCGTCCGATTTATATTGCCAGCGGAGTCTGGTCCGGCTTTGGATGGGGGAGTATCATCTACCTTTCAGCATTGGCCAGCGTGGACCAGGAACAGTATGAGGCGGCCTATATCGATGGAGCCGGCCGATTTCAGCGGATGTTTCATATCACCCTGCCGGGCATCATGCCGACTATTGTCATCAAACTCATTATGGATGTGGGCGGTCTTATGGGCGTAGGTTCGGAGAAGATTCTTTTGCTGTATAATCCGTTGACCTATGAGGTAGCGGATGTAATCTCGACGTATGTATATCGAAAAGGTTTGGTAGAAAATGATTACAGCTTCAGTACGGCGGTAGGCCTATTTAATTCCGTGATCAATATCATTCTGATTGTGATTGCAAATGCGGTGAGCCGACGCCTGACGGACACGAGTCTATGGTAAGGGGGTGACGGATATGGTAGTCTATAAAAGAAAAGTAGGCGATTACATCTTTGAGAGCCTGAATACGCTGCTGATGATTTTTCTCATGCTGATTACGGTGTATCCGTTTCTATATGTGCTTTTCGCGGCGCTGTCCGATCCGGATGAATTCATGGCATACGGTGGAATTCTCCTGTATCCGCTGAGTCCCAATTTAGAATCTTTTAAAGCTGTCATCAACAATCCCAACATCCTGACCGGCTATAAAAATACGGTAATCATCGTGGTTTGCGGTACGGCAATCAATCTGTTTATGACCTGTCTGGGAGCTTATTTTCTGTCCAGGCCGGGGCCCATGTTAAAAAAGCAGATGATGATCCTTATCACCATTACTATGTTCGTCAGTGGTGGAATGATTCCGGAATACCTCCTGGTGCGAAACCTGGGCATGTATAATTCACTCTTTGCTCTGATTATTCCGGGCGCCATCTCTACGTATAATATGATTATCATGCGGACGGTTTTTCAAGGGATTCCGGCCAGTCTGGAGGAATCGGCTCGGATTGATGGTGCAGGAGAAGGGACCATATTACTTAAGATCATCTTGCCACTATCCATTCCGACACTGGCGGTGATTGGACTGTTTTATGCGGTAGGGCACTGGAACTCCTGGTTCAGCGCCAATCTGTATTTGCGCGAAAAGAGTAAGTTTCCCTTGCAACTGATTCTTAGAAACATTGTGGTTCAGAGTGAAACCGATGATATGACAATGGGAGCGGCTTTCGGCAACACCTATGCTATGAGTTTCACGATCAAATATGCAACGATCATCGTGGCTACAGTGCCGATCCTGATTCTGTATCCGTGGATCCAAAAATACTTTGTCAAAGGAGTCATGATTGGTTCTTTGAAGGGGTAAGGTATGCAGAGAACTGTGAAAAATGAGAGTTCATTTTTCACAGTTTCTTTTTATGGGGAATCCTGGAAGAGCTTGCGATTGTATCATCGTGTTGGGGCATTTCGAGGCCATAACGGTCCAAAACCTCAGATTTTGATGATACTACGCGTCGCATAGTATCATCGTTTTGAAGCGTTTCGAGGCCGTCGAGCCCTCAACCCTCAGATTTTGATGATACTACGTGTTGCGATGTATCATTACCCAGGGGCCTTTCGAAGCCGTCGAAGCCTGGAATCCCAGATTTTGATGATACTGTGTGTCGCGATGTATCATCGCCTCGGGGCATTTCGAGGCCGCCGAAGTCTGGAATCCCAGATTTTGATGATACTATGCGTCGCATAGTATCATCGTTTTGAAGCGTTTCGAGGCCGTCGAGCCCTCAGACCTCAGATCTTGATGATACTACGTGTCGCGATGTATCATCACTCCAGGGCATTTCGAGGCCATAACGGCCCAAAACTTTAGATCTTGATGATACTACGTGTCGCGATGTATCATCACTCCAGGGCATTTCGAGGCCACAATGGCCCAAAACTTTAGATCTTGATGATACTACGCGTTGCGATGTATCATCACCCAGGGACTTTTCGAGGTCGCCGAGCCCTCAAAGCTCGGGACTTTTCAGGGCAGAAGCGATTCTGACTCTTTTCTTTTCGAATTGAATTTGATAAAATGCCACTACAGCTCTGTACTCCGCAGCACTCTGCGGGAAAGAGATAAAATTCGGAAAGGGAGTGGAGAATTTGCAGGAACAAACAGTGCGGCCGCTTCGGGTAGCGGCCTACATACGGGTATCGACGGAAATGGGGAGTCAGGAGGACTCATTTGAGTACCAGAAGCGATATTTCACCCATCTTCTCAGTACGAGACCGGACTGGGTTTTCGGAGGCATCTATTCGGACTATGGAAAATCCGCCACATCGGCACAGAAACGTCCCGGTTTTCGACGGATTCTCCGGCATTGTGCAGAAGGCAAGATCGACCGGATTATCTGCAAGTCGATCTCGAGATTCGCGCGCAATACCGGGGATTTTCTGACAGCACTCAGGATGCTGCGGGAACATCACGTAACGATCCAGTTTGAGAAGGAAAATCTGGATACGGCACAGCCCTCCAATGAATTTGTGCTGACGACACTGGGCGCCATAGCCCAGGAGGAGAGCCGCAGTATTTCCGAAAACATTCGATGGGGATTTCAGAAGAGATATCCGCATGGGGAGGCCAGAAACATACCGATATATGGGTATCGATATGAAGAAGATGACAAAACGGATATAGCAGGGATTCGACCCTTACAAATCCAGGAAGAAGAGGCGGTGCAGGTACGGAGAATCTTTCGGATGGCAGCGGAAGGAATGAGTTTTGCACAGATTGCCAGACAGCTCAATCGAGAAAATATACCGGCGCCGAATCCGTCCTGGACACAGAGAAGCCGAAGGATGCGAGAAGGAAGAGTGCCTGGATTAGGAGAGGGAAGAGACGATGTAGAAATCGGATGGACGGCGGCATCGATTGGGAGATTGCTGCGCCTAGAACGATACACTGGGGATATTTTATTGCAGAAAACGTATAAAAAAGATTATCTGCAGCAGAAGATCTGCCGGAATCAGGGCGAGATGCCGCAGTATCTGGTACGGGATCATCATCCTGCGATTATAAGCCGAGAACTGTTTTCCCAGGTACAGCAGATGCATCCGCATCGAAAACGTGATGATGCGGGATCCGGTAATACCAGAAAACGATATCCTTATTCAGGCCGCATTGTGTGCACACATTGCGGTCGTTTTTATCATACGCGCAACCGGAACAGCAAACCGATATGGTATTGTCCGGTCAGTGCATTGGGGAATGGACGGAGTCTTTGCCATTCACATGGGATCTATGAAGAGGAATTGACAGAGGCATTGTATAGGGCGGCAAGATGTCGGTTTCAGAGTCCAGAGACAGCGGCTGCAGTTTTGAAGGAGATGCTGAGGCAGGATCTGCCGGAGGAAGAGTCGGTATATGCGCTGCGAAAGCGGGCGGCCGCACGGTGGGAACGAGAAGAGGAGGCGGATGTGTGGCATAGTATGGTGACGGAATACGCACAGGCCTATATCCGTTTTATGGAATTGACACCCCAGGGAAGCGGACAGGTGACCTGGCTGGATGGTTCCAGGACGCCATTAGAATGGGAGGCGAGACGATGAAGAAGGATATGCGGCAGGGTCTGGCTCCGAATGTCACGCTGATCCCGGCCACACGTCCCTTCGTGGCGACGGAAGATAAGGGGACGTCGGAAAGAAAAATGCGAGTAGCAGCCTATTGTCGGGTATCCACGGGAGAGGATTCGCAGCAGACTTCCTATGCGACACAGAAGGAGTTTTATACGCGGCTGATTCAGGAACGGGAAGAATGGGAATTTGCAGGTATCTATGCGGATGAGGCGCTGTCCGGGACATCGCGCAGTAAACGAGTGCGGTTCAATGAGATGATGGAGGATGCCGCGAAGGGAAAGCTGGATTATATCATCACCAAATCCATCTCTCGCTTCGCACGCAATACGCTGGATACGCTCAACTGCGTCCGACAGCTGCGACGGCTGGATCCACCGGTGGGCATTTACTTCGAAAAGGAAAACATCGACACACTGGACGCGAAGGGGGAACTGATCCTCACGATTCTCTCGGCACTGGCGCAGGAGGAGAGCCGGAGCATCTCCGAGAACATTCGGTGGACCTTTCAGAAGAATTTTCAGGAGGGAAAGCCCCATGTTAATCTGCGCAGAATGCTGGGATATGATTTTGGGCCTGAGGGCAGTTGGATCATTGTAGAGGAACAGGCGCAGATCGTACGATATATTTTTTGTCATTATCTCCACGGAAAGAGCGGGCGGCGTATCGCGCAGGATCTCAATGCCATGGGAAAACAAACCGCCCATGGGAACTCCTGGCGTTCGGAAGCCATCTACGGCATACTGCGAAACGAGAAATATGTGGGGGATTTGGAGATGCAAAAGACCATTACAAAGGATTTTCTGACGCATCGTTCGATCCCCAACCGGGGAGAGGCGCCTCGGTATTATGTGCGGGACCACCACCCAGGGATTATCAGTCGGGAAACCTGGGAAAAGGTGCAGGGAATGCTGGGACATCAGCAGAATCGAAAGGGGCCGAAGGCATCTCCTTTCAGGAATCTGCGCTGTGGCTGCTGTGAGGACCTCTGCGCCGAATGGCCTATAGTGTGATTCAAAATGGTGTGCGCAGGGCATATCCGGTATGGGCCTGTCCCAGACGATCTCAGGGGTGTTCGCTGCCCGTCATAGCGGAACGGGCGGTGGAAGAGAGCTTCATGGTAATGCTAGCGGAGAGACAGCCGCAGGAGAATGTAGAACCCGGGTGGGAGGCAGGCGGGTTCGATCATGGATTTTACCTGAATTTCGTGAAGTGGGGCGATGTATATGGCGATCGGATTTGTTATCATATGGCTTCTGGAGAGATATGGGAGTGTGACGGAAACCTGCGTTCTGGCAAGGATTTTCTGTAAAAACATAGACTTTACAAATTCGGCCAAATGCGGTAAGATATAGGGTAGAATTGGGGTTAGATCGTCAATTCATGCCATACAGGCTAGAAAGGAACAACGGATGAAAAGGGAATGGACTGGAGACGCTGCGCAGGAAGCACAGCAGCAAAAAATGGCCATAGAGAGGCTGAGAGAGTATTTCAAGGGGAGAAAACCTTCCTATTATATAACCACATTGGGGTGTCAGATGAACGCCCATGATTCAGAAAAACTGGCCGGGATCCTTGTGGAGATCGGCTTTACAGAAAGCGCCAAAGAGGAAGAGGCGGATCTGGTCGTATATAACACTTGCTGTATCCGAGAAAATGCGGAACAGAAGGTGTTTGGACGCCTGGGGTATCTCAAGGGATATAAGAAAAAGAACCCGAAGATGAAAGTGGCGCTCTGCGGCTGTATGATGCAGGAAAAGCATGTGATCGAGAAGCTGCAGAAGTCGTACCGCTGGGTGGATCTGATCTTCGGGACGCATAACCTGTATCGGTTCGCAGAATTGCTGGAGAGCATGTATGAGAGCGACGGGCCGATTATCGACCTGTGGGACGCGCCGGGAGAGATCGTGGAAGATCTGCCCAGCATTCGTAAGTTCTCCTTCAAAGCGTCGGTAAACATCATGTTTGGCTGCAATAATTTCTGTACCTATTGTATCGTGCCCTATGTGCGTGGGCGGGAGCGCAGCCGCAGACCGGAAGAGATTCTGAAGGAAGTGCGGGAACTGGCAGAAAGCGGTGTGAAGGAGATTCAGCTTCTGGGACAGAACGTCAACAGCTACGGAAAGACGCTGGAGCATCCGATCAGCTTTGCCGAGCTTCTGTACCAGGTGGCCGAGGTAGAGGGTATCGAACGGATCCGTTTCATGACCTCGCACCCGAAGGATCTGTCCGATGAGCTGATTGCCGCGATGCGAGACTGTCCGAAGGTATGCCCGCATTTCCATCTGCCGCTGCAGTCGGGCAGCGACCGGATTCTGGCGCAGATGAACCGGCGCTATACGAAGGAAAAGTATCTGGACATTGTGCGGAAGCTGCGGGAAGCCGTGCCAGAGATGGCGATCACGACGGATATCATTGTCGGTTTTCCGGGAGAAACGAGAGAAGATTTCCTAGAGACGGTGGATGTGGTGCGTAAGGCGGCCTTCGATGGCGCCTTTACGTTCATATACTCGCCACGGGAAGGAACGCCGGCTGCGCAGATGGAACAGGTGCCGGAGGCGGAAGCCAAGGCCAATTTCGAGGAGCTGTTAGAAGTACTTAAAGAAGTCATGGACCAGCGAAACGAGCGATTGATCGGCAAGACGCTCCACGTGCTGGCGGAGGCCGTGAATCAGCACGATTCGGCGATGCTGACGGGACGCAGCGAGGGGAACCATCTCGTACACTTCCCAGGCAAACCAGAACAGATTGGACAGATCCTGCCGGTTACGATTACGGAGCAGATGACCTATTATCTGGCGGGACGGATACAAGAGGATAAGGAAGAATAAGATGGCCAAATACACACCGATGATGGAACAGTATCTGAAGGTGAAGGAGGAAAATCCAGACTGCCTTCTCATGTTCCGTCTGGGAGATTTTTACGAATTGTTTTTTGAGGATGCGGTGACAGCGTCCAAGGAGTTGGAGCTGACGCTGACGGGTCGGGATTGCGGACAGGCGGAACGGGCCCCCATGTGCGGGGTGCCCTATCACGCCATCGAAGGATACCTGCAGAAGCTGGTATCCAAGGGCTATAAAGTAGCGATCTGCGAGCAGATGGAGGATCCGAAGCAGGCACAGGGCCTGGTGAAACGGGAAGTGACGCGGATCGTGACGCCGGGTACCAATATCAATTCTGATCACATGGAGGAGAAGGGCAACAACTATATCATGGCAGTCAACCGTACCTGTGACCGGATGGGGCTGGCGATCTGTGATATCACCACCGGTGAGTTCAGCGTGACAGAATTAGAAGAAGAGGATAAGTTTTGGGATGAACTGGGCAAGTATCGGCCTGCAGAACTGATTGTCAATGAGGAGAACCTGGGATCGCTGGATCTGGAACGCTGTAAAGACAATTACGGCGTCTTCGTTAATACCTATGGCGCGCACCATTTCCGGCTGGAACGCTGTCAGGATGTACTCAAGCATCATTTCAAGGTACATTCGATGGAAGGTCTGGGAATGACGGAGATGCCGCTGGCTGTCACGGCAGCGGGGGGCCTCCTGGATTATCTGGTGGAGACGCAGAAGCGGGATCTGAGTCATATTTCCCGGATTTCTACGTACTCGCTGAACCAGTACATGATGCTCGATGCCTCGACAAGACGCAACCTGGAACTGACAGAGACGCTGCGGGACAAGAGCCGGCACGGGTCGCTGCTGTGGGTGCTGGATTATACCAGAACGGCCATGGGCGGCCGGCTGCTGCGGAAATGGGTGGAACAGCCGCTGATTGATCGAGAACAGATCGAACGGCGGCAGGATGCGGTAGAATGCTTCGTGCAGGATATGATTTTGTCGGAAGAGCTGAAAGAAGCACTGGGACAGATCTACGATATGGAACGGCTTATGGGCCGCGTTGCCTATGGCAGCGCGGGGGCGAGAGATCTCCTGTCCCTGAAACAATCGCTGCGGGGCCTGCCAGGTATCAAACAGATCCTCGGCGTATTGGACGCCCCCTATTTTCAGGACATGCACAGCGCCTTCGATGATCTGGCAGATCTGCATGACCTGCTGGAACGGGCAGTCTACGAGGAACCACCAATCACGCTGCGGGAGGGCCGTCTGATCAAAGAAGGGTATCATGAGGAAGTGGACCGGCTGCGCAAGGCAGATATAGAGGGAAAGAGCTGGCTGGCCCAGCTGGAAAATAAAGAGAAAGAGGCGACGGGGATCCGGACGCTGAAGATAGGTTATAATCGGGTATTCGGTTACTATTTGGAAGTCTCCAAGTCGTTCATGAACCAGGTGCCGGATCGGTATATTCGCAAACAGACACTGGCTAATGGGGAGCGGTATATCACAGAGGAGCTGAAAAATCTGGAAGATACCATCTTAGGGGCGAAGGAGAAGCTGGTGGCGCTGGAGTACGACCTGTTTGTCGAGCTCAGGCAGCGGATTGCCGGGCAGCTGACGCGGGTGCAGCGAACAGCAGCACAGATCGCGGAACTGGATGCATTGCGTTCTTTAGGGGAAGCGGCGATTCTGCATCACTATGTGAAGCCGAAACTCCTAAGTGATAAGAAGGAGACGCTGGAGATTGTGGGCGGACGACATCCGGTGGTGGAGCGGATGATGGGCAATGAATCCTTCATTCCCAATGATACGCTGCTCGATAATAAAGACAATCGGATTGCCATCATCACGGGTCCTAACATGGCAGGAAAATCCACGTATATGCGCCAAGTAGCTGTCATCACGCTGATGGCGCAGATGGGTTCTTTTGTGCCTGCCGATTCGGCGAGGCTCGCGATTGTGGACCGGATTTTCACACGTGTGGGAGCTTCTGACGATCTGGCAGGCGGACAGAGTACCTTCATGGTGGAGATGGCGGAGGTGTCGAATATTCTGCGTCATGCCACATCCTCCAGTCTACTCATCCTGGATGAGATTGGTCGGGGCACTTCTACCTATGATGGACTCAGCATTGCCTGGGCGGTGGTGGAATATATCAGCGACAAGAAAACCATCGGCGCCAAGACGCTGTTCGCGACGCATTATCATGAGCTGACCGAACTAGAGGGACAACTGGAAGGCGTCCATAATTACTGCGTGGCGATCAAGGAAAGCGGGGACGATATTGTCTTTCTGCGGAAGATTCAGCGAGGATTCGGCGACCGAAGCTATGGTATCGAGGTGGCGAAGCTGGCGGGCTTGCCGAACTGGGTGGTGAAGCGGGCGCAGGAGATTTTGAAGGAGCTGCTGGAGAATAACGTGAACAACAGCCCTTCGGCGATCAAGGCACGGACAGAGGTGCTCACAGAGAGCTTTCAGATGAGCCTGTTTGCTAAGGATGATCCCAAGCAGGAGGAGATCCTCGCAAGGCTCAAAGGGCTCAGGGTATTGGAAATGACGCCCTTGGAGGCGCAGCAGATATTATATGAACTGTGCAATGAAGCAAAGGAGATCGGATAATGGCACATATCAAGGTGCTGGACTCCCAGACGATCAATAAGATCGCGGCGGGAGAGGTGATCGAGCGACCGGCTTCCATCGTGAAGGAGCTGGTGGAAAACGCTATCGATGCGGGCGCGACAGCGATCACGGTAGAGATTCAGGATGGAGGCATCAGCCGGATTCGTGTGACCGATAACGGATCCGGTATCGAGGCGGAGGAGGTGCGCAGCGCCTTCCTGCGCCATGCGACCAGCAAAATCGAGACAGCGGAGGATCTGGCGACGGTGGTATCTCTGGGGTTCCGCGGTGAGGCATTGGCCAGTATAGCGGCTGTCTCGCGGACCGAAGTGCTGACAAAGACGCATAAGGCGCTCACAGGGGTACGGTATGTGACGGAGGGCGGTAAGGAGGTCCTCTGGGAGGAGGTAGCGGCTACACCCGGTACGACCTTCAAGGTGGAGGAGCTTTTCTTCAATACGCCAGCACGGCGGAAATTCCTGAAGAAGCCAGCCGCAGAGGCAGCGGCAGTGACGGAGTTCATGCAGAAGATCGCCATGGGGCATCCGGAAATCTCGTTCCAGTATATCCGGGGGAGTTCCAGGGTGCTGCATACGCCCGGCGATTATAGACTGCGGAATTGTGTCTATGCGGTCTATGGCAAGGAGATCCTGAACGAACTCTTGGAAGTGGATTACACAGGAGATCTGAAGGTCACGGGGTTCATATCCAGGCCGCAGCTGGTCCGGGTCAATCGGAGCTATCAGCATTTCTATCTCAATGGCCGGATGATCCGCAGTGCGCTTCTGGAGAAGATCCTGGAAGAATGTTATAAAGATCTGATCATGCCGGGAAGCTTTCCGATTGCTGTTTTGCGGATCGAGGTGGATCCGGCACTGGTGGATGTCAATGTGCATCCGACGAAGATGGAGGTTCGGTTCTCGAACGAGGGATTGGTGCGGGAAGAGATGTACAAGGCCATATCCCGTACGCTGGGAGAAGTGGACCTGATGACGCGGGTGGTGCAGGCAAAGACGGTGATCCCAGAACCCCCACAGGAGGAAAAGGGCTGGGCACAGGCATTTCCGGTGTTTAGTGCCGAAGCCAGTACGGCAAGCGCCATCGAACCGCAGGAGAAGACGCCTAAGAAGGAAATCTGGCGGGAGAATGGCTATTATACAGGCAAACAGGAGATTCTTGGCACAGCCCTGCGGGAGCCGGAACCTAT
The DNA here is from genome assembly GCA_002305315.1 of Clostridiales bacterium UBA1390. Taxonomy (GTDB): domain Bacteria; phylum Bacillota; class Clostridia; order Lachnospirales; family Bianqueaceae; genus Faecimorpha; species Faecimorpha stercoravium. The sequence continues at coordinate 76,561 of DBQQ01000016.1, forward strand.
CTATGAATCGGGATCTCATCCGGTTTCTGCAGAAGATACCGCGTCGATGACTCATGGTGAGCCTGTTGCGGTATCACAGCAGGCCGAGGAAGTCCCTGGGGAATCGGGAAATGATAGAACCGGGACGGCCAGTCGCAGATTCCCGGATCCGGAGCGGCTTCGTCTGGTGGGCCAGGCCTTCGATACCTATTGGATGGCAGAAGCGGATGGAGTGCTGTATATTGTGGATCAACATGCGGCGCATGAACGGGTGCTCTACGATCAGATCAGGCAGACCCTGACGAAGAAGCCGCTGGATGGCCAGATCCTCCTGGAGCCGGAGCCGATCACCCTGTCTCCCCAGGAGATGCTGGGACTATCGGAACATCAGGAGTTGGTGTCCTACATGGGGTTCGAAGTGGAACCCTTCGGAGAGAATACCGTGCTCCTGCGCTGCGTTCCTTATATTTTCAACGGACCGATGGATCCGCAGGATTTCCGGGACATGGTGGGACTCATTTGTGAGGGAAACCGCAATACCCCGCGGGATCTGCTGCTCGATAAGATGGCGATGATGTCTTGTAAAGCTGCGGTGAAAGGCAATCATACCATGAATGCAGAGGAGGCCCGGGCGCTCTTTCGGAGTCTGGCTCGGACGACGAATCCGTATAACTGCCCGCATGGGCGCCCGACGATCGTCACGATGACGAAGCAGCAGATCGAGCGGCTGTTTAAGCGGATTGTATAAAGGAGGACCTATGAAGAAGGAGACGCTTTTTATCATTGCGGGTCCGACCGCCGCGGGAAAGTCCGCTCTGGCGGTGGAACTGGCCCAGCAGATCGGGGGTGAGGTGATCTCCGGGGATTCCATGCAGGTCTATCGCGGGATGGATATCGGAACCGCGAAGATCACGACAGAAGAGATGCAGGGCGTCCCGCACCATCTGATAGACTGCGTGAACCCCTGGGAAGAATGGAATGTGGCCCGGTTTACCGAGGAGGCGAGGAGGATCATTCCCGAAATTCGGGCTAGAGGCCATGTTCCGATCGTGGCGGGCGGTACGGGTTTCTATCTGCATGCGCTGGCCTACGGGGCGGAGTTTTCTCCAGAGGAAACGGGCGGAGAGCTCCGAAAGAAGCTGGAAGAAAGAAGCGCCACGGAAGCCGGCAGGGAAGAATTGTACGAGGAGCTTTCCCGGGTAGACCCTGCAGGGGCGCGCCAGATTCATCCGCATAATATCAAACGGGTGATTCGGGCGCTGGAATATTTCTATCAGAATGGAGAGCCTATCAGTACCCATAACGAGAGGCTGCGGCAGAAAGAGAGTCCGTATGCGCTGCATTACTATGTACTCACGCGTCCTCGGGAGGAGCTTTATCGCAGGATCGATCAGCGGGTGGAGGAGATGCTCGAAAGCGGTTTGGTGCAGGAGGTCGAAGAGCTGCTTAAGCGGGGCTGTCGGAGAGACATGGTCTCGATGCAGGGACTGGGGTATAAGGAAATGATTGCGTATCTTGCGGGCGAGATGGATCTGGCGGAGGCCACGAGGGTGCTCCAGCGAGATACCCGGCACTTCGCCAAGCGTCAGCTGACCTGGTTTCGCAGGGAGGAGGCCCAGTGGATCGTCTGGCAAGAGGGAGAGAGCCTTGCGGATCAGCTGGAGAAAATCCGAAACAGTTTGCTGAAAAATACCCCTTGTAATTAGAAAAGGCATCCAGTATAATAAAAGTGGTTTGGCAGGTGCCTGCCGGTTTGTTTTTCATTTTTTGTTGAGAGGAGATTTTATCATGACGAAACAGTTGAATCTTCAGGACATGTTTCTGAACACACTTCGTAAAGAGAGAACAGAAGTCACCGTTTTTCTGACCAATGGATATCAGATCAAGGGCTGCGTGAAGGGGTATGACAGCTTTGTGCTGATGATGGATTCCGATGGAAAGCAGCAGATGATCTATAAGCATGCGATTTCTACCATTGCGCCGGTACGTCCAGTCATTTTTACCAATCCGGTAAAGGAGGAGCAGGCGTAATCCCATGATACAGGAACAGACACTGGCGGCTCTGGGGATCCCCTCAGCCGTCTATGATTTTTGTCATGAACGAGAGAAGGAATTGGCGCCGGCTTTTGCGCGGGTTTCGGAGATTGCCGAGGCCAATCAGGCGAAGGTGCTGGCGGCTTTTCAGAAGCACCGGGTGGGAGAAAATCATTTCGAGACCACCACGGGATACGGATACAATGATTTGGGACGAGATACCCTGGAAGCCATCTATGCGGATATTTTCGGGACGGAAGATGCGATTGTGCGGCCACAGCTGATCTGCGGCACCCACGCGCTGGCGACCGCTTTATTCGGATGCCTGCGCCCCGGCGATGGTTTGCTGTATGCTACGGGAGAGCCCTATGATACACTGCAGGGTGTGATCGGTCTGCAGCCAGAGCTGGGCAGCCTCATGGAATATGGCATTACCTATGGACAGGTGGAACTGAAAGAGGATGGAACGCCGGATCCGGAAGCGGTCGTGCGTGCATTGCGGCCGGAGACGAAGCTGGTGGGCATTCAGCGTTCTAAGGGATACAAGGTGCGGCACACGCTGTCGGTAGAGGAGATCGGCAGCATTATTCAGGCCGTGAAGGCGGTACGTCCGGATGTGATCTGCATGGTAGATAACTGTTATGGGGAGTTCACCGAGGTGATAGAGCCCACGAATGTGGGGGCGGATCTATGTGTGGGGTCCCTCATCAAGAATCTGGGCGGTGGACTCGCTCCGATTGGCGGTTACATTGTGGGTCGCAAGGATCTGATCGAGAGATGTGCGGTACGGTTGACGGCGCCGGGGCTAGGCAAGGAACAGGGACCTACGTTGGGTGTGAATCGGTCTCTTTATCAAGGTCTGTTCCAGGCGCCTGCCGTGGTAGAAGCGGCGGTCAAGACGGCGATCTTCGCAGCCAAGGTCTTTCAGGATCTGGGGTATTCGGTATATCCCGCACCGGAAGAAGTACGGCATGATATCGTACAGACAGTTACCTTTGGAGCACCGGAGCCGTTGGAGAAGTTCTGTCAGGGGATTCAGTTTGCTTCCCCGGTGGATTCCTATGTGACACCGGTGGCCTGGGACATGCCCGGTTATGACCACCAGGTGATCATGGCGGCAGGAAACTTCATTTCCGGAGCCACGATCGAACTATCCGCGGATGCACCCATGCGGGAACCGTATGTGGCCTATTTCCAAGGCGCATTGACCTGGGAGCATGGTAAAATTGGTATCATGAAGGCCGTCGCTCATATGGGATCGCTGCAATGAAGCTTCCAGAGACGTATCGGGAGCAGATGCGCTCTCTATTAGGAGATGAGGAATGGGCAGCCTATGAGGCCGCCATGAAAGAGCCGTATGCCAAGGCGCTGCGGGTCAATACCCTGAAAGTCACGCCGGAAAGATTGCGAAAACAGATGGAGGATGAGAACCTGGGAGATTCGGTACCCTGGTGTCCGTTGGGAATCTATCTGAAGGAAAAGTCCGCGGCACTTTCTCATCATCCGTTTTATGCGGCGGGTCTTTATTATCTGCAGGAGCCGAGTGCGATGGCACCGGCTTCCTTCCTGCCCATCGAGCCGGGAGACCGGGTCCTGGATCTTTGTGCGGCCCCGGGCGGCAAGAGTACCGCATTGGGCGCCAAGCTGGCAGGAACCGGGCTTCTGGTAGCGAATGATATCAGTCCTTCTCGGGCCAAAGCGCTGCTTCGCAATCTGGAGACTTTCGGCGTGACCAATGGAATCGTCGTCTCCGAAGCGCCGTATAAACTGGCGGAACGCTTCAGCGGCTTTTTCAATAAGGTGTTAGTAGACGCGCCCTGCAGTGGGGAGGGGATGTTTCGTAAGGATCCCTCGATCGCAAAAAATTGGCTCCAATACGGCAATGCCTATTATGCGAAACTGCAGCGAGAGATTCTGCCGGAGGCGGCCAAGATGGTGGCGCCGGGTGGAATTCTTCTGTATTCTACGTGTACGTATGCACCGCTTGAGGATGAGCAGACGGTGGCAGATTTCCTGCAGGCGCATCCGGATTTTCATCTGGAGCCTTTACCAAAGCCGGAAGGGGTAGCGGATGGAGTCCCTGCCTGGGCAGAACCAGCCTTGCCAGAGCTTGTGGGCTGTGCGCGTTTCTGGCCGCATCGGCTGCGTGGAGAAGGGCATTTCGTGGCACTGTTCAGGCGGGAGGGAAACTCTGCGCAGGTGCCGATATCCTGGAGCGCGGGAAAGGGCTGCGCACCCTGGGAGCAGTGGGCGGCGGAGAATCTGAGACGACCCTATAGAGAGATCCTGCCGGCAGGCAGTCAGATTCATGTGTCGGGGGATAAGGTCTATGCGATGCTTCTGGACCCTGCACGTCTGCATGGACTCCGTGTTCTGCGGCCGGGCTTGCTGTTGGGAGAAATCCGGTATAAACGTCTGGAGCCTTCGCAGGCGCTGGCCATGGTTCTGAGGCGGGAGTGGGCTGGGAGGGCCGTATCTTTGCTGCAGGAGGAGGCGCACCGTTATTTGAGGGGAGAGACACTTTTGGGTACGTTTGCTCCTGGATGGAATCTGATTTGTGTAGGAGAGTATCCTTTGGGCTGGGGCAAGGCTACGGGGGATATCTTGAAAAACAAATATCTAAAGAGCTGGAGAGTTTTGAAATAGAACCAAAAGGAGGGACCAGGATGGATATGTATGAAGTCATTGTCGTGGGAGCAGGCCCTGCGGGCTGTATGCTGGCGCAGACGGCAGGAAAACGCTGCAGAGTATTACTTGTCGAATCCAGGGATCTGCATGTTCCCATCGAAGATGGAAAAGAGAAGAGCTGTGGCGGGCTTTTGAATCCGACGGCACAGGAAGTCCTGGCGAAGCTTGGATTGGCGCTGCCGAAGGAGGTGCTCGAAACGCCCCAGGTGTTCGCGATTCGAGCCATTGATTACGATACGAATCAGGAGCGGTATTACCCAAAGCACTATATCAATATTCACCGAGGGGCCTTCGACAGATGGATGTTATCAGAAGCGCTTCTGTCGCCGCGAGTAGATCTTTGCGATAGAACGACGGTCGTCGGGTTTACGCCCTATGAGACCCATGTGGAGGTGACGTTGCGGGAGAAAAACGGATCGGTACGGCAGGTGAAGACGCGATACCTGGTAGGAACCGATGGCGCAGCGTCTCTGGTACGGCGTCATCTGGAGCAGAAGTACTGTGGTCCAGACGAGCCGCGCTTTCCGATTCGGCGGTATGTCTCTTTGCAGCAGTGGTTCACGGTAGAAGAGGAAATGCCGTATTATGTCGCGCTGTTTGATCAGCGTGTCACAGATTACTACTCCTGGATGATTCCGAAATCAGGGCATGTCATTCTGGGAGCGGCGATTCCGGAGGGAAAAAACGTACGCGGCCGTTTTCAGTATCTGAAGCATCGTGTGCAGGCTACGGGATTCTCGCTGGGCACACCGGTGCGGGAACAGGGCGCGATTCTGCTGCGTCCGTATGGGCCTGGCAGTGTGTATTTGGGGAAAGGTCGTGTGTTTCTGGCCGGAGAGGCTGCCGGATTCATCAGCGCCAGTTCGGAAGAGGGCATCAGCTATGCGCTGTCTTCGGGGACAGCGCTGGGAGAAGCGCTTCTGTATCGAAAGACACCGGAAGAGACGGAAACCTTATATCGCAAGCGCGTGTTAAAACTGCGCTGGGGATTGGCGGCTAAGGCCATGAAGTCGGTTATCATGTACAGTCCGAAGCTGCGCGGTGCGGTATTTCGCAGCGGGCTGCTTAGTATGGATGTGAAGTAAAGCAGGAAGGAGGCAGCAGGAATGGGTCTTAAGATTGTACACACGGCAGATATCCACTTGGGACATTCCTTTGAGGGAGCAGGTTTGCTTCCAGAGGAAGGTGCGCTGTGGCGACAGGAGATCTGGCAGGTGCTGGATCAGATCTGTCAGTGTGCGAAAGAAGAAAAGGCGGACCTGCTGCTTGTCTGCGGAAATTTGATGGATGGGGAACTGTCTCCTGCGGATAGGGAGCGATGCCGGGATCTGTTTCAAGAGATTGCGCCGGTGCAGGTGGTCTGGATTCTGGGAGAGTCGGATCCTAAAGAAGACCTGGGAGAATGGCCAGACAACGTGCATAGAGTGCCGCCCGGATTTAAACGGTATGATTTTCCAGAGAAAGATGTGGTTTTGTGGGCAGAGAGCTGGAGCGATGCGGTGTGGCCGGATGGTTTTTCTCAGTTTATCCCCAAAGCCTCCCAGGGACAGTTTCAGATTCTGATGCTGCACGGAGAGGCGGACCAGGAGGTTTCTCAGTACCATTCCATTGACATGCAGGCGATTTTGCAGATGGGAATCGATTATTGTGCCCTGGGGCATAGGAACCATCCTACCTGCTGGGGGAGAGAAGGCGCGGTATGGGCTGCGTATGCCGGCAGTCCGGCATCGGTTTCCTTCGAAGATCCCGGGGATCCGGGGTTTTGGATCGTGGAGCTGGAAAAAGAAGGAACAAGCTGCCTGCGGCGTTTGCAGCGCAGGCAGACAGGCAGACGTCGATTCGTGAGTCAAGAGATCATGCTGCGAGGAGAACAGGAAGCAGAGACGATCGCTGACCGGATTGCAGCGTCGTTTTCGAGTGGAAACCGCCGGAGAGATTTTTGCAGAGCCGTGCTGAGGGGAGAGCGGGGCGGCTTTCTGCCGATAGATGCGGAAACATTGCGGCGACTTCTGGTGCCCAGTCGGTTCTTCAGTCTGACCATTGTGGATCAGACCACGCCGGAACTGAGCTATGATCGGATTCGGGAGGCAAACCCAGACAATCTCCTGGGAAGATATATTGAGACCATGCAGGAGAGAATCAGGAAAGCAGGCAGTGAAAGAGAGAGAGAGCTTCTGGAGTCAGCATTAGCCGCAGGCGTAGAGGCTCTGCTGCATAGTCAAGAGAAAGGCAGGTGATGGGAATGCGGCTTGTAGAAGCCAATATTGAAGGATTTGGTCAGTATCGGAACCGGCAGATTGTCTTTTCCGAGGGACTCAATGTCATATATGGTCATAATGAATCAGGGAAGACGACTCTGATGAAATTTATCGAGGGCGTGCTCTATGGTTTCTATAAGCCGGCCCAGCGCCGTCAGTATACGGCGGATTATGAGAAATATCGGCCATGGGATGGCGGATCCTATGGCGGCACCCTGGTATATGAGACCGAGGGGCAGTATGTAGCCGTATATAGGGACTTTGAAAAAGATGAAGTGCGGATGTGGGATGTCACCACAAAAGAGGATCTGACAAAAGAACTTCCTTACAATGAGTTTTACAGACAGTGGGAGCCGGCAGCGCGGGATTTTAAGATCTCGGCGGCGGCCTTTCGGAATACCATCAGTATTGTACAGGGAAAGGCCAGTGCGGATTTGTCGCAGGTCGGAGGCGAGCTGCAGGAGAGTCTGCTGAATCTGACGTCTTCCGGGGATGAGGAGATCTCTGTGCGCCATTCCTTATCCAGTCTGCGGCAGCAATGGGAACAGATCGGCAGCGAAAGCCAGGAGAAGAACAGCCTCCTGGGGGAGCTTTCCATACGGGAGGAAGCGCTGAAGGCACGGCTCAAGGAATCTGGAGAAGCGCGAGTGCGTCAGGAGCGGATTTACCAGGAATTATCCCAGCTTCCAGAGGATGTGGAGGATGCGGAAGATGCGTTTATGCTTTTGGAACGGGCGGGCACTCCGGAACAGAAGGCGCATATGGAGAGGCTGTCGAAGGAGGAAACCGAGCTCATTGCCAAAGAGCGCCGGCAGGAGCAGACTCGTACAGGCGACCAGAAACAGTATCAGGCGCTTTTAGGGCTGCAAAAGGATGTGGAACTGGGACGGGAGCGATTAGCAGAGGCTGAGCTTCTGGTAAAGGAGCGTACCGTGGAACCGGCAGAACAGGCGGATTCGGTGCCAGACACATTGCCAGAAGCCCCTTCATATCCCATCGGTGTATGGAGAAATGCGGGCCTGATCTTATGTGTGTTGGGCGTGGGACTGGGTGTATGGCTTTCACCGTTTGGCCTGATTCTGTGTGCGGGAGGTGCAGGGCTTTTATTCTATGCCTTCCGGAAATACCAGGAACAGGAGCGGCAAAGGCTTCAGGCAGAACGGGAGCAGAGAGCAAAAGAGGAAGAAAAACGCTTGGCACATGGCAGGGCAGAGGCCTTGTACCAGGATGCGCTGCAACAGAAAAAACAGCGTGAGATATCTCTGGCAGCAGCACAGGAAAGGCTGCAAAAGACGCTTTCGCGTCTGTCTGTTTCCTCGGTGGAAGAGTATGAAGGGATCATGCAGGAGCAGATAAAAAGGGAAGCAAGTAAACATCGTCTGACAGAATTGCGAGAGGAAAGAACCAGGTGGGCCTGTTTATACGCTTCCGGGATTCTCAGGGATCGCAGAGCTTTGCTGCAAAAGCGTCTGCAGGAGCTGGGAAAACAGGAAGAAGACAGAGCAGAACTGCGGGAGGAGATGGCCCAGGTAGCGAGGCAGAAAGAGCGGCTTGTGATGGAACGCGATTCACTGCAGGCAGCCGCTGCGGCCATCGAATCGTTATCACAGGAGGTACGGCGGGAATACGCTCCGATTTTAACAGAAAAAATAAAAAAGACGGTAGAAAATATCACGGCAGGGCGGTATAATACCATTGATGTATCGAATGCTGAGGGGATTCGGGCAGCGGGGGCTGATGGAAAGGACCTGCCGCTGGACCGCCTGTCTGCGGGCACGGGAGATCAGATCTACTTTGCGGTGCGTTTGGGTATGATCGATCTGTTGAGCCCTGATGTGAGACTTCCCCTGATCCTGGATGATGCCTTTGCCAGATACGATGAGGAGAGGCTCAGGAAGATCCTGGATCTTCTGTGTCAAGAGGCATCCTCTCGGCAGATTCTGATCTTTTCCTGCCAGACGCGGGAGAAGGAAATGTTGACCCAGAGAGAGGCAATTTTCCATTATAGTGAATTGTGAGCTGGATTGAGCTCGAAAGAAAAGGAGATTCGTCATGTCTACATATAGGCGCCCACCAGTAAAGAGAAAGAAACGAAAGAAATATCAACTGCAGAACCCCAAGCGTTTTCTGGGTTTCCTGATTGTCCTCGCAGTCCTGATTGCAGCCTTGATTCTGCTGATACGTTCCTGTGCATCATCCTCTCAACAGGAGGGAGAAAATGGAAACCAGACAGCGGGGCAGGAAAGTAGTAATACATCCCAGCAGGCGGGAACTTCCAGCAGTACGGGAGAGATCGCGCGGCAGACGGTAGGATGGACATCCGGCCTTGTGAATATGACGCAGGGTGTCAATACGCAGCAGCAGGAAGAGGAAGAGACGGTTGCGAAGATCTATACTGTGGTGATCGATCCCGGCTGTGGAGGTACCGACAGTGGAAATCCCGGCATGGGGGATACTGTGGAGAAAACGATCAATCTTCAGGTCGCACTGAAACTTCAGGCAATGCTGGAAGCTAAGTATCCGGATGTTCAGGTAGTGATGACTCGCAGTGATGATTCCACATTAGATACGGATCAGCGGGTGTCGATCATCAATACGTCGAACGGGGATCTGGCGATCAGTCTGCATTGTGATTATTTTGCCGGATCGTCTGAAAGACGGGGTGTGACAACGTATTACAGGCAGTCTGATGGTACGGAGCAGACGACGGGGACAGAAGAGTCCGGTACAGAGGTGAAACTCAGTGTGTCACAGATGTCCCAGCAGATCGCACAGACGTTGCAGACGCGAGCGGCAGAAGCTTTGGAGACTGAGGATCGGGGGATCGCGGCAGAGAGTTATGATATTCTCATAGAGACGAATGTGCCTACGGTATTGATGGAGATGGCGTATCTGACGGATACGGAGGACTATAATAAGATTACCAGCGAGTCCTATCAGCAGAGTCTTGCGGAGGCGATGGCAGATGGAATCTATCAGGAATTACAGGCATTGTATCCGAATCGAGCACAGGAAGCAGCCGGACAGACAGCTGGAGAAGAATCCTCGCAGAGCGATTCGTCCGTGGATCACTCCTCTGTGAACGACTCACAGGGAGGGGCAGATTCAGTTTCCGAAGAGTCTTCGGAGAACTCTCGATGAGAAAAGAGTGGAAGAACCTGGGGCAGAGTTTTGTATATGCCTTCCGCGGCATACAATATGCTATCCGGGAGGAACGCAATTTCCGGATTCATATCTGCGCGGCCATCACCGTGATCGGTGTGGGGATGATATATGGCTGCCAGCGGATGGAATGGGCGCTCCTATTTCTGGTGATAGCTTCTGTTATGGCGCTCGAGCTCATGAATACATCTCTGGAAAAGACGGTGGATCTTGCGGTCAGGCAGTGGCATAGGGGAGCGCAGATTGCCAAGGACTGTGGTGCCGGAATGGTGCTCATAGAAGCCATCGGCAGTGTGGCGATCGCCGTATGTATCTTCGGAGACGGGGAGCGATGGAGGAGCGCATGGCAGATCATCGAGCCGCATTGGATGGCATGGAGCATAGGTGCCTGTCTGTGGGTTCTTATAATGGTCATATTTGTTTTTTATTTTCCAAGCAGAGGGAAGGAGAAGTAGGATGTCCACGTTAATCTATAAGTGTCCTCATTGCGGCGCCGTGCTGGAATACGATGCAGAGACGGAGCTCATGACCTGTGATCATTGTAACAGCACGTTCACCCCGCAGGAGGCGATGGAAGAAGCGATGCGGGAAGAGGGACCGCAGGAACAGACCGAGCAGACAGAACAGGATCGCGCTTTCGAGGAATCGATCAGCGCCTATCATTGTCCCAGCTGCGGGGCAGAGATCATGACGGATGCCAATACTACCGCGACGTTCTGTACGTTTTGTGGTTCTCCTACGATCATTCCTTCGAAGCTATCGGGAATCTATCGGCCAGCCAGTGTCATTCCGTTTAAAATTTCGAAGGAACAGGCGCAGGAGGCCTTTAAGAAGTGGTGCCGAAACGGTCGTTTTACGCCGAAGGATTTTGCGTCTCCGCAGGAACTGGAAAAGCTGACGGGACTCTATGTTCCGTTCTGGCTCTTTGACTGTACAGTAGATGGAGGTATGACGGCCAATGCGACCCGGGTACGGACCTGGCCGATGGGAGATTACCTGTATACGAATACGAAATATTATGCGGTACGGCGCCGTGCGATCATGGAGTTCGATAAAGTGCCGGCGGATGGTTCTTTGCAATTAGAAGATGGTACGATGGATCTGTTGGAGCCTTATAATTATCAGGAACTGGAAGCGTTTCAGATGCCGTACCTGGCAGGGTTCCAGGCAGAAAAATTTGACCAGACACCGAAGGATGTATATCCGCGTATCAAGAATCGGCTGGATGGGTATACGCGTCAAAAGGTACGGGATACGATCGTGGGGTACACGACGGTGACGAACGTACAGTTTCAGAATGTGTATCGGGGAACGAATGCGGTGTATACGCTGCTTCCTGTGTGGATCCATCGATACAGATATCGGGGACAGATTTATCAGTTTGCCATGAACGGTCAGACGGGAAAGATCATAGGGACTCCGCCCGTGGATCGTAAACGGGTAGCGGCATGGTTTGGCGGGATCGCCGCAGGGATTTTTGCGGCACTCTTTATGGGAGGCATGTTGTTTCTATGAGAAAATATGGAGTTTATGCAGTCGTCATCGTCCTGTTTCTATGTGTGTTTACACCCCAGGCACAGGCAGCAGGAGAGAAACAATGGATTTTTGACTATGCGGGCGCGCTGTCAGACAGTGAACTGGAACGTCTGGAGAGTGAAGCAGCCAAGATGGTGGAGAAGAAGGGCCTGGATATCGTCGTACTCTTTGTGAATGATGGGTATAATGCGAGCGAGATGCAGGATCTGGCGGATGATTTTTACGATGAGCATGCCTATGGATATGAAGAGCCGCATGGTACAGGTGTGCTTCTGGCTGTGGATATCAACAGCAGACGATATCATATCAGCACATCCGGCGGTGCCGAGGATTACTTCACAAACAGTCGTCTGGATGATTTGGAGGATGCTTTTGTGCCGGCCTTGTCGGATAGTGACTGGGCGGAGGCCGCAGAGGATTTTATTGATTTTATGAATCAGTTTCGCAATCCAAATCTGCCGATCACCATGCAGGACCGTCTTGCGGCGAGTGTCGCGAGGCTACCCTTTTATCTTGTGATTGCGGCAGGCGGATCGGGCATCATCGTCTGGATCATGGTCAAGAAACGAGCCAACAAGGTGACGGTCAACAGCAATACTTATATGCAGCCGGGATCCTTTTCCATCGTGCAGCAGGACGATCTGTACCTAAGAGAATATACGACACGTACCCGGATTCCGAAGAACCCGCCGAATCGAGGCGGCGGTGGCGGTGGAGGCCACCATGTTTCCAGCGGTGGTTTCAGTCACGGCGGCCGGGGCGGATCTTTTTAAGAGAAAAGAAGGGAGAATTGGATATGAATTGGAATCCTGAGCAGATGCAGAATCTGCAGTGGAATGGAGAGATCAAGAATCGAGAAGAGAAGGAGCGAGTGGCACAGAAGGTCGCCTCTAAGGCGGAGGATGGGCAGGTCATTGGGTTTGGATCGGGATCGACTTCTCTCCTGGCAGTCTATGCGATCGCCGAAAGAGTCCAGAAAGAGAATCTGCGGATTACCGCTATTCCCACATCCCAGGAGATGGAGATCACCTGTGCCTCTCTGGGCATTCCCACGGCCACACTGCTTTCGGCACGGCCAGACTGGTGTTTTGATGGGGCTGACGAAGTGGATCCCCATGGCTGGCTCATCAAGGGACGTGGCGGTGCCATGTTTCGTGAGAAGATGGTCATGGCCGCATCACCGATACGCTATATCCTGATCGATGAATCCAAGAAGGTGGGGTCATTGGGTGAAAAGTTTGCGATCCCCGTGGAATGTCAGTACGAGTCGCTGCAGTATGTGCGTGAAAAGCTGTTTGCATTAGGCGCACAGTCCGTCGAGATGCGGCTTGCGAAGGCGAAGGATGGTCCGGTGATCACGGAGCATGGACACTTCATACTGGATGCTCGCTTCACCAATGTGCAGGAAAGCCTGGAGCGAGACCTGATCCAAATCGTAGGTGTGGTGGAGACGGGGCTCTTTATCGGTTTTGATCCGATTGTGATCTGTTCGTAAGAAGATGGAACCCATGGTCGTTTGCATGCTGCTTCTGTCCATCGTTACAGGTCTATTTATGGTTCATCAGGAGCAGAAGGGGAAGGCTGCGGAGGCCTATCTCTGGAAGACATTCGCCAGTCTGCTGTTTGTTTTTGCCGGGATTCTGGCGTCCGCTATGACACCTTCCGTTCCCAGTTTGGGGCGAGAACTGGTTTTAGGCGGTTTAGTCGCCGGAATGCTGGGAGATATGTTTCTCAGTACACCGCATATCAGTAAAGAGGAACACACGCTTCTTTTTGTGATCGTGGGCGGCGGTTGTTTTGCGCTGGGGCATCTTCTTTATTTTATTTCATTTTTACGTTTGACACGGGTACAGTATTGGTGGCCGTATCTGTTGGTATTTTTATTCCTGGCGCTGGTCGATCTCCTGATTCGCTCACGGGTATGGAAGGCAGAGGGAATCCTGGGAATCGGGTTTCGGCTCTATGGAGCGATCAGTGGCCTGCTTTTATCAGGGGCCATCTCCTGTGTTTTGTCAGGAGGCCATTGGATCTCCCTGGTAGCAGCGCTTTTGTTTGTCTCGTCGGATCTGTTATTGGCGCATCTGCAGTTAGCGGCGAAGAGGATTCCCAGGCAGTTTGCCTATGTATCGATCCTGTTGTATTACAGTGCCCAAGCGGCCTTTGTCCTGCATTTACTGTTTTGGCCATAACAAAATGAATTCGGTCATGTTCTTTTTCAAAAGAGCATGACCATTTTTTCTTCTGAAGGTCTTCTCAAATTTTTTTATGAACTTTTTGTTAAAAATTACCCATTTGAGGGGGTCAAATGCGTTTAGTATATGAAGGGATTATTTTGCATTTGCATGCGGACCTTCAGAAAGGAGGGAAGAGCGATGAGGATTGAATATCGACTTTTCACAGAACGTCTGGAAAACGAAGAGAGAGGCAGTTACATAACCTACGGACTAGAAGCTGTGGCTGAAGGGCATGTCTGCCGTCATATTTCGGATATTTCCGTGGATGCAGCGGCTGTGAGCAGCCTGGTAGCTCAGTGCAACCAGAACGAACTCGATATCTGTCACCTGGATGACGTGATCGAGGATTGGCTGGCATAGAAAGGCATGCCAGCGCGGAGCCTGTGAAGAGCATAAATCGTTTCTTCATAGGCTCTTTTTTTGTTGACAAAAGAAATATGGGATGATATAATAGCATTGCTATTTAGCAATGCTAAGTATGGAGGCTAGGATTTTGGAAAACCGCTATGTACAGCAATTCAAGAAGGGTTCTTTGGAAATGGTGCTTTTGAGCCTGATTGCAGGGAAGGAGACCTATGGATACGAATTGATCACGGAACTCAACGATAAGGGAGCGGCGGTTCTGGGATACGCTAGAGAAGGCACGATCTATCCGATTCTCTATCGCCTGCAAGACGCCGGATTGATTCAGTGCCGGATTGCGCCAGCCGCTGCGAATGGAGGCTCCAAGAAATATTATTCGATCACGGAAAAAGGTCGAGAAGTCCTCGCCGAATTAGTGACCTTTTGGCAGCAGTATAAGGCCTGCGTCGATCAACTCATCGGGATACAGGATTTTGGAGGAGAAGCACAATGAGAAGACGGTATATTCGAAGGGTAGAAAGAGCGCTTAGGCTCTCGGATGAAGAGAAACACGAGATCATTCGCGACCTGCAGGAGATCTTTACTTCCGCGGCAGAGCATGGCGAGACAGAGGAGCAGGTGATCGCCCGTCTAGGATCTCCCAAGGAATATGTGCATCAAATTCATGAACAGCTGGGGAAAATGGAAGAGATCCATCAGCGAAGAAAAGCGAGAATACAAATCGGTATCCTGTGGTTATTAGCTGCCCTACTGTTTCTGGCAGGGGGAATCCCCCTGTATCTGAGAACGCCTGCCCATGTGATTGGGCAGGCCGATGCGATGACGCAGATTCAACTCAGTGGAAGCTGGATAGATCCGGCATGGGTATGGATGTTCCTGGGCGTATTAGCGCTGGCAGCAGGATGCTATCTCTGGATTCGTCATCTGGGGAAGAGAGGGTAGAAAATGCGTTGTATTCGATGGATACTACTTTTATGTTTTATAATTTGTTTTGCTGGCTGTGCAGCACTTGAAAAGCCAGAAGAGTCCATCTGGCGTGTGACAGCAGAAGATTACATACCGGCCTCCGAATGGCCGGAGAATGTCTATACAGCACAGATCCCCCAACCGGAATCCGGAACGATGGAGTATATCAATGATTGGTCCTCAGAAGGAAGGTTTGGCGTCTGGCTGAAAGACATCTCCCGCGATGAATCCAACCAGTATGTGGAGCAGCTGAAGGAGGCTGGATATCAGGAAATTTCTCAAGCCGAAAACTCCGTCTCCGTCGGAACGATGTTATGGAAGGACGACATCTATTTGAGCATTGCCTATTCTGATGGCAGCCTCGGCATCCTGATTATGACAGAGTAGGGCAGGTAAAGAACCCCTTGATTTGCTGCCGCATCCAGGTACCCAGCTGAACCAGCAAGTCCTTCTTCTCTTCCCAGCAATCTGTCGTTTCGCCCAGATAGGCTTTTTCTGCCATTTCAACAAGAGAAACATAATCCTGGGGAAGCCGTGAAATGACCCAGCGGGCTGCCGCATCCTTGGAACAGATGGTACCAGTTGCGAGAGTATACCACATTCGGCACAGCGTCAGCAACACGTTTCTTTCATCCTGTGTGATATTGGAAATCAAACTCGGCAGGGAATCCCGGATAGCATTTCGAATATCTTGGAAAGGGATGGAAGGAAGCATGGATTCTATAGGATCTCCTACCAGGGATATGCCATATGTACGTGCCTGCCAAAGCAGGATGGCCAGATCAGGATCATGTTCAGCACGGGGAATCATTCCAGCTTCGATTTCAGTGCGCAGCCATTCTCCGTACATATATTCATAGCGTGGCGGGAAATGCCAAGGCACAAGATCTTTATGACATAGGATTGTTACTTCCATAGGGCGTTTATCCGTACATCCCACTTCTCCGGAGATTTCAAGCAGCCGACGCGTTAACATTTTGCGTGCTTCTTCGGATAATCTTGCTTTCAACAGAATCAATAGGTCAAGATCACTGTTAGGGCGCAGTCCTCCCAAAACTGACGAGCCATATAAGCAGACTCCCAGCAGATTTTCTGTAAAGAGTTTTTTGGCAAGCGTGATGATTTCAGTGATTTGTGTATTCTGATTGTATATCATGGAACTTCTCCTCTTCGAGTTTGGATAAAGATCTTGTCTGACCAGAAAACAAGAACTATGGCTTTCTCATCAAACAAGTAGAAATAGTCAGTCTTTGATCTGCATATCTTTAGTATAGCATGGGATCTTATAAAAAACAATTGAGAAGTATGCAAGGTTCGAGAAGTGAAGTTAAACTCGATAAAGAATAGCTAGAAAAGTCTCTTGAAAACCATTGTTTTGTGGTTTTCAAGAGACTTTTTTGGTACGCTTGGCGGCGCATGTTTCTAGCAGGTACAAGTCCTGAATACGCCAGATAGGGGGGAAGAGTAAGACTGCGATAAGGGCGTCCATCCGGCGCTTCTATGATTTAGCCACAGCCTGTCAACTACACTTCAATGATTGAAACCGCAATGTATTGAGCGGTGCAGATTGCCAGCCTAAACGGCCACCTGTGCCATATTTGGCGGCCAGCCTGTGACTTAAATGGCGGTCAGCCAAGGACACATTAAGCGGCCAATATTTCCAGTTATAATATAAGCATCTCCTGTTCAAGGGGAAATATCATAACTGGAGGTTCAATTATGGACTACAAAAGAGTATTGAGACTTCACTTTGTGAACCATCTCAGCGGTCGCGAGATCGCCGAAAGCTGCGGTGACTGCAGCAAAACAACCGTCAACGAGTTCCTGAAGCGTTTCAGAGAGAATCCGGAACTCTCATACCCTTTACCGGCAGATGTCACGAATGAATACATTGAGAGTATTCTCTATAAAAAGCCTGGTGTATCAGCGAACCAGCTTCTCTATCGGGATTTTAACAAGGAAGCTGTTTACAAGTCTCTGGCCCGCAAAGGGGAGACCCTGAAGCATCTGTGGCAGAAATACAATGCCGTAGGTGTCGTAGATGGAAAGAAGCCAATGAGCTATCGCCAGTACTGCAGGCGTTACGGCGAATGGGCTGATTCCAAACAGCTGACCTTCCACATCCAGCGTTATCCCGGTGTCAATCTCGAGCTGGACTATGCGGGGAAGCAGCTCTATCTGTATAACCGCCGGAACCCGGATGAGACCACAAAGGTCACGATCTTTATCGCTGCCCTCACCTACAGTGATTATTTTTACGCTGAGGGAATGACCGAATGCGATATCCGGAACTGGATCCGGGTCAACAATAATGCTCTGTCCTATTTTGGCGGCGTGACGCCGACGATCACCCCGGATAATTGCAAAGTAGCAGTTGCCCGGAACAAAGACTGGATCAGCCCTGTCTTGAATAAAGATTTCCAGGCATGGGCAGAACATAACAATACGGTTTTAACCCCTGCCAAAGTGAAATCCCCCCGCTGGAAACCAGTTGTGGAAGGCCACGTAAAGATCATTACCATGCACATCCTCATGGATATGGAAGACATGGTCTTTTATTCCCTGGATGATTTAAACTGTGTCCTGATGGAAAAGGTGGATGCCGAGAACCGGAAGCCTTTTGAGGGGCTCACCTATTCCCGGTATGATCTCTTTACAACAGAAGAGAAGGAGACTCTCCTGCCTCTTCCGCCCAGCCGTTTTGAATATCTTGAACGAAAGACTGTTAAAGTAGCACAAGATTTCTCCTTCACCTTCGACAAAGTCCATTATAGCATGCCCCGGAAATATCTGCGACAGGAACTTGAGATCCGGGCAGGGGAAAAAGAAATCTATGTCTATAACAAACACGGCGACTTCATCCGGACGCATAAGCGGAGCTACACACCGAAAGACTGGGTGATCATCCCCTCGGATATGCCTGCCGAATACAAAGACTATGGCTATTGGACGGTGCCTTATTTTCAGCAGAAAGCATCTGCTATCGGATCCAGCACCCGTGCTTTGATCGATGCAGTCATTCGAAAATACGCTTATCCGGTGCAGTCATTCCGAAGCTGCTTTGGTATTCTGCGGTATGCGGAGAAGTACTCGCCGGAAGCCCTGGAACGTTGCTGTAAAGACGCCGTTTTAGCTGGGAGATGCAACTATTCCTATATCTGTAACACAATCTCAACTTACCATAAAGAGCCGCTGCAAAGTACAATGCCACAGAGCAGTCCCAACGAAGATGCTGCAACAGCCGTATCCGGCGCCTACAAGGATGATGACAGCAAGTATTCCCTTAAGAACCTGCTGAAGCGTCAGGAAACGGAGGCAGGCAATGAAGAATAAGACTACTGATATCTATGAGATGTTGGACACACTATCCCTGCCGGTAGCCGCCCAGCGTTTCGCAGAACTGTCTAAAAGCCCTGAATTCGGCAGCTATACCGCTTTGCAGTTTATCCGTGAGGTTCTGGAACCTCAGTACATAGAAACACTCAACAACAGGTTTGAAACAAATCTGCGGCTCAGCAGCCTGATCAATAAAGGTGCTTTGGCCGAGAATCTGAAAACCGGCAACGGACGCATCTACAATGATGCCACCGTTGATCAGATCCTGAAATTTCATTTCGCTGAGAACCGGCAGAACGTCGGGATCTATGGAGTCACCGGTGCCGGCAAGTCTTATTTCCTGTCTGCCTGTTGTGTGGAAGCATGCAGACGTAATTACCGTTGTAAGTTCGTAGACTATAGTGACCTGCTGGACGAACTGATTGTCCTCAACCGCCAGGAAGACCTGAACAAGTATCGTAAGAGGATCAGATACTATGCACGGATCCAGCTGCTGTTCATTGATGATTTTGCCATAAGCAGGTATTCAGAAGAAGGGATCAAGATTCTGTATCATCTCATAAAACTTCGGGATGACCTTGGCACCTCCACACTCTTCAGCTGTCAGTATTCTCCAGATGAGTGGGGAAATCAGCTGAGTGACGAGAAGGAGTGTTACGGTAAGCTTGACGGGATCCGGCGAAGGCTGACGACAGGATTTACCGTACTGATTGAGAAGGCATAGCCTTCTGTGACAACAACGATCAATACTGATCAGCAGGGCGGAGCCCCTCTTGCCCTGCCGATCTCTAAAGCCGACCGTTTAATATGGCCCTGACTGGCCGGGAAATGCGGCCCTGCTGGCCGCAGAAAGTGGCTGTTTGCACTTGATGAGGTTATACAGAATATATTATCGCGTGATAGGTTTTGTTATTGCAGTAGTAGGTTTGTTACTCACACCATTTATCCCAAAACTGATCAATGGGGATTTGCCTTCAGAATTAAATATATATGTGTTATATCTGTTAAATCTTGCAGTAACAGTGCTTTCTTACTGGCTTTTTGCATACAAAAACAGCTTGTTGCAGGCACATCAACGAATAGATGTAACGAGTAAGGTTGCATTAATAACCAATACCATACAATACGGGTTACAATTTTTGGTGTTGGTGACTATCAAAAACTACTATGTCTATGTTCTTGTATCTTTAGTAACCCAAGCACTTACCAATATTGTGACTGCTATTGCAGCAACAAAAATGTATCCTAATTATCATCCAGTTGGAAAACTGCCCAAAAGTGAAGTGAATAAAATTAATTATAGAATCCGAGACCTGTTTACTTCAAAGCTAGGTAGTGTTATTGTTAATTCAGCAGATACTGTTGTTATTTCTGCATTTCTTGGATTAACAATGCTGGCTGTTTATCAAAATTATTACTATATCTTAACGTCTGTTATCGGTTTTGTTGGGATTGTTTTTCAGTCATGTACTGCCGGAATTGGCAATAGCGTCATTATGGAATCTAAAGAAAAAAATTTTGAAGATTTGAAAAAATTTACTTTTTTTATTGCTTGGATTGCTGGTTTTTGTACGTGTTGTTTTCTATGTCTTTATCAGCCTTTTATGGAGGTTTGGGTAGGAAAAGATTTGATGCTTGGTTTTACAGCGGTTATTTGTTTTTGCATTTATTATTTTGTGTATGAAATTAATCAATTGCTTAACACATATAAGGATGCTGCAGGTATCTGGCATGAAGATCGTTTTCGTCCACTGATAACTGCTATGTCGAATCTGATAATGAATCTCGTCATGGTACAGTTTTGGGGAATTTATGGGGTACTACTGTCGACGGTTCTATCGACTCTTTTTATTGGAATGCCTTGGCTTTTACATAATCTGTTTACAGTTTTGTTCGATAGATCTCAGATGATGGGATATATACGAATATTATTCAAATATACGTGTATTGTTATTATAAGTTGTGTTGCTTGTTATGTTGTAAGTACTCTTGTCAACTTTCCAACATTCGGAAATTTAGTTTATCGCGCTGTGATTTGTTGTATTTTTCCCAATTTGATTTATTTTATGGTTTATAGGAAAACAGTTGAGTTTTCTCAGTGTATTCAATTAATTGATAATATGACCAAGAATAAATTAAGATTGAGCAGATTGTGGCAAATTAAATAAAATATTTTTATATAGAAAAAAGTTTGAGTGAAAAATGAAGTGTTGACTGTTCAGGTAAAAGAAATAAACAAATAAATGCTTAGCATCTTTCATAGATTTTTGAAAATGTTTTTAATTCCATTGATGGAATATATTTAATCGTAATAGATTTTTTTGATAAAGCTAGAATTGTTACTACAGTTTATAAATGAAAACAATATAATGGGAAAAGAGTTTTTCTAGTAGCCTTCAAACAAAAATAGTCCAGACCGAGGATGCCTCAGTCTGGACGCAGAAATCAAATAGATGGATGATGATCCCTAAATATTTTGAAAGGTGGATTTAAGGATTGTTCGTCTCACCATCCATCTAGGAATATTTTACCATATATGGGAGAGAATGTCAATCACAAAATGAAAAAAATTGTGGAATTTTATCACAAGTAGGGCGGGAATCCATGCTAACGTTCTGGAATCACTCTGTAATCGGCTTTCTGCCATGTAATTTCTATAAAAGTTCCTTATATTCCGGATTGCCTTGGGCAGAGCTGAGAACAAAGCTATGAAATGTTCATTCTGAATCTAAAGATTTTACTGGTTTCATGACCATGAAAATGATCTACCACTGGAAGGAACATATCAGGCTTTCGGCAAAATTATGATAAGAAAGCGCTTTATTAGGGAATGCTAGCTAGAAAAAAGTCCACTGAATCTCGAACAGGAGATCATCAGTGGACTTTTTTATGGAAATCGTAGGAAATGCCGATTACTTGTGTGTTCGTAGAAAATCTATAAACAGACGCACTTCTCGTTGTTCTTCGGAAGATAGAAGCGCAAGATGATGAGGTAAGGTTTGGGGAAAATTGGATTCGGCCATCAAAAGTATTTCCATGGGGATTTGAAATAAGTCTGCGATCTTCTGAAAAAGTTCGAGAGAAGGAAGCCGTTGCCCTGTTTCATAATGGGAATAAGCCGCTGGTGTGATATGTAAAGTATGAGCGACCTCCACTTGTGTCAATCCTAAACGCTTTCGATATTTTTTCAGTCGATATGCGAAACATTGTGATGAAGGAAGTGGAGGTACGGGAGAAGGATGCTGTTTCTGATAAGCTAGGAAATGTAGATATTGTTGAACCTGAGAGAGTTGTTCACTGGAAAGTGTATCTAGAGAAGGTATAGATAAAGAAGGAAGTTTGGGCGTTTCAGAAAGTGGACGTCCCAGCAGATAAGCCATGGAAACGTGATAAAGTTGGGCAAAACGATATAACATAAAGATATCTGGAACACGGCGGCCACTCTCATAATGGGAACAGCATTGAGGAGATATGCCGAGATATGCGGCGACCTCTTTCTGGGATAAACCAAACCGACGTCGGAGGCTCAAGAGCCTGGAAGAACAAATTGATGACATGCTTATACAATCATCCTTTCTTAAATATAGAATATAAAGGCCTAGGAAATGCTCCTAGACGTTGTTCCCTATTGTACCAAATGAAATCAAAGAAAAGAGGAACAAAAGGGATTGTTTTTGGAGATACATAAGAGGAATTCTTGATAAAAGTAAAGAAAGCAATTGCATTTTTGGTCAAGAAGAGATATAGTAATATGAAAGAACTTAGGAGAAGGGGAAGCGCCAAGGGAGAGGAGTCTATTGTTTTCTGTGTCACCAGGAAGAAAGTAAAAGGATATAGGCCAAGAAAGGAATAGGAGGCGTATATGTGTAGGATTTGAAGTGTCTTCCCCGCGCAGGTGGGGGTGATCCTACCTGATTGATTACAATGCTACACAGGCAGCAGCCTTCCCCGTATAAGCGGGGGGGGGGGGCCTGGTGCGACGATGTAGAGTTTTCCCTACGTGGACAGGGATCCTATCTAGGTTGAGATATCGATCATAGGCATCGCAAGGTCCCTGCATAAGCAGGGATATTTTTTTATGATACCTCTTCTGCGCGTTCGTGGCGGATAGAATTTCACGAGTGACAGGGGGCTTTTTGCATGGATTCCATCTTCGTAAGAAATCAGAATAAAGCTGCCAAAATCGATAGCAACCTTTACTAGCATACAACAACCAGATTTTCATCGGAGTTTGACGTCCGTTGGCAGCAAAGTCGGGGCGTGACTCAACCGTCATAGTACTTGAAAGCGGTAAAGCCACGCCTAGTGTATCATGATCTAATGTACAGAAAATGGCAGAAACCTTACGAAATCCATACGATTTTACGGCATCATTACAAACAACAAGAGAGGATTGCAAGAAAAGAAAGTATATATTCTATCGTTGTATTCCCATTACAGATAGTGGTAAATATGAATGCTGTAGCAATTAACTCCAAAAATAATGGTGATAATGTATGAAATATAAAATAAACATATTGCAACGCGATATTCTGGCAAAGCACTACAGGCGGATTTGTCAGGGCAGAGATACCCATGTAAAGAGCCTTTTATGGCCGAAGGATATGGCCCAGATATCCGCCCAAGGTGGCTGTCTGCGTTGTAAATTCCCATTACAGATAGTGGTAAATATGAATGCTGTAACAATTAACTCCGAAAATAATGGCAATACTGTATAAACTCTGAAATAACATATCAAGCAAGCACATCCCAGTTCCCATCATTCCACCCAAGCACAAGTGGCACCGAATCGATAAAGGAACACATAAAGAAGTTGAAAAAATATATAACATATTTTAGCTTCTTTTCCGGGGAAATATAAAAAGATAGAATATTCAAAATAAAAAGAGATAAAAAACAACATGTACATGGAGTATACAATAATCTTCACCAATTGCAGAACAAAAGTAATAAAAACAAGTTTCTTTGCGCTTGGTTCTATTACTTTTTTGATTTTTGGATAAAAATGGAAAAGCATGAAGGCGCGGAAAGCCTCTGATTCAGCGGGTCATAAAATTCAAAAAATGTTTACAATTAAAAAGGGCGAAAAACGTGAAATTTCGAGCTCGTTTTTGATTATATATATGGGATAAAAAATATCCCCGCGAGGAAAGGAGGTGTGTATCCATGTACAGGTTAACGGTTGAGACCCACTGGATGGAAGAGGTGGGGAACTATGTGTCCTATGGCGTTCAAGTGCGCGAGGGAGAGGAAGTGCTTTGCACGATTTCAGATATCTCTCTGGATCAGAAGCGCGTGGCGGATTTTGTAGAACGCTGTAACCGGGAAGAACTGTCCGTATTACATATTCAGGATGTGATCGACGACGAATTCTCCTGTAGGAAGGAATACTAAGAACGAACGAAATGTTGGAATCTTAAGGAGAGGAGGATGACGAAAGGCCACGTTATGCATTCATTAGGTGCATGACGTGGCCTTTTTTGTTACAGTAATTCTTTTACGATATGCGCTTTGATGAGGGGGACAAATTAAGAGAGGGACACTTCCTCGAGATCTATGATGTCGTCGATGGGAATGGAAAGGAGAGCGTCATCTTCTTGGGTATGAAAGAGGATGTGACGCGTGTAAGTGTCGATTTTACGGATATCACCCATACGAGAGACATAGGCGCCACCTTCCTTTTTGGCATCGGGAATAAAGTACGTGATGGAGACTACAGGATGCTCGGAGAGATGTTCCTGGATGAATGAGAGTCTCGCATCCAGGAGGGCGCGACGGTTGTCGTCCAGCAAAATTCGATCCTGCGTATGGCGAGCGGTCTCGGTAACGGCAGCTTCGTAACCAGTCAGTGCGGCAAACGGAGAGAATTGGGCGGCTCGATTCTCCTTCGACATGGGAGGATGTTTGGAGGAGCGTGGATGGGGGAGATGGAACATGTCTTCGTACAGATGGGAGTCGGCGGCAGAATTGAAAAAGGAATCGGACAGTGAATCCTGGGAAGTGATCCATGTCGAATCGGAAGAAGCGTCAGGATACATGAAAAATTCTCCTTTCTGAAAAAACAGGCTTAAGCCTTATGTCCGCCAACTTGTTGATTGCGTTCCTGGGTGCGGGCGCCTTTTTCCAGGTTCATTCCCTTGAGAATCGCGTTCTTGCCGTATCGGCGCTGGATGTCCAAAACAGCGCGTTGAATGCGGCCCTCGCGTTCCAGTGCTTTTTCTTCGGCGGACTGCGCTTCATAATCGGTAAAAAGATCGAGCTGTTCGGCAGCGGAAGAGACAGCCTGTGATTCGGGGATTACACGGTTGGCGGAAATCGTAATCCGTCGGATGGTCAACTGGGGATTTACAATACGCTCATAGAGGTCGGTCATACATTGCAGAATCTGGCGAGTGGAATGCATATACCCTGGTAAATGTCCGGTTCCATGCGCATGCTTCGGGACTTTGCGGCCATAGGCATCGGTGGTGATAGGTCCGTGATACAGGGCGCGCCGGGTGGGATCCGAAAGGTTTTCCACATCATATCCGATGGTTAGGGTGACCTGATCGGTCACTAGACCTTTGTCGACAAGATCCAATACCAAAAGATCCGTCATTTCACGCACAATGAGACGTCCTTTTTCATAAGAATAGGGTTCCGGCAGAACCTGACCGGAGCCGATCGAATTATTATCAGGCTGATAGGCTTTGATATCTCGAATCGTACAAGGCTCCCATCCCCAGGCGTGATCGATGAGGAGTTCTGCGTTGACGCCGAAGAGACGATAGAGGAGATCCTCATTATAATAATCGGAAGGTTTGCCTAAAGAACAGCGGGCGATATCGCCCATGGTAAAAAGGCCATGTTCCCGCAATTTGCGGGCGTACCCATGGCCAACGCGCCAGAAGTCTGTGAGAGGCTTGTGCGTCCAAAGAAGTTTTCGATAAGTGAATTCATCCAGTGCGGCGATGCGAACGCCGTCGGAATCCGCTGGGACATGTTTGGCCACAATATCCATGGCGACTTTGGCCAAGTAGAGATTGGTTCCGATGCCGGCAGCAGCCGTGATTCCCGTTGTCGTATAGACATCCTGGATCATAGTTTTGACGAGCTGGTAGGCTGTCATATGATATAGGGACAGATATCCGCTAAGATCCATGAATACTTCATCGATGGAATACACATGGATATCTTCGGGAGCGATATACTTCAGATAAATACGATAGATTCGGGTGCTGCATTCCATATAGTGTGCCATTTGCGGAGGAGCAATGATATAGCCAAGAGCTAGGGAAGGATCCTTTTCCAGTTCTTCTGCATTGCTGGAAGTACCGGAAAAGGTCCATTGTCCATGAGCATCCCGGATAGCCTTGTGGAGACGAATGGCCTCGGTAAGGCGCTTGGCGTTGATCTCTTTTACCTTTTCCATGACTTCGAACAGGCGGCAGCGTCCCGGAATCCCATAGGCCTTGAGGGCGGGAGACACGGCAAGACAGATGGTTTTGGAGGTGCGGGATGCGTCTGCTACGACAAGATGCGTCGTCATGGGATCCAGGCCACGGTCCACGGCCTCCAGCGAGGCATAATAACTCTTCAGATCAATCGCGGTATAGATGGGATCAGACATGGCGCATCTCCTTTCTGTGGAAATCGGAAACCACTGTAGTTTGTCCGAAAATCGGCGGATATATCCGATAGAATAATATTAGGATATCATAAGATGCACAGAGAAGCAAGGGCGACCGCAAGATACCTCTTGCAATCCGCTTCTTTTTCCTTTATAATGAAACCAACGAGATTCATTCTCTGACGCGTATCCTTTAGACTATGCCGTAGGCGTCAGCGGCGGAATGGAGATAAAAAGATGGAACACTTCAATCCTTTATTGCAGAATAATGACAGTCCCAAGAAGTTCTTTACGATTGGAGAAATCATGCTGCGCCTGAGTCCTCCAAACTATGAGAAGATTCGTATGGCCAGCAGTTTCGAGGCCAGTTATGGCGGCAGCGAGGCCAATATCGCATTGGCCTTGGCCAACCTGGGTATTGACAGTACCTTCTTCAGCGTGGTTCCGAATAACAGTCTGGGCAAGAGTGCTATTCGTATGCTGCGGAGCAACGACGTACACTGTACGCCGATGATTCTCAGCACGCCGGAGGAGACCCCGACGCATCGTCTGGGCACCTATTATCTGGAGACAGGCTATGGGATTCGTGCCAGCAAGGTGATCTATGACCGCAAACACAGTGCGATCACCGAGTATGATTTCAGTAAGGTCAATCTGGATGAGCTCCTGGATGGGTATGACTGGCTGCATCTGAGTGGTATCACGCCGGCATTGGCGCCGAATTGCCGCAAGCTGGTGCTGGATAGTCTGAAGACCGCGAAGGAAAAGGGCATGACGGTCAGTTTTGACGGCAATTTCCGCAGTGCGCTTTGGACCTGGGAGGAGGCTCGGGATTTCTGTACGGAGTGCCTGCCCTATGTGGATGTATTGCTGGGGATCGAGCCGTATCATCTCTGGAAGGATGATAATGATCACAGTAAAGGAGACTGGAAAGACGGGGTGCCACTGCAGCCCAGCTATGAGCAGCAGGATGAGATCTTCCAGGCCTTTATTGACAAGTATCCGAACATCAAATGTATTGCGCGGCATGTGCGTTATGCGCACAGCGGCAGCGAGAACAGCCTGAAAGCTTTCATGTGGTACGACGGACACACTTTCGAGAGCAAGCTTTTCACGTTTAATATTCTGGATCGTGTCGGCGGCGGCGATGCCTTTGCCAGCGGTCTGATCTATGCGATGATCCATAATTATCGGGCTATGGATATGATCAATTTTGCGGTCGCCAGCAGTGCCATCAAGCATACGATTCATGGAGATGCCAATATCACGGATGATGTAGATACCATTCGCAACCTCATGAACATGAGCTACGATATCAAACGATAAATATATGGGGACAGGCATTCTTGTCTGTGGCTTGAATGGCTGCGGGAAAAGTACACTGGGAGAAGCGTTGGCAGAACGCTTGGGATACACATGGATCGATATCGAAGACTGTTATTTCCCGAAAACAGATTCACGGTATCCCTACGCGGCTCCTCGTTCCCGGAAAGAGGCCGAACAGATTCTGCGAGAGCGAATTGGCCAGAGTGATCATTTTGTGTTGACAGCAGTTAAGGGCGACTTTGCAGACGATATCATCGCAGCCCTCGAAAAAGTATTATGGATTCGGGTGCCGCAGGAGATTCGAATGCAGCGCGTGCGAAAACGATCCTATGAGAAATTTGGACCGCGAATGTTGCCTGGGGGTGATCTGTATGAGCAGGAGGAACGCTTCCTGGTCCATGCGGAAACAAGGAAAGAAGCGGATGTGTCTGCCTGGGTCGCTACGGTATCCTGTCCGCTTCAGATAGTTGATGGAACACAGCCCATTGCTGAGCTGCTGGAACAGGTTTGTAGCGGAAAATGTATTATCGGATGAAAAAATAATGATTGCGATGTAAAGCTGTATCATAAGAGTCAGGTCTTGCGAGGTCTGGCTCTTATTTCGTGTAAAAGTGGGCGGGCGGGGATTTCTCATTAGTCAGGGGCTTCAAATGTTACAACCCCCGTGG
>DBQQ01000016.1:104822-153367 GCA_002305315.1 Clostridiales bacterium UBA1390
AGGGACTTCAAATGTTACAACCCCAGTAGAATGAATGAGAAATCCGGGAGACTCTCTCGCCCAGAGAGTCTCCCGGATGTTGTGTTGTTGGAAGGCAGAATTAGAAGAGAATCTGGTCGGGATCCCGGCTTTCGCCACAGCAACCCTTCAGGGAAGCGATCATCGCCACATCGGCCTCATCCAATTCGAAGTCGAAAACCTGCGCGTTTTCGGCGATCCGTGCAGGCGTCACGGACTTAGGCAGGGGAAGGAAGCCCATCTGCAGGCTCCAGCGGATACAGATCTGTGCCACCGAACGCTGATATTTCTCGGCTAATGCGGTCATCTGAGGCACCTTAAAGATCTTGCCGGTACCCATGGGACTGTAGGCCTCTACCAGGATGTGATGCTCTCTGCAATAGGACACAACGGCATCCTGGGTCTCACCGGGACAAAGCCGGATCTGATTGACCATCGGAGCGATCTCCGCAGTCTCCATCAGTGTATCGATATGATGGGGAAGGAAGTTGCTGACGCCCAGAGCACGGATGCGTCCGGCGCGGTACAGTTCTTCAAAAGCTTTCCAGGAGCCAGCATTGGCTTTCTGCCAGCAGTCGCGGAACTTGATGGGATTCGGCCAGTGAATCAGGTATAGATCCAGATAGTCAAGCCCTAAAAGTTTCATGGAATGCTCAAAAGCCCGCAGGGTCGTATCATAACCATGATCTGTATTCCAAAGCTTCGTGGTGATGAAGAGGTCCTTGCGGTCTATGCCGCTTTCACGAATGGCTTCCCCCACGCTGCCCTCATTCCCATAGGCGGCAGCAGTATCAATATGACGATAACCGGCAGAGATAGCGGATAACACCGCATTTTTGGCAATCTCGCCATCGGGAGACTGCCAGGTGCCAAATCCGATACAGGGAATCGAAACCCCATTGGAAAGTGTATAGGTACTGGTAAGTGTCTGCATGATAAAACCCCCTTAGAAATTATGTTTTACACATATAGGATACAGAAAAAAGAGAGAAAAGTCAAGAGAGAGACACCTGCCTCTTGCAAAGATTTACCAAAAGAGGTATAATAAACATACATTTTCAGTATGAAAAGAAAGGGATGGGAATAGAATGTCACAGGAACGTATTCCAAAGAGAACTGAATTAGACCCCAAGGACACCTGGGCGACAGAAGATCTGTTTGTCTCCGATGAAGCTTGGCTTACAGAGTTTGCGAACTGCTCCGATATTCCGGAGAAGTTAGCGGCATATAAAGGAACACTGGGAGAAAGTGCGGAGAATCTGCTGGCATGGCTCAAGTTCTGCGATGAAGTGAATCTGAAGCTGAGCCGTCTGGCCTCCTATGCGCATCTGAAGGCCGATGAGGACTCTGCAGTATCCAAGTATCAGGATTTCAGGGGCAAGATCGCGGGGCTTTTAGCTAAGGTAGGTGCGGCATCAGCTTTCGAGGAGCCGGAGATCATGGCGATTCCGCAAGAAAAACTGGAACAGTTTCGTAAAGAAGAACCGGGACTCGCGATGTATGACCGGTATCTCTACAAGATGCTTCGCAGAAAAGAACATGTGCTGAGCGAGGCGGAGGAGAGGATCTTGGCTTCTGCAGGAGAAGTGTGTGACAGTCCGGATCTGATTGGTTCCACATTCCGCAACGCGGATCTGAAATTCCCGGATGCGGTGGATAGCGAAGGAAAGCCGCATGCGTTGACGGCCGGTTCCTATGCTTCCCTGCTGCAGAGTCCGGATCGGGTGCTGCGCGAGAGTGCCTTTAAGAACACGTATCATACCTATGAGCAGTTTCGCAATACCGTTGCCGCTATCCTGAATGCGCAGATGAAGCAGCTCATCTTCAATGCGCGCACCCGTAAGTTTGATTCCTCGCTGGAGGCGGCGCTTTTCCGCAATGAAGTTCCGGTATCCGTATATCACAACCTGATAGAGGCCGTACACGCCAATATGGATACGTTGCATCGCTATATGGATCTGCGCAAGAAGCTGATGGGCGTGGATGAGCTGCATATGTATGATATTTACGTGCCATTGGTGACAGAATCGGATCAGGAAATCACCTTCGAGCAGGCGAAGGAGACGGTGCTGGAAGGCCTGGCGGTGTTGGGAGAGGACTACCTGGATGTGCTGCGGGAAGGGTTTACGCATCGTTGGATCGATGTATACGAGAATGAAGGAAAACGCAGCGGCGCCTATTCTTCCGGCGCACGTCCGCACCCCTATGTGCTGCTGAACCATAAGAATACATTGGACAGCCAGTTCACATTAGCCCATGAAATGGGCCACGCGCTGCACAGCTATTTCTCGAAGAAGACACAGCCCGTGGTCAACTCCCAGTATGTGATCTTCGTGGCCGAGGTGGCGTCTACCTGTAACGAGGTGCTGCTGATGAAGCATCTTCTTGCCAAGACAGAGGACAAGCAGGAGAGGGCTTATCTGATCAACTATTTCCTGGAGCAGTTCAGAACCACGCTGTACCGGCAGACCCAGTTCGCAGAGTTTGAGATGATGATGAGTCAGAAAGCGGAAGCGGGAGAAGAGCTGACGGCGGATCTGTTATGCGATATGTACTATCAGCTGAATCGGGAATATTATGGAGAGAACATGGCGGAAGACCGGGAGATCGCCATCGAATGGGGGCGTGTACCGCATTTCTTCTATGATTTCTACGTATTCCAGTATGCTACGGGATTCTCAGCGGCGGTGGCGATCGCAAATCGGATTCTGGAAAAGGGAGAGGAAGCAGTGAAGGATTATCGGACGTTCCTGTCTTCGGGCGGCAGTCAGGATCCGATCTCTCTCCTGAAGATTGCTGGTGTTGACATGACGACGGCACAGCCGGTGAATGACGCGCTGAAGCTCTTTAATGAGCTGATCAGCGAGATGGAAAGCCTGATGGAGGAGAAATAAGATGCGAGCCTACGAGAGACTGATACAGTATACGAAATATCCAACCGCCTCGGATGAGAATAGTCCGTCCTGTCCCAGTACGCCTGCGCAGCTTGTGTTTGCGCAGGCATTGGTGGAGGAGATGAAGACGCTGGGTGTAGTCGATGTCCGCGTGGATGAGCATGGATACGTGTACGGTACGATCCCGGAGAATATTAAGGACTGGCAGGGAGCTGTTATTGGCTTTATCGCGCATATGGATGTGGTCGATGTGGTGCCCTATGAGAACATCCAACCCCGTGTGGTGAAAAACTATCAGGGGGAGGATATCGTGCTGAAAAAGGAGCAGGGAATTCTCCTGTCTCCGTCCGTATTTCCAGAGCTGAAGCGGTATCAGGGATGTGATCTTCTGGTGACAGATGGAACTACGCTGCTGGGGGCGGATGATAAGGCCGGAATCGCCGACATCCTCACGATGGCAGAATATTTTCAGAAGAATCCGGAAGTGCCGCACGGAAGGATCCAGATCGCCTTTACACCGGATGAGGAGATTGGCCGAGGGGCAGATCTTTTCGACGTGAAAGGGTTCGGTGCGGATTATGCGTATACCATCGATGGTGGAGCCTTTGGCGAGGTGGAATATGAGACCTTCAATGCGGCTTCTGCCAAGATCACGATCACGGGCAAGAGCATTCATCCGGGCAGCGCGAAGAATCAGATGGTGAACGCGGCACGAATCGCCATCGAACTGGACCGTCTGCTGCCGGAAGCTGAGCGACCGGAGCATACGGAAAACAGAGAAGGTTTTTTCCATCTGAATGAGATCGAGGGAGCCGAAGAGAAGGCTATTATGAAGTATATTCTGCGGGATCATGATGCCGCTAAGCTGGAGGAGAAGAAGCGGGTGCTTGCAGGCGCTGTAGATTTTCTGAACGTGAAGTACGGCGAAGGTACGGTGGAAGCCGATATACAGGACAACTACCGCAACATGATCGAACAGATCAAACCGCATTGGCATCTGATTGAGATTGCCTGCGAAGAGGTCAAGGCATTGGGCGGGACGCCCGTGAGTGTTCCCGTGCGCGGTGGTACGGATGGGTGCCGGTTGTCTTTCATGGGACTGCCCTGTCCGAATCTGGGTACAGGAGGTCACAACGGGCATGGACGTCTGGAGTATGCCTGCGTGCAGGAGATGGATCAGACTGTGGAACTGCTGATCCGGATCGCCGGACGCTATGCAAAGATGCCGGCGAGAGAAAAGTAAAATCTGGGGAAGCAATTGATTTCTGCGTGCAAATCAGGTATAATAAAGCTAACCTATAAATGAGGAGGGATCTGAATGTTAGTATCGGCAAAGGAAATGCTGGTGAAGGCAAAAGCAGGCCATTACGCGGTAGGACAATTTAATATCAATAATCTGGAATGGACCAAGGCCATTCTGACGGCGGCGCAGGATATGAAGTCTCCGGTGATCCTGGGGGTTTCGGAAGGAGCCTCCAAGTATATGACAGGATATAAAACCGTAGCAGCTATGGTACGGGCCATGGACGAGGTTCTGGGTATTACCGTACCGGTAGCGATTCACCTGGATCATGGTGAATATGAGGGCGCGAAGAAAGCCATGATGGATGGATATACTTCCGTCATGTTTGATGGTTCCAAGTATCCGATCGATGAGAATATCGAGAAGACCAAGGAGATCATCAGTCTGGCGCATGCGCGCGGAGTCTCTGTGGAAGCGGAAGTGGGCTCCATCGGCGGCGAAGAAGACGGCGTAGTAGGTGCTGGCGAGATCGCGGATCCCATGGAGTGTAAACGGATTGCGGATCTGGGTGTGGATATGCTGGCAGCAGGCATTGGCAATATCCATGGAAAATACCCGGCAAACTGGAAAGGTCTCGATTTTAGTGTATTGGCGAAGATCCAGGAGCTGACTGGTCAGATGCCGCTGGTACTGCATGGCGGTACGGGGATTCCGGAGGGGATGATTCGAGAGGCGATTCATCTGGGCGTATCCAAGATCAATGTGAATACGGAGTGTCAGCTGTCCTTTGCGGAAGCGACACGTAAGTACATTGAAGCGGGGAAGGACCTGCAGGGAAAGGGATACGATCCGCGCAAACTCTTAAAACCCGGCACAGATGCAATCTATAATACAGTCATAGAGAAAATCAAACTTTTTGGTAGTGAGGGAAAGGCTGAATAAGATGAGTACATCCTTGGTAATTATGGCGGCGGGCATGGGATCCCGCTATGGCGGCAATAAGCAGACGGATTCGATTGGTCCGCACGGAGAGATTCTGATGGAGTATTCCATCTACGACGCGGTAGAGGCCGGCTTCGATCAGGTGGTTTTTATCATCAAACCGGAGATGGAAACATCCTTCAGGGAGCGCTATGGGAACAAGATCGCGCAGAAGGTGAAAGTAGCCTACGCGTTTCAGAGTTTTGACAGCGTGCCGGATTTCTATCAGATCCCCGCGGAGCGGGTAAAGCCCTTTGGCACAGCACATGCGGTGTTATGTGCCAGAGACGTGGTGGATGGTCCTTTTGCGGTCATCAATGCGGACGATTATTATGGCAAGACAGCATTTCGTTCGATGTATGAGAAGCTGCAGGAGCTTGCGCCCGCAGGAGAAGCCGCGATGGTGGGATATCGCTTGCGCAATACGGTATCCGAGAACGGACATGTGACACGGGGTGTCTGCAAGGTAGCAGACGGCCGGCTGGAGGAAGTGGTGGAGACCTATAAGATCATGCCCTTCCCCGACGGTACGATCCGGGATGTCAATGAGGATCCCAATGGCGTTCTGCTGGATCCGGATTGTCTCGTCTCCATGAATTTCTGGGGATTCACACCTTGGATTTTTGAGAAACTAGAGGATGCGTTTACCGCGTTCCTGAAGGCGCTTGCGCCGGAGGATATCAAGGCAGAATGCCTGCTGCCCGCAGTGGTGGATCAGCAGATGAAGGCTGGTAATCTGGTGACGTATGTGTTGTCTACCGATGCGGTCTGGTTTGGAGTCACCTATCGGGAAGATAAGGCGTATGTCCAGGAGGAACTTCGCAAGCTTCATGAAGCAGGCGACTATCCGGACTCTTTATATTAAATATAGAATAAAAAAGGCTTGAGATTGACAGAGAATCTCAAGCCTTTTTTGTCCGTAAAATCAGGATTGGGGCGTTTCTGTTTCCATCAGATCAGCCAGTGTAATACTATCCAGAAACTGTCGGATCAGTGTGTCCAGCTTCTGCCAGACAGGCAATGTGGGACAATGATCCTTTCTGGAACATTCTTCGGCATTTTCTTCGATGCAGGCAACGGGCGCCAGACTGCCCTCGGCCAATTGGAGAATCTGTCCCAGGGTATACTGATCGGGAGAGCGGGTCAGGCGATAGCCGCCCCCCTTGCCCCGGAGTCCCGTCAAAAGATGATTCTCTACTAAGACCTTGATCACATTTTCCAGATATTTCTCGGAGATGTCCTGACGTCGGGCGATTTCTTTCAGAGGAATATAACCTTCGGAGGACTGCGCTGCCAGATCCAGCATGACGCGCAGGGCATAGCGGCCTCGTGTGGATATAATCATTAGAACGCCTCCCTTTCACTTCGTTGATGAGGTGATTATACTACAAAA
This sequence comes from Clostridiales bacterium UBA1390, assembly GCA_002305315.1. Taxonomy (GTDB): domain Bacteria; phylum Bacillota; class Clostridia; order Lachnospirales; family Bianqueaceae; genus Faecimorpha; species Faecimorpha stercoravium. The sequence goes on from DBQQ01000016.1 coordinate 111,352, forward strand.
AAGAAGAAGAGTCAATAAACCTATTGACAAAGTAGGAAATATGGTCTATAGTATGGATAAAACCTATTAAATAAGTGGGTTTAGAGAGGAGGAGAAGGATGGATCGTCATCTGTTAGACATACAGAATCTAAGCGTACAAGTGGAGGAGAAGGAGATTCTGCACCATATATCGCTGCAAATACAGAAAGGGGAAACCCATGTATTGATGGGCCCTAATGGAGCCGGAAAGTCCACGCTGGGATATACACTGATGGGACATCCCAGATATCAGGTCACAGAGGGGCAGATCTGGTTAGCGGGAGAACGGATCGATGAGGAAGGGGCGGATGCAAGGGCCCGGGCGGGGCTGTTTCTATCGTTTCAAAATCCGTTGGAAGTGCCGGGAGTGACGCTGTCATCGTTTCTTCGAAATGCCTGGCGCCATAGACAGGGAGGAAAACTGAAGGTGTGGGCATTTCAAAAGGAGTTAGAACGAGTGATGAGTATCCTGCAGATGGAAGAGGCTTATGGAGAACGGGAACTGAACGTAGGGTTTTCGGGAGGAGAGAAGAAGAAGGCGGAGATCCTGCAGATGCTGATGCTGAAGCCGTCGCTGGCCATTCTGGATGAAACCGATTCGGGCCTCGATGTAGATGCGGTGCGAACAGTGTCTAAGGGCGTGGAAGAGTTTCAGAAGGACAGGTCAAAGGGCCTGCTGATCATTACCCACAACGCGCAGATCCTGGAGTCATTACAGGTGGATTATACGCATGTTATGGTGGAGGGGCGGATTGTCAAGACGGGCGGCGGAGAACTTGTGGAAGAGATTAGCCGTACCGGATTCGAACCCTATATCCGGCAGACATGAGGAGGAGAAGGGCATGAAGGAGAAGACCTATATAGAAGATGTTGACAGGAGCATTTACGATATACGAAATGATGAGACGGGAGCCTATCGCCTTCAGGAGGGACTTTCTCAGAAAATAGTAGAACGGCTGTCCGAGGAGAAAAGGGATCCGCTCTGGATGCGCCTGTTCAGACTGGAGTCGTTAGCCATCTATCACCAGATGAAGACACCGGATTGGGGACCTTCTTTAGAAGGTCTGGACATGGATCATATCGCCACGTATGTTCGGCCCAATACAAAGATGACGGCGAAGTGGTCGGAGGTGCCGAAGGAGATTAAGGATACCTTTGAGCGTCTGGGCATCCCACAGGCGGAGAGAAAATCGCTGGCCGGAGTGGGTGCGCAGTATGATTCGGAGCTGGTATACCATCATGTGCGCCAGGAAGTGGAAGAACAGGGCGTGATCTATACCGATATGGAGAGTGCCTTGCGAGGAGAATATGCGGATATGGTGCGTAAGCATTTCATGAAACTGGTAAAGCCTACGGATCATAAGTTCGCGGCACTGCATGGTGCGGTCTGGTCAGGCGGTTCCTTTGTCTACGTGCCAGCGGGAGTCTCTGTCACCATTCCATTACAGTCCTATTTTCGTTTTAATGCGCCAGGAGCAGGGCAGTTTGAACATACCCTGATCATATTGGAAGAGGAAGCGGATTTGCATTTTATCGAGGGATGCTCTGCACCTAAGTATAATATCGCGAATCTCCATGCAGGCTGTGTGGAATTATTTGTGGGAAAGAATGCAAGGCTGCGATATTCTACGATCGAAAACTGGTCCAAGAACATGTATAACCTGAATACCAAACGGGCCGTGGTGGAAGAGGGAGGCAGGATGGAATGGGTTTCAGGCTCCTTTGGATCCCATGTATCGTATTTATACCCGATGACCATCTTAAAAGGAAAGAATGCCCGGATGGAGTATACGGGCATTACATTCGCAGGAGAAGGACAGAATCTGGATACGGGTGCCAAGGTGGTACATGCGGCCCCAAAGACTTCTTCTTATATGAACACGCGATCCATCTCCAAGGATGGGGGTATCAGTACCTTTCGCAGCGCGGTGGTGGTGCATAAGGAAGCAAAAGGCAGCAAGTCGGCCGTATCCTGCCAATCGTTGATGCTGGATTCGGAGTCACGTTCGGATACGATCCCGGCCATGGATATACGAACCCAGGAGGCCGATATCGGGCACGAAGCCAGGATCGGACGGATTAGCGATGATGCCGTATTCTATCTGATGAGCCGGGGGATCAGCGAAGAGGACGCCAGAGCCATGATTGTGAGCGGTTTTGCGGATCAGGTCTCTAAGGAATTGCCATTAGAATATGCACTGGAGATGAATCGTCTGATTGAGCTGGAAATGAAGGGAAGCATAGGATAAAGGAGGGACAATGGATGGAAGTACGAGTCAACACATTGCCGGTCTGAACATGGAACTGGCTTTCCATGAATGAGAGTAGGATCAAGGACTTGGAAATGCCGGATGCATTGAGAATAGAAAGTGATGGCGCGTTTTCTTCAGCGATACCGCCTTTGCCCGATATGAACACCGGAATGGGGATTCGTTTGGACGAGAAAGTGGCATCACATCCGATTCGTGTCGCCATACCGGCTGGGGATCAGCAAAAGATCAAGGTGGCCATTCGTGGCGAGGCGGAGAAACGAGGAGGACAGCTGATAGAGATTCGAGCAGGCCGAGAAAGTGAGCTGACAGTTATCATGGAGCTGACGGGAGAAGGACAGGGACTGATGGGCGTACAGACTCATCTCTGGCTGGAAGAAGGGGCGAAAGTACGGCTAGTACAGGTACAGCTCATGCCAAGTGCGTATCGAGTATTGCAGGATATCGGGGCATATTGTGAAAGCAATGCGTCTCTGGAGACAATACAGCTTTTCCTGGGGGGATCCGACAACTACAGCGGCTGTTATGCAGACCTGGAAGGAGAATGCAGCAGATGGGAGAGCGATCTGGTGTATTTGGCACAGGAGCATCAGCGTTTTGACATGAATTATGTGGCCCGGCATCGAGGAGTCCGAAGTCAGAGCCAGCTGAGGGCAAAGGGAATTCTGCGAGAGCATGCGGAGAAATGCATGCGGCAAACCATTGAGTTTGTAAAAGGAGCGGCGGGAGCGGAGGGCACAGAACAGGAAGAAGTGCTGATGCTCTCTGAGAACACGATCAACCGGAGCATTCCGCTGATCTTATGCGGAGAGGAGGCTGTACAGGGGAATCATGGAGCCAGTATCGGACGGCCCGATGAAGAACTCTTATTTTATATGCAGTCTAGGGGATTAGATATGGAAGAAATCTATCAGATGCTGATCCGGGGGCGGATCGAAGAAATCTGCCGAAGGATTCAGGATCCGGAGACAGAACAGAAAATCTGGTCGTTCTGGGAAGGAGGTGGGGAGAATGAATCCGTATCGTAAGGATTTTCCCATTTTGAATCAGGATCCGACGATCTATTTGGATAACGCGGCGACCAGTCAGAAACCCCAGTCGGTTCTGGCTGCGGAGCAGGCATTCTATGAACAAACCAATGCGAATCCCCTGCGAGGATTCTATGACAGAAGTATACGTGCGACAGAGGTGTTGGAGGAAGCAAGGCGAAGTGTACAGCACTTTGTGGGGGCCGCAGAGCCAGAGGAAATCCTCTTCACCAAGAATGCTACAGAGGGACTCAATTTGGTGGCCTATAGCTATGGATTATCCCATTTTCATGAATCCGACGAGATTCTCATAAGCATCCAGGAACATCACAGTAATATTCTGCCGTGGCAGATGGTGGCGCAGCAGACGGGAGCGCAGTTAAAATACCTGGAGTGTGAGGCAGACGGCCGATTCCTGCCAGAGAAAATACAAGCCGCTTTTTCGGAGAGGACCCGGCTGGTAGCCATGACCCATGTGTCGAATATCATGGGGAGAGTCAATCCTATCGACGAGATCGTAAGACAAGCCAGGACATGCGGGGCGGTTGTGGTACTGGATGCCGCGCAGAGTGTTCCGCACATGCCAGTTTCTGTCAGAGAACTCGATGTGGATTTCATGGCATTTTCCGGACATAAGATGCTAGGCCCCATGGGCATCGGCGTTTTGTATGGAAAGCGCAAGCTTCTGGATGCGATGCCACCGTTTCTGCGCGGCGGAGAAATGATGGAGTCCGTCACCAGAGAAGGCGCCGTATTTGCGCCGCTGCCGCATAAGTTTGAGGCGGGAACGATACCGGTAGCAGGTGTGGTAGGGCTTCAGGCAGCGATACGATATCTGGAGGCTGTGGGATGGGAGGAATTGATGCGACGAGAAGAGGCGTGTACGCGCATAGCCTTAGAGGGTCTCCTGAAGATTCCGCACGTGCGTGTGCTCGGATCCGAGAAAGCCGTGGAACATGGTGGAATTATCACTTTTGTTGTAGACGGGGTACATCCTCATGATGTGAGTGCAATCCTGAATGAGGATCATATCGCGGTGCGGGCAGGACATCATTGTGCGCAGCCCTTAACACGCCATCTGGGCTTGACAGCCACAACGCGGGCCAGCTTTGCTTTCTATAATACGGAAGAAGAGGCGGAGGCTTTCGTAAAAAGTGTGAAGACTGTGAGAAGGAGGATGGGATATGCCGAATAGGAGTTTTTATCATGAAATATTGACGGAACATAATCTGCATCCGATGCATAAGCATCCCCTGCCAGAGGCCAATGTGGTATTGGATGGCGTGAATCCCAGCTGCGGAGACGAGATCACTTTGCAGCTGCGGCTGGAAGAGGGAAAGATTCTGGAGGGAGCCTTCGTCGGAGAGGGATGTGCGATTTCACAGGCATCGGTAGATATTATGCTGGATCAGATCATTGGACAGGATATAGAATTTGCGCGGCGCCGGCTGCGCCTGTTTCTGAGGATGATTCAGGGAGAGGCCGATGAGGCGGAGATCGAGGAGTTGGAAGAAGCGAGTGCGCTGCGGGATATTTCCCATATGCCGGCGCGAGTGAAGTGTGCGGTACTAGGGTGGCATACGCTCGAGGAAGCACTGGACAAGGTATGACCTGAGTGGGCAAAAATGGCAAGTCATGGCCATTCTATTGACGGATGCATGGATATAGAATATGATAAAGATACAAAACCTGCAGAGAGGAGGATGCATGTATGAGTCCGATAGAGATGGCAATGCAAGAGACACTTTTTCAGATGTACTTCTGGCAGATTGCTTTGACAGTGTTAGGGGTGGTTGTAGCAGGCATCCTGCTAGCAAGAGTGTTATATCGAATCTTTCGAGATTCGGACAGACGGCGTGTGACGATTCCGGCAGTTTTTCTCTATGGAGAACATGTATATGGTCAGGTGGAAATTCAGGATAAGGGACGGCTTGCGTCCAATAATACGCAGGTGATGCTGGAACAGCACAAGCTGAATTTCCTGGATGAAGAGAAAAACGAGGAAATCTCGTTTCTGGTTTCCTATGATGTACCTCATTCCTGGGAGGAAGGGGTCAAGGGGAAACTGACTTACAGCGGAAAACGATTCATTGCGTTTCAGGCGGAGTAGGATAGGAACTGGTGGCATGATAAAAGACGGCTGCTTCGGATCAATAGACTCGAAACAGTCGCCTTTTTTATGGTATCGGATTGATATTAAATGATGATGGGATTCATGGCCGAAGCGGCTTCATCTGTGACTTCGTCGATACTGGGAATGCGGCCGTCGATGCCCTCGACCAGCCAATTCATTGTGACGATCTCTTCCGTATCGAGTACACTGCCTTCTGGAACGACGATGCTGCCGTCCTGATCATGGATGACGCCGGCAAAGGGAAGCAGAGAACCGTCGATGATGGATTTTTTGAGCAGCTCCACCAGATGTTTCAAACCATCTGGCAGGGCTTGCGTGTAGACAACATCGATGACACCGGCGGCCATTCCCCACCAATAATTGATGGCCTTCACACCATTGTCCGTATTGTCATTTTCCCAGGAACCGCTCTGCAGACTCTGAATCAGCTTCTCATAGAAGATACCCCAGTTCCAGATCGGCATCGCGATATTACGTACGGAGCCGTCAGGATACATCTGATATACACCAAACTGCTTAGAAGCATACTGGGGTGTGATCATATCCTGATTGGAGAGGATATCGACATTCTGTTGGATCAGTTTTTCTGTAGGAGCCCCCGTTGGTTTCTTCAACGCGGTCCATTCCAAGTGTACGACAGTCTTGGGGTTGACTAGCTGGGCACCTAGCGCAAACGCATTGATGCTGGCCATGGTGGCAGAAGTCGGATAATCGGCGATATACCCCAGATGATTGGTACGCGTCATGGCGCCGGCGATCACGCCTGTCAGCAGTTTGGCCTCGTACATACGGCCAAAATAAGTCCGAAGGTGCTGATAGGGCACATGAACCGAACAATTGAGAAACTTGACATCGGGATTGCGAATGGCCGCTTTCAAACTGGCGGCAATCAGTCGCTGTGAAGTCGTGAAGATGGCGTCATAGCCCTCTTCAGCGATCTTGCATAAAGCCTCGCAGCCGGTCTGCGGATCCGTGGGAATATGCTCGTAGCAAGTGGTTTTGACTTGACCTTCAAAGGCATCGTCCAGATGAAGACGCCCCAGTTCATGCGCATAGGTCCAGCTGGATTCCTCGGTGCCATCTACATAGGCAAAAGCCACGCGCATGTCTTTCTTGGGAGATGGCGTGAACAGATCCCAGAAACTGCGCTTGGGAGCCTCCTGCGGCGTCGTGAGCAGGCCAATGGGCTGGTCTTCCGCCAGAAGCTGCAATTCCGGCCAGAGGCTCTTCAGTTCGCTCTCGATTTGGGCTTCGGACTTGCGGTACATCTCCGGGTATCCGAACACCATGATATATTTCAGAAACGCGTCCCCGGTGGTGATTTCCAGTGTATCGCCTTTATTGGCTTTATAAATCTTGCGGAACTGATAGTAATTGGTTCGGAAGATACTGGTATATTCTTTATCGGCCCATTTCTCCGGAGTTTCCATGTCCAGCGTCTCCAGAAGCTGTTCAAAAGAACCCTCTCGGGAGAACCAGATGTAGTTGACCTGACTGACGCGGAAAAACTTCAGAAACTCAAAATAAATTCGGGATTCCTTGGTATCCATGCGCCGAGGGATGATTCGGGTCACACTGCCGGGAATACTGGCAGCCCCAAAATATTTCAGGACGCTGACACGTTTGTTTCCTTCCACCACATAGAAATAGTTCATATATTCATACACCTGTATGGCGTGTCGGATCCCTTCCTCTAAATGACTGTCACACAGGGCGATCCATTTCCCGGCGAATTCTGTTCCATAGGGTAGGAGAGGCATAAAGTTCTGAGCAAAGGAAAGACTGCGGGCTCGCCCATTGGTTCCCACGATCTTATCCAGCGGAATGTCCATGACGCCCAGACTGACTTCAGAATCCAGATCGACACCAGCGGTATCCTCTTCCATCACGCGCAGATAAGGAGACAGCCCTTTATTTCGAGCTTCCTGAAATGCTTTACGGCCCAAACGAAGCGCCTTATCATAATCTTCTCGTGACATAATGATTCCCTCCTTAACCATTGATTGAAAGACAGTGATCCTGCCTGGCAAAATCATTGCCTATGCCTATTGTAACATTCCCCCTTTTTTTACGCAACCTTCCGGCGCAAAAAAATGAAAAATCTGTGAAAACACGGATTTTGCTTGCATTCCCTAGTGGAAAAACGTATAATATTTCTGGGAATCTTTTGGGGAGGAAAAGATTCCTGCTAAAAAATAAAGGAGTGATTGCTATGCTTTGTCAAATCTGCCATAAAAACCAGGCAGTTGTATTTATGAATAAGCTAGAAGGCGGCAAAACGACAAGATTAGCGCTTTGCCTCGCTTGTGCACATAAGCAGGGACTGGAACTTAAGCAGCTGTTTACTCAAAGCGGTATGACGGATGAGCAGGCAGAGGCTATGAATAAACAGATCTCCGAGATGATGCAGGGAGTCAATTTAGACGAGCTGAATGAGGATATGGGAGCGCTGTCATCCATGATGCCGCCGGGGCTGATGGAGATGCTTTCAGGCGCCACGCCCCAGGGAGGGGAAGATGAAAACGGAAACCTGCCTGCGGAGCCTGTGGATACCCCACGGCCGGATACAAAGGAAGATGCAAGACAGAACGCGAAACGAGCGCGAAAGATGCCCAATCTGATGCGGTACAGTACGAGTCTGACGGATCAGGCACGTAATGGAGAGATCGATAACATTGTAGGCCGGGACGCGGAGATCGAGCGGATCATGCAGATCCTGAACCGCAGGACTAAAAATAACCCTGTATTGCTGGGAGAACCTGGCGTAGGAAAAACTGCGATTGCGGAAGGATTAGCGCTGCGGATTGCCCGGCGTCAGGTGCCGGTGAAGCTTTTGCATAAGGAAGTCAGACTCTTAGATATGACGGGACTTGTGGCCGGAACACAGTTTAGGGGACAGTTTGAAGGCCGCATGAAGGGAATCATCAATGAAGTGATTCAGGATGGGAATATTATTCTCGTCATTGATGAGATTCATAACCTGATTGGCGCGGGAGATGCGCAAAACGCGATGAATGCTGCGAACATTCTGAAGCCGGCGCTTGCCAAGGGACAGATTCAGATTATCGGCACGACGACATTGGATGAATACCGGAAATATATCGAAAAGGATTCAGCGCTGGAACGCCGTTTTCAGCCGGTGATCGTGGATGAGCCGTCGCCGCAGGAGACGGTGGAGATTCTGAAAGGGATTCGGCCGCATTACGAGGCCTTTCATAATGTGGTGATTCCGGATTCAGTGCTGGAGGACGCGGTGCAGATGTCCATCCGGTACATCCATCAGCGGTTCCTGCCAGATAAGGCCATCGACCTTATCGATGAAGCGGCCGCGAAGGTGAACCTTCATAATGAGAGCCTCCTGAAGCTGGATGATCTGAAACGGGAGCTCAATGCCGTGATCGCCAGGAAGGAGGACGCGGCCGGCAAGAATGATTTTGAAGAGGCGGCGAACTGCCGAACAGAGGAACTGCGTCTGCAGCAGGAGATCGATAAGACGCAGGCGATGTGTACGAATGTTCCGCTGACAAGGGAGGACATCGCCCAGGTGGTAGAGTCTTGGACGAAGATTCCCGTGCATCGGTTGTCGACAGAAGAATCTGAGAAACTGGTGCATCTGGAAGAACGTCTGCATCAGCGAGTGATTGGACAGGAGGCCGCGGTCAATGCTGTGGCGCGGGCGATTCGGCGCAGCCGTTCCGGATTTCGGAAGGAGCGCAAGCCGGCTTCCTTTATCTTTGCCGGACCGACCGGTGTCGGAAAGACGGAACTGGCCAAGGCACTGGCGATGGAGCTGTTTGGATCAGAGGATTCGCTGATTCGTGTGGATATGTCGGAGTATATGGAGAAACATACGGCGTCGAAACTGATCGGAGCGCCTCCGGGATATGTGGGATATGACGAGGGCGGACAGCTTTCGGAGAAGGTGCGCCGCAGACCCTATTCGGTCGTACTTCTGGACGAGATCGAAAAAGCACATCCGGATATCTTCAATATGTTGCTGCAGATTCTGGACGATGGTCGTCTGACAGATAATCAGGGTCGGCTGATCAATTTTGAGAATACGGTCGTGATCATGACGACGAATGCGGGTTCACATACTGTGGGAAGAGCCTTGGGGTTTGTCTCCGGACAGCCGACCATGCTGTCCCAACAGATTCGGACAGCGCTGAAGGAAACCTTCCGGCCGGAGTTCCTGAACCGTGTGGATGATATCATCACCTTCGAGCCGCTGACGAAGGAACAGCTTCGCCAGATCGTAGGACTGATGCTGAAGGACGTGTATAAGGCCGCAGGTGAACACGGAATGAGCATTCGTGTCACGGAGGATGTCATCCTCCAGTTGGCAGAGAAGGGATATGATCCGGCTTATGGTGCGCGTCCGCTGCGCCGGTTGATTCAGCGAGAGGTAGAAGACGAGATTGCGGAGGCATACCTGAAAGGAGAAATCCGCGATAATGATTCCATTTTGATTTCTTTAGGACAAAATCAGAAGATTACTATTGAAAAAACCGACGAAATCGTGTAAAATGGTATTAAATTATGGTGTGTTTTGTCTGGGACGTTGCGGAGTCCCGGGCCATACCTGAAAGGAGCATATATTGCAATGGATTCATTAAACAAAGCACTATTAAATTCTGATTTTCAGTTTCCTGAAGATGTCAAGGTTTCTCCTTGGCAGGATCTTCCTGAGAAGGTTTTGCAGTTCGGTGAAGGAAACTTCCTTCGTGGATTTATCGATTGGATGATCCATCAGATGAATAAGCAGGGGCTGTTTGGCGGTCGTGTATGTGTGGTACAGCCGATCACCTTTGGCGCAGTCTGTGACATGCTGAATGAGCAGGATGGCTTGTATACCATGATGCTTCGCGGCGTTATGGATGGTAAGGTAGTAGAGGATAAGGAAATTATCCAGTCTATCAGCCGCTGCATCAATCCATACAGCGATTTTGGCGCCTATCTGGAGTGTGCTAAGAATCCGGATCTGCGTTTTATCATCTCCAATACGACCGAGGCAGGTATTGCATACAGCCCGGATGACAAGCCGACGGACATGCCTCCGGCATCCTACCCCGGCAAGCTGACCGTGTTCTTGTATGCTCGTTATAAGGCGTTTAACGGCGATCCGTCTAAGGGTATGGTCATCATTCCCTGCGAACTGATCGAGAAGAATGGTACTACGCTGAAGAGTATCGTCCTGCGTCTGGCGAAGGAATGGGGATATGAGCAGGGCTTCATCGATTGGCTGGAGAATTCCAACCATTTCCTGAGCACCCTGGTAGACCGTATCGTTACCGGTTATCCGCGTGCGGAGATCGATACCATTACCGAGAAGCTGGGATATAAGGATAATGTCCTGGATACGGCAGAGCCGTTCCACTTCTTCGTCATCGAAGGCGGTGATTTCTCGGAAGAGCTGCCGTTGGCGCAGGCTGGTCTGGATGTGATCTGGACAGAGGATATGACGCCATATCGTACTCGTAAGGTTCGTATTCTGAATGGTGCGCATACCATGACGGTACTGGGCGCTTACCTCACAGGACTGGATACCGTAAAGGAATTCATGGATGATGACACGATTCATGCTTATATGAATAAGGGTCTGTTCGACGAAATCATTCCGACGCTGGATCTGCCGAAGGAAGAGTTGGAGAGCTATACGGCTGCGGTTTCTGAGCGTTTTGCGAATCCGTTCATTCGCCATATGCTGCTGGATATTTCTCTGAACTCCACGTCCAAGTATAAGTCTCGCTGCCTGCCCTCTCTGCTGACCTATATTGAGCGCAAGCATGAGATTCCGCAGGTGCTGAGCTTTGGCCTGGCAGCCCTCATCGCATTCTATCGCGGCGAAGGGATTGAGGGACGTTCCCTGACGGGTACTCGTACGGTGAATGGGAATACCAATACGTACAAGATTCAGGACGATGTGCCTGTGTTGGAATTTTTCGAGAAGATCTGGAAGGACTATGCCGAGGATCAGGATGCGAAAGCACTGGTGACGAAGGTACTGGCAAACACCTCGTTGTGGGGACAGGATCTGACAGCGCAGGAGGGCCTTACCGATGTGGTGACTGCACATCTGGAGAATATTCTGAAGAACGGCGCCAAGGCCGCGATCGCTTCTGTACTGTAATTTTCCAATACTTAAGAAAAGCGGCCCTACAGCCGCTTTTCTGTTATCAAATAAAAGGAGATCACCTATGAATTCTTTTTTGCATATTCATCCAAACGATAACGTATTCGTAGCATTGGATACCCTGGCGGCAGGAACGCGCGTGCAGGGAGACGGCTATGATGTGACGGCGTTAGAGGAGATACCCAAAGGACACAAGATCGCGGTGAAGGACATTGCCGAGGGAGGGAACATCATCAAGTACGGCTTTCCGATTGGTCACGCGACAACGGCGATTCCGGCCGGTTCCTGGATTCATACGCATAATCTGAAGACGAACCTGTCCGGTATGCTGGAATATACCTATGAGCCCAACCTGTCCGCATATCCGGAGTTCCCGGAAGGAAAAGATGCCACCTTTGATGGTTATGTTCGTAAGAACGGAGATGTGGGAATCCGAAATGAGATCTGGATTGTGAATACGGTGGGTTGCGTCAATCAGTCCTCGGAGGTATTGGCGAGAGAGGCGACGAAACTCTACGGAGATAAGGTAGATGGGATCTACGCCTTTACCCATCCCTTCGGATGCTCTCAGTTGGGAGAGGATCATAAGAATACGCAGCAGGTGCTGGCAGATCTGGTGCATCACCCCAATGCGGGAGGTGTCCTGGTGCTGAGCCTGGGCTGTGAGAATAATAACCTGAGTGAGTTTACCAAGGTATTGGGGGATGTGGATCCGGAGCGAGTCCGTTTCCTGGTGACGCAAGACGTGGAAGACGAGATCGAAGCGGGATTAAAGATCCTGGGAGAACTAGTGGAGTATGCCAGCCAGTTTAAGCGTACGCCCTGTCCTGTTTCTAAGCTGAAGGTGGGACTGAAGTGTGGTGGTTCTGATGGATTCTCCGGTATTACCGGAAATCCGCTGGTCGGCGCCTTCTCGGACTTGCTGGGGGCTTGCGGCGGTACCACCGTTTTGACGGAGGTGCCGGAGATGTTTGGTGCAGAGACGATTCTGATGAATCATTGTCAGGATGAGGAAACCTTCCAGAAGACGGTGAATCTGATCAATAATTTCAAGGATTATTATATCCGTCATAACCAGGTCGTATATGAAAATCCGTCTCCGGGAAATAAGAAGGGCGGCATCACGACACTGGAGGAGAAGAGCCTGGGATGTACACAGAAGGGCGGACGCGGCGTCGTGCGGGATGTCTTGACCTATGGAGAGCGTCTGAAAACGCCGGGCCTGAACCTGCTGCAGGGACCGGGTAACGATATCGTCGCCTGTACTTCTCTGACATCCGCTGGCGTGCATATGATTCTATTCACAACAGGGCGCGGCACTCCGTTGGGAGCTCCGGTGCCCACTGTCAAGGTGGCGACGAACTCCGCGCTGGCAGAGCATAAGGCGAATTGGATCGATTATAATGCGGGACAGCTGTTGGAAGGAAAGACGATGGACGAAGTATCGAAAGATTTCTTCCGGTATATTCTGGATGTAGCGTCCGGGAAGAAGACGCGGAATGAGATCAATGGATATCGAGAGATTTCCATTTTCAAAGATGGTGTGGTATTATAAAAAGAGCGGCTTTCAAAGAGAGAGGACCTCGGTTTTTCAGACCGGGGTCCTTTTTTTCTGTGCTTCCGTCAGTATGGGTTTGATTGCCTTTCGGTCTGTATAATCCACAGAATGATTCAGGCGGCGCATGAGTTTGCGAGTATCGGATCGTGTCTTAGGGGAATGGAGCATATAAAAACGATAGAGGTGCATCAGGAATTGAGAGGGAAGGGAGAGACGTGTGTAGTTCATGCCGCCGGGCAGATAGAAAAGATGGATCTGTTCCTGTTCGCTGCGTCGAAAAGACATATCCCACTCCCGTTGTAAATCTCGGGGATGGACATGAGGCATAGAGCCTGTGGCGAATACGATAATATGGGCTGAAGACAGAGGACGGACGGTACGCATGAACCAGCGCGCGCCTTTCAGTTTTCCAGCATAAAAACCAGCGCCGTAGATAATGACCTGATAAGGGGCCAGGAGCGCGGTATCCACGGTTTTATAGCGATAAAGGTCCGCATGCAGATCCCTGGCAACCCAACGCGCATATCGCGCGCTGAAACCGGTTTTAGAACAATAGATCACAGCGATTTTAGACATAGAAAAACCTCCTTCTTATGATACTTAGTATATCCGAAGAAGGAGGTTTCATCCCGTTGGAGTATCAGGAACGCGGGCGATAGCGTCCGCGTGGACTCTTATGGACTACAGTGCCGTTTTCATATAAAAATGTATTGGTCAATGTAAGAATGCCAGGCCAGATCAGTTCGCTTCCTGTGTTTTCAAATTTCGAGAAAAGATCCAAGTCCCAGAGAACTCGATAAGCGGGACGCTGAAACAGATAATCACAGTGGTAATGACGGAGTTCCTGATTCATGAATCGAAGGATTAGACTGCGATTGGGCAGGGCGGCGACATCATCGAAAAGAAGGTCTTGCGGTGGTACAGGCGGACGTTTTATCTCGGGAAGGCCTAATGCGCGGCGAAAGGAATCGAGAAGATATTGACCGCCATAACCTGCCTGTATCAGGTCATTGAGGATCTGGGCCTCTAGTGTCAGGGATGACGCGTCGAGTGGGCGTAGAACCAGATGAGATCGATTCAGAATACATTCTGCATGTTCTTGAAATCCCACATGTTGACAAAAAACCTGAGGCAGAGTGATTTGATGATTGGAAAAAACGGAAAGCCAGCGAACTGGATAAAAAAACATGGAAGCCTCCTAAACGAATAAGATATAAATATTGTAAAGCAAAAGAGAGAAAAGTACAAGAGAAAACGGAAAAAACCATGGACAGTAAAAAGGATACAGGGTATTATAAACAGAGGATGGCGGCTTTCTATTGGTAGAAGTTGAGCCGTGTCTTCAAATGGACGATTCATGAGATGGGAATCGGATGTTAGAAAATCTATGTTTTATGAAGGGAAGGGTGTAAAATGCAGTTTGAGTATTTTGTTCCATCTAAGATCTTATTTGGACCGGGAAAGCTAGCAGAGCTTCATAAGCAGGTTTTACCTGGTAAAAAGGCACTGATTGTCATTTCGGCAGGAAAATCTATGCGTGCCAATGGGTATCTGGAACGCGTTCAAGCAGAATTGAAAATGACTGGCGTGGAATCCGTCGTATTTGATAAAATTCTTCCGAATCCCATTCATAAGCATGTGATGGAAGGAGCATTGCTGGCTAAGAAGGAAGGCTGTGACTTTGTCGTAGGATTAGGCGGCGGAAGCAGTATTGACAGTGCGAAATCCATCGCGGTGATGGCAACGAATCCGGGAGATTACTGGGATTATATTTCTGGAGGCTCTGGTAAGCAGAAGCAGGTAGTCAATGCTCCTTTACCGATTGTGGCAATTACGACAACAGCGGGAACTGGCACAGAAGCCGATCCTTTTACTGTGATCACAAAAGAGGATACGGAAGAAAAGATCGGATTTGGTGTGGATGGAACCTTCCCGGTATTATCGATTGTGGATCCGGAGTTAATGGTGAGTGTCCCAGCGCAGTTGACAGCGTATCAAGGGTTTGATGCCCTATTTCACAGTACAGAAGGGTATTTGAATCAGACGGCGAATCCGATCAGCGATATGCTCGCTCTGAAAGCGATAGAACTGATCGGGAGAAGTCTGCCGACAGCGGTAAAGAATGGTCAGAATCTGGAGGCCAGAACGGATGTGGCTTTGGCCAATACATTGGCAGGCATGGTGGAATCCTTGTCGGGCTGCATTTCGGAGCATAGTATCGAACACGCCTTAAGTGCGTATCATCCGGCGCTGCCACATGGAGCGGGATTGATTATGATCAGTCTGGCTTATTATGAAAATTTTGCGGGAAAACCGGAATGTGCGGAACGAATGATAGAGATGGCAAAAGCTTTGGGCGATGAGGATGCCAAAGAACCGATGGATTTTGTGAAGCGGCTTCGCGCATTGCAGGAAGCGTGTGGCGTGGATGAGCTGAAGATGAGCGAGTATGGCGTGGATGGAAATGACCTGCTAAAATATGCGGTCAAGGCAAGAGACACCATGGGCGGACTCTTTGAAGTAGATCCAGTACCGGTGACAGAAGAAGACTGTGTGTGGATTCTGGAACACTCTTATCGTTGAGAAGTGGCGAGATGAAAGATCTACAAGAATATTTACGGAAAATTGAAGAAATAATCTTACAGGGCCCCTATAAAGATCAGTGGGATTCGCTGAGTAAGCATCCAGTGCCGCAATGGTTCAAAAAAGCAAAATTTGGGGTGTTCATTCATTGGGGAATCTATAGTGTGCCGGCATTTGGAGACGAATGGTACGCGAGAAAGATGTATATGAAGGGATCGCCGACATTTGAGCATCATGTGAAAACATATGGACCACAAAAGCAATTTGGTTATAAGGATCTTATACCGCTATTCAAGGCGGAGAAATTTGACGCCCGGGAGTGGGCTCGAATATTCAAAGAATCCGGTGCGGAATATGTAGTTCCGGTTGCGGAACATCATGATGGATTTCAAATGTATAAAAGTGAAATCTCACATTGGAATGCAATGGAAATGGGTCCTAAAAGAGATATTCTGGAAGAACTGGGAGCAGCATTGGCAGAACAGGGCTTAGTCAATGGAGCGTCGTCGCATCGGGCAGAGCATTGGTTTTTCATGGGTCATGGCAGGGAGTTTGACAGCGATATACAAGAGCCCATGCATCGTGGGGATTTTTATTGGCCCGCGATGCCGGAGCCGGATCATCATGATCTTTTCAGTAAACCGGCCCCAACAGAAGAGTTTCTACAGGATTGGCTTGTCAGAACCTGTGAGTTGATTGATAACTACTGTCCCAAGTTGCTCTATTTTGACTGGTGGATTCAGCACCAAGCTTTTCGTCCGTATCTGAAGAAGCTGGCGGCATACTATTATAACCGGGCAGCGGAATGGAATGAAGATGTGCTGATCAATTACAAACATGACGCATTTATGTTTGGAACGGCTGTACCAGATATTGAAAGAGGACAATTTGCAGAGGCAAAGCCATACTATTGGCAGACGGATACGTCGGTCGCCTTGAATTCCTGGTGTTATACCGAAAATAATCAGTATCGTTCTGCGGCGGAGATACTATGCGATTTGGTAGATATTGTCAGTAAAAACGGAAACTTGCTTCTGAACATTGGACCAAAGGCAGACGGAACGATTCCGGAGAAAGACGCGTCGATTTTACGTGAAATCGGGAAGTGGCTGAAAATCAACGGAGAAGCGATCTATGGTACCCATTTATGGAGAAAATATGGAGAGGGTCCCACACAAGTTATAGAAGGACAGTTTTCGGATAGAATCAAGAAAAATTTCACGTCGGAAGATATTCGTTATACTATGAAAGGAAACGATCTGTATGCAACCGTGATGCGGTGTTCTCGAAACGGACAATATCGTTTTCAGGCTCTAGGAAGGAAAGACGCTTCTCACGAACCGAATTTTGCTGGTATTATCGAGAATGTCAGCTTATTAGGTTTTGATTCTCCTTGTATTTGGACAAGAGACGAGAGTGGACTCTACGTTAACGTGGAAAATGTTCAATCGGAGTATCCGATTGTTTTCCGAATCGAGTTAGCATAGAAAATCAAAGACAGAAAGGAGGACTGCGTATGACAGTCCTCCTTTTAGGTTATTTTCCAAAGACCACATGTTCGTTGTTGAACATACGGGTCAAAATAAATACAAAGACGACAGAGTAGATCAGGTTGCTTGCGACAGTGATGAGTGCATTGACAGGAATACATGTAAAGGAGAAGATAGCGCTCATGCACTGTACGCTATTATATAGGGGAATGAAATAATAGAACCAATCCTGCGGCGCGCCTCCGCCAAACATGGCGGTGATGCCGATCAGCGTGGCGATGATCATGAGAGGCGTCACATAGGACTGCGCTTCTTTGATGGTACGCGCATACGCGGAGATGACAGAGATCACAGCGACCAGGAACAGGACGGTGGAAAGGATGACTACTGCGAGAAGCAGAAAGTCGCTGACCGTGTAGATTCCAATATTCATATTATCACTGGCAGCGCCCATGAGAGCCGGCATGGAGAGCACAGTGCCCAGTGTACTGGAGATGCCGCTGAGCAGGGCAATGATGGACAGGGCGATGATCTTGCCGATGGCGATATGACTGCGTTTGACAGGCGTCACCAGGAGCGTGGCGATGGTACCGCGTTCCTTCTCGCCAGCGATGGATTCCGGCGCCACGGACATGCAGCCGGTGAATAGGAAGATCATCAGCAGCATGGGCAGCATAGAAGAGAAAATCATGGCGGCCGAGTCACGATCGCTGGCGAGATCATACAGGGATGGATCTCCCGGGTTGACGTCAAATTTGTTGGCCAGCGCCGATTCGTACTGATCCAGAATGCTGACCAAGACAGATTGTGCCGTGCTGGAGTCGGTATTTGCACTGTTATAATAGATCTCGACGGCAGGCGCAGCCGCGCCGGATGCGGAATCATAGACAGCTACCGCCTCATCAAAATCAGAGGGAAAGACAACCAGGATATTGGCATCCTGATTCTCAATATCTGTTTGCAATGCATCCACTTGTGAAGGCTCCACCTCCGTGATACTAAATTGAGAAGAGAGTGTTTCCTGGAGTGAAGCAGGAACAGAGACGGCATAGAGGGAAGAAGCTTCTTCTGTGCTCTCGAACATGGTACTCAGCGCACTGCCCATGAAAGTATACATGATATAGATCATCAATCCGGGCAGAAGGATGGAAGAAAAAGCCAAACGCTTATCTCCGAAGAATCGTGCCAATTCCTTTTTTAAGATGGTCAGTATATTGTTCATGCGTCTTCACCTACCGTTTCTGCATAAATTTCAAAGAAGCGATCTTCTAATGATTTGCCGGCGCAGACCTGCGTCAATGAATCGCAGAGGATCATTTTACCCTGAATGATGATGCCGACTCGGTCGCAGATTTTCTCAATCAGGCTGAAGATGTGGGTGGAGACAATGACAGTTTTTCCTTGTTTTTTCAGTTCCAGCAGGAAATCGGTGACGACCTTAGCGGTCAGAACGTCTAAGCCGTTCGTCGGTTCATCGAAGATGATGATATCTGGATTATGTACAATAGAAATCGCCAGAGATACCTTTTGTTTCATGCCGGTAGAGAGATTGGCTACCTTCACCTCGGCAAAAGGACTGATGCCGAAACGGGTGAATAGCTGTTCTTTTCGGCTTTGTATGGTTTCTTCCGGAACCTGATGAAGGTGGGAAAAGAAGTCAAACAGATAATTCGGAGTAAAAAAGTCTTCCAATTTTAATTCACTGGTGAGAAAACCGATCTTGGAGCGGACCTGATCCGGCGCTTTTACAATGCTCGAACCATCGATGATCGCATCCCCGGAATCGGGTTTGATTAGCGTAGCTAACATCCGCAGCGTCGTTGTCTTACCTGCGCCATTGGGGCCCAGAAGGCCAAAGATTTCCCCTTCATTGGCTGTAAAATATAGATGATCCACGGCAGTTCGCACCTTGTCGTGAGTCTTTTCCAGTTTTTGCTGTTTTGCGGAGAGTCGAAAGGTTTTACAGAGCCCCTCCACCTGTAGAATTTCTTTCATATGTACTCCTTTCACTTCGCTAAGAATAAACCATCTATAGTATAATGTATTTTTGCACAAAGTACAAGTAAAATCTAAAAGAAACGCAAAACATGCTGAATGAAGTGACGGGCCAATGCGGAAAGATATCCAGAAGGGCTCCAGGCCACAGCAATGTGTGAGGCTAATGCCTGGCTTTCTATGGTCTTAAACACAAGAGAAGCATCGTGGTCAAGAGAGCGGGCGGAATGGGGAACAACGCCGACGCCGAGGCCACCTTGCGCCAATAAGAGAGTCGTTCTGGCATCTTCATTATTGCACAAAATATAGGGCTCTAAATGTGCCTTGGAAAACAGATCTGTCAAAACGCGTTCCCAGCGATGATAGATGAGCAGCGGGAACTGGGAGAGCTCCGCTAAGGATAGTGTGTCCTGGGACAGGGAGGAAAAGAAAGAAGGATGTCCTGCGGCCAGCATGGGCTCTGCAGGCAAATAATGATACTTCAGCCCATTCTCGGAGAAAGGAGTGCGGATGATGGCGAGTTCAATGCTGCCGGAGACGAGCAGATCCTGCAGCTGATACGTATTGGCCTCCGCAATATTGAAACGAACTTGTGGATGGGACTCGTGAAAGGTTACAAGCCACTGCTGCAGCATGGTACCGCTAATAGAGGATACGACGCCCAGACGCAGGGTGCCCTGGGTACCTTCCTGATAGTCTTGGAGTTCCCGTTTCGTCGAGTCGGCGAGCGTCAGCAGGGTGCGAGCGCGTGCATAAAGGAGCTGCCCAGCTTCCGTCAGACAAATGTGGCGAGCGCCTCGTTCGAAGAGTATGCATCCCAGTTCCGCCTCTAAAAGACGCATCTGGGTAGAAAGCGGAGGCTGTGAAATATGGAGTTTTCTGGCGGCTGCGGAAATGCTGCCTTCCTCTGCGATGGCGTTAAAATAAGTGAGCTGTTTTAAATCCATGACGTCCTCCCTATAAGAAAAAAATATGGCTTCTATACGTAATTTATTATTTTCATATAGATGAATCTATGATATGATAAAAGAAGACAAAGGTCAAGAGCAAATGGGAGGATCTTTATGAAGAAACTGTTGGTGTACATGAAGGACTATAAAAAGGAAAGCATTCTGGGGCCGCTTTTCAAGCTGCTGGAAGCTTCCTTCGAATTGCTGGTGCCACTGGTCGTATCGGCGATTATCGATGTGGGCATTGCGAACCGGGATGTACCTTATATCGTGTGTATGGTGTTGCTCATGGTGGCGCTGGGCGTCATCGGGCTGGTGTGTTCGATCACGGCACAGTACTTTGCGGCGAAGGCCGCCGTGGGATTCACGGCCAAGGTGAGGTCAGCGCTGTTTGCGCATATCCAGAGCCTGTCCTACACGGAGATGGATACGATGGGGACCTCCACGCTGATTACCCGTATGACCAGCGATATGAACCAGGTGCAGAATGGTGTGAATCTGGTATTGCGACTGTTCCTGCGCTCTCCTTTCATCGTGTTTGGCGCTATGATCATGGCGTTCACGATTGATGTGAAGTCGGCCATGGTCTTTGTGGTAACGATCCCGGCGTTATCTGTTGTCGTATTTGGCGTGATGCTGATCAGCATGCCCTTATATAAGAAGGTACAGGCAGGGTTGGATCGGGTTCTGCGACGTACCCGGGAAAACCTGAGCGGTGTCCGTGTCATTCGTGCTTTTAATAAGGAAGAAAGTGAGATCCAGCAGTTTGACGAAGAGAATCGCCAGCTGACGAAGATGCAGATGTTCGTAGGGCGGATCTCGGCATTGATGAATCCGATCACCTATGTGATCATCAATGTGGCGACACTGGTGCTGATCTGGACAGGAGCCTGGCAGGTAGAGGGTGGAATTCTGACGCAGGGACAAGTGGTCGCGTTGGTCAATTATATGTCGCAGATCTTGGTAGAGCTGATTAAGCTGGCGAATCTGGTGATTACCGTGACGAAGGCATGGGCCTGTGCCAACCGGATCGAGAGTATCTTCGATCAGCAGTCCAGTATGCAGTATCCTAAACAGAGCGTACAGGAGGATCCTATAGCCGATGTGATCACCTTTGAGAATGTGGGACTCACCTATAAAAATGCCGGTGCAGAGTCTTTATCTAATCTGAACTTTTCGATTCATAGGGGACAGACCGTTGGAATCATCGGGGGTACAGGAGCAGGGAAGACGTCTCTGGTGAATCTGATTCCCCGGTTCTATGACGCCAGTCAGGGGCGTGTATTGGTGAACGGCGTGGATGTGCGGGAGTATCCGCAGGATCAGCTGCGGGATAAGATCGGGATCGTACCGCAGAAGGCCGTACTTTTTGGAGGATCGATCGCGGACAACCTGCGGTGGGGTAAAGAGGATGCTACCCGAGAAGAGCTCATGGACGCACTGCGGATCTCTCAGGCGGAAGAGTTTGTGGAGAAACGCGAAGGCGGTATCGACGCGATGGTAGCCCAGAATGGCAAGAATCTTTCTGGAGGACAGAGACAGCGTCTGACCATCGCTCGGGCATTGGTCAGAAAGCCGGAGATTCTGATACTGGATGACAGCGCGTCAGCGTTGGATTATGCTACAGATGCGAAGCTGCGCAAGGCCATACGGCAGATGGATCCTTCGGTGACGGTGCTGATTGTTTCGCAGCGGGCGGCATCTATTCAGTACGCGGATCAGATCATCGTATTGGACGATGGGGAAGCGGTGGGAATCGGCACACACCAGGAACTGCTGCAAAACTGTCCGGTATATCAGGAAATCTACTATTCTCAGTTTCCCAAGGAGGTGCAGGCCTGATGCAGACCCATAATAACGGCGAGACCATGAGAAAGGTACTGCGCCATATTCGTAAATATTGGTTTTATTTTATTTTGTCGTTGTTGTTTGCGGCAGTGACAGTGACGCTGACGCTGTACCTGCCGATTCTGATCGGAGAGGCGGTGGATCTCATCCTTGCGCCAGGGCAGGTGGACTTTGAAGGAATCTGGAGCCTGCTTCTCATCATGGGCGTGATGATCGGCGGTACAGCGCTGTCGCAGTGGATCATGAACGTGTGTAATAATAAGATCACATACAATACCATTCAGGATATTCGGGAGGAAGCCTTCCGAAAGATCGAAAATCTGCCCTTAAAGTACATAGACTCCCATTCTTACGGAGAGGTCGTCAGCAGAGTCATTGCGGATGTGGATCAGTTTGCGGATGGCTTACTCATGGGCTTCACGCAGTTTTTCACGGGTGTTTTGACGATTGTGGGAACGCTGATCTTCATGCTGACAATGAATGTGGGGATTACTCTGGTGGTCGTGGTCATTACGCCGGTCTCTCTATTTGTAGCCAGCTTTATCGCGAAAAAAACATATACCATGTTTCAGCTGCAGTCCTCCACCAGGGGCGAACAGACGGGCTTGATTGATGAGATGATCGGGAACCAGAAGGTGGTGGCAGCCTTTGGATATCAGGAGAAAGCGCAGAAGCGGTTTGACGAAGTCAATGAGCGGCTGCGTCAGTGTTCTCTGCGGGCGATCTTCTTTTCCTCGATCACGAATCCCGCGACACGGTTTGTCAATAGTCTGGTGTATGCGGGTGTAGGCGTGGCCGGTGCGTTGAGTGCAGTAGCTGGCGGGATCAGCGTGGGACAGCTTACCAGTTTTCTAAGCTACGCCAATCAGTATACCAAGCCCTTTAATGAGATTTCGGGCGTGGTCACGGAGCTGCAGAACGCCCTGGCCTGTGCAGCACGTATTTTTGAACTGATCGAAGAGGAGCCGCAGACGCCGGAACCTCCGGACGTGGTAGAACTCACGGATCTGGATGGGTCGGTGGCGCTGGAGCATGTCTACTTCTCGTATGCGCCGGAACAGAAGCTCATTGAGGATTTCAACCTGGAGGTAAAGCCGGGATCCCGAATCGCGATTGTAGGACCGACGGGCTGTGGCAAGACCACAGTCATCAATCTGTTGATGCGTTTTTATGATGTGAATCAGGGATGTATTCGAGTCAGCGGTACGGACATTCGGAAGATGACGCGGCACAGTCTTCGTGCCGGATACGGGATGGTATTGCAGGAGACATGGCTCAAGAGCGGTACGATTCGAGAAAATATCATCATGGGAAAACCGGATGCCACAGAAGAAGAAATTGTGGCGGCCGCTAAAGCATCCCATGCGCACAGCTTTATCAAGAGACTGCCGCAGGGATATGATACGATCATCACGGAAGAGGGCGGCGGATTATCTCAGGGGCAGAAACAGCTTTTGTGTATTACGCGCGTCATGCTTTGTCTGCCGCCGATGCTGATTCTGGATGAGGCCACGTCTTCGATAGATACGAGAACGGAGATCAAGATCCAGGAGGCGTTTGCACGCCTTATGGAAGGACGGACCAGTTTTATTGTAGCGCACAGGCTGTCGACGATCCGGGAAGCGGATGTGATTCTGGTCATGCGAGACGGTAAGATCATCGAGCAGGGAGATCATGAGACGCTTCTGCAGAAGAATGGATTCTACGCACAATTATATAATAGTCAGTTTTCTGCCTGAACAGAAAGAAGGCACCAAGTCTTCGGCATCGATTGCCGGGTCTGGGTGCCTTTTTGCCGGCCTTCTGGGCGTAAAAATCAGGGTTCCTCGTCATAAACTATAACCAGGCTCATACAATGTAAAAACAAGAATCCCTGGAGAAGGATATGAACAGCTATAATCTCTATAAGCATAAACAGATCGAGGAACGTGCCGTAGAAGTGGCGAATTACATCATTGAGAACAATGCGACGGTACGGGAAACTGCCAAGAAGTTTGGAATCAGTAAGAGTACGGTTCACAAAGATGTCACGGAACGACTGGGTCGTATCGATCCTTTGCTGGCGAGCCAGGCGCGAAAGATTTTGGAAATCAATAAGGCAGAAAGACACATACGCGGTGGGATGGCCACACGGGAAAAATATCTGCATCTTGCACAACATAGTCACCGCGGAGACTTTTTCTAGGCGCTGGATCCGCGTTTTCGCAGTGAATTGGGAAGGTATGGGGAACTTCGGCGAGGGAAGGCATCCGTACCAACATAAAACGGCACGCATTACAGTATAGGAGGGAATGTGTGCCGTTTTATGTTGGTACAAAAAATCGTCCCGAGGGATTGACAAAGAGTGTAGGCAATGGTATTATTATGTTAGACGATATATCGAGAGACATAGTAGTGGGGGGATCCTGATGGGAGAACGGGCACCAATGACCGAAGCGATGTTCTATGTGTTATTAGCTCTGCAAAAACCGGCTCATGGTTATGGGATGATGCAGAGAATCCGAGAGATTTCGGGTGGCCGAGTGAACATGGGGCCGGGAACTTTGTATGGTGTATTGACGCGTATGCATAAAGAAGGATGGATTTGCCTGGAAGCCCAGGAAGGAAGAAGAAAAACATATCATATCACACAGGATGGGGAAGAAGCGCTGCAGGAAGAGTATGCACGACTAAAACGCATGGTGGAGGACGGCGGTATATTGGAGGGAGAAGATTGAAAGAGCGAAAGAAAATACGATATGGGTGGCATCCGGCCGAGTACGCGATTGGCGAGAATGAAAAGTATTATGGAGAGATGGCGGCGAAGGGGTGGCGCCTGACCAAGCGCGGCCAGCATCTGAGCCGATTTGAGAAGGATAGTCCGCAGAAGAGCAGGTACAGAATCGAGATGAGTGCGCCGGCATTCCTGGATGAGGATCAGACATTGCCGGAGGAACAGGTAGCTCTGTATGAGGAATGTGGATGGAAGCTGGTGACTAGCTATAGATTGATGCATGTCTTTGTGGCGAATGAAGGCAGTGATGCGCCGGAGTTTTATCAGCAGCCCGAACAGCAGGCAGCGACGCTGAAGGCATTGCGGCGGGAATATATCTGGGGCCTTGTGCCGCTGGTTTTCTATCTGACATTAGACGTGCTGGTGGTTCTGGCAATATGGGGAAGGTCAGTGACGTGGGAGCCCGTGATCGACCTACGGATGGGAATCGTGCAAATGACAGGACTCTTTTTGCTCATTCTGTTTTTGGTGCATTGGAGTTTATATCGACTGTTATACGGCGCGTATCGCACACTGCGAATGTATCGCGAACTGAAGAAGGGGATTCCTCTGGATCATGCCCCCAAGGGGAGACATCGGGTGCGGAACGGAGTTTATATCCTATTCGGAGTGTTCAGTATCGCGGCCGGTGCTGCGACGCTGGTTCAAGTGGTTTCCAGCTATGGGGAAGAACTGTCCGCGGATGCACAGGCTCCGTATCTGCTGCTCCAGGATATGGGCCTTTTCGATCTGGGAGAATCCGTATATCCATCCAATCGAGAGCATCCGGTGGAATATACAGAATCACTATTGGCGAAACAGTGGTACGTGTATGAGGCCTCGGGGGAAGAGTGGATGTATCAGGACATTTATGAGATGCCCAACGAGGATATGGCGGTATGGATGGCGGAGACGCTGCTGGAAAATAGTGTGTTTGCGGAAGGGAAGGAAGAGTATCAAAGAGTGGAGATCGAGGGACTCCGTTGTGCATGGCAGACGGATCTGGAATTTGTAGCGGTACAGGGGAATCGAGCGTATTATATCACGTATTCGATGTGGCGGCACAGTGGAGGTATGTCGCCGTTAGAGGCGTTAGCGAGAAAGGAGAATCAGGCGGTATGAATCAGATTTTAGAAACGAAGCGGCTAGTTTTACGGGAAATGGAAGAGACGGATTATGAAGCGTTATGTCGGATGCTGCAAGACCCGGAGGTCATGTATGCTTATGAGCATGTGTTTTCCGATGAAGAAGCCTGGGGATGGCTGCATAACCAAATCCGAAGATATCGAGAAGAAGGGTTTGGGCTGTGGGCAGTGATTTTGAAGGAGAGCGGAGAAATGATTGGGCAATGTGGACTGACATTGCAGCCCTATGGGGAAGAACGGGTAGTGGAAGTGGGGTATTTGTTTCAGAAAGCATATTGGCATCAGGGATATGCGATAGAAGCCGCAATGGCCTGCAGAGATTATGCCTTTAAAACGCTGAAGATTCCGAGTGTATACTCCATCATACGCGATAATAATCTGGCGTCACAGCGCGTAGCGGAGAGGAACGGAATGCGCCGTGTAGACCAGATTGTCAAACATTATTACAATATGGACATGCCGCACTGGATCTACCGTGTGGATGCCTCCGAGGAAATTGTTGTATCGGGTCTTGACTAATGGGAGCTTTCCTATCTTTGGGAAGCATAGTATCTTGTTTTAATTCCAAGTACTGAGGGACAGCGATGCTCTCTTCCAGACAGACGAGTGAACGCATAAAACTTGTCTGCCAGGAAGGGAGCCTATTTCTTTTTCATGCAATAGGAGTCGGGTTCTGCAAGACCCTGTTCTTTTTACAGGCAGAAAATACAAGATAGAAACAGAGACGTAATTGTATAATTTGCATCCTCTAAACAGATTGTTTATATAAAATACAAACCGTATATACAAAGAAAGCGGTATAAAGGGAACTGGGTTTGGGCAAAATATATATACGCTCTGTAAGATCCATCTCTGGCTAAAAATTTGCCGTGAGTTTTGATAGGAATTAAGCGAAAAATGAGGGATGTATGCATCGAAATATGAAACGGAAATGAGCTCTCTATTGACATGCTTATCTCGATTGTTTATACTACAAGTAGACTCGGGCGTTTTATGCTCGGAATGCGTTTTATGAGGGGGTTTATATATAAGCTGAGCGGATACGGGGTATGCACAAGGGAGGTCATGTCTGTGCGTAAACGGCGTCGATACTCATACGTGACGGAAGATCAAATCCGAACGGCAGCCCAAGATTTAGAGAAAAAGCTGCACGCAGATGATTTAGATCAAGAGCTGAAGGAAGCGAATCGATGGGCGATGGAGCGGGGAATCAAGACTCCATCTTTTCCGTGTGTCGTTTCGAATAGACGGACTGTATTGCACTTCTGTACAGACCGCAAAAAAAAAATTCCTCCCCGAAGATAGGAAGGCTTTGTATCATTTGAACGATGGCTTAAAAAGTATGTTTTAGAGCAGGCTGACAGGCCTTTTTTAGTTGCTTTCTTTTTTGGAAAACAGATGGGGAATGTACAGACTGTATATTAAAAATTGGGCGGTGTGGTGATCCAAAGCACACGCGCGGCGGTTTTGCCGATGTTCTTGAGTTGATGCGGCCGCTTGGGCGTAAAATAGAACGTTTCTCCGCGCCGCAGAGTATATGTTTTTTTACCGATGACAAGCTGCAAAACGCCGGATAAACAGTATCCAAATTCTTCGCCGTCATGAGGGACATCCAATTCCGTCTGCGCGCCGGGAAGAAGTTCTGTCAGGATCGGTTCCATCATGTTGCGCTGTGCGTTCGGTACGATCCACCAGATGTTTTGGCCTTGCGCAACATTTTCTTTGGCAAAGAAATCTTCTTTGTGAAAGACGACTTGCTCTTCTTCGTCGTCGCTGAAAAATTCTTTGAGGTTCGTTCCCAGGCATTGTAAGATATCGATTAACGTGGCAATAGAAGGCGATGTGAGATCGTTTTCTAACTGAGAGATGAATCCCTTGGATAACTCGCAGCGATTTGCAAGTTCCTCTTGTGTGAGTTGGTTGAGGACTCGAAGATCTCGTATTTTCTGACCAATTTGCATAGCAATCCCCTTTCTATAGAATCTCTAACTCAAAAGTTTAGTAATTCTAAACACATTATAGGGAGGAACGACGGGGTTGTCAAGTTTTTTTGAGGAAAGAGTGAACTTTTGGAAAAGACGTTGCATTTCCCGAGAAAAAAAGGTATACTGAGGACGAAGATTGATTTCTCGAGAAGGAGTTTGTATAGATGTATCAGGTTGTAACACAGGATGGAAATGCAAAGAGAGGGCGTCTTACAACGGTGCATGGTGTCATTGAGACGCCCGTTTTTATGAATGTGGGGACGGCGGGAGCCATTAAGGGAGCCGTATCTTCTATGGATTTGAAGGAGATAGGCTGTCAAGTAGAGCTTTCAAATACTTACCATCTTCATGTGCGTCCCGGGGATCAACTGATTCACGAATTGGGAGGCCTCCGGCGTTTTATGAATTGGGATCGTCCCATCTTGACGGATTCGGGCGGGTTTCAGGTGTTTTCTCTGACGGCGCTGCGGGGAAAGATTCGGGAAGAAGGCGTTACGTTTTCTTCTCATGTGGATGGACGCAAGATCTTCATGGGGCCGGAAGAAAGCATGCAGATTCAGTCGAATCTAGGATCCACGATTGCGATGGCGTTTGATGAATGTGCGCCCAGTAAGGCGGATCGCACCTATATTGAGAATTCGGTGGCGCGTACGACACGCTGGCTCGAGCGTTGTAAGAAGGAGATGCAGAGGCTCAATCAATTGGAAGATCGCGTGAATCCGAATCAGCTTTTGTTTGGAATCAACCAGGGCGGCGTTTTAGAGGATGTGAGAGTCGAGCATGCCAAGGCAATTCGGGAGTTGGATTTGGATGGATACGCTGTCGGCGGTCTGGCGGTCGGAGAATCCCATGAGGAGATGTACCGCATTTTGGAGGTGGTTGTCCCAGAACTTCCTAGAGAGAAGCCAACGTATCTCATGGGTGTGGGAACGCCGGTGAATATCTTAGAAGCAGTCCATCGAGGGGTTGACTTCTTCGATTGTGTGTTGCCGGCCAGGAATGGGCGACATGGCCATGTATATACGGATCGCGGAAAACTCAATCTATGGAATGCAAAATATGAACGGGATATGGAGCCGATTGATGCGGAGTGCGGCTGTCCGGCCTGTAGGCATTATTCGAGAGCGTATATCCGGCATCTTTTGAAGGCCAAGGAGATGCTGGGCATGCGGCTGTGCGTATTGCATAATCTCTATTATTACAATCACTTGATGGAAAGAATTCGAAAGGCGATCGAAGAACAGCGGTATGACAGCTTCCTGCGGGAGAGGCTGGAAAGATATCAGGAGTTGGGATTGTAATGGGAAAAGAAACGAAGACAAATGCTATGCGGATTTTGGATCGCCACAAGATTCCTTACGAATTATTTCAATATGAGTGTGAGGATTTTGTGGATGGAATCCATGTGGCAGATCAAAATGGTGTACCGAGAGAACAGTCTTTCAAGACGCTGGTGATGCGGGGAAAGAGCGGCGCCTATTATGTGTTAGTGATTCCGGTGGAGCTTTCGGTGGATCTGAAGGCGGCGGCCCGAGCTTTAGAAGAGAAATCCATCGAGATGATTCCTGTGAAGGATATCACAGCCGTGACAGGGTATGTACGGGGTGGATGCAGCCCGATAGGAATGAAAAAACAGTATCCTACGGTGATTCACGAGACGGCCTGTCAGTTTGATACGATTTATGTGAGTGGCGGACGGAAAGGGACGACGATAGCCGTGAACCCTATGCAGCTTGCGGAGGTATGCGGGGCTCGTTTTGAGAAGGTGTGTGAGGAAAACGAAAAATAGGGCTTGTTTTTTAGCTGAAAACAGGGTATAATGTATCTGTTATGCACTAGATATCCAGGAGGGTTAGGGTTATGTTCAATGTGTTGCTTGATGCGGCGACTACTGAGCAGGGTATAGGAGGCATGCTGCCGCTGCTCGCAGTCTACGCGATTTTCTTTGTGATTTTGTATTTTGTATTGATTCGTCCGCAGCGGAAGCGCCAGAAGGAGACGACTAACATGCAGAATGCCATCGTCAATGGCGATTGGGTGCTGTTGAATAATGGCATGTATGGTAAGGTTGTGAATGTGGTGAACGATAATCTGATGGTAGAATTCGGAACCAATCGCAGCATCATCATTCCGGTTCGTCGAGATC
Organism: Clostridiales bacterium UBA1390; assembly: GCA_002305315.1. GTDB lineage: Bacteria > Bacillota > Clostridia > Lachnospirales > Bianqueaceae > Faecimorpha > Faecimorpha stercoravium. The sequence goes on from DBQQ01000016.1 coordinate 141,388, forward strand.
AGGTGTTGGCTAAAGAGGAGCCAGATCTGACGCAGAAGACCTACGAAGAGGTAGAGAAGGCGCCTGAGGATGCGGTAATTGGGGAGGATCTGGCGGAAGACCAGCTGGATTCCTATGATCAGTATATCCTGGAGAAGGGGGATAAGAAAAAGAAGAGCCCCTTCGGTAAGAAGAAGAATTAAGAGGCAGCGCGGAAAGTTTTCCGCGCTTTTCTAAAAAATGTTAGAAAATCTCTTGACTTCTGTTCCCAAATACTGTATACTCTAGTACAGTGCTTATGAATAAATACCCTTAGTTGTATGCACAATCACAGCAAGAGGGAGGGTGGAGTGACATGTCGAACGTCGTAGTTAAGGAGAATGAAACCTTAGATAGCGCTCTTCGTCGTTTTAAGAGAAGCTGTGCCAAGGCTGGCATCATGCAGGAAGTACGCAAGAGAGAGCATTACGAGAAGCCCAGTGTAAAGCGTAAGAAGAAGTCTGAGGCAGCTCGCAAGAGAAAGTATAATTGATGAATTTGGTTGGACGTGTCGTAAGGGAGTTGTGCTTACGCGCGTCCTTTCCATTTTGGTTCCTCAATAGGAACGCGGGCGGTCGAGAGATAGATCGGACGGATGAAAGAAGCTTGTGGAAAAACGAAGGCTCGTTTTTCTGCAAGCTTTTTTTGAAACCATGTGCTCCTGCTGAGAGAAGTAAAGACGTAAGTTCTGAGCTATTGATGCTTTTGGAAGAGGCTTAGGCGAAAAAACTTTGGGAAATCGTAAAAAAAATAAAAAAATGCTTGACAGCATTCAGGGAAACGATTATAATGAGTTTAATCTGGAGAGGTTTTCATTCTTCTCTCCAGTATATATGTGAAATGCGAAGATGGAGACATTCCTGAACAGCCATCCGCGTACAGAGAGCCGATGTTTGGTGCAAATCGGTCGGGAACTGTTTTTGGACTCACTCCGGAGTTGCAATGCTGAATGTAGTAGGCATTGCCGGGAGCTCCCGTTACAGGCGGCACGAATCAGTGCGTAATGAGAGGCCTGCATAGCAGGCAAGTAGGGTGGTACCGCGTGGAATAAGCCTCGTCCCTTTTAGACACATGTGTCTGGGACGGGGCTTTGTGTATATTGCGGTTCCGACGAAAACGGATGTAGGAGGTGAATGCATGGAGAATCAGTCTACGGTACTGTCCATCCTGGTGGAAAACAATCCTGGCGTATTGGCCAGAGTGGCCGGATTGTTCAGCAGGCGTGGCTTCAATATCGACAGCTTGACTGTTGGGGAGACACAGGATTCCAAGATTTCACGTATGACGGTGACCGTGACGGCAGACCGGCAGGCGCTGGAGCAGATCAAGAAACAGGTGAATAAGCTGGTGGATGTCATTAAGGTGATCGAGCTGCATCCGGAGCGCGCGGTATTTCGTGAAATTGCGCTGGTGAAGGTGGAGGCCAATCCCCAGAACCGAGCGGAAATCATTCAGTTTGTGGATATCTTCCGAGGAAAGATTGTAGACGTGGCACCGAGATCCTTAGTGATCGAGATCACCGGAGATTCCAGTAAAGTGCGGGAGTTTATCGCACTTCTCGATAACTATGGCGTGATCAAGGAGTTCGTCAGAACGGGTATTACGGCTCTGGAGAGAGGAAGCAAACAAATCGATCAATATAACAAATTTGAGGAGGGCTAATCATTATGGCAGCTATTTTTTACGAACAGGATTGTGATTTGACACTTTTAAAGGATAAGACGGTGGCGATTATCGGCTACGGCAGTCAGGGACATGCGCATGCATTGAATCTGCGGGACAGCGGTGTTAAGGTGATCGTAGGTCTGTATGAGGGCAGCAAGTCTTGGGCGAAAGCCGAGGCGGCAGGACTCCAGGTCATGACATCCGCGGAAGCGGCGAAAGCGGCAGATATCATCATGATCCTGATCAATGATGAGAAGCAGGCAGAGCTGTATAAGAATGAGATTGAGCCCAATCTGGAGCCAGGCAATATGCTAATGTTCGCACATGGTTTCAACATTCATTTCGGATGTATCGTGCCTCCGGCGAATGTGGATGTGACGATGGTAGCGCCGAAGGGACCTGGTCATACGGTTCGCAGCGAGTATTTGGCAGGTAAGGGTGTACCTTGTCTGGTAGCAGTACATCAGAATGCAACAGGGCAGGCACAGGACCTGGCATTGGCATACGCACTGGGTATTGGCGGTGCCAGAGCCGGTGTATTGGAGACGACCTTCCGTACAGAAACAGAAACAGATCTTTTTGGCGAGCAGGCTGTACTTTGCGGTGGTGTTTGTGCACTGATGCAGGCAGGATATGAGACACTGGTAGAAGCAGGATATGATCCGAGAAACGCATATTTCGAGTGTATTCATGAGATGAAACTGATTGTGGATCTGATCTATCAGTCTGGTTTCTCCGGTATGCGTTATTCCATCTCCAATACAGCGGAATATGGCGACTATATCACGGGCCCCAAGATCATTACCGAGGATACGAAGAAGGCCATGAAGAAGATCCTGAAGGATATCCAGGATGGCACGTTTGCCAAGGACTTCCTGCTGGATATGTCTCCTGCGGGTGGTCAGGTTCATTTTAAGACCATGAGAAAACTGGCGGCGGAGCATCCTTCTGAGATTGTGGGAGAAGAGATTCGTAAACTGTATAGCTGGAACGGTGAAGATAAGCTGATCAACAACTAAGCAGCAAGCCGATAGGGAGCGGGTTCGGCGCAGAAGGAAACGCTGTGCCGAACTTCTGTACATTCCCTTGCCGGTACGAAGAGTACCGGCATTTTGGTACTTATAAAAAGAAAGAGGTTAGGATATGTCAAAGGTGGTGTTGTTTGATTCCTCGTTGCGAGATGGGGCGCAGGCAGAAGGGATTACGTTTTCGGTGGAGGATAAGATGAAGATCCTGAGAAGCCTGGATGCGCTGGGTATCGATTATGTGGAAGCAGGCAACCCCACCTCGAATCCCAAGGATCTGGAGTTTTTCGAGCGAGCTCGCAGTTTTCCGTTGGAACATGCAAAATTGGTAGCATTCGGCAGCACTTGTCATAAGGGAAGCGCACCGCAGGAGGACGCCTACGTGAATGCGCTGTTGGCGGCGCAGACGCCGGTAGTAGCGATTTTCGGAAAGAGTTGGGATTTTCATGTGACGGATATCATACGCACCTCCTTGGATGAGAATCTGCGGATGATTCGGGAGACGGTGCAATATGTGGCCTCGCAGAACCGGGAAGTGATCTTCGATGCTGAGCATTTTTTCGATGGGTATAAGAAGAATCCAGCGTATGCGGTGCAGACGCTTGCGGCGGCACAGGAAGGAGGAGCTTCCTGCCTGGTGTTGTGCGATACGAATGGAGGGACGATGCCGCATGAGATCCGAGAGATCGTTTCTGCGGTGAAGGAGAGATTTCCAGGTACGTCCATTGGTATCCATTGCCATAATGATTGCGGCCTTGCTGTAGGAAACTCGTTGGAGGCGGTACTGGCTGGGGCCGATCATGTGCAGGGAACCTTCCTGGGCTTCGGAGAGCGGTGCGGTAACGCCAGCCTCTGTACAGTGCTGGGAGATTTGCAGCTGAAAATGGGCTATACCTGCATTCCACAGGAGAAGATGGTGGAACTGACACAGACGGCGAGGTATATTGCGGAAGTGGCGAATATCACACTTACGGAAAAGGAACCTTTTGTAGGAAGATCCAGTTTTTCGCATAAAGGCGGTATGCATATTGATGGTGTGAACAAGAATCCGAAATCTTTCGAACATATCTCGCCGGAAGCCGTGGGAAACAGCAGGCGCTTCCTCATGTCGGAGGTGGCGGGCAGGAGCTATCTGCTGAACAAACTGCAGAAACTCATGCCAGGTCTTACCAAGGAATCCGAGGAGACGCGGAGGATGATGGATCGTCTCAAGGAACTGGAACACGACGGATATCAATTTGAAGGCGCGGAGAGTTCCTTTGAATTGTTGGTGCGAAAGGAATTGGGGAGATATCGTCCTTTCTTCGAAATCGAAGATTTCAAGGTCATCGGGGAGACGGGGAACGGAGATTCTTCGTTCAGTGCGTATGCGATGGTCAAAGTACGCGTCGACGACCAGGTGAAGATCACGGCAGCGGAAGGAGACGGACCGGTGAATGCGCTGGATAAGGCGCTTAGAGAATCCTTGGAGGGATTCTTCCCGGCACTGCGTAATATCTACCTGACGGATTATAAAGTCCGTATTTTGGATACCAGGGAGGCTACGGCTGCGATTGTGCGAGTTTTGATAGAAACGACAGATGGCAAGGAGAAATGGTCTACGATTGGGGTATCTACGGATATCATCGGTGCCAGTTTGAAAGCGTTGGTAGACTCACTGGAAGTGAAGTTAATTAAAGATGTAGAACAGCATGTAACTTTTTAAGAGGAGGAGAAAGCAATGGGAATGACAATGACGCAAAAGATCCTGGCGGCACACGCTGGTCTTACAAGCGTGGAGGCGGGACAGCTCATTGAGTGCGATCTGGATATCGTGATGGGCAATGATGTGACGACGCCCGTGGCCATCCGAGAGTTTGAAAAAGCAGGAATCGAGAAGGTATTCGATCAGAATAAGGTTGTAATTGTACCCGATCACTTTACGCCGAATAAGGATATCCAGAGTGCGACACATAGTAAGATGGTACGGGAATTTGCGCATAAGCATGGAATCGTGAATTATTTTGAAGTTGGACGTATGGGGATTGAACATTGCCTCCTCCCGGAAAAAGGAATCGTGACAGCCGGAGACGTGGTGGTGGGAGCGGATTCGCATACCTGTACTTATGGCGCCTTGGGCGCATTTTCCACAGGGGTAGGATCCACGGATATGGCCTGCGGCATGGCGCTCGGTAAGCTGTGGTTCAAAGTACCTTCTGCCATTCGTTTTGTTCTGAAAGGAAAGATGCCGAAATACGTAAGCGGTAAGGATCTGATTCTGCATATCATCGGCATGATCGGTGTGGATGGCGCCCTGTATAAGTCGATGGAGTTTACCGGAGAAGGGGTCGCCAACCTGACCATGGATGATCGGTTTACCATCTGCAATATGGCGATCGAAGCCGGCGGAAAGAATGGAATCTTCCCAGTGGATGAGAAGACGATGGAATATTTGAAAGAACATTCTACGAAGCCCTACCATATTTACGAGGCGGATCCGGATGCGGACTATGAGGCAACCTACGAGATCGATCTGTCCCAGCTGCGTCCCGTGGTGGCGTTCCCGCATCTGCCGGAAAACGCGCATTATGTAGATGAGATTGAGCAGATTCGGATTGATCAAGTGGTCATCGGTTCTTGTACGAATGGTCGGATCAGCGACCTGAGAGCTGCCGCAGAGATTCTCAAAGGACATAAGATCGCAGACTGGGTACGCTGTATTGTTCTGCCCGGTACACAGGCGATCTATCTGCAGGCTGTCAAAGAGGGACTGGCGGAGATCTTCGTAGAGGCTGGCGCTGCGTTTTCAACACCAACTTGCGGACCTTGTTTGGGAGGTCATATGGGGATTCTGGCGGCTGGTGAGCGTGCCGTGTCTACAACCAACCGGAATTTTGTAGGTCGTATGGGTCATGTGGATTCTGAGGTATATCTGGCAAGCCCGGCGGTTGCGGCAGCATCTGCTATCACCGGATATATTACGAATCCGGCAGATCTTGAGAAGGAGGAAGCGTAATCATGGTACAGGGAAAAGTGTTTCAGTACGGAGATAATGTGGATACGGATGTTATTATTCCCGCGCGCTATCTGAATGTATCGGAGGCAGCACATCTGGCGGCTCATTGCATGGAAGATATCGACAAGGATTTTGTGAAGAATGTGAAAGCGGGAGATATCATCGTGGCGCATAAGAATTTCGGGTGCGGATCCTCCAGAGAGCATGCGCCGATCGCGATCAAGGCTTCCGGTGTTTCCTGTGTGATCGCAAGCTCCTTTGCCAGGATTTTTTATCGGAACAGCATCAATATTGGACTGCCGATCATCGAGTGCCCCAAGGCCGCGGAAGAGATTCAGGCAGGAGATGAGGTACAGGTGGATTTTGCGACGGGTGTGATTACCGACATGACGACGGGAAAGACATATCAGGCACAGCCGTTTCCGGAATCGATTCAGAATATCATCGACGCGGGCGGCTTGATGAAGATGGTAGCCGCGCGTGTGAAGGCATAAGGAGAATAGAACATGGAATATAAGATCACAGTGCTGCCCGGCGATGGAATCGGTCCGGATATTGTAAGAGAAGCCGTGAAGGTTTTAGATGCCGTGGCAAAGAAGTTTGGACATACAATGGTATATGATTATCAGCTGATGGGCGGGATCGCCTATGACAAGACGGGAAATCCGCTGCCGGAAGAGACCATGACATCGGCGCTGCAATCCGATGCCGTGCTTCTGGGAGCGGTAGGAGGTCCCCAGTGGGACGGCCTGAAGGGAGACGTTCGTCCAGAGGCAGCGCTTTTAGGAATTCGTAAGGGATTGGGACTGTTTGCAAATATTCGGCCCGCTAAGATCTATCCCGCATTATCTGCGGCATGCCCGTTGAAGCAGGAGATCATCGGAGATGATGGGCTGGATATTGTCATCATTCGAGAGCTGACAGGCGGGATCTACTTCGGACCTCGCGGAAGGAAAGTGGAGGATGGTGTGGAGTCTGCCTGGGATACCATGCTGTATAACGAGAACGAAGTGCGCCGGATCGCGCGTGTGGCCTTTGAATCAGCAAGAAAGCGCCATAAGCTGGTGACCAACGTGGATAAGGCCAATGTGCTGGAAGTTTCTAGGATGTGGCGTAAAGTGGTGGAAGAGGTGGCCAAGGAGTATCCGGATGTGGAATTGAACCACCTTTATGTGGATAACGCGGCCATGCAGCTGGTTCGGAACCCGAAGCAATTTGATGTTATCGTAACGGGGAACTGCTTTGGCGATATTCTGTCCGATGAGGCTAGTCAGATTACAGGATCCATCGGCATGCTGCCCTCTGCCAGCATGGGAGAAGGTACACGCGGCATGTTTGAACCGATTCATGGCAGTGCGCCGGATATTGCAGGACAGGATAAGGCCAACCCGATTGCTACGATTCTTTCAGCAGCCATGATGTTTACGTATTCTTTGAATGGGCTGGACGAGGCAGCGTGCATCGAGAAGGCGGTAGATGAAGTATTGAATGAAGGGTACCGCACGGCAGACATCTATGAAGAGGGATGCAAGCTCGTGGGAACCAAGGAAATGGGCGACCGGATCGCCGCGAAAATTCAGTGAGGAGAGGATATCATGATTAGTGACCGAGTCAAACTGGGGTGTGAGAAAGCGCCGCATCGTTCCTTGTGGAAGGCGCTGGGATATACGGATGAAGAGCTGGCGCGCCCGCTGATTGGAGTTGTCAATGCACATAATGAGGTGATTCCGGGTCATGATCATCTGAATAAGCTGGCGGAAGCCGTGAAGGCAGGGGTTCGCATGGCAGGCGGTACGCCTGTGGAATTTCCTTCGATCGGTGTGTGTGACGGGATTGTCATGGGGCACAAGGGCATGCACTATTCGCTGGCCTCCAGAGAACTCATTGCGGATTCTATCGAGTCGATGGCGACGGCGCATGGATTCGATGGTTTGGTTCTGATTCCGAACTGCGATAAGATCGTGCCAGGTATGCTGATGGCGGCACTGCGGGTGAATCTGCCGGCGATCGTTGTCAGTGGCGGTCCCATGCTGGCAGGGCGTGTAAAGGGAAAGAAAGTCAGCCTGTCCAATATGTTTGAGGCAGTCGGTGCATCTAAAGCCGGCACAATGAGTGATGAGGAGCTTTTAGAGTATGAGAACAATGCATGTCCGGGCTGTGGTTCCTGTTCCGGCATGTTCACAGCGAATTCCATGAACTGCCTGTGTGAGGTGCTGGGGATTGGTCTGCCGGGTAATGGAACGATTCCGGCTGTGTATGCGGAGCGTGTGCGCCTAGCAAAGCAGGCCGGCATGCAGATTATGGAACTGGTCAAGAAGGACTTGAAACCCAGAGACATCATGACCAAAGAGGCCTTTGAGAATGCGCTGACACTGGATATGGCTTTGGGCTGTTCTACGAACAGCATGCTGCATCTGCCGGCGATTGCGCATGAAGCAGGCATCACGATTACGATGGATATGGCACAGGAAGTGAGCGACCGCACGCCGAATTTGTGTAAGCTGAGTCCGGCTGGCGATTCTTATATTGAAGATCTGTATGCCGCTGGCGGTGTACAGGCGGTGATGAAGGAGCTGTCGAAGAAAAATCTTCTGCATACCGAACAGATGACCGTTACAGGAAAGACTTTAGGAGAGAATATCGCGTCTGCGGTCAATCGAGATCCTTCGGTGATCCGCCCGATCGACAACCCATATAGTCCATATGGCGGCATTGCGGTACTCAAGGGCAACATCGCCCCCATAGGCAGTGTTGTGAAAAAGTCGGCTGTGGCGCCGGAGATGCTGACGCATACGGGGCCGGCCAGAGTCTTTACCAGTGAGGAAGATGTGATCGCGGCGATTTACGCGAAGAAGATCCAGAGTGGGGATGTGGTGGTCATCACCTATGAAGGACCTAAAGGCGGTCCTGGCATGCGGGAGATGCTGTCGCCGACTTCTGCCCTTGCAGGGATGGGCCTGGATAAGACAGTCGCGCTTCTGACCGACGGACGTTTCTCAGGAGCGACTCGTGGAGCGTGTATCGGACATATTTCGCCAGAAGCGGCGGAAGGCGGCCCGATTGCTCTCATTCAGGATGGAGACATGATCGAGATTGATATCCCGAATAATCGTTTGAATGTGCTGGTATCTGATGAGGAGCTGGCAGAACGCAGAAAGAATTGGAAGAGTCTTCCCCCTAAGATCCAGACAGGGTATCTCGCCCGGTATGCGGCGATGGTGACATCAGCCAGTACGGGTGCGGTGCTTAAGGTTCCGGGAGCGGAGGAAGCATAATTTTCCTTTGGCATGGTATCGCCAGCCAGAGGGCATAAGGAGGAGATGTCGTGTTATTACGAGGATCACAGATTGTTCTGGAATGTTTGAAGGAACAGAAGGTGGATACGATTTTCGGTTATCCGGGAGGTCAGGTGCTGGAAATCTATAACGCGCTGTATGATTATAAAGATTCGATCCGGCATATTTTGACCAGTCATGAGCAGGGAGCTGCGCATGCCGCAGACGGATATGCGAGAGCCACCGGCAAAGTGGGAGTATGCCTTGCGACTTCGGGACCGGGCGCCACGAATTTGGTCACCGGTATTGCGACCGCGTATATGGATTCTGTGCCCATGGTGGCGATTACAGGCAATGTGCCGAATCATTTATTGGGAAAGGATAGCTTCCAGGAGGTGGATATCACCGGTATTACCATGCCGATTACCAAGCATAACTTCATTGTGAAGCGTGCGGAAGACATTGCAGATACGATGCGGCGCGCCTTTAAGATTGCGAAATCCGGTCGGCCGGGTCCGGTACTGGTGGATATCGTCAAGGATGCTACAGTGAATACCGCCGAATATGAGTATCAGGAGCCTGAAGAGATTAAGCCCATGACGGATTATATCTCGGAAAAGGCGTTGGATGCGGCAGTAGAAATGATCAAAAGCGCTCGGCAGCCATTTCTGTATATTGGTGGTGGTGCGGTGATCTCCAACGCCAGCAAGGAGTTGGTTGAGTTTGCAGAAAAACTGCAGATCCCGGTGGGATCCAGCCTGATGGGGTTGGGAGGTTTTCCGGGAGATCATCCGAATTTCACAGGAATGATCGGTATGCATGGAACGAAGGTTTCTAACATCAGTGTCATGCACTCGGATTTGCTGATTGTTGCGGGAGCGAGGTTTAGTGATCGTGTGATCAGCAAAGCGTCTACTTTTGCGAAAAACGCCAAGATTCTGCAAATCGACGTAGATGCGGCGGAAGTGGATAAGAATGTGGTGACGACGCAGCATATCATCGGAGATGTGAAACATGTATTTGCGGAATTGAATCGACGGCTGGAAGATTTTCCGATTGACAATGGTGGGTGGCTTCGGGCTGTCCAGGAAAATAAGAAGCGGTATCCGATTTCTGTAGCACATGATGGGGTCCTTCATGGAGGATATGTGATTCGTCGGATCTATGATCTGGTAGGAGAACAGGCGATCATTGCGACGGAGGTGGGACAGCACCAGATGTGGACGGCGCTGTATTATCCATTCAAGGAGCCGAGGACGCTGATTACATCTGGAGGCCTGGGCACTATGGGATATGGGCTGGGGGCCAGTATGGGCGCACAGCTGGGAAGACCGGATAAGCGAGTGTTTAATATTGCCGGGGATGGAAGTTTTCGGATGAATCTGAATGAATTGGCAACGGCAAAGTATTATAATATCCCGATTATCGAAGTGGTCATGAACAATCAGACACTGGGTATGGTGCGGCAATGGCAGACACTGTTTTATCATCATCGGTATTCTCAGACAGATTTGGATCGAGGCCCTGATTTTGATAAGCTGGGAGAGGCTTTTGGGATTCCCACGGTGCATATCAGTAAGCCGGAACAGGTGGATGACGCAATCCGAAAATGTATGGCGGAGCGGGGCCCGAGTATGCTGATTTGCGATATTCCGATCGATGATAAGGTGTTTCCGATGGTAGCGCCGGGAAGCTCCATCGAAGATATTATTATGGAAGAGGATTAAATTTGTACATCTTCTTTACAAGCAGAAAAGAGTTATGATATAATGGTCGCATACAGGGGAGATACAGTCTCCCCTGAGTTGACCAATATAGGGGGGATCATCATGAAACATGATAAAATCATGTATGACAAGACAGAGATTATCGTGGTTGATGAGACGGGAAAAAGACCGGCCCTGTTGAATCTGACCTACGATAAGATTACGAGCATTGCTTTTGACAAATGTAAGGAGGGCCTTTTTGGGAAACCTTCAGAAAAAATCTCGATCACTGTACGCGGCAAGGAAAAACCGTTGGTGTATTATAAGGGAAAAGAAAAAGAGAAATTTGACCGTTATAAAGAGATGCTGACCAAGTTTGCTAAGGATAATAAGGTTTCTTTTTACAATAATCTATAAGTAAGGAGGCCACCATGCGGATATGAGTATGGCGGCCTTTCTGTATGAAAGAGGGGAAAAAAGTGAAGAAGGCCGCGATTTTTGATTTGGACGGCACTTTGTTGTATAGTTTGGAGGATTTGGGGAATAGTACCAATGCGGCACTGCGGGAGTTTGGATTTCCAGAACGTTCGCTGGAGGAAGTTCGGCGTTTTGTCGGCAATGGCGTGGCGATGTTGATTCATCGTGCGGTACCTTTGGGAACGGATGCTTCTACAGAGGCTGCGTGCCTAAAATACTTTCAGGAATATTATCAGAAACACATGCAGGATCGGACGAGGCCTTATGACGGTATCCTGAATATGCTGGATTGCCTGCATGAGATGGGCATTCAAACAGGGATCCTATCCAATAAATTTCATCAGGCGGTGTGTGCACTCAGCCGAATTTACTTTGGAGATCGAATCGACATGGCGCAGGGAGAGCAGCCGGGGATTCCCCGAAAGCCAGATCCCGCGGGGTTGAATCAGCTCATGCGCAGGCTGGGCGTGGGTCCGGAAGAAACAGTCTATCTGGGAGATTCTCCAGAAGATGCGCTGACAGCACAAAATGCGGGAGTGGATTTTATTGGCGTCACATGGGGATATCGCACATTAGGCCAGCTTCGAGAAGCGGGAACCAGGGAATGGATCAATCGACCGGACCAGCTTGCGGTAGAACTTCGACAGAAGATACGCGGAAACGGGTGAAAACTTTTGCCTATTTTTTGAAAAAAAGAGTTGACAAAGGGTAGGAGGAAGTGGTATACTATAACTCGCGCCTGAAACGGGGGAACCCAAAAGGCGGTCAACTCGAAAAAAACATCGAAAAAGATGAAAAAAAGAGTTGACAAAGAGAAGA
>DBQQ01000033.1:0-447 GCA_002305315.1 Clostridiales bacterium UBA1390
CTTATTGGGTAGACTTCTATTTTCTAGATTCGCAGGATTTCCACGAGCACATGGGTATGCTGGATGATGAACAGTACGCCCAGAATCAGAAACGCAAGCTGGAAGATTACGCCGCGGAGGGGATTCAAGAGAAGAAGAACCTTCTCATCACGAAGGAGCATTACGTGACGGATTCTCATGATCCCGAAAAGAAGCGCGCCTGCATCGATCTGCGCGAGATCGTGCTGCAGCTTATCTCCTTCGGGAAAGTCGCGCCGCAGAAGGCGTTCCACCTTCTCTTCCCCGACAAACTCCTTCCGAAAATTTAAAAAGGCGCCGCATCGGACGCCTTTTTGTCGTGCCTGGAAATAAAGTAAAGGGACGGAGAAGAGGTATAAAATACATTGCGGGGACGGAGACGCCCCTCAGAATTATACGCAAAAGTGAAATTCAGTAGAGTCTCTTCGC
>DBQQ01000033.1:507-30306 GCA_002305315.1 Clostridiales bacterium UBA1390
TTTCCAGTCTCATGGGGACGGAGATGCCCCTCAGAATTATACGCAAAAATGAAATTCAGTAGAGTCTCTTCGCAGGATTGCGTATTATTCTGTAAAATTCTTCCATTTCATGCTTCGTGGGGACGGAGATGCCCCTCAGAATTATACGCAAAAATGCAATTCAGGAGAGTCTCTTCGCAGGATTGCGTATAATTCTGTAAAATTCTTCCATTTTAAGTCTCGCGGGGATGGAGATGTCGCGCATCCACGATGCACATTTTGTGCGCAGTTCCTCAAGCTGCTATTTTTGAAGTGAATCCATTGTCGTCAGCACGAAGGGGAGGATTCTGCTTCAAAAATGGATTTTGCGTACTGCAGATCCTGCGCGATGTAGTAATCAGTGTTGGCAATATCTGTATATTCAGCGCACATACAGATGGGACCGGCGTATTTTTTCAAGCGCAATGCGTCGGCAACCTCGTGCCAGGAGGAGGCGCCTTGCGAGCCGGTCGTGAAATAGGGCTTGTAGAGGGCCTGGGCGGCTTCGGGACCATTGATACGGCGCATGTACGCATTTTTGAGATTGACGAGAAGCAGATGGTCTCCCAGAATGTCCAGCGCTTTTTTGGGGGGCTCGCCGGCCAGCGCGGAATGGGCAGCATCCCAGACGCCGCCGATCCAGCGCGGATCATAGCGAGCTAACAGGACCTTCAGCTCCATAGGATGAAAAATACTGAAACCGTAATGATGCTGAACACCGACGGAGACGCCATATTTCTCGCAGAGCGGAAGCGCCGTGTCGAGTTCCTGCTGCGCATGGGCGAGATTTTCCTGCCAGGACAGGGCAGGGTCCCCTGCGATCATGATGCGGATCAGTGGAATTTCCGCAGCCTGGCAGCCGGCAAAGACGGGTTCTGCAATAGTGCTCGCCACAGAAGTAATGGAAAGCCCATGCGCTCGCATCACGCGCGCGAATTGAGGCAACTCGCGTTCTGCGTGGTCAGGTTCTACTTGAAAACCTGGTCGCACCGGGAGCTCGATGCCATCAAAGTCAAGATTCGCGACATGTTCAGCGAGAGTATGAGCCTCCCTATGTTTCCAGGGTTTCGTAAATACGGACCAATGATATTGCATTCGTAACACATCCTTTCCTTTTTAGCTCAATATAAAGGAAGAAAGGGGAAAAGTCAAGGAAGATGAAAAGAAATGAAGATGGAGATTAAGGATTGTGGATTGCATCTCGAGAGGAGATCGCGGATAATAGCAGTATCAACCGAGAGAGGGGAAAGGATATGGGGCACAGTAAAATAAAAGGTGTTTTTCTCGCGAATCCGGATGGCTTTCGGATTCGCTATGTCTTTGGGGCGGGCAGGCGAGAACAATATGAAAGAGTATTAGATCTATGTCCGGAGTTGATTTGCCGGGACAATCTGCAGAAGCATCGGGGTTTTCTACGGGAGACAGAGGTCATGATTGCCACGTGGGAAATGCCCAGACTGTCGGAAGCGGAGATTGCGGAGTATTTTCCCAACCTGAAGCTGCTGATTTATGTGGCAGGATCTGTGCAGAAATTTGCCAGGTTGTATTTGCACCGAGGAGTACGCATTGCCAGTGCCTGGGGGGTGATGAGTATTCCTGTAGCGGAATGGACAGTGAGCGCCATCATTCATGCCAATAAGGGATTTTACAGATCCCTCGCCGTCTATCAAGAAAAAGAGTACGACGAAGCACATTGGCAGATTCTGAAGGAATTTCCAGGTACGTATCATACGAAGGTAGGGATCCTGGGAGCCGGGATGATCGGTTCTCGTGTCATCGAAATGCTGCGGGAATATGATGCAGAAGTCATGGTGTTTGATCCGTTTTTGTCAGAGGAAAAGGCAAAGAGATTGCAGATCGAGCGGACCTATTCGCTGGAAGAGATTTTCAGCAGATGCCAGACTATTTCCAATCATCTGGCCAACAATCCGCAGACTGTACATATGCTGGACTATTCACTGTTCTCACGGATGAAGCCGAACGCGGCGTTTATCAATTCGGGTCGCGGCGCGCAGGTGGTGGAAGAGGATCTGATTCGAGCTCTGAAAGAAGAGCCGGATAGGACGGCAGTACTGGATGTGACTTGGCCAGAGCAGGCGAAATCAGAGTTTCTGGCGATGTCCAATGTATTCTGTACACCGCATATCGCGGGCTTTGCGGCGGAGGAAGTGTTGCGCATGGCCGATGTGATGCTGGACGTATTGCGGGAATATCTGGACCATGGGAAATTGATGTATGAAGTCACGGAAGATATGTTAGAGACGATGGCATAGGAGGAACGGACGATGGAATGGATCGATGATGTAGAGGCTTTTCAGAGAAGGGCTGCGCAAAAAGAAGGAAAACAGCTCGTCGAAGAGATGAGGAAGACGGTGGGTGATTTTATGGAGCACTTTCAGGATGATCCTGAAGTGGAAAGTGGATGGGGACATGCGTATTTCTGTTCGGAATGCGGAAGTTTCCTGGAGATCAATCCGCAGGATCCACATCATCATCGTTGCCCGCACTGCGGAAAGATTATGGAGGGGCCGGAATATGACGGCGCCTGGGTATATCTGTATCGATACGACGCGGTGATGTCGGCACTCGGCGCGGCGGTGCTGTACCGGATTACGAGGGAGGATGAGTATCTGGCGTATTTTCAGCGAGTGGTCGGTTTCTATGCAGAGAACTGGTATCGGTTCTGCGAACATGGACGTCATACCTGGCCTTCGGGAAATGGAAAGATCACGCCGCAGGCTCTCAATGAGGCGATCTTCCTGGTGAAGATCTGCACGGGACTTGCGCTGCTGATGGAAGATCTGCCGACGCAGTTTCTGGAGCAGGTCAAGGCGTGGTTCCTGCTGCCCTGCGCGTATTTTCTTGACGTCCAGAAACGCAGGATTCACAACATTCCCTGTTGGATCAATGCGGCCGTCGGTACGGCAGGCCTCATGACCGGACAGGACGACCTGATCCAGAGAGCCTTTAGCCGACCCTTCGGTCTGTCGGATCAGGTGCGGGGTGGAGGCGTCACAGCCAGCGGATTTTGGTATGAAGGGTCGATACATTACCATTTCTTCACGCTGGAGGCGTTCATGAACACGCTGTTATTTGCCCGCTTCTACGGGCAGGAGATTCCGCAAGAGGTGACAGAGCGCATCTACGGCATGCTGATCGCGCCGTGCCAGTATGCCTTCTCGAATGGGGAGCTGCCGAATCCCAATGATGGATGGCCCAATCTGAACCTGAAAACCTATTCCTTTATCTATGAAATGGGAGCCAGAATTTTCCGGGAGGATGCGGAGAAGGGCAGGCATTTGGCAGCGCTCTCGGCAAAGATTCGCCAGTTACCGATCCAGAGGGTGGCGGTGCCGTTGTCCTACCCTACGTACGCAGGGGATACGAGTCTGGAATGGCTTTTGTACGCGCAGGAAGCGGAGGAGGCGGAAATAGAGAAGATCCCGTATTTCCAGCATTCCTATGTGTTTGAGGCCTCTCAGTTTGCCACTCTGAAGACAAAGCGCGTGGAAGTATTCTATAAATTCGGACATTGTACCGCCAGCCACGCGCACCCTGACAAGATGAATGTGGAGATTCGGGCCTTTGGTCAGCGAGTCAGCCATGATCTTTCCAACTGCGGATATGCCGCGAAATTGTGCGCGGAGTTTCACAGAACGAGCGTTTCACACAACACTGTGGTCATGGATGGGAAGAATCATCCGACGACGGATCCGGGGCAATTACTTTCCTTTGATGGGAGAGAGATCAGCGCTAGGGCGCCGGAGGCCTATCCCGGCATTCATTTCGTTCGGAAGCTGCGGTTGGAGGACGATGTGTTTCACGACACGTTTCGCATAGAAAATCCGCAAAAACAGAGACACACCTGGGACTTCCTCCTGCATTTGGATGGATGTATTTTGGACATGCCGGAGACGGAATCGGGAGAGCTGGGATATCTTGAGAATGGATAGGTCTATCTGCACAACCCCAGGAGGGTGCGTGCAAAAGAAGAACTCTGTCTGCACTGGGAGTTTGCGGAGGGGGTAGAAGGGGAACAGCATCTCGTTCTAAAAGATCAGGAACTCTGGATCTGTGAGAGCCCGGATAATCCGCCGAGCAAGGAGAGAAACCGTGTAAGCCTGTTGGTTCGCAGTCGGGAAGAGGAACCAGCCTTTGAGCAGACATGGAAGTTTACACAGAAAGGGACGAAGACATGAAATATCTGTATGTGACCGATTGGGAACCATTGAGAAAAGAGAAGGCGAGTGTACGAAAACGTCATTTCGCACGGTTGGCGGCAGAATGTGAGCGGTATGAAAAGCAGGAGCTTCCCCAGGAACATCCGCTTGCGAGCATTACCTATTATGGGATGGCCGCGGCCAACCTAGCCTTCCTGTATAAGCTGACGGGACAGAAGCGCTACTTGTGGGAAGCGCGCCGATGGATCTTTGCGGGAGTCGAATATCCCCATTGGGGAAGGGCGGTCAAGGTGGATGTGGATTTGAGTGCCGCCTGGCTCCTCTTTGGTTACGGCCTTGCCTATAATTGGATTGGAGAAGACTTGTCGGCGCAGGATCGTCGGAAACTGCTGGAGAAGCTGATCCTGCAGGGCGAGCGGATGTACCAGCACGCGAAAGAAGGAAAGGACTGGGCCTACGAATACTGGCAGAATCATAACTGGATTGATTATACGGGGTTGGCGGTGGCCGGGTATGCCATCCGAGATACGTATGCGCCCGCGGGGGAATGGATACAGAGATGCCGGGAGAATTTTGAGAGAGTATACGCGCTCTTACCGGAGGACGGCAGCGATTATGAAGGGGTCGTATACTGGCGTTACGGTGTGGTATGGCTGTTTCTATATGCGGAACTTAGCAGGCAGCAGGAGGGAATCGACTGGTTCCAGACATCGGATTTTCTGCGCAACACCTTTTTCTATCGGCTGTACATGCTGGGGCCGGATCGAGTGCATAACTTTAATTTCGGTGACTGTCATGACCGCCTGAGCGGACATATCCCCTGTCTATATTATAAAGTAGCCAGCGAGTATCGTAACGGGTATGCCATGACGCTGGCGGAGGAGGTGCTGACAGAGCATCTGTATCAGGAGGGGTACGAGAGCGGTGTGAAACCGGGAATTTTGCCGGAAGCCTTCTTGGAATACCTCTGGTACGATCCGACTGTAGTGGCAAAGCCTTTGGAAGAGCTGCCTGCCTGGCGGTACTTTGCTGATCTGGGTTTGTTCTCCCATAGAACATCCTGGGACAAAGAGAGCGTGGCGTTTGCCTGTCAGTGTGCGCCCGGGGGCGGTTGGAAACAATGGAGGATCGGACACGGAGACGAGGAGCCCAAAGGGGTTCTGGCGCTGGGACACCATCATCCGGATGCCGGTAGTTTTCTGATGATTCGAGGAAGGGATTACCTGGTTGTGGATGAAGGATATTCCGGAGACAAGAAAACGGAACACCATAACGTCGTCCTGGTGGATGGGCAGGGATACTGCGGTGACGGCGGATACGACGCACACAGGCGACTGGGGAAGGATCAGACGCCCAAGGTACTCGCCATGGATACCTGTGAAAAGGGATTTTATTTTTGCGCGGATACGGCAAAACTCTATGCACCGGAATTGAGGATGAGGCAGGTGAGAAGAGAAATCTTTTCTACACATAAGGGCTGGATTTTGATTGCGGATACGATATCTTCCATGTTGCCACATACCTACACCTGGCTTCTGCACAGCGATACACAGCCTGTCAACATGGGCGAATACTATCGGATTGAGAACGCCGCGTCCTGGCTGAGGATCTATCCAGGCGAACAGGAACTCCGATATGGGATCCTGCTGATGCGCAATGAAGCCAATGTCACGAGTCAGGAACCGGATAATATCGTATGCACCAGGCTCTATACGCTGTGTCAGGAGAACAAACTGCCGGCAACGCAGATGACATTCATCAATGTGTTGATACCGGGCGGAGAGGAAGCGAAAGAAGTCCTGGTTTGGATAGAGAGTACACAAAATGGATATAGTGTTCGGATTGGAGAAGAACGGGTGCAGTGGAGTCCGGAGAGAACCATTATCATGACCCAGGCGGGGCGCTGGGAAACGAAGGCCCCTAAAATAGACGCAAAGGAGACAGAACAATGAGTCAGAAAGTGTTATTGATCACAGGAGCCGCCAGCGGCATTGGATGGTGTACCTGCAAACTATTTGGGCGGAACGGATATGCCGTCGCCTTCAACGATTATAACGCGGAGCATGGAGAAAAGCTTTTAGCGGAGCTAGAGGATGCGGGCGTGCGAGCGGCCTTCTATCCGGGAGATGTCACCGACGAGACAAGGGTCAATGAGATCGTAGCGCAGTGCCTGGCGGACTTTGGACGGATCGATGTGCTGATCAACAACGCGGGAGGGCTTGGTGGCCGGAGTAAGATCGATGAGATGAGTACGGAGTTTTATAATCATGTCATGGATCTGAACATGACCAGCGCCTTTTATGTCACAAGAGCAGCGGTACCCGCGCTTAAGAAAGCTGGCGCGGAACATGGAAATGCTTCTATCATCAACATTACCTCGATCGCGGCCTATAACGGCGGTGGCCCGGGAGCTTCCGTCTATGCGGCTTCGAAGGCGGCGGTTCTGGGGTGGTCCAAGGGCCTGGCCAAGGAGTTGATTGGCGCAGGCATTCGGGTTAATCTGATCTCTCCGGGAACCATCGACACGCCGTTCCACAGCGCTACCGCCCGGGAGATCGTGGAATCTTGGAAGAAGGATATCCCAGCAGGACGTCTGGGAGATCCGCAGGAAGTCGCAAACGTGCTGGAATTTCTCGTCAGCGAGAAGGCCAGCTATCTGGTGGGGGAAGTCGTCCAGATCAATGGCGGCCAGATGATGGATTAAAAGAGCAGCGTTGCCAACTCCCTTCCGTCCGGGATGACGGAGGGGAGTTTTTCGAAAGGGGCGCGGAAAAAAAGAAGCAAATCTGATTCTTGCCAAGCGAAAAGCAAAAAGGATATAATAACAGGGGATAAAATTTCGGGAAATCGGAGAAAAAGCCATGAAAATATTTCGACAAAAAACCTTTCAGCGCTTCTGGGTATCCTATCTGCTAGTACTCATTCTGCCGCTATTCATCGTCAGTCTCTTTATGATGTGGTACAACACCCAGGTTCTCACGGAAGAGGCCAGAGAGACGAGTTATCTGGGCGTTGTACAGACCAATGAGCTGATCGACCGGGAGTTTTCGGAATTAAAGGAAGTGGCGATTCAGATCGGGAGCAATCAGGATGTGCGGCGCATCATGTTTGAACAGGATCCGGTGGAATGGCAGTATGCCAGGTGGCAAGTGTTAAATGAGATGATGGCGCTGAATACCTCGGAACAATTCCCGGAGGAAATTCTGATCTATTTTCATAACACACAGGAATTTCTGAGTGCCAGCAGTTATTACGATGTGGAGCTTTTTTATCAGAAGTATCCAATGGATGATAGGAATCAGGAAAGTCTGATCGGCTGGCTGACTGAGGGCGGCCAGGATTATAGTCGTGTCTCCACGCAGGATGGACTTAGGAATTATCTGCTGTATAAGAGCAGTATACCGATGAACGAGAATAGTAATCGAGGTACGGTTTTGATGTTCGTGGATTGGGAGACGATTCTCCCCATGTTTTCCACACCCTCCGAGAAGATGGAACAGTATGATTATATTCTGGATATCGAGGGAAACCTGCTCTATGCGTCCAGCGAAGAAGGCGAGGCCTATCTGCCGCAGTTTTCGGCTGCCGTTCAAGGGCAGGAACTGCAGATGGAACAGGAGATCGACGGCAGAGCCTATCTGATCACGTCAGTGACATCGGATATTTTGCCGCTGCAGTATATCACGGTGATGGCGATGTCCGACGTGTTATCCAGCGTAGCGATGATGCGGACGAATTTCATCTTGATTCTCCTGTTTTGTATTTTATTTGGTGTCATCGGAAGCTTCTGGCTGAGCAGGCGCAATTATCAGCCCATTGTGCAGCTGCTCGAATATGCGGAATCGGGAACGTTGGAGGATAAGCGGCAGGCTTACGAAGAGTTTGGAAAGGTGATTGATCAGTTGGATGCGCTGTTTACACAGAATCGTTCGCTGATGCAGTCGATGGAAAAGCAGATTCCCAGCATGCGCTATAGCTTTGCCGCCAATCTTCTGGCGGGACGGTATCGATCCCAGGAGAGCGTAGCCTCCATGGAAGAACTACTGGACATTCATTTTCCTAGTGAAAATTTTGCGGTCGTCATCACTCGGGTAGAAGATTATTCCCGATTTACGCAGGAAGATGAGAAAAATCTGAGCCTGGTAAACTTCGCGCTGCAAAATGTGTTTCGGGAGATCATGGAAAATGACGCCGTGGTCTTGGATGTGCCGGCGCACAAGGAAGTCAGCTTCATTCTCTGTTTTCGAGGGACGGTTGCGTCCCTGGCGGAGAGACTGGATGAACTGCTGCACCAATTCTATCAATTTGTGGCTAAAGTGCTCAATATCGAGGTCAGTATCGGCGTGGGAGAGGTCACACGGGGAATCACTTCGATCATGAATTCCTGCGAACAGGCGAAATGGGCGCTCAATCAACGGTTTCTCTATGGGCAGGGCAACGTATCCGTATACCATTCCGACGACCTGTTAAAGGGGAATCGGTATTATTATCCGATTGATCGGGAGACACAGCTCATCAACCGTATGAAACAGGGAAATACGCGGGAAGCGCTGCGAATCGCAGAGGCCGTATTTGAGGAAAACATGGAGAAACGTCAGCTTCCTGTGCAGATCGGATACTGTATGATGTTCAACATGTTGGGGACGGTGCTCAAGGTGCTGAATGATACGGGGATCGAATATAATCTGTCCGGCCTGGTGACACAGATGCTGGATACGATGCTCAGACAGGGCAATATGCAGAATCTGCGCGGACAGTTGCTGGATGCAATCACTAATATCTGCCATCAGATCGAGATCAACCAGGAGAGCGGGAATATACAGCTGCGTCTTCAGATTTTGCAGTATTTGGAGGAAAACTATATGGATTCGAACCTATCCTTAGCGCTCCTGGCGGATTCGTTTCACCTGTCCGGACCGTATCTGAGCCGATATTTTAAGGATCAGACAGGAATGAACTTTGCGGATTACCTGTGCCGACTGCGAATTCAGAAAGCCAAAGAGCTGCTGCGGGAAGATATTTCAATCCAGGAGATCGCGGAACGAGTAGGATACAATAGCTCGAATTCCTTCATTCGGACGTTCAAGCGGTATGAATCAATCACGCCGGGAACTTATCGGGAACAGCTGCACCAGAAGTAGGTTACATGGTGCAGATGCTTTCAAAATATGTAGATGCAAATTGTAAACGAACGCAGATGAGCGGAAGTCTTGCAGATTTACAAGAGAATACATCCCGTGGTGTAATAGGGTCAAACCACACGGCACGAAACTATAGCCGTGAATGCAATGAAGGAGGAAAGTACTATGAAAAAGCGTTCAATCATCGCACTGCTGATGGTGGCGATCCTGCTCATCGGGATGTTCTCGGGCTGCGCTGATGGCTCGGCAGACGAGGAGAGTCAGGGGGCGGAAAGTGAGAGCCAAGAGGATCTTAAGGCCATGATCGGCAATTATCCCATCGCGGATGAATCCAATCCGCTGACATTGAAAATCTGGTCTACCATGGGGGACACGATTGCCAATGATATCAAAGATTTCAATGATATTCTGGCATTCCAGGAGATGGAGGAGAGAACAGGCATTCATATTGAATGGGAGCATGCGGGATCCGGACAGGATACGGAGGCGTTCAATCTGATGCTGGCTACCCGGGATCTGCCGGATCTGATCCGCAATAACATCGGATCTGAAGGGAAAGAGGCGATTAAGTATGTGCAGGATGATGTGATCATCGACATATCTCCGTATATGGAGTATGCGCCGAATTTCAAGGGAATCCTGGATGAGAATCCGGATCTGTATAAACAGTTGGCGGACGATAACGGAGGAATCTATTTCTTTCCCTCGTTGAACCTGGATATTCGGACCCGTGTCTATCGGGGCTTTATGATTCGCGAGGATTGGTGTGAGGATGTGGGGATGGATATTCCCCAGAATACGGATGAGCTGTATGAAGTGCTGAAGGCATGGCAGGAGAACGACGTGAACGGCAATGGAGAGAAGGATGAAGTCTTCAGTGGCCGAGGCAGTTCGGACTTTCTGGTGTATAATTTGCTGTGGTGCTTCGGATCCCATTTTGGGTTCCAGTTGAAGGATGGCGCAGTGACGCATGGAATCCTGACGGACGAGTTTAAGGAAGGTATGGCATATATCGCGAAGTTGTACGCTGAAGGCCTGATCGATCCGGATTTCCTGACGAACGATACGACGAAATGGGAGTCGAAGTTCATCTCGGAAGAGGCGGGCGTTGCATATGGTATTGCTTCTCGAATCGATAAGTTCAATAAGAACGTAGAGGGGGCGCATTTCGTGCCAATCGCGGTGATGAATGGACCGGATAACCGCCCCGGATATACTTATGATAACACGATTACCAATATCTATAAGACGCAGCAGACGGTCTGCATTACTACGGTGAACGAAAACATAGAAAAGAGTATGATGTGGATGGATTACGTCTATAGTCCAGAGGGAGAAATCCTGTTTAACCTGGGTGTGGAAGGAGTCTCGTATGAGATTGGTGAAGACGGTAAGCCACATTATACAGAGGCCCTGACCAATGATCCGCAGGGAAGACCGCAGAATCAGATGCAGCTTCTTTATGCGCCCGGCGGCAGCCAGTGGCCGGTCAATGTGACCATGGATGCGCTGTATTGCCAGAAGACAGAGGATGAGCTCAATGCCTTCGAGACCTATTCCTCGAATATTCCGGAAACCTCAGAGATTCTGCCGCCGTTTACGCTGACGGAAGAAGAGATGAGTTCGATTACCTCTAAGCTGACAGATGTGAATACCTATGTGGATGAGGTACTGGGCAGCCTGGCCATCGGTAAGCTCTCGATTGATGAGATCGATACCGTTGTGATCCCCAGACTGGAATCATTAGGCATTCAGGATATCTTAGACGTGTATCAGACCGCTTATGAGCGGTATATGGAGAAGGCATAATCGTATACAAGAGAGACGCGGCAGGCCTTTATGGCGGCCTGCCGCGTCCATGTATTGAGAAAGGACGGTGGGTCAGGATGGGGCGTCAAGCGGCAGTCCCACGGAACCGGACGCAGAAAAAGAAAGTATGGGTTAAGATGGTACAACATCGGTATGTGTATCTCATGCTGCTGCCGGTCATGTTATATTATCTGATTTTTCATTACTTCCCAATGGTGGGCGTACTGATCGCATTTAAGGATTACAGTATTCGCTATACCTTCTGGGAGAATATTTTCAATACGCCCTGGGTGGGCCTGAAGCATTTTGAGGCCTATTTTCAGAGCTTTTACTTCGCCAGAACCTTTGGCAACACCCTGATTATCAATCTGTATGGACTGATCTTCACCTTCCCGGCGCCGATCGTACTGGCGCTTCTTCTGAATGAAGTGCGGAATATGCGCTTTAAGAAAGTCGTACAGTCCATCACGTATCTGCCACACTTTATTTCCATGGTGGTTGTGGCAGGATTGGTCATTGATTTCACGAGCAGCGATGGCCTGATCAATACAATCATAGAAGCCTTTGGCGGTGAGAGCATACAATTTTTGGTGGAACCGGAGTGGTTTAGGACCGTATATATCCTGTCCGCGATCTGGCAGGAAATCGGCTGGGGCTCGATCATCTATCTGGCGGCATTAGCCGGCGTGGACGCGGAACTCTATGAGGCGGCGGTAATTGACGGAGCGGGACGCTGGAAACAGATGCTGCATGTGACTTTACCTTCTATCACGCCCACGATCATCATCCTGCTCATCATGAAGATCGGGCAGATGATGAATGTAGGGGTCGAAAAAATCCTGCTGTTGTATCAGCCTACGACCTATGAGACGGCGGACGTGATTTCCTCATATGTGTACCGCCGAGGTCTTCTGGAGTCTGAATACAGCTTCTCCACTGCGGTGGATCTGTTTAATTCAGTCGTAAACTTCATTTTGCTGGTATCCGCGAATAAGATCAGCAAGATGCTGACGGAAACCAGTCTTTGGTAAGGAGGGATTGAAATGGGAATGGTGATTAAACGAACCACCGGTCAGAAGATTTTTGACGTGGGAAATCATATCTTCTTGCTTTTTATGGTGGTCATCACGCTATACCCCTGCATCTATGTACTGGCCGCTTCGTTCAGCGATCCGAATGAGGTGCTGCGGTCCGGCGGCCTGCTTCTGTGGCCGAAAGGATTTCAGGCGGAAACCTATGGCCTGGTGATGCAGAACAGAATGATTTTTGTAGGATATAAGAATACGCTGTTTTATGTGATCGTGGGAACGGCCATCAATCTGATCCTGACGATCCTGGGAGCTTATGCTCTTTCCAGGAAAAATGTGCCTGGGGTAGGCGTCATGATGCTGCTCATTACTTTTACCATGTTCTTTAGAGGCGGCATGGTACCGGAATTTCTGATCAATCGTTCGCTGGGCATCTATGATAACCGCTGGGCGGTCATACTCCCCTATGCCATGAGCGTCTATAACCTGATCATCATGCGTACCTTTTTTTCAAACATTCCAGCAAGTCTGGAGGAATCTGCGAAGATTGACGGGGCTAATGAGTTTGTGATTCTGTTTCGCATTTTCGTCCCCCTGGCGGTACCCTCCATTGCTGTCGTCGGATTGTACTATGGTGTGGGACACTGGAATTCCTACATGCGGGCCCTGATCTATCTGCGGGATCGTGAACTTTTCCCGCTGCAGGTTGTACTGCGGGAGATCCTGCTGCAGAATCAGAATGAAGCTTTGCAAAGCGCGACGGATACCACATTCGCTTACGCAGAAAATCTGAAATATGCCACGATCGTGGTATCTACGGTGCCGATTCTGTGCGTGTATCCCTTCCTGCAGCGTTTCTTCGTGAAGGGCGTCATGATCGGCGCGGTGAAAGGATAAGAGAATGAGAGAAGAAGCGACTTTATTTCATGGATGTATCGAGGTCGAGGAGACACCCTATGGCCTGGTGCCCCGAAGATTCACCCAGGCGCAGCTTGCGCACTGGGATCAGATAGGCATGGTACGAGCTGCCCGGGCGCATGGGATCGCAGGGACGACGATGCGCTTTGTCACGGATCAGGCGCAGATTTCCTTTTCCTACCATGTACTGTCGATATGCGGAGAGAAGATGACATTTGACCTGTACGAAGGTGAAAGATTGACAGATTCCATCACACGGCCGACACAGGATCTGGAGGGACGGGTTGTGTTTTCGTTACTGGACGGTGGCACGGAACAGGAGGTGACAATCTATCTGCCCTTTACGGCGGAACTGGCCTTCTCAGCCTTCTCGGAGGGGTTGAAACCCATAGAGAAAACAGCGTATTCGGGTCGGATTCTATGGCTGGGTGATTCGATTTCCCAGGGCATGCACGCGCTGCATCCTTCGCAGACCCTGGTGGGGATTCTGGGGAGAACCTGGAAGTATGAGATTATCAACCAGGGAGTGGGTGGCTGTGGATATAAGGATATCTGTCGGGACTTTACATATGGGGATTGGCACCCCGATCTGCTGGTCTTGTTATTGGGAACAAACGATACGGGACCAGCCGATGTGTCCTGGGATGCCTATCAGGCACAGGTACGGGAATGTCTGGACTGCGCACAGGAGAGATTCCTGGCCGATCAGATTCGTCTGATTTCTCCCTTTTGGCGGGGGGATCAACAGAAGGAAGAGATCGGAAGACCCTTCCGCCGGATTGTTTCGTTATTAAAAGAAGAGGCGAAACGACGAGGCGTGGCCTATATTGATGGTGAAAAAGTCAGTCCTCACTGTAACGATCTGTACTGGGACGAGCGTCTACATCCCAATGACACTGGATTTGCAGTGATCTGCGAAGCATTGCGAGGACGGATTCTATAGTATGAACGTATACGTAAATACTGTTTAATCAATCTTCTCCTTTAGAATTCTTGCGCTATGATGATCGTAGCGTGAAGGGCCTATGAGATCAAAAGGATCTCATGGGCTTTTTATTTTACAAAAGGTGGAAACAAAACCGAATTTTTTGTGTTCTGGCCCATCTTTCCGCAGAAAAGCCTTGACATTTTTCTAAAATTCGATAAAATGAAAATGAGCAAAATATGCGAAAGAGACAGGAGGCAGAATGCATGCCCAGAATCATCGCTGGATCCGCCAGAGGGATTTCCCTGTTGGTTCCGGAGGGATTGGATACGAGACCGACAGCGGATAGTCGGAAAGAAGCTATTTTTTCCAGTATTCAGTTTGACATACCAGGCAGTCGTTTTCTGGATCTGTTTGCAGGCAGCGGAGCCGCAGGCCTGGAGGCACTTTCGCGGGGGGCTCAGAAAGCAGTCTTTGTGGAAGCAGGTCATAAGGCCGCAGTCTGTATTCAAAAGAACATGGAGAAGACCAGACTCGCGCAGAATGCCCGTTTGCTGGAAGAGACCGCAGAACAAGCGATAGGCCGGTTGGCAGCGGAGGGAGAGACATTTGATCTGATTTTTCTGGATCCCCCCTATCATAAGGGATATGAGGAGCAGTCTGTCAGCGCCATCGCGGAAAAAGGGTTGTTAGCAGAAGGTGGAAAGATTGTAGTGGAATCTGCGGCGGACACGGAGTTTTGCGTACCGGCGTCGTTTCGGGTGATCAAGACAAAGATCTACCGTATGACAAAGTTCACGCTGCTAACGCGGGAACGAGGAGAATGTGAGTGATCAAGTTTGTATATCCGGGCAGCTTTGATCCGCTGACCAAGGGCCATGTGGACATCATCGAGCGGGGAGCGAAGCTGGCGGATCGCTTAATTGTCGGTATTTTGATGAATGCGACCAAGCAGCCCATGTTTACATTGGAGGAGCGGATCGAGATCATCCAGGCGGGGATCAGCCATCTGTCCAATGTGGATATCATTCCCTTTGATGGACTGTTGGTGGACTTTCTGAAACAGCAGGAAGCCAGGACAGTGGTGCGAGGCCTGCGAGCGGTGTCGGATTTCGAGTATGAGCTGCAGATGGCGCAGGCGAATCGAAATCTGTATCCCGAGATGGAAACGATTTTCCTTTGTACCAATGTGGAATATTCATTTATCAGTTCTACGGTGGTTAAGGATATATTGCGGCACGGCGGCGACATCAGTCACCTGGTGCCAGAGGAATCCATTCACATTATTGAGAAAATATTAGGAGGTAAGGAAAATGGCAGTGGATCGACAGATGGAAATTGAGGATATGCTTGCATCGATCGATGAGATTTTGGAGCAGGCGAAGTCCGTTCCTTTCAGCGATAAGGTGATGGTGGAGCGGAACGAGATCATGGAGATCACAAAGGAGATCCGGCTGCGTCTTCCTACGGAGATTGAGCAGTCCAAGTGGGTGCTGGAAGAGAAGAACCGGATCTTGGCAGACGCGCAGAAAGAAGCGGAGGAAAAGATCGCTCAGGCCGAGGAGGAACGCGGCAATATGATCAATGAACATGAGATCACGAAGCGTGCCTATCAGCAGGCTGAGGAGATCGTGGAGGCCTCTAAGAAGGTGGCGCGCGATATGAAGATCGGCGCGAAGGAGTATGCGGATGAGCTGCTGCAGCAGGTGGATGAGCAGATGAAGAGAATGGGCGAGTTCACCTCTGGCTCTGTAGAGGGCATCATGAAGGATTATCAGCAGCGGGTGCAGAGCTTTAACGCAGGGCTGGAACAGAAGCGTCAGATTCTGCAGCAGAACCGTAAGGAGCTCAATGTCAATCGTTCGAACAACTAAATAAGAGAGCAGCCATAGGGCGGGGGGTGAAGGATGAGACTTTCGTTTACGCAGTATAAAGACAAGGTAATGGGATGCTGGACCGGCAAGAATATTGGCGGGGTTTTGGGCGCGCCCTTTGAGGGTAAGCGCCAGAAGGTACAGATTGATAACTACCAACAGGATCTATCCGCAGGGCCTCCGCCGAATGATGACCTGGATCTGCAGATCGTCTGGCAGTCGGCGGTAGAGAAGTATGGTCGGAATGTCAACGCGCAGATCCTGGGAGAATACTGGTTGTCTTATGTGATTCCCAATTGGGTAGAGTATGGGATGGGGAAGGCGAATTTGCGTGCGGGAATTGTCCCTCCTATGTCCGGCGTGGTGGACAATGTCTATAAAGATTCCTGCGGATGTTTTATCCGTTCGGAAATATGGGCCTGTCTGGCGCCGGGACATCCGGAGATCGCAGCCCGATATGCCTATGAGGATGGCATTGTCGATCATGGGGATGAGGGAGTACGCGGAGAAATCTTCTTCGCAGCCTTGGAGAGTGCCGCATTTGTAGAGAGCTGCCCGGATACACTGCTGGACATCGCTCTGTCGTATATTCCGGACGATTGTGCAGTAGCCAGGGCGGTACAAGAAGCCCGGACGTGTTATCGAGAAGGTGTGGACTTCTGGGAGGCCAGGAAGCGGGTACATAATCTGGTGCCGGGAACTTTTGGCATTCAGAGCTGTAAGATTTCAGAGATTGATCCTGGGGAGAAAGATCTGGAACTGGGAGCGCCCGGATTTGACGCGCCTGAGAATATCGCGTTTGCAATCCTTGGCTGGCTATATGGCGAGGGGGATTTTGGAAAAGCGTTGTGCCTGGCAGTCGGATGCGGCGAGGATACGGATTGTTCCGGTGCCTCGTTAGGAGCCCTTCTGGGGATTCTATGCGGTGCGTCTCAAATCCCGGAGAAGTGGACCAGGCCATTAAATGATAAGATTGCGACACTATGCATTGATAAGACGAGCAGAGGAGTTTGGGTGCCAGATACGGTGACGCAACTGGCAGATCGGCTCATGCGTATCACACCGATTTTCCTGGGCGTTTCCGGGTGTGATCTGTTTGCGCCTGGCGGATATGAGATTCTTTATCAGACAGACGCGCTGTTTTGTCCAGCGAAAGAAGAGTATTTGCCCTTCATCAATGGAGGCGGAAAAAGTAAGGAGATTCCCGTTCGGTTCCTTTCCGGTCAGTCATCCCATGTGGTCCATTACGAAGCGCTGGCCTTTCAGGTACTTGTCGACTATGGAGAGGATTCGGTCTTTTTTGAAGGTCAAACTCCTAAGGTCATTCGGGTCACGGTGATGGATACCGGCCTACTGTGCCAGCAGCAATGGGTCAGACTGAAGCTGTATACACCGGATCACGTGATCGTGGAAGAGGGACGTACCCGTCTTTTACCATTAAATAATTTGTACCAATCAAAGGCAGAAACTTCGTTTACATTGCGTACGGATGAATATGATGCGTCGAAGCTGGAATGTATCTTGGACGTATCTTTGGAGGCGCGGCATTCCAGCCTGCCCATCAAGATTACGCTGATGAGAAGAGCATAAAAGAGGACTCCCCTGAATATTTCTGTAATAGAATGATTCAGGGGATTTTTATATGGGCAGAATGGTTCTGGCAGCATTGTTGGCGGTCTTCATGCTGATCTTTCCGCAGGTCACGCTGGATGGTGCTTCCGAGGGGCTTCGTCTATGGTTTCAAAATGTGCTGCCGGCACAGTTTCCATTTATGATCTGCATCCTATTGCTTTTGAAAAATGGCTTGGGCAGCGGAAGCGGCTCCGTTCCTTCGGTGTTTCTGACAGGAATCTTATCCGGATATCCGGGAGGAGCCAAGAGTATAGAGGTGTTATATCGTCAGGGGCGGATCAGTGCGAAGAGATTGCAGTGGTTGATGAGTTTCTGTAATAATTCCGGCCCCCTGTTCATGGTGGGAACGATTGGAATCGGGATCTTTGGATCCGCGGCCATTGGCTATCGAATTCTCATTACGCATCTGCTTTCTGCCGTGCTTTGCAGTTGTATCTTCAGAATAGGCGGACGTGGAGAGACGTTTCGCGTACGAGGCAGTCAGCGAATCGAAGAGAGCTTTGGCGCGCAATTAGGATCCTGTGTAACAGAAACAGCCTCCGTCATGATTATGGTAGGCGGTTTTATGATGCTGTATTGTGTGCTGATTCGGCTTTGCGGCAGACTCTGGCCGGGGGCGGCTTATCTCTGCAGTCTGCTGGAGATGACCAATGGGGCGGTGCAGCTTGCGAAACTGCCGCCGGTATGGTCGGTTCCCCTCGCTGGCGCGCTCGTCAGCATGGGAGGGCTGTGCGTATACTCTCAGACCTGCACCGTACTGGAACATACCCCCTTTTCAGGCCCTCGCTATCTGGCGGCCAAGTGCCTGCAGGGGATACTCTGCGGTATCATGCTGTTCCTTTGGGGGATTTGGGTGGATTAGGGCTTGATTTTCACCGGAAAATGTGGTATTCTCTTGAGGATAGGCCATGATGCCACGGAATATTCGGAATTCGTTTTTCTTTTGGCCATAAACCTATGATAGAATTTCTCAAAATGCTGGAGAGGATGATAGAATGAGCGAAGAACAGAACAAGTTCGAGAAGCGCAAACAAGAGGCGCAGAAAAGAAAAAGAAAACTGCAGAAGATGCAGAATTCTAAGATAAAACCAAGGACTAAGCATGTATTGGCTGTCGTGGGAGGGTCTCTTGCGGCGATTATTGTAGTGATTGCGCTGGTGTTTGCGAATGCGGGATTTACCAGACGAATGGTTACAGCGTTGGAGATCGGCAATGAGAAAGTGAGTTCTGCGGAGTATAGTTATTATTACATTCAGCAGGCCATCAGTACCTATAATACGTATGCGCAGATGATAGGGTATGCGCCATTTGATACAGGAAAGTCCCTGGATAGACAGGACTATTCCGACACGCAAAGTTGGGCAGATTATCTAAGCGATAGTGCGATATCTGCACTGCGAGGCATTAAGACGCTGGTACAAGCCGCTAATGAAGAGGGCTTTACGATCTCTGAGGAAGGAGTGGAGACCGTAGAGCGGACGATGCAGTCCCTGCAGACATATGCTGATAGTGCGAATATGACGCTGAACCGGTATCTGGCGGATGTATATGGGCTGGGTATGAATGAAGAGCTGATGCGTCAGACACAGATGGATTATCAGTTGGCGCTGGAGTATGAGGAAGCGCTTCGCGCTCGTCCGGAATATACAGAAGAAGATCTGGAAGAGTATTATCAAAATTCCGTGTATGATACATATACCTATGTGGATCTGCGGTACTATGAATTTGCCCAGGAAGATGCGACTGACGATTCAGAAGGCAAGACGTTGGAAGAGGCGAAGGCGGAAGCGGATGATTTCATCAGCGATATTGAAAGTGCGGCAGATTACTCCAGAAAGATTCGGGCTTTGTTGCGTGAAGAGGCGTTGGAGAACACAGATAGCGAAGACAGCAGCAGCGAGGAAGAAGATTTTACGGATAATACGGAGAGAATCGGCGTGTCCCGTACTTCATTGGAAAGTGTGGATGCCAATCTGGCAGAGTGGGCGTTTGCAGAGGAACGGGCTGTAGATGATGTGGCCGTGGTGGAGAATGAGGACGGCACGGGATACTATGCAGTCTACATGGTAAATACCGCTTATCGTAATGATTACAATACAGTAAACATGCGGCAGATCTATATTGAAGTAGAAGATACCGAGGACGAAGAGGCCATGGAAGAGGCCAAAACGCGTGCAGAAGAAATCCTTCAGGAGTGGAAGGATGGCGAGGCGACAGAGGAGAGCTTTGCGGCTTTGGCGGATGAGGAATCTGATCTTAGTGTCGAGGGTGGACTATATGAGCAGATGGCCAAGGGAGAAGGAGATATTACCGACTGGCTGTTTGACGAAAACCGTCAGCCGGGAGATACCGCTGTATTGGAGTCTTCAGGAGGATATCATGTAGTTTATTACATCGGACAGGACGAGCCGTACTGGAAGGTACAGGTAGAGTCTGCGAAGCGTTCTGAGGATTATAATAATACGTATGCAGAACTGGAAGAGAAATATCCTGTGGTGGAGCATGCATTCGGTATATGGCTGCGTTCGGAACCATTCCGTTAAATCGAAATCGAGGAAGAGAAGCTGTTGCTTATTTGGCAACAGCTTCATTAATTAAGGAGAGACCATGCGTGTATTAGGAATTGTTTGTGAATATAATCCGTTTCATAACGGGCATGCCTATCAGATGCGGAAGGCGCGGGAGGAAAGCGGTGCGGATGCAGTGATATGCGTGATGAGCGGACACTATACCCAACGAGGAGAACCGGCCATTGTGGATAAATGGACGAGAACGCGTATGGCCATCATGGGTGGAGCGGATCTGGTCATCGAGATGCCCACATTCTATGCCATGAGCGGTGCGGAAAGCTTTGCGGCGGCGGGAATCAAACTCCTGCTGGCTGCCGGAGCAGACGTTCTCTCTTTTGGGTGTGAAGCGGAAGAAACGAATGTATTGTATGATCTGGCGGTTCTTTTGGATCAGGAACCAGCAGCATTTCGGCAGGAACTGCAGCAGTTTTTACGTGCAGGAGAAAGCTACAGTGTGTCCCGTATGAAGGCGGCCAGTCAGTACATTGCACAGGCAGAGGAGATTTTGAAACAGCCTGGATCAATTCTGGGTATAGAGTATTTGAAGGCCTTACGACGAGCGGGGAGAGGTGACTTCCCTGTGATCATGGTACGCCGTCTGGGGGCGGCGCATAAGGATGCCTGGTCGGACGGTGCGGGCGCATCCGCCAGTGCCATACGGAATGCACTGCGTCAAGGCAGGATTCTGCGAGAGGCTATGCCGCCATCAGCGGCCCAGACATGGGAGAAGATCTATGAAAGCGGCGCGTACTGCAGGGGGGATATCCTCCTGAGGGAGATTTTATACTGGCGCTTGACAGAATGGACGCCGGATCAGATCCGCCAGACGCCGGAGATAGGGGAGGGTCTGGAGTATCGAATACTGAAAATGACAGAAGAAGACAGGTCCTGGGAGTCCTTGATAGAGAGCCTGGTCTGTAAGCGGTATCCAGCGTCCAGGATACGGAGAGGCCTGATGAATCTGTGCCTGGGGATCTCGCAGGAGACTAGAGAACGGGCGCGGTGGGAAGAAGGACCTGCGTATCTGCGGATTCTGGGAATCGGGTCTCGCGGCACAGAATTATTGAGAAAAATTCGCCGAGAAAGCAGCCTGCCGCTCGTGACGCAGCCGCACAGGCAGATCAAAGATCTTTCGGAATCAGCGGCGTATACATTGGCGGAAGAGGTCCGATTTACGGACATCTATGCGCGTTTTCTGGTTAATACGGACCTCAGGGAACGGGGCTGGGAATATCGGAAAGAAATCGTAAAAATTTAGAAAAGAAAAGAAAAAGAAAGAAAACAAGAGAAAAAGAAAGAAAATAAAAAGAAACCAGAACAAATGGTAGAAAACAGAAGTTGCCTATAGGAGCCCAAATGAGTAAACTATATGCTGTTAGCACTCGATGGTATGGAGTGCTAACAAGATCAAAAGAGTTTACACAGCATGTTTGAATGCATTCAAGGAGGTAATGGATATGAAGTTGGTGCCTTTGGGCGATAAGGTCGTTGTAAAGCAGTTGGAAGCAATGGAGACGACAAAGGGCGGTATTATCCTGACAACACAGTCTCAGGAAAAGCCTCAGGAAGCTGAAGTCATCGCGGTAGGTCCTGGTGGTTTTGTAGATGGCAAGGAAGTAGAAATGGAAGTAGAGCCTGGAGATAAAGTGATTTATTCTAAGTACGCAGGAACTACCGTGAAGCTTGAAGATACCGAATATATCATCGTGAAGCAGAGCGATATTCTGGCGATTGTAGAAGACTGATTGAAGTAGAAAAGGGAGGAAGATTCATATGTCTAAGGATATTATGCATGGAACCGACGCAAGAAACGCACTGGAGAAGGGCGTAAATCTGCTGGCGGATACCGTTAAGATCACACTGGGCCCCAAGGGCCGTAATGTCGTGCTGGATAAGAAGTATGGTACTCCGTTGATCACCAACGATGGTGTGACTATCGCGAAGGAGATCGAGCTGGAGGATCCGTTTGAGAATATGGGCGCTCAGCTCGTGAAGGAAGTGGCAACCAAGACTAACGATGTGGCGGGTGATGGTACCACGACGGCGACCGTTCTGGCACAGGCTATGATTCAGGAAGGCCTGAAGAATATCGCGGCAGGCGCTAACTCCATTATTCTGAGAAGAGGTATGCAGAAGGCGACGGAAGTAGCCGTTAAGTCGATCCAGGAGATCAGCACACCTGTTTCTGGAAAGAATCATATTGCGCAGGTTGCCGCTATCTCTGCTGGAGATGAGGAAGTCGGCGCGATGGTAGCTGACGCGATGGAGAAGGTCTCTAATGATGGTGTTATCACTGTAGAGGAGTCCAAGACCATGAATACGGAGCTGGATCTGGTAGAAGGTATGCAGTTCGATCGTGGTTATCTGTCCGCATACATGGCTACCGATATGGATAAGATGGAAGCTGTACTGGATAATCCGTATATTCTGATTACTGATAAGAAGATCAGCAATATTCAGGAGATCCTGCCGATTCTGGAGCAGATCGTACAGCAGGGTGGACGGCTGTTGATCATCGCGGAGGATGTAGAAGGTGAAGCATTGGCAACGCTGGTTGTAAATAAGCTGCGTGGCACCTTCAATTGCGTAGCTGTTAAGGCGCCTGGATTCGGTGATCGCAGAAAGGCGATGCTGGAAGATATCGCAATTCTGACAGGTGGTACCGTGATTTCTCAGGAAGTCGGCCTGGAGCTGAAGGAAGCGACCATGGATATGCTGGGTCGTGCTAAGACTGTAAAGGTACAGAAGGAGAACACGATCATCGTAGATGGTATGGGAGATCCTGCTCAGATCAAGGCTCGTGTAGCGCAGATCAGAGCGCAGATCGCAGAGACCACCTCCGATTTTGATAGAGAGAAGCTGCAGGAGCGTCTGGCGAAGCTGGCCGGTGGTGTTGCTGTGATTAAGGTTGGCGCTGCTTCTGAGGCAGAGATGAAGGAGAAGAAGCTGCGTATGGAGGATGCTCTGGCTGCAACACGTGCAGCGGTAGAGGAAGGTATCGTATGCGGCGGCGGAAGCGCTTATATCCATGCGATCAAGGCGACGCAGGAAGAGGCAAATAAGCTGAGCGGCGACGAGAAGACCGGTGCGAATATCATTGTGAAGGCTCTGGAAGCTCCTCTGCGTCAGATCGTAGCCAATGCAGGTCTGGAAGGCTCTGTGGTTGTCAATAAGCTGAAGGAGTCCAAGGCAGGTACCGGTTTCAACGCTCTGACTGAGGAGTATGTGGACATGGTAGCAGAAGGTATCATCGATCCTGTTAAGGTGACGAGAAGTGCTCTGCAGAACGCGACTTCTGTGGCGGCAACGCTGCTGACAACGGAGGCTGTCGTAGCAGATCATCCGGCTCCGGAACCGGCTATGCCCGCAGGTAACGGCGGAATGGGCGGTATGATGTAATAAACTAAGTACGGCGTGCTGCGTATTGCGGCACGCCGCTTCTTATTGTAAAATAGGGTATAAAAAAACCTCACACACTTGTGAGGCTACGAAAGGCGTCACCCAGATTTGAACTGGGGATGAAGGTGTTGCAGACCTCTGCCTTACCACTTGGCTATGACGCCGGATGACCCGTGGGAGAATCGAACTCCCGTTACCGCCGTGAAAGGGCGATGTCTTAACCGCTTGACCAACGGGCCTTATTTCTTGCTCTCTCAGAGAGCCGAGTCTTATTCTATCACTCTTCTCGGAGAATGTCAATCTTTTTTTTCAAAAATATAGAAAAAATTTGAGAACATAGCGGGAAAGGAAAGTTTGAACAAATTTCTTGCTATGAATTCCGCATTTGTTCTTGCATTTTTTGCAATTTCAATGTATAGTATAAGTAGGAATTGTGATGATATGTATGAGCAAAGGAGGTGCAGTATGTACCAGTTTTTTCAGCAATGCTTTCAGCAGTATCTGAGCTTGTATTCGGAAGAGATTGCTGAGGATGAACACTTACTTACCTTGTTTGCACCATTTTATGGCCTGGCCAATCCCAAAAACTATGAGACATGGAAGCTTTCCAGCGATATTCGTTATTTTGAAGTCAGTCATTTGATTTATTGTATGCTGCATGACGATACACTGCCGGAGGAACTCAAGGAATTTGGCAAGTCGCTGCAAGAACAAGGCTATGATGCAATCGGGGCTTCGGGTACATT
Organism: Clostridiales bacterium UBA1390; assembly: GCA_002305315.1. Lineage (GTDB taxonomy): Bacteria > Bacillota > Clostridia > Lachnospirales > Bianqueaceae > Faecimorpha > Faecimorpha stercoravium. Next base: position 24,749 of record DBQQ01000033.1, read on the forward strand.
TTCAGAGGAAACAGTGACCGATCAGCTGAAATTGATTTATACGATGATCACGAAGAATGGAAAGACTCGTCCGGATTTATTTCCGCCCCAAGACGGGCCGGTATTGGACTCTTAAATACCCTACAGAATTTCTGTAGGGTGTTTTTTGAGCAACTCAATAATTTGACAAAAAATTGTATAATTGTGTTGACAAATTATTTGGCAAGTGCTATAATCATCATGGATCTTGGAAAAGGTCCAGTTTGAATGAAGTAAGGAGGGCTTATAATGAGTCAGAATTATACACAGAAGTCATTGGATGCCATTCGTGTGGCGCAATCCATCGCAACGGACCATGGCCATGTACAGTTGGAGCCCGTTCATATTTTATACGCGTTGCTTATTCAGGATGAGAGCCTGATTGCGGCGCTCCTGAGCCGAATGGGAGTGGATGTATCCAGCATGCAGAAGGCATGCGAGCAGGCTCTTTCACGGATCAGTTCTGTTTCCGGACCCGGCCATAAGGCAGGAGAGATCTATGTGTCGCAGGCTACGGATCGCCTGCTGAATGACAGCAGCAAGAAAGCCAAATCCATGAATGACGAGTACATCTCGGTGGAACATCTATTCCTTGCGCTGTTGGACAGCAGAGATTACACGGTACAGGATATCTTCAAGAATTATGCCATCACGAAGGATGCGTTTCTGAAGGTCCTGGCGGACGTGCGGGGGAATACCCGTGTGACGAGCGATACGCCGGAGGAGACCTACGAGGCGCTGAAGAAATATGGCCAGGACCTGGTCGAGGCCGCAAGACAGCATAAACTGGATCCCGTCATAGGTCGAGATACGGAGATTCGGAATGTCATCCGAATTCTTTCGCGTAAGACTAAGAACAACCCGGTATTGATTGGTGAGCCCGGTGTAGGTAAGACGGCCATCGCGGAGGGGTTGGCCCAGCGTATCGTACGAGGCGATGTGCCAGATGGACTGAAGGATAAAACCATATTTTCTCTCGATATGGGCGCCCTGATTGCGGGCGCTAAGTATCAGGGTGAATTTGAGGAGCGTCTGAAATCCGTGCTGAATGAGGTGAAAAGCTCGGACGGCCGGATCCTGCTCTTTATCGATGAACTGCATACGATTGTCGGGGCAGGAAAGACGCAGGGCGCTATGGATGCGGGCAACCTCCTGAAGCCCATGCTGGCTCGAGGCGAACTGCACTGTATCGGTGCGACTACGCTCAATGAGTACCGTCAGTATATCGAGAAGGATGCCGCTCTTGAGCGTCGTTTCCAGCCCGTCATGGTGGAAGAGCCCACAGTGGAGGATACGATTTCCATACTCCGTGGCCTGAAGGAGAGATACGAGGTATTCCATGGCGTCAAGATCATGGATAATGCCCTGGTCGCAGCAGCGACACTATCCGACCGGTACATCACGGACCGTTTTCTGCCGGATAAGGCCATCGACNNCATCGACCTGGTGGATGAGGCCTGTGCGACCATTCGTACTGAGATGGACTCCATGCCGGCGGAGATCGATGAGATTTCTCGTAAGATCATGCGACTAGAGATTGAGCAGACCGCCCTGAAGAAGGAGACGGATACCCTGTCTCAGGAGCGTCTGGCGGACTTGACACGGGAGTTGGAAGAGCTGCAGGATCAGATGAAGGTCATGAAGGCACATTACGAGAAGGAGAAGGACTCCATCGGTCGTGTGCAAAAGCTGCGTGAGGAGATCGAGCAGGTGAATGCGGAGATCGAGAAGGCCCAGCTTTCGTATGATCTGAATAAGGCGGCGGAGCTGAATTATGGCAAACTGCCCGCCCTGAAGAAAGAGCTGGAAGAAGCCGAGGCGCAGTCGAAGGCGGAAGGGACTCATCGGGAATACATGCGGGATGCCGTGACCGAAGAGGAGATCGCCGAAATTGTGGCCAGGTGGACGGGGATCCCTGTGACAAAGCTGATGGAGAGCGAGAGGATCAAACTCCTGCATCTGGCGGATGAGCTGCATAAGCGGGTCATTGGCCAGGACGAAGCTGTCGAAAAGGTGACGGAGACCATTCTCAGATCCAGAGCAGGGATTCAGGATCCGAATCGTCCGATTGGCTCTTTCCTGTTCCTCGGCCCCACCGGTGTCGGCAAGACCGAACTGGCCAAGGCGCTGGCGGCGACACTGTTTGACGACGAGAAGAACATGGTGCGTATCGACATGAGCGAATACATGGAGAAGCACTCCGTATCCCGTCTGATTGGTGCGCCTCCGGGATACGTGGGATACGATGAGGGAGGACAGCTGACCGAGGCGGTACGGCGTCATCCGTACAGCGTCGTGCTATTCGATGAAGTAGAAAAGGCGCATCCCGACGTCTTCAATGTCCTGCTGCAGGTGATGGATGATGGACGGATCACGGATTCGCACGGTCGTACCGTGGACTTCAAGAACACGCTGTTGATCCTGACCTCGAATCTGGGTTCCTCCTATCTGCTGGAAGGCATCGAGCCCAATGGCGAGATCTCGAAGGAAGCGCGGGATAATGTGGAGGCACTGTTGAAGCAGTCCTTCCGTCCGGAATTCCTCAATCGACTGGATGAGATCGTCTTCTATAAGCCATTGACGAAGCCGGAGATCAGTAAGATCGTGGATCTGATGATCCAAGGTCTCTCGAATCGGCTCAAAGAGCAGCAGCTCAGCGTTCAACTGACTGACGCGGCGCGCTCCTATATTGTCGAGAATGGCTATGATCCCATCTATGGCGCCCGTCCGCTGCGCCGGTTCATCCAGAGCCATGTGGAGACGATGATCGCCAAGATCATCATCGCGGGCAATGTCCATGAAGGCTCCACGCTCATCGTAGATGCCAACGAAAACGGACTCTATATTCAGTAAAAGGAAAAATAAGCTTCATGAGTATACGAACGAATTATAATCATACGCTGAGCGCCAGCTGTATCGGTTATATTGTGCAGGCCATCATCAATAACTTCGCCCCCCTGTTGTTCCTGACGTTCCAAAGGGAATACGCAATCTCTCTCGATAAGATCGCCACATTGGTCACAGTGAATTTTGGTGTACAACTGCTGGTCGATATCTTTTCTATTCGCTTCGCGAGTCGGATCGGCTATCGAAAGTGCGTAGTAGCTGCTCATATTTTCTGTGCGCTGGGGCTTATGGGACTCACCGTCTTTCCAGATTGTCTTCCAGACCCCTACTGGGGACTCCTGTTTGCAGTAATTCTATATGCCATCGGCGGCGGCTTAATCGAGGTACTGATCAGTCCCCTGGTGGAAGCCTGTCCAACAGAGCGAAAATCAGCGGTGATGAGCCTGCTGCATTCCTTTTATTGCTGGGGCAGCGTCTTCGTAATACTCATTTCTACAGTCTATTTTTCCTGCATTGGAATCCATGCCTGGAAGGGCATGGCGCTTCTATGGACCATCGTTCCCATCTTGAACGCGATTTACTTCACGCAGGTGCCCATTCGCACACTGGATGAGGAGCCGGAAAGACTGCATGTATCCAGATTATTTCGCGTGAAGGCCTTTTGGATTATGCTGATCCTGATGCTGTGCGCGGGCGCCAGCGAATTGTCCGTGAGCCAGTGGGCATCCGCCTTCGCAGAGGCCGGATTGGGCGTCAGCAAGACCGTAGGAGATCTCATGGGGCCTTGCGCCTTTGCCATCTTGATGGGTATCTCTCGAATCCTGTATGCAAAATTCAGTGAGCAGCTCCGGTTGCATCGCATGATGCTTATGAGCGGAATCCTGGCAGTCATCAGCTATCTGATGATCTCCCTGTCTACCTCCCCCATGATAGGGCTCATCGGATGCGCGCTATGCGGCTTCGCCGTAGGAATCATGTGGCCGGGTACACTCAGCTTTGCAGCCAAGGAGATCCCCGGCGGCACAGCCATGTTCGCACTCATGGCCCTCGCCGGAGACCTGGGATGCTCCAGTGGTCCCACCCTCGTCGGATTCATTTCCGATGCACTGCAGGATAATATAAAATTAGGAATCCTAGCTGCGATTATATTCCCAATTATATTAGTGATCAGTCTAGTCATATATCCGAAAATCCAAAAAGAGCGCCCCTGAGCGCTCTTTTCTCATATGGGGAAATTTTCACATCGACGAGGTGAGATTTTACAATTCTAGGGGGCTGAGTGATGAGAAAATCCTTCGGGGCCCGTGGGATTTTACAATTCAGAATTTTTGAGTGATGAGAAAAATCCCCGGGGGCCCCGAGAATTTCATCGCCGCAGCGGGATTTTGCAATTCAGAATGTCTGAGTGATGAGAAGATCCCCCCGGGGGCCCCTGAGAATCTCATCGCCGCAGCATGATTTTACAATTCCAGAGGACTGGGTGATGAGAAAAATCCCCGGGGGGCCCCCGAGAATCTCATCGCCGCAGCGATATTTTACAATTCAAAGTGCCTGAGTGATGAGAAAATCTTCAGGGGCCCCTGAGAATCTCATCCCCACAGCGGGATTTTACAATTCCAGAGGACTGGGTGATGAGAAAATCCCCCCGGGCCCCTGAGATTCTCATCGCCGCAGTGGGATTTTACAATTTCAGGGGCCCGAGTGATGAGAAAATCCCCGGGGGCCCCCTGAGAATCACATCCCCGCAGCATGATTTTACAATTCCAGAATTCTTGAGTGATGAGAGACTCCCCCCGGGCCCCTGAGATTCTCATCGCCGCAGTGGGATTTTACAATTTCAGAATGTCTGAGTGATGAGAGAATCACATCCCCGCAGCATGATTTTACAATTCAAGAGGACTGGGTGATGAGAAAATCCCCCAGGGCCCCCGAGAATCTCATCGCCGCAGCGAGATTTTACATTTCAGAATGTCTGAGTGATGAGAAGATCTTCAGGGGCCCCTGAGAATCTCATCCCCACAGCGGGATTTTACAATTCCAGAGCGCCTGGGTGATGAGAAAATCCCCCCGGGCCCCTGAGAATCTCATCGACGCAGCGAGATTTTACAATTCAAAGTGCCTGGGTGATGAGAAAATCCCCGGGGGCCCGGAGAATCTCATCGCCGCAGCGAGATTTTACAATTCAAAGTGCCTGAGTGATGAGAAGATCTTCAGGGGCCCCGGGGGATTCTCATCCCCGCAGCATGATTTTACATTTCCAGAGGACTGGATGATGAGAAAATCCCCAAGGCCACTGAGAATCTCATCGTCGCAGCGGGATTTTACATTTCAAAGTGCCCGAGTGATGAGAAAATCCCCGGGGGCCCGGAGATTCTCATCGTCGTAGCGGGATTTTACATTTGAGAGCGCCCAAGCGATGAGAAAATCCCCCCGGGCCCCCGGAGATTCTCATCGTCGCAGCGAGATTTTACAATTCTAGGGGCTTGAGTGATGAGAAGATCTCATCCCTGTAGTGGGATTTTACAATTCAAAGTGCCTGGGTGATGAGAATATCACCGAGGGGACGGATTTCCCACGAAGAAGAAACACTTAAATACTATTATATTCATATTATATATAATAGTATTACTTTTTCTTTTCCCTTCTTCGTCGGATGCGCTCTTGATCCTGCACTGCGATCTTGTCCCAGTTTT
>DBQQ01000042.1 GCA_002305315.1 Clostridiales bacterium UBA1390
TCTTCTCTTTGTCAACTCTTTTTTCATCTTTTTTCAAAAAATGAATCCCTTACCAAGGAAAAAGTCAACAAACGGAGAAGGAGGGATTTGAACCCTCGCGCCGGTTCCCCGACCTACGCCCTTAGCAGGGGCGCCTCTTCGGCCTCTTGAGTACTTCTCCAGATCCCTACAGACTAAATCGCTCTCTCGAATGAGAAAGCCTATTTATTATACTCGATATGAGCATGGTTTGTCAACAGGAAAATTCAACTTTTTTCAAAAAACTTTCATTTCGACAGCAAGCCGACCCAGGAATACGATGGCACCGATATATGAAGGCAGATTGACACAGTCTAGCTGCACATATACCGGTGCCATCTCTCCTTTTAGATTATCGGCAAATTACCTTACGGAAACTCTTCTTTCCTCTCTTCACCACAATCCCATCCGACATGAAGATCTTCTTGTCGAATGTCGCTTTCAGATCCGTGACTTTTTCTCCATCTACGCTAACACCGCCCTGCTCCACATTCCGGCGCGCCTCGGATTTAGAGGGTACAAGTCCGGCCTTTACCAGCAGCGTAAGAATATCGATCTTATCATCCGCAAAATCATCGGCAGCCAGTTCGGCTGTAGGCATATCCGCGGCATTTCCCTGGGAAAACAGTGCCTTCGCACTCTCCAGCGCGCGATCCGCCTCTTCTTCTCCATGTACCAGCTTCGTCAACTCGTATGCCAGCACCTCTTTGGCTCGATTCAACTCGCTGCCCTGCCAGGACTCCATCTTATGGATTTCCTCTAACGGCAGGAACGTAAGCATCTTCAAGCATTTGATGACATCGGCGTCGTCCACATTTCTCCAGTACTGGAAAAATTCAAAGGGCGTCGTCTTGTTCGGATCCAGCCACACCGCTCCTTTTTGCGTTTTCCCCATTTTCTTTCCTTCGGAATTGAGAAGCAGAGTAATAGTCATCGCTTCCGCCTCTTTGCCCAGCTTACGGCGAATCAGATCCCGTCCGCCGAGCATGTTGCTCCACTGGTCATCTCCGCCGAACTGCAAATTACAGCCGTACTTTTCAAAGAGCATCATGAAGTCGTAACTCTGCATCAGCATGTAATTAAACTCCAAAAAGCTCAGCCCCTGTTCCATACGCTGCTTGTAGCATTCCGCTCTCAGCATCTGATTAACGCTGAAACAAGGACCAATGTCCCGAATAAATTCCACATAGTTCAGCTGCAGCAGCCAGTCGGCATTATCCACCAGCATGGCCTTCCCTTCCCCAAAGTCAATAAAACGGCTCATCTGCTTCTTGAAGCATTCCACATTATGATGAATTGTTTCTTTGGTCATCATGCTGCGCATATCTGTACGTCCAGATGGATCTCCGATCATCGCGGTTCCACCGCCAATCAGCGCGATCGGCCGGTTTCCCGCCATCTGCAGCCGTTTCATCAGGCAGAGCGCCATGAAATGCCCTACATGCAGGCTATCCGCCGTAGGATCGAATCCAATATAGAATACCGCCTTGCCGGCATCTACCAGTTCTTTCACCTTCTCCTCATCTGTCACCTGCGCAATTAAGCCCCGGGCCTTCAGTTCTTCATACGTCGTCATTTCTCTCTTCCTTTCCTAATTATATAGAAATTGATCATAGTATTGTCCGGCCCTGATGCGGAGGCACTTCCGAGACAATAAAAAAGCTCTCGTCTCATAAAGGACGAGAGCCATATGCTCCGTGTTACCACCTTTGTTTACGAATGACTCACGCCATCCGCCTTATCAAGTACAGCGCCAATGCGCGATACTCTAGCACGATAACGAGTGCAGGTTCCGTCGCAGCCTACTTCTGATTCGGTGCGAGACTCCGAGATGTATTCATCCGCCGCTTTCCTTGCCCCTCTCACCTGCCGGGTACTCTCTGTAAAGCGCCTTGCGGACTACTTCTTCTCTTCCTAGCCTTTGACAAATGCTATGAATAGCTGTATTATACCCAGTTCAAATCTTTTTGTCAATCCTTTTTTCCAAGATGCCAAAGATCTTTTACGCTTTCGCCACCGGCATCGACAGCTGTTTATATGTCTTTACAATCAGAACTGCCGATATAACCGTCGTCAGCACATCTGATACCGGCATGGAATATAATACGCCGTCCAGACCAAAAAAGATGGGCAGTAACAATGCAAAACCAACGCCAAAAACAATCTCTCTCACCATGGAAAGCATCGTAGAATCCATCGCCTTGCCCATGGCCTGCAGGAAGATAAACGCCGCTTTGTTGATACAGGCCAGAATGATCATACAAAGATAAATTCGGAAGGACTTGATCGCAAAGTCCGTATAATATACACTTTCGTTGGCAGCGCCAAAAATACCGATCAGCGCCTGCGGGAATCCCTCTACCAGAATCAAGGCGACCGCTCCCACGCAAGCCTCCGAAATCAATAGGCAGGTAAAGAGCTTTTTTACCCGTTGATAGATGCCCGCCCCCATGTTATAACCAACAATGGGAAAGCAGCCGGCTGCCATACCAACGACAATCGAAATGACAATCTGAAAAAACTTCATGACAATGCCCACCACGGCCATGGGAATCTGCGCATATTGAGCTTGGCCGAATATCGGATCCAAACTGCCGTATTTCCGAATCATATTGTTGATGGCTGCCATGGCGGCTACTAAAGAAATCTGAGACAAGAAACTGCAGATGCCCAGGGGCAACATTCTGCGAATCACATTCCATTTCAACCCAAAATCGTGTTTCGTTAATTTTAAGATATGGGGCTTGCACAGATACAGGATGGTCAGAATCGCCGTCACAATTTGCCCTATCACCGTGGCGACAGCTGCTCCCATCATGCCCCATTTAAAGATAAAAATAAAGATCGGATCCAAAATCACATTCAAAATAGCTCCTACCAGTGTGGAAACCATGGCAAACCGCGGATTCCCATCCGCACGAATGACCGGATTCAACGCCTGTCCAAACATATAAAACGGAATTCCCAGCGTAATCCAGAAGAAATATTCTTTAGAATAGCGGAACGTCTCATCATTCACCGTACCACCAAACATGGCGATAATCGTATCCATAAAGACCAGATAGATCACCGTCAACACAATACTGGCGACCAGGGTCAGAACGATAGCATTGCCGACACTTCGGCCCGCGTTCTGCGGCTCTTTCTTGCCCAAACAAAGGCTCACGAACGCACAGCATCCGTCCCCGATCATGACTGCGATGGCCAGCGCAATCACCGTCAGCGGAAAGACAACGGTGTTAGCCGCATTTCCATAAGACCCCAGATAATCCGCGTTCGCAATAAAAATCTGATCCACAATATTGTACAGAGCTCCTACGAGTAGAGATATGATGCAAGGCAATGAGTATTTCCTCATAAGAACCCCGATCTTCTCCGTCGCCAGATACGCCTGACTGTTTTCTTTCATAGTCGTTTCCTCCCCAATACGAAATAAAGGGTGTAGATCCAAGCTGGACCTACACCCTGATGGCTGCGCGCTGATAATACTATATTCTTTTTGGGCACAAAATGCAAAGGCATTTTTCAACAAAAAAATCTTTTCTCTTCCTTCTCCATATTGACAGGATGCCAACGAGAGCCTTTATGTCGCAAATCCCGCATACTGCGTCATGTACAGCTCGTAATACTTTCCCTTTTGTGCTAACAAATCCTCATGATTGCCGCTCTCCACATTCCTGCCATGGTCCATCACCACAATCCAATCCGAATCCCGAATCGTAGAGAGCCGATGAGCAAGGTACCGAATGAATAAAATCTCACGAAAAAAGGAGGCATTACCTTGCCTCCTCTTTCTGTATCATCCAGCGGCGCCGCCAGCGCCAGCAGCTGAACCACCCGCACCGCCGTCACCGGTTCCCCCCGTCGTCCCATTATCACCAGTTCCTGTTCCCTCTCCAAATCCGGGATCTTCGATTCCGGATGGATCCGTGACCGTACCACTGTCATTCGTTCCTGTTGTTCCTGTACCGGATTCATCATGACGAGACGTCTCGCTATCATGCATGGAAGAATCCTCTCGTTCACTTTCTTGTCGGGAGGATTCCTCCCGCCGAGAACTCTCCTCCCGCGAACTATTCACGGAAGAATTACGGGAACTGTTATCATTTCCACTACAGGCTGCCGCAAAAGAAAGCAGCGCCGCCAGTAGAACACATCCCATCGCCCATTTACGTGATCTCATAATAGCACTCCTCCTATTGATTTTTCATGTGCAATAGTAGAATGTCCATTTTTTAGGCTTTCATGCCTACATTTTGGAATATTTATGGAAAAAGACTTAGAAGGAGCCCCCTATGAAAATCCAACAAAATGAAAGAGGGGTCGTTGCAAAATAGATGAGAAATCATCTCTCAGCTGGACTAATGAGAAAAACCAAGATTTCTCATTAGTCTTGAAGCGAATGTAACAATTTCTCAGCTTTACGGAATGTCCTGGAAACGAAAAAGGAGTCCGTGCATTCACGGAACTCCTTAGGAGATCATACTCTTTCATTCTGTATAAATGATGAGACCAGCGTAGGTATTTTGCAACAGCCCCTACCGTTAAATTCTAAATAACAAATCGCTATATACGGGGTAAGGCCAATACTTAGCACCCACCTCCGACTCCAGCTGATCTGCCGCCTGACGCAGCGCATTCATCGCCGGAATCACCTGATCGCGATAGAACTCCGCTTTCTTCTGATGATCCTCATAGGCCTGGCTCTCCGCAATCCGCTTCTGCAGCACATCGGTCTGCCGGCTGATCTCTTCCACCAGATGGGACAGATGATCAATCGTCTTTCTCTCATACTCCACCGAGAGGCTCAGCGATTGCTTGCCCACCGCCACGTCGGTCAACTCTTTGATATTATCGAATCCTGCCGGAATAATCTGCTTACGTGCCATGTCGATCATCGTCAGTCCTTCGATTCGAAGCACCTTACAATAGTTGACCAGGAATATGTCCGCTCTTGCCTGCAGTTCCTGCACTGTGAAAATCTTATGCTGTGAAAAGAGTGCAATACTTTCCTTCGATACAAAATACTGTACCGCATCCGGCAGCGTCGGCAGATTCATCAGACCTCTGCGGGCCGCCTCCTGTTTCCACTCTTCGCCATACCCATTGCCATTAAAGATCACACGCTGGTGTGCTGTCAGCTCTTCTTTAATCAGAACATTCAGTTCTTCATTAAAATGCTCTGCCTGCTCCAGACGATCCGCGTAGCGTCTCAAAATCTCAGCAACCGCCGTATTGATAATGATATTGGGGCCAGATATGGAGAGCGAAGATCCCGGCATACGGAACTCAAACTTGTTTCCAGTAAAGGCCACCGGCGATGTTCGGTTACGATCCGTCGTATCCCGCGGAAATCTTGGCAGGATATGTACGCCCAGCTTCATTTCTTCCTTTGTTTTCGGATCATACACAGCCCCCGTAATAATCGAGGTTACGATCTCTTCCAATTCATTGCCAAGGAATATAGAGATGACAGCCGGCGGCGCCTCGTTGGCTCCCAGCCGATGGTCATTGCCCGCACTGGCGACGGACATGCGTAAAAGCGCTTGATATTCATCTACCGCCGCTACCACAGCCGTCATAAACAGCATAAACTGAGCATTCTCATTGGGTGATCCACCTGGCTCCAGAAGGTTCAGCCCCGTATCCGTAGACATCGACCAGTTATTATGCTTACCGCTGCCGTTGACGCCCTCAAAGGGTTTCTCATGCAAGAGACATACTAAGCCATGACGCAGCGCTACTTTCTGCATCATCTCCATAGTCAGCTGATTCTGATCGCTGGCAATGCTGGCATTGGTAAAAATAGGCGCCAATTCATGCTGTGCCGGTGCTACCTCATTGTGCTCTGTTTTGGCCAGCACGCCCAATTTCCAAAGCTCCTCATTCAATTCCGTCATATAGGCTTCTACTCGAGGCTTAATCGCACCATAATAATGGTCGTCAAGCTCCTGCCCCTTCGGCGGCATCGCACCAAACAGCGTGCGTCCACACAAACGCAGGTCTTCCCGCTGGTCGTACAGCGCCTTGTCTACCAGGAAATACTCCTGTTCCGGCCCTACCGTAGCCTGCACTCGATTCGCCACCGTGCCAAATAACTTTAAGATCCGCAGTGCCTGCCTATTGAGCGCTTCCATGGATGCCAGAAGCGGCCCCTTCTTATCCAACGCCTCCCCATTATAGGAGTAGAACACCGTGGGAATACAAAGCACACCATCCTTGATAAATGCGTATGAACTGGGATCCCACGCCGTATAACCTCTCGCCTCGAAAGTAGCTCGAAGACCGCCGGAGGGAAAACTAGAAGCGTCCGATTCTCCTTTGATTAGTTCTTTACCCGAGAATTCCATGATTACCTTACTGGGACTCACCGGAGAGATAAAGCTATCATGCTTCTCCGCCGTCACACCTGTCATTGGCTGAAACCAATGCGTATAGTGTGTGACTCCTTTTTCCACCGCCCAGTCCTTCATCGCCGCCGCCACCGTATCCGCAATAGAGGGATCCAATCCCTTCCCCAACTCCATTGTACGCTTCAGCGCCTTATACACCGTCTTGGGCAGCCGGCTCTGCATCACATAATCATTAAAGACCATGGATCCGAAGATTTCTTCCATGCTATGTATCATTCCTGCATATCCTCCTAACTCTCTGCTCCATCTCTTTCTATCAGACTACACTTCTATTATAAAGTAGATTTTATAGCGACGCAAGCAATTTTTACGTCTTCTTACCGGAAAGGAAAGTCCCGATCAAGCACCCCGCTAAAGTCGTAACCGCATAGGCGGCCACGTAAATCAAGTCGTTCTTATCAAAAAACAGAAACACCGCCGGAACAAAAAGAACAGCCATCACACAAGGATACAACCAGGAAATTCGATGTCGCCACCCGTAGATCACTGCACACAAAAGACATAGACCCGGAAGGATCGCAAGAAGCAGAATGGTTTCTCCTACTACGCTCCGCAATAACAGAGGCAACAGATAAAACCCGCAGAGCATCACGAATACATAGGGCAAAAAAATTTTCATACGCCGCATTTCGATCCCTCCTTTTAGGTACTATATACATTTTATCATATTCGCTACGGAAGCGCAAGTTTTCCTGTCTTTCTTCTGGACAAACCCATATAAATACGCTATAATGAATGCGTATAGTGTAAGCAGGCGGTAAAATTATCGTCTGCTATTACCTTCTAAGGATCATACAAACAGAGAGGAATGTGTCAATGGAAAACGAAAAGATCATTGTTCTGGATTTTGGCGGCCAATACAATCAGCTTATCGCTCGACGTGTTCGAGAGTGTAATGTATACTGCGAAATTGCTTCCTACCGTACGGACTTGGAGGAAATCAAGGCGCAGCATCCGAAGGGAATTATCTTTACCGGTGGTCCGAACAGTGTCTATGATCCGGCATCACCCACCTATACAAAGGAAATCTTCGAATTAGGGATTCCTATCTTGGGCATATGCTATGGCGCTCAACTGATGATGCATCTTCTGGGCGGACGCGTCGGACGCGCTCCTGTTCGGGAATACGGAAAAATCGAAGTTCAGGTAGACACAAATACGGCTCTCTTTACGGACGTGTCTCCTTCAACCATCTGTTGGATGAGCCATAATGACTATATCGAGGAAATCGCTCCTGGCTTTACCGTGACCGCCCACAGTGCTCATTGTCCGGCGGCTGCTATGCAGGATGTTTCTCGCGGCCTGTATGCAGTACAATTCCATCCGGAAGTTCTGCATACACCGGAAGGCAAAAAGATGCTGTCTAACTTTGTCTATCAAGTATGCGGCTGTCACGGCGACTGGAAAATGGATACCTTTGTGGAATCCACCATCGCATCTCTTCGCGCCAAAGTCGGCAATGGCCGTGTATTGTGCGCACTATCCGGCGGAGTGGATTCTTCCGTGGCGGCGGTTCTTCTTTCCAAGGCCGTCGGAAATCAGCTCACCTGCGTATTCGTAGATACCGGACTCATGCGCAAGAACGAGGGCGACGAGGTCGAAGCCGTCTTTGGTCCCGAAGGTCCGTATCAGCTTCATTTCATTCGCGTCAATGCACAGGAACGCTTCTTCTCCAAACTGGCCGGTGTGACCGATCCCGAGACCAAGCGTAAGATCATCGGCGAAGAGTTTATTCGTGTGTTTGAAGAAGAAGCCAAGAAAATCGGCGCCGTGGATTTCCTGGTACAGGGCACAATCTACCCCGATGTGGTAGAAAGCGGTCTGGGCGGCGAATCCACCGTCATCAAATCCCATCACAACGTAGGCGGTTTGCCCGACTATGTAGATTTTAAGGAGATTATCGAACCGCTCCGCAACTTGTTTAAGGATGAGGTACGTCAAGCCGGTCTGGAACTCGGCATCCCGCACTACCTGGTTTACCGTCAGCCCTTCCCGGGTCCGGGTCTGGGCATCCGGATCATCGGAGAAGTAACACCCGACAAGGTGCAAATGGTGCAGGAGGCGGACGCTGTCTTCCGTGAAGAAGTCGCGTCTGCGGGTCTGGATACCCAGATCAATCAATACTTCGCCGCGCTGACAAACATGCATTCCGTAGGCGTTATGGGTGACGAGCGCACATATGACTACGCCATTGCGCTGCGTGCCGTGACCACAACAGACTTCATGACAGCCGAATCCGCCGAGCTGCCCTGGGAACTTCTGGGCAAGGTGGCTAACCGAATTGTCAACGAAGTGCCGCATGTGAATCGCGTCCTCTACGATTGTACCGGAAAACCGCCGGCAACGATTGAGTTCGAGTAAGTAAAGAAATCTGGATGAATATATGAAAGGTTTTCAGGAGCGAAATCCTACTCTCCGTGTGTTCTCCGCTCATCTCCATATGGATGAGGCAACACCGCACCTGCATATAGATTTTGTGCCATATATAACTGGAAGTAAGCGTGGATTGGATACAAGAGTATCTTTGAAACAGGCATTGTCGGCACTCGGTTTTAAAGGCGGTACGAGAATGGAGACAGAATTAAATCAGTGGGTAACGGCTGAAAAGCAGCAGCTTGCCTCAATTATGTTGGAGCATGGGATCGAATGGGAGCAGAAAGGTACACATGAAAAGCACCTGTCTCTGTTGGATTTTGAAAAGCAGAAGCGGGCAAAAGAAGTAGCTGCGCTTGAAAAACAGAAAGCGGAGTTGGAGGAGCATAATGCCAATATGCAGGAGGTCAACGAAAAATGGCTCGATCAATTGGAAAATATTGAACGGGAAATATCCTCTGCACATGAAAATCGGGAAGAGGCTGATAAACAGGCAGATCAGGCGAAGAAAAAGGCATCTCAATATGAGAAAAAACTGACAGAGATTGCGCCTATGGTAAAAGATATGGAAAGATTTGCAGAAAAATATTCTGATGATCCAGATGAAGTATTGCCGGAGGCGGGAACACTAGAAACAGGAAAATCCTACCGGGAGAAAAAGGCAAAGCCGCTGATTAAGAAGATCGTGACGGTACTGCGGTCAGTCTACCGGGCTTATCTTGATCTTTCCAGAAGATTTAGTGAAATGCAAAGATCATATGAGAGGGTATGGAGTAAAGTTAATTCTCTTACGGCTCGTGTAGAGGAACTTTGGAATGAAAATAGGATGTTGAGAGAAAATCTCGGAGATTTTGAACGTGTAAAGGGAGCTTTGGGGCATGATACTGTCGAGAAAATAGTTCAGGCGGAGAGACAGAGAGAACAAGTGCTAAAAGAACAAAAACGGGCACAGAGGCGAAAGATAAATAGAGGGGAAAGGTGAGCAGAAATAAGCGGAATAGTTAAGAATGGGGAGGATAATCTTTTGTGTTTTTGGCTGTGCGATTAAGGGGATTCTAGTTTACAGTGTTCATGGTAGGGTGTATAATTTGAGGTGTAAATTGGAATTTTTATGAGGGAGATAATTGAAAATGATAATTAATAGAGATGATGCTTTTAAAGTTGTATGTGAACTAAGAACTCCATTAAGCGAATCACAATATAATGTTGGTACAGGAATGTTTGTTAGTTCTCCGGCTGGCGAAAATAAAAATCGAGGATGGATTCTTACTGCAAGTCATGTAGCATGTCAAACAACAAATTTTACACAAATTATAATTGCAACTAAAGGTGGAAAATCAGAAAGTTTGCCACTTTCTATGTTTAGCAAAACAACCGATTGGAAATACCATAAAACTGCTGATATAAGTATACTTCCTATTTATTTTACAGATGAAAATATGAAATTTATGAAAAATAGATTTTTCCCCTTAAATCATTTTAATCTTGAACATAAACCTGTTTCTAGAGATTATGAGTTAACTGCAATTGGCTTTCCTCATGGTTTAGGGACAGAGGGTTCTTTTTCTCCATTTACCTTTCGTTCATATGCCTCATCTGGATTTGTAACACTTAATCGTGCTGATACAAATACCTTATCTGAATTTTTTTGCTTAGAAAATCCGAGTGTAGGAGGATATTCTGGATGCCCAGTGTTTGATTTAGGATATTCTACAAATGGGGTAATGCAAATAACTAAAGAACGCACTTGGTGCCATGGTATTATGCATGGAACAATGAGCGATAATACAGGTGGGAAAATAGCAATGGTTACACCAGCTTTCTATTTAAAAGATTTGATAGAAAGTATATAAGAAGATAAATTGAAAGTTGTTGAACGGAACTTTGGAAATTATCGAGGGCGCTAGTATGAAAAAATGTAGATATTGTGGCAAAGAACTAAATTCTAATTTTGAATTTTGTAGCAATGAATGCGAAGACAGTTATCGAAAGATAATTGAGAAAGATGGATATAAAATCAAGTATTTTATTTTAGGTATTATTTTAGGATTTTTAGTTATGCTTTATGGCGTTATATCAAACAGCGACCTCATAATAGGCGTTGGAATTATAGTGATGGGTATAGATGTTGTTTCATTGCCATTTACTACTCCCGAAACAACTGCTTTTTTAGGATACCAAAAGTCAAAATTTGTAGGAAGAATATTAGGTATATTACTTATAGCAGTTGGAATATGGGTGGGGCTTATTGGATGATAAACTGGAATTAGTTTAATGGAAGGAGAAAGAAAATGAGAAATTATACAATAATATCTAAGGTTACAATAGTGGTATGTTTATACTTGATTGTTTTAGCAGCGATAAATAGCTTTACAGGATTTATAAACTCAAAAATAACCTTTAGCGGGACAGTAATCTGTATTGTGGGATTTTGTATAGCGATAGTTGCGATTATTTTTTTAGAGAACGAAAGAAAAAGGAAACACCAATAAATTTCATTCTGTAATGTGATAACAAATTCGTGATAACAGATTGATAACACTAGCAGAAACAGACCATAGAGATATGACAGTAGGAAACAAATAAAATCAAATAGAACCAAAACTCCTATACAAAACTGTATAGAACCAAAATTGATTTTGCGAGTTTGAGTGATTCAAAAATCGGAAAAGTGCTGATATCCCATCGCTCCCAAGTCTAACTTTCTCAGGTTAGATTTGGGAGCTTTTTATTCTTTTCTCTCATGTCTCTGAGGGCAATACATATAGTACACAAATAAACTAAAACAAGGTCGCAGATTATCTGTGATCTCGTTCTTTTGGGAGCAAAAAAGTCGAATAGTAAGAGTTTCTGCATTTGAGTGCAAAAACTTGATTTTTCGTAAAGTTTTTGCTACAATTTGTGTACAAGGAGGTGCGCACGCCTATGATAAATACACATGAACTGAAAAAGAGGGATTTATATCTCAATAAGCTCATTGCCTTTCGAGATACTGAACCCGTGAAGGTGGTTACCGGTATCCGTCGCTGTGGAAAATCCAGTCTGTTAAAGCTTATGGCAGAATATTTGAAGGGAACTGGTGTCGAAGAGGCACAGATCATAGAAATGAACTTTGAATCCCATGCGTTTAATAAGATGTCTGCTGACGAGTTCTACCATTATGTCAAAGATCGAGTGATTCCCGAAAAACGGATGTATCTCTTCTTTGATGAATTGCAGCGCATTACAGATTGGGAAGATGCAGTGAATTCGTTCCGGGTAGACTTCAACTGCGATATCTATATCACAGGATCTAATGCATATCTTTTGTCCTCTGAGTATTCAACCTATCTTTCCCGCCGCTGTGTAGAAATTAAGATGTTGCCGCTGTCCTTCGGTGAGTTTCTGTATTTCCATGATTTTGAAGTGAAAGAAAGCAGGAGCGCCCTCGGCGGAATGAGAACACAGGTGTATGACAAGAACGGCGAGCGTTATGAACTGCGCGAGGTCTTTGACGCATACATGCGCTTCGGTGGTATGCCCGGTATTGCAGATGTAGGTCTCGACCAGGAAAAGGCCATGGTGCTGCTGGACGGTATCTATTCTACCGTAATCGTCCGTGATATTCTGGAGCGCGAAAAACGCAGAGGCCAGAAGCGGATCACTGATCCGGTACTGCTTCGTAAGATTGTCCTGTTTTTGGCAGACAATATCGGAAGCAATATCTCGGTATCCTCTATCGGCAATACGCTGGTCAATGAGGGGCTTTTGGAAGATGGAAAGCGAAAGGGGGCGCCCAGCGCTCATACGGTACAAGCCTATGTAAATGCATTGCTTGAGTCGTACTTCTATTATGATATCAAGCGCTTTGACATTAAGGGCAAAGAATACCTGAGAACGCTCGGAAAGTATTATATCGTAGACATTGGCCTGAGAAACTACCTCCTCGGCTTCCGGAACAGAGATGGCGGTCACGCCATCGAAAATGTGGTGTACTTTGAACTGCTTCGCAGAGGTTATGATGTAGCTATCGGCAAGCTGGATAATACAGAAGTGGACTTCATTGCTACCAAAATGGACGAGAAGCTATATGTGCAGGTCACGGAATCTATGGTAAGCGAGGAAGGTCGTCGCAGAGAGTTGGCACCTCTACAGAAGATCAATGACAACTATGAGAAGATTGTTTTGTCTCTGGATACCGGTCTGGATGCATCCTACGATGGAATTAAATCGCTAAATCTGATCAACTGGCTAATCGAAAAAACATAAGAACAAGGAAAACTCGCAGTCGAATCTGTGATTTTTTCTTTTCGCACATTTGCAATTTACCTGGATATAGATTACAATGGACAAAATGCAGAAAACGAAGAAAAAAGACCTCAAGGGGCATCCCCCTTTGAGGTCTTTTTTTCAACGAACCGATCAGAAACCTTAAAAATCAGCCGGACGAGCCAGCAAATTCCATTTGCTTTCCCTTCTCCAAAATTCAGGATGCCTGCATTGCCTTAGACCATGGTTCAGTGAATGATAAAATTGTGGTAACCTTATCCGAATGATGGCAAAATATAAGATCATACTGGAAGCAAAAACAAAATCTTAACATTTCTATGCTATATTCTATCCAGGGTGAATCTGAAGAAGACCTATGCCCTGGAGGAGGTATTGTAATGAACACTGCACTGCAGAAGGCCAGCCGCATCAACTGGCTGTTTGCTCTTCGCCGCTATCTGTCTTTCTTCCTGCTGATGGCATTTATTATCAGCTGCTGTATGATTCTTTTTCTCAACATGATGGCAGAATCTACCGGATGGGAGCTCAGCAAAGATCATATCGAGCAGGCTGCAAAAGTGACTTTTTTGAATGTTGTATTTCTCAGCCTCATCTGTTCTGTCATAGACGGCATCCGAAGACGATTTATGATTGCGCGTCCCGTCCGAAAAATCGTGAATGCGGCGGAACAGATCATGAAGGGAGATTTTACGACGCGGATTCCTCCACTGGGCGGGATGGACCCTGCCAGCGGTTTCGATGTAATTGCCAACTATTTTAATCAAATGGCAGAGGAACTCTCGGGCATGGAAACACTGCGTTCCGATTTTATCGCAAATGTTTCCCATGAATTAAAGACCCCGCTGGCCGTGATGCAAAACTATGGTACATTGCTTCAGCAGCCCGATCTTCCGGATGAAAAACGCATGGAGTATGCCAAAGCCATTACCGATTCTTCTCGCCGTCTCGCCAACCTGATTACCAATATTCTTAAGCTCAATAAACTGGAAAATCAACAGATTTATCCCAAAGTCGCCGTCTACGATCTGGGCGAACAGCTTTGTACCTGTCTTCTTGCCTTCGAAGATGCCTGGGACGCAAAGGATCTGGAAATCCAGACGGATGTGGAAGAGGCCGTGTGGGTGGACACCGATGAGGAAATGCTCTCCCTTGTCTGGAATAATCTGTTTTCCAATGCGATCAAGTTCACAGAAGCCCATGGAAAAGTCTCCCTCTCTCTGAAGACCGACGGAGATTATGCCATTGTCCAAGTATCCGACACTGGCCGCGGGATTCCTCCGGAGGTCGGAAAACATATCTTCGAGAAATTCTATCAGGGCGATACCTCACATGCCACCCAGGGAAATGGGTTGGGGTTGGCATTAGTGAAACGTGTCATTGATATAGTCGGCGGAGAGATCTCCGTAGGAAGCGAAGTCGGCAAGGGAAGCACTTTCACCGTTAAGCTGCAGCGTGCGCAAAACCCAATATAAAATCAGTCCCTATATCCTGGTCTGAAACCTGGAATATAGGGACTGCCTTTTATTTTACGCCGTAAACGCTGGACATTTCCATATGATCCAACGCCGTATCCAGCATTTCTACTTCTTCTGCTGATAATACCACTTCGGCGGAGCCCGCGTTCTCCTGCATACGTTCTACTTTGCGTGTTCCTGGAATGGGGACAATCCAGGGCTTTTTACAAAGCATCCAGGCCAGCGAAATCTGTGCCGGCGTCGCATGTTTCTTCTCCGCATACGTATGAAGCAACCACAACAGTTCCTGATTCTGATAGGGCAAAAGCGCCTCTCCGACCATTTCTTCATTGATATGAGGATCCTCCGCTGTCCCATACACCTCGGCTGTATCGAAAAAGGTGTACCCCATGTCCACAGCCTGTCGGATGGCTGTTATCGTCTGCTGCTTCTCCATAGGCGCTCCATAAGCCTGAGAAAAACCCATACACCCCAGACCTACTGCCGAAACTGTTACATCATTTCCTAATATCCGTTTCTGCATCTTATTTCTATATCTCCTCGATCCGGCTTACTCGCCCAGACTTTCCAGCCAGCTCTGCACATCCTCTTCACTCACGTTCGAGGAAAATCTCACGCCCTCCTGCCAGTCTCCTGTACCAGCCATCTCAGCCAATAGCTCTCCACTTTGTCCCAGTCCTGAACTGCTGGAGGTACAGAAGGGGATCACGGTCTTCCCTGTAAAATCATTCACTTCAATAAATGCATTGACGGGCCAGGCCGCCTGTCCCCACCAAATGGGGTAACCGATATAGACCGTAGAATAGCTATCCCAATCGTCTACTGTGGTGGCTTCCAGCTCCACAGCCTGTTCTTCCGGGTTCTCATGTTCGTACACGACCCGGCTGCCGGAATCCGTCCAATCCAGATCCGCGTCTGTATACGGCTCCACCGGCTCCAGCTCAAACAGATCTCCACCCGTCAGCTCCGCGATGTATTGCGCAGCTGCTTCTGTATTACCCGTTGCGGAAAAGAAAACGACCAGTACCCGATCCTCCGCTGCTGTTTCCGAAGAAGTCTCCTCCACCGAAGATTCTGTTGCGGCTGAGGATTCTTCTGTGGCCGAGGATTCCTCCGCTATCGAAGATTCCTCTCCGGCCGAAGAATTCGCCGATACATTTTCTGCCGTGGATGTATTTCCCGCAGGACTGCTGGTGCAGGCCGCCAGACAAAATACTAAAATCATTCCCAACAACCATGCTATATGCTTTTTCATTCTATGATACTCCCTTCTATGAATCTTCATCCTGGTCTCTCAGGACTACACTTGCATTATAAAAAAAACGAAACCTCTTTGGAAGTCTCGTTTCGTTATATAGTATAAACCCCTTTGTTAATAGCTCTACTGCGTCTGTGTGACTTTGAGCACCGCATCCAGGAACTGCTTTACATTCGGTGATGGCGTAAGGGAATGAAGCAGCCCAAAAGGAATGGAATAGTCCCAGTCTACCGGCATGATCTTGAGCAATGGATGCACATATCGCCAGTTTTCAATGGCCATCAATACACAGTTATTATTCTCGCAGCGGTTGAATACCGATACATCATAAAAATCAAAGTCCACAATGTGGATCTGCGGATGATTTTTCCATAGGTCATCCCGCAGAAGATCGACGTAATGACTCCAGTCCCGCCGCATCAGCATCAGGTCCTCTCCATACAGATCCTGTACTGACAGCCGCTCCTTCTGGGCCAAACGATGATGCACCGATACGGCACAGCAAATCGGCTCCCTGGAAATATACAGTCCAGCGCATTGACGAAGATGAAGCATGGTTTTATCAAAGATTCCCGCCACAACATCAATATGCTGCCCCAGATTCGCCAGGATTTCCCGGGCATTCTCCGGCGTATTCTCAAAAGGAACCAACTGAAACTTGACATTCGGACAATACTCCTGAACCCGGGGCCACAGATCCACCAGGACCTGCGCCGGCGTCATGGGGGATGTCCCGATACGAATCACATTCGTCGATTCCTGCATGGCATTTCTGGCTCGCGTCACGGAATCCTTGCAATACTGCACTACATACTTGGCATCCTGGTACAAAGATTGTCCCGCCTTCGTCAATGCCAGTCCCCGATGCGTGCGAATGAACAAACGAAGTCCCAATCGACTCTCCAACAGGTTAATCTGTTTAATCACTGCCGGAGGGGAGATATACATCTTCTCAGCCGCTTTGTTGAAACTGCCAGCCTCTACCACGCAAATAAACGTTTCCAATTGAGGGTTATGCATGCATCCACCGCCTTTCCGCTGAACATAAACCACTTTTTATTTTATCATTGCCGTAAAACGCTGTCAAGAATCTCAAGGCCCTTCTATTCTTAACAATTTATTCATATTTCTCGCATTGACAATGCGCGTAAAAATAGGGTATAGTTAGGGTGTTCGATAGGTAAGGCTCCTACAGGGATACGGACTGCTGCCGCGAAATAGTGGAGACACTATGAGATGGTTTGAACAGGGTACATCGAATCTAAGGTGTAACCTAACGCAGTTTCATCGCCCTGCAAAGTTAAAGCTCACGCGAACAGGCAGAAGTGGCATCACACTCCCGTATGTTCATCGAACATACGGGTTTTTTATGTCCTTCGCAAATACTAAGAATAAGTGAGGTGAAAAAGATGGACGCGGGAAGTAGTGGCAGTACATGGAGTGTTCCTCCAGGCAATGATGACCCACAGAAAACAGGATGCAGCTGTGATTTACGCGTCCTTCTTTTCTGACGCCCTTAGAATCACTCCATGCACTGTATCTTTCCCAATCAATTTGTTAAGGGAGGTACAGAAACATGAAAAAAAAGATGTCTCTGCGGGCCTTGCCCGCCGGCCGCGGCGCCGTACGCCGCAAAGACGCTCTGAAAGACCGCCTGATGCAGGCCGCCTTTTATACGGAAAAAGAGCTTTTTCGCGCGCTCCACACCGGACCCTCTGGTCTGAACGCTGCTGCTGTAGAACGTTCCAGAGAACAATTCGGCGCCAATGTTCTGGCTAAACAAAAGCATGTCACCGTTTTGCGCCGACTTCTGGAGGCTTTTCTCAACCCGTTTACCATGGTTCTTTTGGCCCTGGCTGTCGTATCTTTGGTGACGGATGTCTTTATGGCTGCCCCGGAAGATCGCAATTATGTGACGGCTGTGATCATCGTCGTCTTGATCCTCTTCTCGGGCATTCTGCGGTTTGTCCAGGAAGGCCGCAGCAGCCGCGTCGCGGACCAGCTTCTGAATATGATCCAGACCACCTCGCTGATCGAGCGGGAAGGAGTCCGCACGGAGATTCCTATGGAAGAGATTGTCGTCGGAGATTTGCTATACCTTTCCGCAGGAGATATGCTTCCTGCGGATGTGAGGATTTTGACCTCGAAGGATCTTTTCGTCAGCCAGTCTGCCCTCACTGGCGAAAGTGAGCCGGTGGAAAAGCTGGGGAATGTGATCTATACACAGAAGGCTCTGACAGAAATGGAAAACCTGGCCTTCATGGGCAGCAACGTCATCAGCGGCAGTGCCAAAGCCGTCGTGGTGGCTGTAGGAAAAGATACGTTCCTGGGTTCTATCAGCGCCGATCTGAGCGAGAAACCGCCTAAAACCGCATTTGAGAAGGGAATTCAGTCCGTTTCCTGGCTGCTGATCCGTTTCATGCTAGTGATGGTACCGATTGTCCTCTTCATCAATGGCTTTACCAAAGGGGATTGGCTGCAGGCCCTGCTTTTCGCCATCTCTGTCGCAGTGGGATTGACGCCGGAGATGCTTCCCATGATCGTAACCACTTCCCTGGCAAAGGGAGCCGTGGCGATGAGCCGCAAGAAAGTCGTCGTAAAAAATCTGAATGCCATCCAAAATCTGGGCTCCATGGATATTTTGTGTACGGATAAGACCGGAACCCTGACGCAGGATCAGGTGGTCTTGGCTCGTTTTCTCAACCTGAACGGAGATACGGATGAACGCGTCCTGCGTCACGCCTTTTTGAACAGCTATTTTCAGACGGGACTTCGCAATCTCCTGGACGTGGCCATTATTTCCCGGCAGCAGGCTCTGGGCGCGGATGAGCTGATGGGACAATATACCAAGGTGGATGAGATTCCCTTTGACTTTGAACGCCGCCGGATGAGTGTTGTCGTGCAGGATCATACAGGAAAGACCCAGATGGTGACCAAAGGCGCTGTGGAAGAGATGCTTGCCTGTTGCACTTATGCGGAACAGAACGGGCATGTCGTTCCGCTGACTCCCGATGTATCCCAGCATATCCTGGACATGTCGGCGGAACTCAATACACGTGGTATGAGGGTCATTGCCGTGGCTCAAAAAACAAATCCGTCTCCGATCGGACAGTTTTCTATCTCCGACGAGTCCGAGATGGTTCTGATTGGTTTCCTTGCATTTCTGGATCCGCCGAAGGACACGGCGCAGTCGGCCGTGGAGGCTCTGTTAGCCTACGGTGTCCATGTAAAAGTGCTGACTGGGGATAATGAAAAAGTCACGCGTGCCATCTGCCAGATGGTAGGACTCCCGACCGATCGCATTTTGCTGGGAAATGAGTTGGATGAGATGCCAGACGAGCAGTTAGGCGAACTCGCCGAAGAAATCTCTGTCTTTGCGAAACTATCTCCTCTGCAAAAATCTCGTATCATCCGCGTTCTACGAGATCGCGGCCATTGTGTCGGTTTTATGGGGGACGGCATTAACGACGCCTCCGCCCTGAAAACGGCGGATGTCGGCATCTCCGTAGATACTGCGGTAGATATTGCCAAAGAGTCTTCTTCCGTTATCCTCATGGAAAAGGATCTTATGGTATTAGAGCGCGGCGTATTAGAAGGCCGCCGGACATATTCCAATATGATTAAATATTTGAAGATGACGGTCTCCTCTAATTTCGGCAATGTGCTTTCGGTACTGATTGCCAGCGCATTTTTACCCTTCCTTCCCATGGCCTCTTTGCATCTGATTCTGCTGAATCTGATCTATGATATTTCCTGTACTGCCATTTCCTGGGATCGCGTGGATCCGGAAGACCTGGCAATTCCTCGTAAATGGGATACTTCTGGCATCAGCCGTTTTATGTTCTTTATGGGACCTGTCAGTTCCCTTTTCGATATTGCTACCTACCTGGGAATGTACTTTATCATCTGTCCTTTATTTACGGGCGGTGCGCTGTATTCTGCCATCAGTGATCCCGCTTCCCAGGAACTCTATGTCAGTTTATTCCAGACTGGTTGGTTCGTGGAGTCCATGTGGAGTCAGTCCCTTGTGATTCACATGATCCGTACAAAAAAGATTCCTTTTATCCAGAGTCGTGCTTCTTTATCTGTCACGCTCTTCTCACTGCTGGGTGTAGGCATTGTCACACTTCTGCCCTTCTCACCGCTGGCGGAAGGATTGGGTCTCACCCCCCTGCCGTTTGTATACTTTGCCGGTCTATTGCTCATCATCGCCGCCTATATGGTTTTAGCCACGCTCATGAAAAACCTATATATTCGCCGATATCATGCTTGGCTCTAATTGTTCAGAGTTATTTTTACAAGATCCGTCCCTATGGATTGCCCCTTTACAATTTGTATTTTCTGTGTTATCATAAGAAGCACGAAAGGGGCGATCCTATGGTCAAGCATCTATCTCACATTGCACATATCATTTCTTCGTTCTACCATACGCTGCTCGAACTCCATGCCATTCCCCAATTTTGTCTTTCTCGCAAGAAGAATAAGAAGACGGGAAAAGTGTATTTATATAAGCAGGAGTCCACTAGCAAAGGGCGAAAGCAAACCAAAATCAAGGCCGCCGAAGAGGAGGACTATCTTAAGCTGTACGCGAAACGCCAGAAACTGAAGGCTCGTCTGAAAGAGCTCCAATCGCAATATAAGACGCTGTCCTTCAAGGATCGTCGCGATGTACGCTATGCCCTCGCCTGCTTTCAGTATGCGCAGGAGGCTGGCATCGGAAAAATCATCAGAAAGAACACGTTCCTCGACGGCACCACCCGCGACTCCAAGAGCGAGCTCATCCTTTCTCTCCTTTTCGAAATGCTGGGTATCCAATATACACACAATTATCCCATTTTGGCGCAGGGCCGCCCCTATATGATTGACTTCTATTTCCCGGGCTCACAGGATTTTCATGAGCACATGGGCATGCTGGACGACGAGCAATATGTGCAGAGTCAAAAACGCAAGCTCGAAGACTATGCCGCGGAAGGTATTCAGGAGAAGAAGAACCTTCTCATCACGAAGGAGCATTTCGTAACGGATTCTCGAGATCCCGAAAAGAAGCGCGCCTGCATCGACCTGCGCGAGATTGTGCTACAGCTCATCTCCTTCGGGAAGATCGCACCGCAGAAGGCATTCCGCCTCCTCTTCCCTGACAAGCCCCTTCCCAAACTTTAAAAATTTAAAAAGGCGCCATGTCGGACGCCTTTTTGTCGTGCCTGGAAATGAGGAGAAGGGACGGGGAAGATGTATAAAATACATTGTGGGGACGGAGATGCTCCCTATTTTATACGCAGACGAGAGATTTGAGGAACGCGAATTTTATAACTGCGTATAAAAGGTGCTGTAGGGACGGAGATGCCCCCTATTTTATACGCAAAAGTGAAATTCTGTGGATTCCTTTCGCTGGATTGCGTATAAATAGTTTTAAAAGGAACTGATCTGTACGCAAATACGAGATTGACAGCTCGCAAATAGTCAAGTCCTAAATTGTGTGTAAATTACTTTAGGTAGCCATGTTAATGACATGTGGATGCTAGACATCCGTTAGTTACAGATCAGCATGCTATATATCATGATGCACGCAGCAGATGCTGCTCATTCG
>DBQQ01000043.1 GCA_002305315.1 Clostridiales bacterium UBA1390
CAGTTTTTGTTGACTAGTGCACGACTAATGAGAAAACCCCCTGATTTCTCATTAGTACATGAAGCGATGTAACAATTTCCGGGGAACAGCTAATGAGAAAACTCCGTTGACGTCCCTCCGAATTTTGATTATACTAGGATTGAGACCGCGCTTCGCGTTCACGCGAAGAGGCAGAACTCTTACAACGTCGAATGCAGGGAGGGATGAGCCGGATGAAATATAGTCTCATGCAGCAAGATATCGTCGTGGCGGATCTAGAAATCGAGGAGATAACAGGAAGGATCCAGAAGATTTATCAGGTATGGGAAGCAGAACGCATGCCGGTGGGAGTGCCGATACGCCGGGGGATAGCCGATCGTACGGCGTTGAACGAGTGGTGGGCGGATCGTATGATTCCACTGTATCGAGAGGGCGTGCCGGAAGCACTTTCGGATCTTCAGATGCCGAATCCAGCGGCGCTTTCACTTCACAGCCTGGGAATGAGCGTATCCGATGCGTATTGGATACGACCTGAAGGGAGCCATCTCACCTGGGAGGAGAAAAATTTCTTTGCGCATGCCTTTTCCGAGGATGTGGGGAATGCTTTAATGGGACAGCGGGAGATGAAAAGCGCGGTGGATCTGCATTCTCCCGATTCTACGACAGATGGCTACTTGAAAAAGCGCTGGGAATGGATTGACAAGAGACCATATTTGCTGAAGGGGGGAAGTCCACCGTATTTTCAGCAGCCTTTTGCGGAAGCGGTGGCATCGGAAGTGATGGATAGGCTAGAGATCCGCCATGTTCCGTATACGCTGGTGATGAGAGATGGAAGGCCCTATAGTCTCTGCGAAGATTTTGTGACACAAGACACGGAGCTCGTCAGTGCATGGCGAATCATGCAGACGCGAAAAAAAGCCAGCAGTATATCGGTATATCAGCATTTTGTGAATTGTTGTGAGGCGTTAGGAGCTCCGGATGTCATTCCCGCTCTGGACCGAATGATTGTACTGGATTATATCCTGGCAAATGAGGATCGTCATCTGAGCAATTTTGGACTGGTCAGAGATGTCAGATCTCTTTCCTGGATAGGATTTGCCCCGATATATGACAGTGGTTCGGCGCTGGGATATGATAAGACGGCACAGCAGATTCGAAGTGGTACGGGTATTGTCTGCAAGCCTTTCAAAAAACGTCATGAAGACCAACTGAGCCTGGTGTCATCGTTTGACTGGATTGATTTGGAGGCGCTATGCGGTCTGGATGCCTGGATGCGCCGTATCGGGACATATATAGAAGAGGATCGGATGGAGGCCATTTTATTTTCCATGCATCGAAGAATTGACAGGATCCAGGAGATGGCCGAAAGAGGGAGCCGGGGAGTGGCTTTGTCGACGGAAGGCGATGTGGAAAAGAACGTGGCAGAAGATTATAAAAGATAGTGTTTCTTACACTTTCATCTTGACAACGCCTCTAAAATCCGTTATAGTTATGAGGAAATGGTGAGAAGAGGAGTACGAAACACAGCCTTGCAGAGAGAGAACCATAGGGTGCGAGGTTTTTAAGGCCCAGGTTTCGGAAGGTCGCTTCGGCAGCTTCGCTGCGCCAGCCCGGGGGAAGACGAGTAGTTCGGGACGTTTGCCGCGTTATGGCATGGAGTGATAAATTAAGGTGGTACCGCGGTCTCCGCCCTTAGAGGGTGGAGGCCTTTTATTTTATCAGACCATAGGCTCATTGGCGGGCCGTATGCGAGAAAGAGGAGGCATATGATGAATCAGGAACTAGCCAGTAAGTATGATCCCAAAGAAGTAGAAGACAGACTCTACGCGAAGTGGGAATCGAATGGGTATTTTAAGGCAGGGGAGGATCCGGACAAGGAGAACTTTTCCATTGTGATCCCGCCTCCGAATGTGACCGGTCAGCTTCATATGGGGCATGCGCTGGATGAGACGATGCAGGATATCCTAGTGCGTTATAAGCGGATGGAAGGCTATAACGTGCTATGGCAGCCGGGAACGGATCATGCCAGCATTGCGACGGAGGTCAAACTGGTGGAGCAGCTGGCAGAGGAAGGGCTGACCAAGGAAGAGATCGGCCGCGATGCCTTCATGAAGCGGGCCTGGGCCTGGAAAGAAAAGTATGAGAATCGGATTATCGAACAGCTCAAGAAACTGGGGGATTCCTGCGATTGGAGCCGTACGCGGTTTACGATGGACGAGGGGCTTTCTCATGCGGTAGAAGAGGTCTTTATCTATCTGTATAAGAAGGGATGGATCTATAAGAGTTCCAAGATCATCAACTGGTGTCCCGAGTGTAAGACGTCGATCTCCGATGCGGAGGTGGAGTACGAGGAGCAGGATGGATTCTTCTGGCATATCCGATACCCCTATAAAGACGGCAGCGGATACGTGGAGATCGCCACGACGCGTCCGGAGACGCTCCTGGGCGATACGGCCGTGGCTGTGAATCCTCAGGATGCGCGTTACAAGGACTGCGTGGGCAAGATGCTCATACTGCCACTGGTAGGCCGGGAGATTCCGGTGATTGCCGATGACTATGTGGATCAGGAGTTTGGAACGGGCGCGGTGAAGATCACGCCGGCGCATGATCCGAACGACTTCGAAGTGGGCCTGCGTCACAATCTGGAGCAGATCTGTGTGATGACGGATGATGGTAAGATCAACGAGCGCGGCGGCAAGTATGCCGGTATGGATCGTTACGAGGCGCGTAAGGCCATCGTGGAAGACTTGAAGGAGCAGGGACTGCTTGTCAGCATCGAGCCCCATCGTCATAACGTGGGTACCCATGACAGATGCCATACCGTGGTAGAGCCTATGGTGAAGCCGCAATGGTTTGTGAAGATGGATGAATTGGCGAAGCCCGCGATTGATGTGCTTAAAAACGGGGAACTCCGTTTCTTCCCGGAGCGGTACGGCAAGATCTATCTGCATTGGATGGAGAATATCCGCGACTGGTGTATTTCCCGGCAGCTCTGGTGGGGACATCGGATTCCAGCCTACTACTGTCCGAAATGCGGTCATATGGAAGTCGCGCATGAGAAGCCGGAAAAGTGTCCCCAGTGTGGATGTGCGGACATGTATCAGGATGAGGATTGTCTGGATACCTGGTTCAGTTCCGCGCTGTGGCCCTTCTCTACACTGGGATGGCCGGAAGAGACCGAGATGTATAAGCGGTATTATCCCACCAGCGCGCTAGTGACGGGGTATGATATCATCTTCTTCTGGGTAGCGCGTATGGTCTTCTCCGGGTTGGAGTATACCGGCAAACTGCCCTTCAAGGATGTCCTGATGCACGGTATCGTGCGGGACAGCCAGGGCCGTAAGATGAGTAAGAGTCTGGGGAACGGGATCGATCCGCTGATGGTCATCGACAAGTACGGTGCGGATGCGCTGCGTTTCACGCTGGTGACAGGCAACGCGCCGGGGAACGATATGCGGTATTACGATGAGAAGGTGGAAGCGAGCCGGAACTTTGCCAATAAGATCTGGAACGCGACAAGATTCGTGTTGATGAATCAGAAAGAAGAGCTGCCGGAGGAGCTTTCGGCACAGGAACTGACGGCAGCCGACCGCTGGATTCTGTCGAAGGTGAACACACTGGCCAAGGAAGTGACGGAGAGTCTGGATAAATACGATCTGGGCATCGCGGCCGATGCGCTGGAGCATTTCTTCTGGGAGGAGTTCTGTGATTGGTATATTGAGATGGTCAAGGCCAGACTCTATAAGGAACCCTGCGCAGACCGCACGGCAGCCATGTGGACGCTTGTGACCGTACTGGCCAACGCGTTGAAACTGCTGCATCCTTATATGCCTTTCATCACGGAGGAATTGTATTCGTATATCCGTCCCCAGGAAGAGACGATCATGTACGCGGCCTGGCCGAAGTACCGGGAGGATTGGAGTTTCCCGCAGGAGACGGAAGAAGTAGAGGCGATGAAAGAGGCCATCCGCGGTATTCGTAACATTCGTACACAGATGAATGTGCCGCCGAAGCAGAAGAGCCAGGTCATCTTCGTGTCTGAGGATGCGGCGACAAGACGGATCTTCGAGAATGGCGCCGAGTTCCTGGCACCGCTGGCGTTTGCTTCGGAAGTCAAGGTGCAGAACGATATGGCAGGAATCAGCGAGACAGCAGTTTCTATCCCGCTGCATCTGGCGACGGCGTTCATTCCCCTGGAACAGCTGGTGGATCTGGAGAAGGAAAAGAGCCGTCTGCAGAAGGAATGGGATCGCCTGGCCAAAGAGATTGAGCGCACGGCGAAGAAGCTGGAGAATTCTGGTTTTGTCTCCAAAGCACCGCAGGCTGTGGTAGAGGAAGAACGCAAGAAAAAGGCCAAGTATGAGGCGATGCAGCAACAGGTAGAAGAGCAGCTGCGCCGGCTGGGCTGAGGAAGGATATCGATTTGAATTATCAAGAATGTATTGAGTGGCTGGAAGGGGTCAGTCTGTATGGGAAAAAGGACGGGCTCCGCAACATGTATCAGCTCATGGAGAAACTGGGCAATCCTGAAACAGGATTGCCCGTGGTGCATGTAGCCGGAACCAATGGAAAAGGAACGACCTGCGCGCTCCTTGCCAGCATGCTGCGGCAAAGCGGGAAAAAGACCGGGCTCTACACGTCTCCGCACCTGGTTCGATATACGGAGCGCATGCAAGTAGATGGGCAGGAGATCGGGCCAGATACTTTCGCCCAGATCGGTACGAGAGTGCGAGCGGCCGCGGAGGAGATGGAGAAAGAGGGCAAGGCCCATCCGACGTTCTTTCAGCTGGTAACGGCGATGGCGCTGGTTTATTTTGCGGAGGAGAACGTGGATGTGGTCGTACTGGAAGTCGGCGTGGGGGGTCGGCTGGACGCCACCAACATTGTCAAGGCTCCATTATGCAGTGTGATTGCTTCCATCAGCCTGGATCATACGAAGGTGCTGGGACAGACGATCCCAGAGATTGCCGCGGAAAAGGCGGGGATCATGAAGCCGGGCTGTCCCGTGGTGATTGGACATAACAGGCCCGAGGCCATGGAAGTATTTCTCCGTCATGCGGAGGAAACAGGCTGCCCTGTATATCGGGCGGATGATCTGGCGATTCAGATTCTCGAGAATGATGAGAAGGGAATCCGGGTATATGCAGATGGCATGAAAGTACACACATCCTTGTGCGGAGATTATCAGGTGGAGAACCTGAAGACCGCGCTGGCGGCGGCGCGCGTGCTGGGACTTTCTCAGGACGCGATATGCCGGGGCGTCGAAAAAGCCAGATGGAATGGTCGTATGCAGTGGATTGCGGAAACAGGAAGTGCAGACCTGCTGCTGGAGGGAGCCCATAATGAAGAAGGGGCGGCCGCGCTGGGAAGCTGGTGCCGCCGTCATCTGCAGGGTAGGGATGTGACACTTCTTTTCAGTGCACTGGGGAAAAAGGATATCTCTTCTATGCTGAAGGGCTTATTGACCGACGCTCCGTTTCGTCGGATTCTATTTGCCCGGATGCGGGATGAAGCAGGGCTGTCGCCGCAGGAGTTTATGGAGTGGGTGTCTCCCTATCAGGGAGAGTTCGAGATAGAGAGTGCGGAAAGTGTGGAAGAGGGGCTACAACGTGCCCGTAAAGAGACGGCACAGGGCGGGCTGATTCTCTGTGCCGGATCGTTATACCTGGTGGGAGAGGTGCTGGAGTGCCTAGAAAGGGAAGGAACAGATGTTTGATTTTCAGGAAGAGCTGAAGAATTTTAAGCCGAGCGTGGACGCGGATCTGGTGGCCTTCGACCTGAAAGGAGAAGAGGCGGAGGATCTGCAGACACTTTTGCGTTACATGGTGCAGGATGTACAGAAGAACTCATCCAAGCAGTTTGACCAGTTAGGACTGGAGGACATGCAATGAGATGCCCGATGTGTCATGAGGAAGCCGAGGGAAGGGTGTGTACACATTGCGGGCATAATCTGGAAGCGGCGTATGCCATGGCAAAGGCATCCGGACGTTTTTATAATGAGGGGCTCCGGTATGCGCAGAAAGAGCAGTATCAGCATGCCCGGATATGGCTGAAGAAAGCCATCCGATACAATCGTGAGAACTTGCAGGCGCGAAATCTCCTGGGACTCGTGTATATGCAGACGGGAGAAATCGGAGAAGCTGTAGGACAGTGGACCCAGAGCGTGGCGATCTGTGAGGATGCGGCGGTAAATCCCGCGGTGGAGTATCTGAAGAAGGTTTCGCGCACATTGGGAAAGGCAGCACAGTTAAAGCAGGCGGTGCGGCTGTATAATGAGGGCCTTGCGCTCCTGCAGGATGGACAGCGAGATACTGCCCTCTTGCACCTGAAGAAATCAGTAAGCCTCAGCGATCGGTATGTGCGCGCGAGAGAACTCCTGGCACTGTACTGGATGGATGAGCATCAGTTTGACAAGGCGGAGATGCTTTTACAGGAGGTAGAAGCTATTGATCCCGAGGATCCGCAGCTGCCGCACCTGAAATCTCTGTGCGAGGAAGAAGGAGCGCGCTGGAGAGGCAGCAAAGAAGGAAAGGAAGCGGCCAGGGTCAGTACGGAACCGGTGGAAACAGAGCCGTTGTCCATGCCGATCTTCGCGGGCAAGACCCCCAAACGGTCGATACGGACATATCTGCGGCAGAATGCGTCGGTAGTACAGTTTCTGCTGTTTGCATTGGGACTAGCCGTGGGCCTCATGTTTATGGCACTGCTCGTTACGCCGGAACAACTGTCCGCATTGCGGCAGCAATCCAATGAATTGTCCGCACAGTTAGCCCAGATGGAGTCGGCACAAGAAGAGGAGACAAATCGGATCGCGGCGCTGCAGGAAGAGGCGGCCCTCATGACGGAGGAGCACAGCGCCCTGGAGAGCGAGTACGATTTGTATCAGGAGAATACGACAGCGCTGCTGACTGCCTGGTCGCTGTACCAGTCGGAGGATCTTTCGGGAGCCAGAGAAAGTCTGGATCGCGTGCAGACCGGGAGTCTGAGTGTGGAACAAAGAGAGCTGTATGAATGGCTGGATACGCAGATCGGAAACACGGACGTGACGGAGGATTCTTCGGAGGTGACGCCATGAATGTTCTGATCACACTGGATGGGAACTATGTTCCGCAGGGACGTTTGATGCTGGAGACGCTGCGGCGTTATAATCCGGGAGATATTCATGTTTATGTCATGCATACTTCTCTCACAGAAGAACATCTCAGGGAACTGGCCGGGTCTGGCTGTCAGGTGCATCCTGTCGCCATGTCCGGCGTCGAGTTTCAGGACGCGCCGATCAGCGATCGATATCCGCCGGAGATGTATTACCGGTTGTTGGCAGCGCGGTACCTGCCGCAGAACCTGGACCGGATCCTGTACCTGGATCCGGACATGATTATCCTCGGTTCGCTGCGGGAACTGTACGAACTGCCGTTGGGCGAAGAGTATTTCTATGCGGCGGCTACGCATCTGAAGGAATTTTGGCGAAAGATCAACGAGAAGAGGCTCGATCTTCCGGAAGAAGGGATTTATGTCAATTCCGGGGTGCTTCTGATGAACCTGGCGGTACTGCGCGAAAAGCAGCAGGAAGAGGAGATTTTCTCCTATATTCGGACACACGAAAAGGCGCTGTGGCTGCCCGATCAGGACATCATCAGCGCCTTATACGGCGATCGGATTCTAGAGATCGACCCATACGTGTATAACATGACGGACAAACTCTTTGTGCTCCGCCCCGAGGAAGAAGCGTGGATGAATCTGGACTGGGTGCGTACGCACAGTCGCATCATCCATTTCTGCGGCCGGAATAAGCCGTGGAAGAAAAACTATAAGGGGTTTCTCGGGACATTCTATCAGGAGGCAGTTGCTGCCTCGCGAAGAGAATCCGGTGTGTAATCCGACAGAAGATCTTCAAAAGATAAAAATAGGCATAGGCGGTGCAGAAGCACAGTCTATGCCTAAATTATTTATAAAAGTTGTTTCAGATATAGTGCATAGGCTTCGGGACAGGCTTTTTTCAAAGAGACAGGCCGTCCGGAACGATCTGTGAAACAGTGACGCGTCTCGCCGAGAAGTCGCAGCTCGCCGCTGTCCGCATCCACAATCTCATAGGAAACCCGGAGCCGTATGCCAGTAAACTCCGTCAGACGGACATAAATCCGCACGGTATCATGAAAATGAACCGGGGACTTGTATTCACACTGTATGGCCAGCACGGGACTGGAGATCCCCGCCTGTTCCATGGCGTCGTAGCCGAATCCGACCGCGTCCATCCAGTCTACACGGGCCTCTTCCAGCCACCGCACATAGTTGGAGTGATGGACAATGCCCATGGAATCGGTCTCGTAATACTGAGCCATCCGTGTATAGGCATGTCGCAGATCCGGCAGAGATTCCAGATAGTCCGCCAGATCCTTCAGGCTACCCTGGGGATAGCCGCTGATATCCCGTCCACTGCGATTGAGCAGGTGGTCGGTCACGAGATAGACCGAAAAGCCCCATTCGGCGGTACACATATCCTCATCGGCGTCGTTGCCGATCATAAGACACTCTTCTGGCAGCGCCCCTATGGCGGTCAATACTTCGCGATAGTATTCACGGGAAGGTTTTGCATAGTGACTATTCTCATACGTGGTAATATAGTCGAAATCCTCGGGCTTGAGATCAGCCCAGCGTATCCGCTGCTCGGTCGCGATCCGCGGGAATACGGGACTGGTCGCCAGCGCGATTTTATACCCTTTACGCCGTAAAGAACTTAAAAGTTTGCGGGAAACGGCACAGGAAGAAACGATGGAGCGAACCTCATTAAATTCATGGGTATAGAAGTGCTCAAGAAGCGGCACGGTTTCCTGCCAGCCTTCCCCATACGCCAGTGGGAAGACTTTCCAGAAGCGCTCCTCGTTACTCATCGTACCATCATTATGCATCATGGCATAGGTACCCGCTGTCACAGCATCCAGGAGTTTCTTAGGGTCAGAAACTCCATGAGAAGCGGCCGATTGGCCTAATTTCTGAAAATATTGCCGGATAAATTCGTCCTGATCCATACAGGCCAGGGTTCCATCTAAATCAAATAAAATCGTTCGTATCATAGGTCAGACTTTCCATATGCGTGCATCATGGCCTGCTTCATATCCCATAAGGGCTGGGACAGATCCACAGGGACGGTCTGGGGGTTTACCAGACGGCGGGACTCGCGGTACAGTGTTTCCTGCTCTTTCGCGCAATAGTCCCGAATGTCCATGACGGAAGGACTCTCGTAAACGCACTCGCCACCGCGGAAGATGGGCACCAGAATGCTGCGCAGCGTATAGGTGCCGCCCTTGAAGGTCATGCGTTTCCAGGTATCTACAGGGTGGAAGATGGTCAGATCCTTTTCGGGATCATACACTTCCTCTTCCAGAGCGATCAGATCGGCCTTCATGTATCCAGAGGCCTTGTCGTAAATCCGCAGCACCTTCTTGACGCCGGGATTGGTGATCTTTTCCGGATTGTTGGACAGTTTGATCTTCGGCTGCATCTGTCCATTATGGTCCTCTTCTGCCGCCATCTTATAGACGCCGCCAAAAGAGGGATTGTCCTGGGCGGTGATCAGTTTGGTACCCACACCCCACAGGCTGATCTGCGCGCCTTGCAGTTTCAGGTCGCGGATCAGATGCTCGTCCAAATCGCTGGAGGCACTGATGATGGCATCGGAGAAGCCAGCCGCATCCAGCATCTTCTTGGCCTCGATGGATAAATACGCCAGATCGCCGCTATCCAGGCGAATGCCATACATGGAAGAGTGGATGCCCTGATCGCGCATCTCCTGAAAGACTCGAATGGCATTGGGCACGCCGGAGCGCAAGGTATCATAAGTATCCACCAGGAGAATACACATATTAGGGAAGAGCTTCGCATAGGCGCGAAAGGCCTCTAATTCAGAATCGAAGCTCATGACCCAGCTGTGAGAATGTGTACCCTTGGGCGCGACATCAAATAACTTGGCAGTCAGCACGTTGGAAGTGCCAATACACCCGCCGATCACAGCGGCCCTGGCCCCCAGCGTACCAGCGTCAGGACCCTGTGCGCGCCGCAGACCAAACTCCATGACGGGATCGCCCTTGGCGGCATGCACCACACGCGCAGCCTTTGTTGCGATCAGGCTCTGATGATTGATGAGGTTGAGCAGCGTGGTCTCAACCAGCTGTGCCTCTATGATCGGCGCATTGACACGGATCAGAGGCTCTCTGGGAAATACGACAGTACCCTCGGGAATCGCGTCAATATCTCCGGTAAAGCGGAAATTTTCTAAATAGGTGAGAAAATCTTCTTGAAAAATACCGAGGGACCGCAGATACTCAATATCTTCTCGACTGAAGGACAGATGACGGATATAATCAATGGCCTGTTCCAGACCAGCCGCGATCGCAAAAGCGCCATGAAATGGATTCTCGCGATAAAATAGATCAAAAACGACTCTTTGAGAGGTTTTATGATACGTATAGTAACCCTGCATCATGGTCAGCTGGTACAGGTCGGTCATAAGCGTCAGATTCTGACTGGGATACATGCTAGTCCACTCCTTTTTTGATGGGATAATCTTTATTATTGTAGCACGAAAGGGGGAAGGATGCAAGAAAAATGCGGTGTTTTACGGGGGAATCTCGCAGATGGGATTGATTTTTGCGCCCAGGTGTAGTATGATAAACATAATTGGGTGGGTATACCCAAAAAGAAAGGGGTTATAGTATGTTATCAGGTTCCATTGTAGCACTGGCCACGCCGTTTCGTGAGGACGGCAGCGTGAATTTCGACCAGTTGGGCGAATGGATTGAGTTTCAGATCGCCGGAGGTACCGACGGGATCTTGGTGTTAGGTACGACGGGGGAGTCTTCCACTATGTCCCACGAAGAGGATGATGCTGTCTGTGCCTATGCGGTGGAGAAGGTAGCGGGCCGTGTGAAAGTGATTGCCGGCAGCGGATCCAACAGTACAGAGACCCAGCTGATGAAGAGTAAAACGTATGCGAATATGGGGGTGGATGCGCTTCTGTGTATCTCGCCGTATTATAACAAGGCGAATGAGGAAGGCATGTATCGTCATTTTGCTACGGTGGCGGACGCGGTCGATAAGCCGATCATTCTGTATAATGTGCCAGGACGTACGGGATGTTCTATTACACCAGCGGTAGTGGGACGTCTGTCGGAGCATCCGAATGTGATTGGTATCAAAGAAGCCAGCGGAGATATCGGTTATGCGGTGAAGATTGCGAAGTACCTGAATGACGATTTTGTCATGTTCTCAGGAAATGACGATATCACCATTCCGCTCATGTCTCTGGGGGCCAAGGGTGTGATTTCCGTATGGGCCAATATCATGCCCAAAGAATGCCATGACATGGTGCATCATTATTTGGAAGGCCGGTATGAAGAAGCTCGGAAGATGCAGATCCAGTATCTGCCGATTATGAACGCGTTGTTTATGGAAGTCAACCCGATTCCCGTAAAAGAGGCCATGAATCTGATGGGGATGCATGCGGGTGGTTTTCGTCTGCCGTTGTATCCGATGACGGATGCGCATCGTGAGCAGTTGGCGGGTACCTTGAAGGAGTTTGGACTGATATGAAAATTGTTTTAACGGGTTATGGCCGTATGGGCCATATGATTGAAGAAGTGGCGCAGGAGAAGGGGCATGAGGTCATCGGGCGTGTGGATGTGACGAATGTATCGGATCTGAAGACAATGCCTGCTGCTGACGTGGTGATTGATTTCTCTCATCCGGCGATGCTGCCGGCGCTAGCGGAGTACGTGAAAAGAACAGGGGCGGCTCTGGTGAGCGGTACGACAGGATATGATGAAAAACATATGGAAGTGCTGCAGGGGCTCTGTGAATACGCGCCGGTGGTACACAGCGCGAACTATAGCATGGGGATTGCCCTGTTTCGGCACATTCTTGAGCAGCTTCCGCAGGCGCTTCTCGAGAATTTTGACATAGAAATTCTGGAAAAGCACCATAATAAGAAGGTGGATGCGCCCAGTGGCACGGCAAAGATGCTTCTTGCGGCGTTGGATCCGGAGCATGAGAAACGCGTTGTGACGGGCCGCGAGGGAATGTGTGGAGCCAGAACAAAGGATGAGATCGGTGTGATGGCGCTGCGGGGAGGTACTGTAGCGGGAGAACATACCGTCTATCTTTTTGGCGAAGATGAGACACTGTCCATTACGCATACGGCATCCAGCAGACGGATTTTTGCAGCAGGTGCGGTGAATGCGGCGATCGCCTTGGCAGGCAGGGACAAGGGCTGGTATCAGCTGGACGATATACTGTTTCAGTAAAGAAGGGGTCATTGTGCCTGAAATTATTGCGTGAAGGAGCAGGTT
Source organism: Clostridiales bacterium UBA1390 (assembly GCA_002305315.1). Taxonomy (GTDB): domain Bacteria; phylum Bacillota; class Clostridia; order Lachnospirales; family Bianqueaceae; genus Faecimorpha; species Faecimorpha stercoravium. The sequence continues at coordinate 12,321 of DBQQ01000043.1, forward strand.
ATGACAAAGAAAAAGGAAATGAAAAAAAGACGTTTCCCCAAGTCCTATACCGGGAAGACACTGGTGATCTATTTGATCCTGCGTGCGTTAGTCATCTTCACGCTGGTCATGGCCGCCATTCGGGGAAACTATGAGAATGTACTCTTGTGTGTGCTGACTCTGATTCTGTTCTATGTGCCGGATATCCTGCACCGAGGTCTGGATATTCATCTGCCGGATACGCTCGAAATCATCGTTCTGGTTTTCATCTTTGCGGCAGAGATTCTGGGAGAAATCCAGGCTTTCTATATTCGGATTCCCATCTGGGACACGATGCTGCATACGACGACCGGTTTTCTGGCAGCAGCCGTCGGTTTTTCGCTGGTAGACCTGCTCAATCGGCATGAACGATTCTCTTTTGAGATGTCACCGATCTACATGGCAATTGTGGCGTTCTGCTTTTCTATGACGATCGGGGTATTATGGGAGTTCTTCGAGTTTGGCGCAGACCTGTTTTTGCGTACAGATATGCAGAAGGACGCGGTCCTTTCGAGTATTTCCAGTGTGACCCTCAATCCGGAGCCGGTCAATGTGCCGATTCGGATCGACAATATCACCTCTACGGTTGTCAACGGCGAGGCACTGAATATTCAAGGCTATCTGGATATTGGTTTGTACGATACGATGAAGGATCTGTTCGTGAACTTTATCGGTGCGGTGGTGTTTTCCATCTTTGGATTTTTCTATGTGAAGCATCGCGGGAAAAAGACAGCGTTTGTCGAGAATATCATTCCGCAGCCGGAAGAACGGGAGAAATCCTGATATAAAACAGCAGAAGGAAATCGATATATTCGATGTTCCTTCTGCTATTTTTATGGGGCAATTCACTCTTTCCAGACGAAGTTGTGTTTGATGGATTCGCCGCCATCCACGATGATGCTCTGGCCCGTGCAGAATGTATTGGTGACGGTCAGGAAATAGGCCCACTGTGCGATTTCTTCCGGCGTGGCCCAACGGCGCAGCGGCGTCTCTTCCATGATCTGCGCCCACAGATCCGCATCCTGCATCACGCAGTCATTGAGCGGCGTCAGTACGCCGCCGGGATCCAGGCTGTTGCAGGTCGCGCCAAAGGGAGCAACGCGCATGGCCACGTTTTTCGTATAGGCCAGTACGCCGCCCTTGCTGGCGCAGTATTCTGGAAACTCCGAACCCGTATGCGCGCTGGCAGAACCGATATGCAAAATGGAATGGATCTGCGGCTGCACCCCGTATTTTTCTGTGATATGGATCAGAGCTTTCAGATTGGTATCAATGTCGTTTTCATTTTGGGTTCCGGCGTTATTGATGAGAATCTGAATCGGGGGAAGATCCGGCAGATGCTCGTAGTCGCGGATATCCAGCTGATAGTGTGTATAGTTTTTATGAGAGATACTTGCGCACTGGCGATCGATGCCGATCACCGCATGGCCGCCTGCCAGAAAAAGTTCAGCCAGGGCCTTCCCGATGCCCTGCGATGTACCAGTGATGAGTGTATTCATTTAGAGTCCTCCTTGATAAAGTCGAGATAAGCCTGTCCCACACGCTGCACTCTCCAACGGTTTGCGATTCGGTAGCCCAGCGGAGAGAACAGGATTTCCATCAGCAGCTCGGCGATACCGCCGGTCAGGGCACAGGTGATACATTGCAACAGGGTCCAGTGAAATCCGTCCCAGAATATAGGAGCAAACAGGGTGAAGACAATCAGGGAGAAGATCAGATTATCCACAAACTGTCCGATGAAAGTGGAAATATAGGTGCGGGCGGCAAAAGCGAGTTTCCCATCCGGATTGCGGCGGAACAGGCTGCCGATGGCCCAGTTCAGAAAGTTGTTGAGGATGGCGGATACTAGAAACGCGATGGTGCTGCCCAGCAGAATAAACCAGGTACCGCCCAGGATTTCGTTGAGCGCCGTATAATCATCGGCATTCGAGGGAATGATGCTGGCAATATAGAAGATGAGACAGGTCATCAGATTGATGAGGGATGCAAAAATGGCGATTTTAGTGGATGCCTTGGGGCCAAAGTGTTTGGTGATGATATCCATACACAGAAAGGAAAGCCAGGAGATCAGGATGCCGCCATCCAAGGCGATCCAATCTGTCTGTACCAGTGTCTTGTTCGCCAGCAGGTTCATGCAGATCACACTGACGACGAAGAGAGAGACGGCTGTGGCCGGGATGCAGCGAAACAGAAGAGCCGTTTCTTCTTTCTCGCGCTGCAGCCAGGAGCGGAGCGCGGAGAAAGGTTGTTTTACATAGGAAATGTCTGTATTCATAGGTTCCTCCAAAAGAAAAGGTAGTCTGGCAAAACACAAGACTACCTTCCATGAAAAAAGGCTTTGCAAAACGCAAAGCCACTATCCATACAAAATATGAATCGTAGTCCTGGTTTTGTTTTACGACAGGATGGTACAAACGAACTGTCGGCACCCAAAGATGCATACCTATTATAGCGGATGTTAATAGAAAATGCAAGTGGATTTTTAGAATATGCTCCCACATTCTTTCAATTTCGCCAGGAGATCGGGACGAAAATGCGGATGTGCAGGATCGAAGCTGTTGATGACGACGCCAAAGTATCCGCCCATGGAAGTGGAATGGATAAAGAGATCGCCGCCCAGACTCATGGCGATATGGCCTGGAAAATAAAACAGGTCGCCGGGCTTCACGTCTTCCCGCGAAATCGGGTGTACGGGAAAGCCTTCCGGCATGGAGGCATCCCGATAGATCAGAATCCCATTGAGCATATAGGCCATGGAGCAGAGTCCAGAGCAGTCGATACCCAGCGGGCTCTTGCCGCCCCAACGGTACTGTGTGCCCAGATAGGATTTTGCGGTCTCGGTGACGGCGCGGCGAAAGACATCTTCCTGCAGCGTGGAGACAGCTCGCGGCGGGATATAGGACGCTAGAAAATGCTCCCTCAGGTATCCCACCCGGCCATCCAGAAGCTTGACGGCGACCCAGCCGGCGGCATCCGGAGTTTCAGAAAGGCACTGCAGGCGGGCCCCGCGGGTAAGAGAGACGAGAGGCAGCGCCTGGATCCGGGGTTCAGCCAGGACATCCGCATAGGGATGCTGCAGACAAACCTGCGCATGGGTTTCCCAGTCTTCGGTTTGCGCGTTCTCTGGATAGAGCTGGTCCTGAGAGATCCAGCCTTGATAACGATAATGAGTACGTACAAATACGCGATTTGTTTTCGAATCTGTCTCCAGAATCTCTACCTTCATACCATACAGGGCCTCATCGGTACGTCCCGCATCAGGGGCGGATGAGGTGTACAGTGTGCCAATGGCGGATTGAATCCATGCATACGACATGATGTGTCACCTCCTATAGGATCGTTAGAACAGAATCGGACAGACGGACGCGCGCGCCCAGAGGCAGCGACATGCTGGGCAGGCTGTGTCCGCAGGAATAGCCGCATATCGTGGGCTTGCCGGCGGATAGGAGCAGATCCTGGAAAATCTGAGAAAGACTCAGGCTCTTTTCCGGCTCTTTGGCCGTACAATCCGTAAAATATCCCAGGACGATGCCGGCGCAGTCATCAAACTTTCCGGCCAACCGCATATGGTTCAGCATCCCATCAATACGGTAGGGGGCCTCATCCACATCCTCCAGGAAGAGGATTTTCCCACGGGTATCGATCTCGTAAGGGGTTCCCAGAGAAGAGGAAACGAGGGAGAGGTTGCCTCCGGTGAGAAGTCCTTCTGCACTTCCGGGAATCAGACAGGAAACAGGAGTGCAGCTGGGGGCATCTCCGGCGAGCGTACCGAATAATGCCCGCTTTAGATAGTCTTCTGTATACGCATCCAGTCCCTTTCGAATCTCGGTGGAGGGCATAGGCGTATGATAGGTGACGAAGCCGCAAACCTGATTCAGCATGATGTGCAGCGCGGTGATATCACTGTATCCGGCAAACCATTTGGGGTGCTTTGCGATCGCGTCAAAGTCCAGGAGAGACAGCAGACGCTGCACGCCGTATCCGCCGCGAATACAGAAGATCCCGTCGATAGAATCATCCAGGAACGCGTCCATCACATCGCGGGCACGAGTGGCATCCGATCCGGAGAGATATCCATAGACGGCAGTACAGCTGGGATAGAGAACAGGATCTAGTCCCAGCGCCGTTAGACAATCCACAGAAGCCGCAACCTGACTGGCCTCCGGAACGGGGCTGGCAGGCGAAATCAGCGCAATTCGTGCGCCGGGGAATAGGGGGTTAGGTGTTATCATGAGGGTCATCTCCTTATATAAAAGGGGCTATTGCAGGTTCGTATTGCAAAGCCCCTTTTGAATTATGCCTTGAGCTGCTGCTCATAATCTTTGAATTCTTTGTCATTAGCCCAGATAAAATGTCCGGGACGTATTTCTCGGAAGGAGGGAGTATCCACCGTATAATCGTGAATGGAGGGGTCATAGATCTTAAGCACCTTATGCCGCTCGTATTCAGGATCCGGCATGGGAATGGCCGACAGGAGCGCCTGCGTATAAGGGTGCAGGGGATGTTCGAAAAGCTCCTCCGTATCCGCCAACTCGACAATCACGCCCTTATGGACGACGGCAATGCGGTCGCAGATAAACCGTGTCACGGAAAGATCGTGAGAGATGAACAGATAGGTCAGGCCACGTTCGCGCTGGAGTTTGGCCATCAGATTCAATACCTGCGCACGGATCGATACATCCAGTGCGGAAATGGGTTCATCTGCGATGATGAATTCGGGTCCCATGACCATAGCGCGAGCCACACCAATACGCTGCCGTTGCCCGCCGGAGAACTCGTGCGGAAAACGGCTGGCGAACTCAGGGAGAAGACCTACGGAATCCAGTGCCTCCGACACGATGCGCTCCCGTTCCTCTTTGGAGAGTTTTTTAGGCAGATTCAGCAGTCCTTCTGCCACGATATAATCTACCTTCGCGCGCTCGTTCAAAGAAGCCATCGGGTCCTGGAAGATCATCTGAATCTTTCGTGTGACTTCTTTATCCAGGGCGCGGCTGATATGTCCGTTGATTTTCTGACCGTTATAGATGATATCGCCAGTCGCGGTAGGATTGATTCGGATGATGGCTCTGCCGATCGTGGTTTTGCCAGAACCGGATTCTCCGACGACACCGAAAGTCTCTCCTCGGTAAATCTGGAAATTGATATGATTGACAGCGGTAAAGGGGTGTCTGCGGGAACCAAATTGAACCGTCAGATCTCGTACATCTAACAGGACTTCTTTCTTGTCTGTGGTCATGAACGCATCCTCCTTTCCGCGAGTTTCTGAATATAATGAGGCGGATCCACCTTGGGAGCTCTTGGATCCAAAAGCCATGTACGGGCTTTATGCGTGGGACTGACCTCAAAGAAAGGCGGGCGCTCTATGAAATCAATATTCAGAGCATACGGATTTCGAGGAGCAAACGCATCGCCGTGGATCTCCTGATGCAGGCTGGGAGGGGTTCCCTGAATCGAATACAGGTCTTCTCCTTTCACACCTAACTGCGGAAGAGAACTGAGTAGTGCCCAAGTATAGGGATGTTTAGGATCGTAGAAGAGCTCATCGCAGGTCGCAACTTCAATGATATCTCCGGCATACATGACAGCAATTCTGTCTGCCACATTGGCGACAACCCCCAGATCGTGGGTAATATAAATTGTGGTCAATTGGTATTTCTTCTGCAGATTTCGTATGAGCTGCAGAATCTGTGCCTGGATTGTCACGTCCAGAGCCGTGGTGGGTTCATCACAGATCAGGATGCGCGGATTACATGCCAACGCAATGGCAATGACAACACGCTGACGCATACCGCCGGAAAACTCATGGGGGTACTGTTTGGCGCGCCGTTCAGGCTCATTGATTCCGACATCCATCAACAGATGAATCGCGCGTTTGTGCGCTTCGTCTTTAGAAACGTCATGATGCAGCAGAACGGTCTCCACAATCTGCGCGCCAATGGTCTTCAAAGGATTCAAGCTGGTCATGGGATCCTGCATGATCATAGCGATCTGCTTGCCGCGAATGGTCAGCCATTCTTTTTCTGTTTTGAATGTGGCAAGATCTACCGTTTTGGAAGGATCCTCCGGATCGGGACGGAAGTAGATGTGCCCCCCATCCAGAAAGCCATTGGAATCGAGTAAGCCCAGGAAGGTCTTGGTGAATACGGATTTACCGGAGCCGGATTCGCCTACGATCGCCAGGCTCTCGCCTTTGTAGACATCCAGACTGATATCGCGAATCGCATGCAGGACTTCTCCGCGCAGACGAAACTTTACATTGAGATTTTCTACCGATAGGATAGCCTTTTCATCCATATAGACACCTCCTTAACGGTGATTCTTCGGATCAGCGGCATCAGAAAAGGCATTGCCGATCACGTAGAAAGAAATGGTGATAATAGACAGAACGATTGTGGGGAAAATCAGCTGATACCGCAGACTGGGGCTCATCATCAGCGCACGGCCAGTATTGACCAGATTGCCCAGAGAAGGGATGTCTACAGGAAGTCCCAGACCGATGTAGGTGATGAATACTTCGCTGCCGATTGCACCGGGAATGGTCAATGCCATACGAAGCATGATGACAGACACCAGGTAGGGAAGCAGATTCTTCAGAACAATACGGTGAATGGGAGTGCCAAGGCAACGTGAAGCCAGATTGTAATCTCGATCTCGGATCATCAGTACCTGATTCCTTATAAAACGGGCCATGCCCAACCATCCGGTGATACTCAGGGCAAAAATCAGCGTAAACATGTTTCTCTTCATGATATAGGAAAGAAGAATCAACACGATGGTCTGCGGAATATTATCGAAGATATTATAGAGCTCTGTGAAAAAGAAATCAAGCTTCCGTACATAGCCCCATAAAACACCAATGGTAATGCCGACCGCAGCCTCAATCAGCGCTACGATAAAGCCAATAAAGAGTGAAGTACGAGTACCGGCCCATATACGGCTCCACAGATCCTGCCCTGCATTATTGGTTCCGAACCAGAATTCTGCACTAGGAGATTGGTTACTTAATGCAGCTCCGGTTTCCGTAAAATAAATCTGATTGGGATCAGATTGGTTAGGCAGCAGTGGCTGGATAAAGGTAAAGAGCAGCAGAACCAGCATAATGACTAATAAGGCAACAGCGACTTTGTTATGTAGAAACGTGCGAAAAGTAGAGCGCCAATAGGAATATTCAGAATATCCGATACGCTCAGAATCTCTTGTGTCATGATGAGCGAAGGAGAAGAGTTCTTTCTCACTCATGGAGGAAGTGTCCAATTGTTTCTTTACAGCTGCGGATACATGCTGTTCCAACTTTTCCGACGTATGTTGTTTGATGGAAAAACGAGACATTAGCGAGCACCTTCCTTCTTAGTAAACGAGATTCGGGGATCCACCAACGTCATCAGAATATCACCTAAGATCAATCCTAAGATACTGATGGTCGCGTAAATGATAACGAGAGCTTGTACCAGTGTATTGTCCTGTCCCTGGATCGCCGTTACCAGGAGGCCGCCCATACCCGGAATCGAATAGAGTCCTTCTACATAGATAGAACCTACCATGGTAAGCAGCAGAGAAGTGGGAATGTATTGTACCAGTGGAACAAAGGCATTGCGGAACACATGCTTCATCATGATCGTTTTAGAATCTACACCTTTAGCAACGGCCAGCTTCACATAATCCTTGTTCGTCTCATCTACCATATATCGTCTTAGCCACATTCCGTAATAGGCAACATTTCCAAGGGATAGAGATATCGTGGGCAGAATCCATGTAGCAGGATTCGACCTGGAAAATAGCATGCTCAGACCGAAAACTTCTGTACCATACATCTGAATGAACAGGTAATAAACGGCGGAAGGAACCGCATTGATAAAGACAATAAATATGGTCCCCAGATGATCTGGCCAGCGATTCTTGCATCGTGCCATAACAGCGCCCAATGGGATTCCCAACAAAAGAGAAAGCGCCATGGAAGCACATCCAAATGCAACAGAGACGGGAATTCGTGTAGAAAGAATCTCCGTGATCTCTACACCAGGACGATACTTATTCGAGATTCCCAAGTCTCCATGAAGCAAATCTCCATAAAAATTCAAAAGCTGGGTCGGCAAAGGGTCTGTTAGACCGAGACGGGTCAATTCTCGTTCTACTTGTTCTTCCGACATTTTGTCATAGTTATTAAAATACCCTTCTATGGGCATTTGACGCAGCAAAGTAAACACGATCGTAATGACGATGAAGAGCGTAATTAGAGATCGAGCAATTCGCTTGGCCAGATATTTGAGCATATCGGCGCCTCCTTCATAGAAATAAACTAGGATCACAGGAACCCTGACATAAGGATCCTGTGATCCTGGTCTTCATCAGAAATAAATGTAAGCCTTATGATTCACTGGAACTCGTAGAAGCCGCACGATCTTCCTGCCACTGTGCGTAAGCTGCATTAAATTCCTCTGTATTCATGGGCTCTTCCAACACATGCTGTCCCTTATACCGGAGCGTTGCAACACCATAAGGCGCGTACTGGCCTTCGAAAGGATTGACCATAGAGGCTGTATAACCGCCGCTGACACCAAAAGGAATCACTAACGCATGTTCAATCAAGAAAGCTTCGGCTTCCGCGAAAGCATGATAACGTTCGCTTAACTGGTCCGCGCTGACATAGGAGTTTGCTTCTTCTACCATAGCATAATATTCCTGTACCAGAGCCTGAGTTTCTGAATCCGTACTTAAATCCATTTTACCATACGAATTATCCACTGCAAAGGGAGCAGTCCATGTCAAAGGATCTGCGTAATCGCAGCCCCAGTTAGTCTTATGAAGGGCATACTGGCCACCACGGCGCACGGTCGTTAAGAAATCCTGTGTAGGACCCTGTTCGACTACAATATCAATATAATCTGTTCCCAGAAGATTTTCAAGCGGTTGTTCGATATATAGACACTCAGCATCCCAGTCAGCTACGGAAGGATTATAGGGCATCAATGTAATGATGGGGAAGGTAGCGCCCTCAGCAGTCAGTTCCTCGATAGCGGCATCCCGATATTGCAGCGCCAGTTCTTCATTAAAGTACGCATCCTTGGTAGTAGATGTGTCGTTGACTGCCAGAGAGGAGAACGTATCAAAAGCAGTGTAGTCCTGTCCATCTGCGGCAACAAAATCGGCAGGAGTAATGGTGTTCTGAAGCAGGGTTTCCGCATTGTTCTCATCGGAGATCATCGTAGCACCCAGACGATTCATACCATATAGGATGGACTTTCGGAAGTTTTCATTATTGACGGCCAATGTCCAGTTATCCGGCTCATATTCTTCGTCAAACTGAGGATCAAAGTTGAAGCTGAAGAAATATGAATAGGAAGGGGTGATCCGAGAAGGATGTACATAATCAGCCGTTTCTGGATCCGCCAACCAACTCTGCGCCATTGTATTCGTGATCGAAGCGTTCTCCAGCTCTCCGCGAAGATACATCTCACCGGAGATGGTCGAAGCTTCACGATTATAAGTATTTTCCAGAGATGTGATATAAACTTTATCTTTATCCCAATATTGTTCGTTTTTAACCATTGTGTAGCGTTCTCCGGCAAGATATTCGCTCAGATAATACGCGCCGCAATACCAAAGTTGAGTATAATCAATCGCATCCAACTGGTCGGAGAAAGCATCCCAGTCTTCCTGAGACCAGGAGGCACGATTCGCATAATCGGCGTTAAGCTGGCTCATACAGTCAGCAGACATAGGCGTAAAGCAGCCGTAAGTCAAACAGGTTAAGAAATAAGGACAAGGAGCGGATAGAGTGAATTCCAACGTATAATCATCTACCGCGCGTACACCAACATCTTCAAAACTGCCTTCGCCAGCCAGAAGTTCAGAAGCGCCGGCTACCATGGCCTCTTCATACATATAGGCGCCATCAGAGTTGACGTTAAGCGCATATTCTGCCGCGGCAATGAAGTCGTTCGCAGTTACGGTCCCCACCTCTTCACCCTGATAATTGACCCACTTCACATCCTGACGCAGGGTAAAGGTCCAAACCAGGTTATCTTCTGAAGTGGTCCACTCGGTTGCCAGAGCAGGCAGTACGTTACCAAGTGAGTCATATTCAATCAAACATTCTTCGCAGTTAGCGGGAATCGTCATGTCATTTGTCGTAGTCGTATTCAAATAGTTTAGGGTAGATACATCTGCACTGTAAAGAGAGCGATAAGCAGATGTGCCAGAGCCGCTGTCCGCACATCCGGATACAGAACCAACGATGAGCAGAACAGCAAATAATAGGGACAAAACTTTTTTCATGTTCCTTTCCTCCATTTCTTATTTATAATGGTAAAACTATATGAGTGGAACTAAGGTATATGATACTCTCCTTTCAGAGATTCGTCAAGAGTTTTTTCACAGAAAATGCATCTTTTGTTTCCGAAAAATTCATTTTTTGTGCGAGGAGGCGTTTGCAAGCAAAAAAGTTGTGTCTTGGATCCATCTCTCAAAAGAAGGGACATCGGTCTCTTCGGATAAGAAACAGACAACAAAAGGCTCGCTGGCATATACAATTCCCACATCATGACTAATGCCGTCATCTTCCCCGGTCTTGTGGGCAATGGGAACACCGTGCAAAAAGAAGGGCATTTTGCCATTGAGTCGTTGATTTTTCAGGATATTTAGCATCTGATTTGAGGCTTGTGTATTGACAAGTTTTCCATCATATAATAAAGATAAAAGAAATCCCATGTCTTCGGCACTGACACGATTTTCAAGTCCCTTGTCCTGTGCTTTTGCATCAAAAAGAAGTCGGGTTAATTCCGTGGATTTCAGCCCCAGAGACTGAATACGCTGGTTGATTTCAGCCATGCCAAGTCGACGAATCAAAAGATTGGTCGCTGTATTGTCGCTGAGAATAATCATTAAGGTGCAAAGATCCTTCAGAGTGACTTTTAAACCATCATGCATATAATTCAATGCGCCGCAGGAGGGAAGCTTATCATCGGCTTGTATGGCATATTCGGTATTCATATCAATCTGTCCTTCTGCAGCTTGAAAGAAAAATTCTGCCATGATGGGCAGTTTGATGACACTGGCGGCAATAATGGGGACAGAAGCATTCAAACCGAAAGTTTTTCCCGACACGAGATTTTTATAGTAAAATGATGTTTTACCGGGAAGCTTTTTATGCTCTGCTTCGATTTCTTGAAAAATTGCTTCTAAACTCATAATCTACAATCCTTTCTTTATTATATGCATTGTATTCATATTATAGACGATATGCGGGAATTTTGCAAGATTCATTTCCTTAAAATTCATTTTTGTGAGAAAGTGGAAGCACCGTCCAGAAATGAAAACATGACGCAATGCTTGACAAGTTTCTATAAAAAGAAGTATAATAAAAAGGCGTCGGTGTGCAAAATAACAAAGCAGAGCAAGTTTGTTTTCGTGTGTACACAGACGCTTGTTTTAACTCTATATAAATAAGAAAGGACGGAATATACATGCTGGAACTTCAGAATATCTGTTTTTCCGCAGGAGACCATGAAGGGATTCTGAAAAATGTCAGCTTCACGGTGCCAGACGATCGTTTTGTCGTGATTACCGGTCCGAATGGAGGTGGAAAATCCACCATTGCCAGAATCATTGCGGGATTGCAGAAGCCGGATTCTGGAAGAATTCTATTTAACGGAGAAGATATTACTCATATAGGTATTACGGAAAGAGCCCGTTTAGGCATCAGCTACGCTTTTCAGCAGCCAGTGAGATTTAAAGGTATCACAGTCCGGGATTTGATTGAACTTGCCTCTGGAGAAAAATTGGATCGAGACCATGCTTGTAAGTATTTGGTAGAGGTTGGATTATGTGCGGCGAATTATATTGATAGAGAAGTCAATGAGAGTCTGTCCGGCGGTGAAATCAAGCGAATTGAGATTGCTGTCGCGTTAGCGCGCAAGGCAGCGCTTTCCATTTTTGATGAACCAGAGGCGGGGATTGATCTGTGGAGTTTCCGAAACCTGATCGGCGTCTTTGAGCATCTGCAGGAGCAGTTGCATGGATCGATTCTGATCATATCTCACCAGGAGCGGATTCTCAATATTGCGGATGAAATCATTGTTTTGGCTAATGGAAGTATTCGTACTATGGGACCTAGGGAAGAGGTATTACCTCATTTGCTAAAAGAAGAAAGTCAGACTTTCTGTCCGCGTGAAATGAATTGATGCAGGAGGAAATGTATGGAAAACGATGTGAAATCCATGCTGCAGGAAGTGATTGAGCGGCCGGAACTTCCAGAGAATGCAGCCTATAATATTCGCGCCGATGGCAAAGCGGCAGCGCGAAGAAATACGAAGAATATTCAGATCATTGCTAAGAAAGATAAGCCGGGTATTGATATTCATGTGGCAAGCGAGGCGCAGAAGGAGGAAGTTTTTATTCCGGCGCTGGTGACACACAGTGGATTTACAGATCTGGTGTATAATGATTTTTATATTGAACCGGGAGCGGATGTTACCATTGTCGCAGGATGTTCTGTATGTTCGAATGGGTGCGACGCTTCTGAACACCACGGAATCCATCGCTTCTTCTTAGGAGAAAATTCACATGTGCTGTACTTGGAGAAACATGTGGGTACAGGAGAAGGAACTGGGGAGAGAATCATTAATCCGGAAACGGAAGTGTATGGAGACCCGGGAAGTTTTATGGAGATAGAAACCACGCAGATTCGAGGTGTTGATTCTACCAACAGGGTCTCTAAGGCGGTGATGAAGGAGAACGCTCGGATTGAGATTCGGGAAAAAATACTGACACATGGAAAACAATATGCCAGAACGGAGTTTTCTGTGGATCTGGATGGGGAAGGCTCCAGTGCGCGGTTGATTTCGAGATCCGTCGCCACGGAACAGTCGAGTCAGCTTTTCGTATCGAATATGAATGGAAACGCAGATTGCGCAGGACATTCAGAATGTGACGCTATTATTATGGATAGCGCTAAAGTCAGCGCACAGCCGGAAATTCATGCAGAGCATCTGGATGCAAAGCTGATTCATGAAGCTTCGATTGGCAGAATCGCGGGAGATCAGCTGATGAAGCTGATGAGCCTGGGATTAACAGAGAAGGAAGCGGAAGAATGGATTATCCGCGGCTTTTTAAAGTAATAAAAATATAAATAGAAAAGGAAACAAAAGAGAGATGACAGGAGTAATATCCAAATTCTTTTCCTGTGAAAATCTGCTAAAGGAAAAGGATAGACTGGGGGACATACCGAGCGATCGGGAAGGATATGGGTTGGCCATAAGTATGGCATGGCCTTCCATTATTGAATCCGTTTTGCTGGCCTTGGTGACGTTAATTGATACATTGATGGTCAGCGGATTAGGAGAAGAAGCGGTTGCGGCGGTCGGAATTACCGGGCAGCCTCGATTGATTGTGTTGGCGCTCATTTTTTCGCTGAACATTGGTGTTACGGCGGTAGTAGCAAGACGAAAAGGACAGCAGGATCGGGAAGGCGCCAATCGCTGCATGAAACAGTGCATGATTATATGCGGTGTGATTTCGATCACACTGGCGGTTTTGTGCAGTATTTTTACGGAGCCGCTGCTCCGTTTCGCAGGGGCGCAGGATGATTATATGGCAGATGCATGCGCCTATTTTCGGATTCTTATGCTGGGAATCTTCTTCAACGCCATGAGTTTGACAATCAATGCGGCGCAACGGGGAGCCGGAAACACGAAGATCTCCATGCGAAGCAATCTGACGGCTAATCTGGTCAATATAGTGTTTAACTATTTTCTGATCAACGGACACTGGTTTTTTCCCAAATGGGGCGTGGCAGGAGCCGCGACGGCAACCAGCATTGGATATGCAGTTGCCTTTGGAATGTCTTTGGCTTCGATTTGGAGAAGAAGAGACGATGCCTTTTTGAGTATTTTCTCAAAAGTTAGCTGGAAATTAGAGATGGGAACTCTGCGTTCCGTCTTTAAGGTATCATCTAGTGCGGTGGTAGAACAGTTCTTCATGAGAGTCGGTTTTTTCCTGTATGCGAAAATTGTAGCAGGGCTGGGCACGGTGGATTTTGCGACACACCAAGTCTGTATGAATATCATGAATATCTCTTTTGGTTTCGGAGACGGTTTTAATGTGGCGTCTTCATCGCTGGTGGGGCAATCTCTCGGCGCGAAACGGCCGGATCTCGCAAGATTGTATGCCAGTATCAATCAGAGGATGGCTGTCATATGTTCTACCATACTCGCGGTGATTCTAATTGTATTTCGTTATCCTTTGGTCTCTCTTTTCTCTGATGAGGCGCAGGTCATTGCGCGAGGGGGGATTCTGCTGATCATGATCGCCTGTGTGACGCATGCGCAAACATCCCAAGTGATCATATCGGGAAGCCTGAGAGGCGCGGGAGATACCAAGTTTGTGGCAATCTGTTCAATGATCAGCATTGCTTTTGTGCGTCCTACTCTATCTTGGCTGTTAGCTTATCCTGTCGGATGGGGCCTGATCGGAGCTTGGATCGCAATTTTGGTCGATCAGTACATGAGACTTGTTTTCTTTTTCATGCGCTTTAAGAGTGGCGCATGGACGAAGATCGAATTATAGAATGTGATATATGACAAAGGAGGAAAAAAGAATGCAGGCATCGATTACTATCAGTCAGTTAGAACAGTTTCGCAAGGACTTTGCGGCCAATAAGGCGTATGGCGTGGCCATGCGTGCTGTCGTTTCTGCGGGTGTGAATAAGGTGGCAATTAACCATGAATCCTTTCGTAAGGATCGTCATGAATATTCAATTCAGCTGAAAGACGGAGAGATCACCAATCAGAAGCAGAGCGGCCGATGCTGGATGTTTGCGGCGCTCAATACCATGCGTTTTCAGGTCATGAAGAATCTGAATCTGGAGACGTTTGAGCTTTCTCAGAGCTATCCGCTGTTCTATGACAAGCTGGAAAAGTCCAATTATTTTCTGGAAAGTATTCTGGAAACATTGGATGAACCTACGAATGGTCGTCTGATTGCCTATCTGCTGTCGGCACCCTTAAACGATGGGGGACAGTGGGATATGTTCTGCAGCCTGGTGGAGAAGTATGGTGTAGTGCCCAAGGATGCCATGCCGGAGTCCATTTCCTCGTCCGCTACCAGAGAGATGACGGGATGGATGACCATGAAACTGCGGGAGTACGCTTGTACACTGCGGAAGGCTTATCAGAATGGCGCATCTATGGAAGAACTGCGGGCGCAAAAGGATGAGATGATGAGCACGATTTACCGGATGCTCTGCATATGTTTAGGAGAGCCTCCGCTGCAGTTTGATTTCGAGGTGCGGGATAAGGACGAGCAGTTTATCCGTTCCGCGGGGATCACCCCGCAGGAATTCTATGCGAAATATGTCCGTCTGCATCTTTCGGATTATGTGAGCGTAATCAATGCGCCGACACAGGATAAGCCGTATGGTCATTCTTATACGGTGAAGTTCCTGGGCAATGTGAAGGATGGCCGCCCGGTTCGCTATCTGAACGTACCCATCGATGTTCTAAAGCGAGCGGCGATTGCGCAGATGCAGGACGGTGAGCCGGTATGGTTTGGCTGTGATGTGGGCGCCTTCTCGATTCGTGATAACGGAATTATGGATCTGGATGTCCTGAAGACGGATGAGCTCTTCGATACCCAGTGGAAGATGGATAAGGCGGAGCGTCTGGACTATGGTCAGAGCCTGATGACGCACGCGATGGTTTTGACGGGAGTCAACCTGGACGAAGATGGCAAGCCGCAGCGTTGGAGAGTCGAGAACAGTTGGGGCAAGGATGCGGGCAAGGACGGATATTACGTGATGAGCGACCGCTGGTTTGATGAGTATACCTATCAAGTCGTAGTTAATCGCAAGTATCTGACAGAGGAAGAGCTGCGTCAGTATGAGAGTGAGCCCATTGCCCTGGAGCCTTGGGATCCTATGGGGTCTCTGGCCTGACCAGATCATGTTAGCACGGCGTCAGTATCGGACACGACAGCGGAGAGGGATGGATTCTATGAAAACAATAGGATATTATAATGGGGAATACGGGCCTATTGAAGAGATGAAAGTGCCGATGAATGATCGGGCCGTTTATTTCGGAGATGGGGTTTATGAAGCAATGCTGGTCAAGAACCGTGTGATCTTTTCCTTAGAGGAGCATTTGGATCGGTTCTGGAGAAGCTTTCAGGCGCTGCGGATTCCTTTTGCGATGAGCCGGGAGGAACTTACGGCGGAGCTGTATAAGATGGTCGATAAAATGGACATGGATGATCCCATGGTTCTA
This sequence comes from Clostridiales bacterium UBA1390, assembly GCA_002305315.1. GTDB lineage: Bacteria > Bacillota > Clostridia > Lachnospirales > Bianqueaceae > Faecimorpha > Faecimorpha stercoravium. Next base: position 28,595 of record DBQQ01000043.1, read on the forward strand.
TATTGGCAGACCAGCCGGGGGACGGCGCCCAGGTCTCATGTTTTTCCGAAAAACGGAAAGGCGAATCTTATGATAACGGTAAAGCCGTTTGCGATGAAGAACATGAAGACGTTTCGTCACCGATTGCTGACGGTGGAGGATACTCGATTCTTTCATTGCGACATTAAGACGCTCAATCTGGTACCCAATGTGATGGCAGCGCAGGCCGCAGAAGAGGCGGGATGCACAGAGGCTGTCTTTCATCGGGGTGACAGAGTGACGGAGGGGGCACATAGCAATGTCAGCATCTTGAAGGATGGCGTACTCAAGACGGCGCCGCTGGACAATCTGATTCTTCCGGGCGTCACGAGAAAACATATTTTGGAATTGGCACCGCTGTGCGGCATTCCTGTTCTCGAGGAACCATTCACGCTGGAGGAGTTGATGGATGCGGACGAGGTGCTGGTCACCAGGTCCACGGCACTTTGTTTAAAGGCCGAGACGATTGATGGCAAGCCAATCAAACAGTCTGCACCGGAGTTGGTACAGCGTTTGCAGGAGGCATATCAGGAGAAGTTTGAGAAGGAGACCCATCCTTCTCTTCGAAAATCATAATGAGTGTGAGGCAATTATCATGGCACAGTATGAATGGGATCGTAATCAGGTGGAAACGTGGGTAGACCGCATCGTGAGACGGACCATGCGGATGGACATGCCCTGGGATTGGCCAAGCGGCGTGGCGTATTATGGGATTTGCCGCGCTTATGAGGCGACAGGCAAGAAAGAATATCTGGAACTTCTGAAAGAACGGGTAGACGAACTCATAGAGTTGGGCCTGCCTTCTCCTTGGACAGTGAATACCTGCGCGATGGGACACTGTCTGATCACTTTGTATGAGCAGACGGGAGATGAGCGGTATTGGGAAATTCTAGAGAGCAAGATTCGCTATCTGCAGCAGGATGCGTTGCGTTTCGGCGATTACGTTTTGCAGCATACGGTATCGGCCAAAAATGATTTCCCGGAGCAGTGCTGGGCGGATACGCTGTTTATGGCAGCCTATCTGATGCTGCGTGTTGGTGTGATCAAAAAGGACGAGGCGTTGATCGATGATGCGCTGAATCAGTACTACTGGCATATTCATTATCTGCAGAATATGGATACGGGCCTGTGGTATCATGGGTATAACAACTGTACAAAGGATCATATGTCAGGCTTTTATTGGGGAAGGGCGAATGCCTGGGCCGCATACACCATGTCACAGGTAGGACGATGCCTGCCGGAATGTTATCTGTATCCGAAATATATGGATGTGGCCGGTTCTCTCAGCGAACAGCTATCCGCGCTGAAACTCTTACAGACAGAGCATGGGATGTGGAGAACTATTCTGGATGATGACCAGTCTTATGAAGAAATTTCCGCCTCCTGCGGTATTGCGGCTGCGATGATCATAAAGAAAAATCCGCTGCATACTCGGTATGTGAATCGTTTCCTTCAAGGAATTGGTGAGGAAATCAGCGAGGATGGCCGTATCTTGCATGTGTCCGGCGGGACAGCTATCATGAAAGACAGGGATGGCTATCGAAACATCTCCAGAGATTGGATTCAAGGATGGGGACAAGGATTAGCCCTAGCCTGCTTTGCGGCGTTGCTATCTTCGGATGAAACAGCTGCAGATGGCGCGCTATAATAAACGGAATATGCAGTACTTCTTTTCGCCGACGAGCATTCCTCGTCGGCGTATCATTTTGAAAGTATCACTTTTTGATTTATACGCAGAATCGTAGGCAGCGTATATTTGCGAGAATATTGATTCCTTTTAGAACTTGCTTACGCGCAAGTCTGCAGAGATGTGCTATAGGATCGTGAGTTTGCGCGCCGTTTCGTTCCTTTTAGAATTGATTTGTACGCAGTTCCACAGGAATGTGTTGCAGAATTGTTGTGTTACGTATAATTCTGAGTGCATCTCCGTCCCCGCGAAGTGCGAAATAGAAGAATCTTACAGAATTATACGCATTTCGAAGATTCGCGAGCTGTCAATCTCGCATCTGTGTACAAATCAGTTTCCTTTAAAACTATTTATACGCAATTCTGCGAGAGACTTTACAGAATTTCATTTTTGCGTATAATTCTGAGGGGCATCTCCGTCCCCCGCGAAGCTTAAAATGGAAATGTCTTACAGAATTATACGCAATTCTGCGAAGAGACTTTACAGAATTTCATTTTTGCGTATAATTCTGAGGGGCATCTCCGTCCCCACAGCGTTTTTTATACGCAGTTTGGAGATTCGCCACCCCTCAAATCCCACATTTGCGTATAAATTAGATCCTTTTATAACTGATTATACGCAGGTCAGCAGAGATGCACTTCAGAATCGAAAATTGCGTATAATTCCATTCCTTTTGCAACTGATTATACGCAATCCTGCGAAGACGCGCCACAAAACCACATTTTTGCGTATAAAGTAGAGGACATATCCGTCCCCACGGCACATTTTATACGCAGTTTGAAGATTCG
>DBQQ01000004.1 GCA_002305315.1 Clostridiales bacterium UBA1390
TTTTAGGGTGCATATCAGGGGGGAAGCAAATCTCACCGTCGGGTGAAATGTTCAGCGGGCGTGGGGTATCGCGTGAAAAAATCCCGGTTCAAAGGGGGTATTAAAGAATTTTGAGAAAGGAAGCGAGTACAAGACATGGCAAAGGACGGAACCAACCGAGGCGGCAGGCGTGTCCGCGCCGGGGATAAGCCGGATGCGCTGGCGGATAAAATCGCCGCCGGGCGCAAGGCGCAAATACTGGAACCGCCCATCACCGAACTGGACGGAGGCGGCTTGGACGGTGCGACGGAGCTGCTGGGTGCGGATATGCCGAACCCCAGCGAATATTTGAGCGCAAGGCAGCGCGACGGGAAACCCCTTGGCGCTGATTTGATATATACCGAAACATGGGACTGGCTGAAAGCGCGGGGCTGTGAGAAGCTCGTCAATCCCCGACTGCTGGAAGCCTACGCGCAGGCGTTCGCCCGGTTCATCCAATGCGAGGAAGCGATCAGCACCTACGGCCTGCTGGGCAAGCATCCTACTACCGGCGGCGCGATTGCCAGCCCCTTCGTGCAGATGAGCCAGTCGTTTCAGAAGCAGGCCAACCTTTTGTGGTATGAGCTGTTTGACATTGTGAAACAGAACTGCACCACCGCCTTTGTGGGCAATCCGCAGGACGATATGATGGAGCGCCTGCTGTCAACCCGGCGCGATTAAAAGATAATTTTAAGTTTGGAGGCCCCTATGAACATTTTACAGCTTCCCTTGGAGGAGGTTCATCCATACAAAAACAATCCCCGGAAAAATGACAAAGCCGTGGACGCGGTGGCGGAGAGTATCAAGCAATACGGCTTCCTTGTGCCGCTGGTGATTTCCAAGGATCACGAAATCATCACCGGTCACACGCGATACCGGGCCGCGAAGAAGCTGGGCCTTTCTTCTGTCCCCTGCGTCATGGCCGACGAGCTGACACCGGAGCAGGTCAAGGCGTTCCGCTTGGTGGATAACAAGGTGGGCGAGCTGGCCGAGTGGGATGTGGAGCTTCTCCCCTTGGAACTGGCGGATATATCCGCCGACCTGTCGGTTTTCGGTTTTGAAACTATCTCCGAGGACGATTTTGGAGAATCCTTCACTTTGGATTCCGGCGAGAAAAAGCCGTACCAGCAAATCAGCCTGACCCTGCACGACGAGCAGGCCAAGCTGATCCTCGCCTGTATCGACTATGTGCATAAGCATGGCGAGGTCACGGAAACCTTCGGCAACGAAAACACAAAAGGCAACGGCGTGTATGAGGTGGTGCGACAATGGGCCGCGCAAAAGAAATTACTCTGAGAGTGATCCCCGGCAATATCGCTAATCCTTTTGTTCGTCGCCACCATTACAGCGGAAAGGTCGTCAACAATAGCTCTCTGCATTTTGGGGTATTTCTCGACGGTCAGCTTCACGGGGTGATGTCTTACGGCCCCAGCCTCAACAAGCGGGTGATCCTGCCGCTGGTGGCGAATACCGGCTGGAACGAATATCTGGAACTCAACCGCATGGCCTTTGACAGCTACCTGCCGCGCAATTCCGAGAGCCGGGCCATTTCACTGAGTATCCGGCTCCTCAAAAAATACGCGCCCCATGTGAAGTGGATCGTGTCCTTTGCGGACGCTTGTTCCTGCGGTGACGGGGCGATCTATCGGGCCAGCAATTTTGTATTGACCGGCATGAAGGAAAACGAAGCCCTCTGCCTGCTGCCCGACGGCACCAAAATTCACAAGCTGACGCTGGAATCCCAGCCGACGCTGCCCCGCCCGGAGCTGGGCGGGCGCACCTTTTTTGACGTAACAGGCGGGAAATTCAGCTTCAAGCCATATCTGGAAGCGGCGGGTGCCAAGCTGCTGCCGGGCTACCAGCTCCGGTATATTTACTTCATAGACAAAACGAAGCGCCGGGATTTGACGGTGCCGGAAATCCCTTTCTCGAAAATCGACGAGCTGGGGGCCGGTATGTATCGAGGCAAAAAAATCACCGTAGCCGAGCGCCATGTGGAAAAGGAGAAATCCAATGGGCCGCGCAAAGGAAATTGTGATGAAGGTGATCCCCACCAAGGTGGCGACACCCTTTATGAAAACCCACCATTACAGCGGGAAGGTTGTGAATAACAGCACCTTGCATTTTGGGGTATTTCTCGACGGTCAGCTTCACGGGGTCATGAGCTACGGCCCCAGCCTCGACAAATCAAAGATTATCGGGCTGGTAAAGGATACCGGCTGGAATGAATTTCTCGAACTCAACCGGATGGCCTTTGACAGCTATCTGCCGCGCAATTCCGAAAGCCGGGCGATTTCCATGAGCCTGCGGCTGATTAAAAAGTACGCACCGCAGATTAAATGGGTGATCTCCTTTGCGGACGCTTGCTCCTGCGGTGACGGCACTATCTACCGGGCCAGCAACTTTATATTGACCGGTATCAAGGAAAATCTGAACCTTGCCGAGCTGCCGGACGGCACCCGCGTCCACAAAATGACGCTGGCGAGCAACCCAACCTCTCCCCGCAAAGAGCTGGGCGGGCTGACGTTTTTTGATGTGACCGGCGGCACCTACAACTTCAAGAAATATCTGGATTATGTGGGGGCCACCCCGATCCCCGGCTATCAGCTCCGCTACATCTACTTTATCGACAAAGCCAAGCGCCGGGATTTGACGGTGCCGGAGATCCCGTTTTCCAAAATTGACGAGCTGGGAGCGGGTATGTATAAAGGCGAAAAAATCTCCTTTGCCGAGAGACACAGCAAGGTAACGCCGGAATAAGCTCCGGCAACTATGCGCGGGTAGGCTAACAGCAGACCGCCCACCATCCGGTGGGAAGCGGCGGTGCAACCCCGTCCTCCGCGCTCCACAAAATGCCCTTGCTTTTCCGGGGTGTGCAGGGTAATCTGTCCTCACATTCTGAAAGCGAGGGATTTAGATATGAGCGAACAGTATTTGAAGGTCGGCAGCTATACGCCGGAAACCGAAACGCAGGAGGCGGTCATAGACCGGGCTTACTACCGGCAGGGCTGGATATGCAAGGACGAGGAGGCATTCCTTTTCTACCCGGATCGGGTGTGCTATGTGCCGGAGCTTTCCGACGGTGGCTATACCCGGCAGGATTTTCTGGATATGTGCAACGGGCAGGAGGATATTGCCGCTTTGCTTTTTGATATGGTGGACTGGCAGCACCCGGAAACATTACTGAATGAACTGTATGATACATACGAGCTTGATTTTTGCCCGGTATGCCAGAAAATTTACTGCATGATGGGAGAACAGATTCCCTGCCCGGTATGTGGAACGAACCCGGAGGAGGTAGAAAATGCGGATACAGAAAGTGAACGCCGCCCGGCTGAACCCGGCGGCATATAACCCGCGCCGGAAGCTAAAGCCCGGCGATAGGGATTATGAAAAGCTCAAACGCTCCATTGAGGAGTTTGGATTTGTCGAGCCGGTGGTCTGGAATCAGGCCACCGGCCATGTTGTCGGCGGCCACCAGCGGCTGCAGGTGCTGCTGGATATGGGCGAAACCGAGATTGACTGCGTGGTGGTGGATTTAGACCTCCCGCGTGAAAAAGCCCTGAACCTTGCGCTTAACCGGATTCAGGGCGGCTGGGACGAGGAAAAGCTGGCGGCGGTCATGGCCGATCTGGACGCTTCCGGCTTTGACGTTTCCTTCACCGGCTTTGACGCGGGGGAAATCGACGCGCTTATGAACAAGGTGTATTCCGGCGAAGCCACCGAGGATGATTTTGACGAGGCGAAGGCAAAAGCGGAAATCCAAGAGGCTGGCGGCACAATTACCCGGCCCGGCGATTTATGGCAGCTCGGCAGCCACCGGCTTCTGTGCGGTGATCCGGCCTCTGCCGGGGATATGGCCCGCCTTATGGGAAATGAGAAAGCGGCTTGCGCTATCACGTCCCCGCCTCCTATCTCCCGCCCGGAATATGTCAAGCAGGGCTTGGAGCCGTGGCTTGCCCGTATGCGCCAAGCGGTGGAGCAGCTTTGCCGGTATGCGGAAATCGTCTGCTGGAATGTAGACGATCTATTTGCCACCGGCTCGCAATATGTAGAGCCCACCGGCCTTTACAGTATGCAGCTCTTTGCCAACTGGAACTTCCGGCCCCTTTGGATTCGCGTCTGGAAAAAGCAGGGTGCGCTGGGCCGCACCGGTTCCGCCCATCTCACCAGCCTAAAGCCCCAGCGGCAATTCGATTATCTGGCGGCCTTTTCCGGAGAGCTGGCCGAGGAATACAACCTGCCGGAATATGCGTGGGTGTCCGCCTTTGCGGCCCACAATTACCGGTTTGTGAAACGTCTTACCAAAGAGGAGCGCCGGAAGTGGGGCTATGCCGCTGTGTGGGAGATTTCCTCCGAAAAAGAAAATGGCCCTCCGGTTCCGGTGGAGCTGCCATGGCGGTGTATGAAAATGCACTCTGACCCCGGCGGCCTGATCCTTGACACCTTCTGCGGAAGCGGCACGACGCTGATCGCCGCTGAGCAAAGCGGGCGGCGCTGCTTCGCTATGGAGAGTGACCCGGCATCCTGCGACCTTATCCTTATGCGCTGGGAGCAGTTTACTGGTGAGAAGGCTTTGCGGGTAAAATAAATTAACCGTGAAGCCTTGTATTTTCAGGTGTTCCAGAGTAATCTGTGTCACACAAAAATACAAGGAGGCGCTCACCATGGCAAAGAAAATCTTTGAAACCATGCTGGAATGGAAAGACGGCGGCAACAGCCGCTTTCATGCGAGGGTCGAGGTTGGCGCAGACGGCTGGGGCCGGGTATATGATACGGCGGACGGTCTGTACTGCGGTTCTATCAATCCCTGCCGTACCCGGCAGCTTATGCAGGAGGCGGCTTATGGAAAATAAAGAGGATTTGCGGGCAGCATTTCATAGCCTGCACACGGTGTCCCGGATGGCGCGAAAGCTGCTGCGCGTGCCGGTTGACTGCCTGCTGGTAGACGGCGACGACGTTGCCGACGCGGAATATGTAACCGAAGGGCTGGGAATCGTTCTCTGCCGGATATGTGGACGGCCGGACGTATCCATTCCGCCTTACGAGGCGGGCGCTGCCCATGCGGTACAATTTCGCTGGTTTATCCGAAAGGCGGCCCGGCAAGCGCGGGCGATCCGGCGGGCTTTCCTCTTTGGCTGGGTATCCATGACCCGGTTTGCCGAGGGAGCATGGGAGGGCCTCGACAGTGCGGAGATTTTCCTCGACTCTTTTCTGTCCGAGAATGTTTACCGGAAAAGAAGGCGGTGATTTTGAATGAGCGGAATTTTCCATGAGGGCCGCTGGTATGAAAACACCGACAAGGTATGCCGCCGGTGCGGCTCTCCGGTATATGAATCCGACACACCGGGGTATAGCTATCAATGCTTCGGCTGTGATGAGAACTTTTATTCCTTTGAGGTTGACGAGCAGGACGGTTTGTATCTGCCGCCGGTCAAGGTGGCTCGTCCGGTGTATGGGATCACCGGCATCAAGGCGCTGGAATATCTGCTGGACGAATACGGCGAGCCGCGTATATTCCGAAACCAACCGGAAGCGGAGGCGTTCCTGCTGGCTCATGGATATATCATTGACAATTTAGAGGTCTATTTTGAGGAGGTGTCGGAAGATGGAGAATAAAGGCTGCGCCTTTGAAATGAAGGGCGGCAGAGCTTCCCGCTATTTCACCAGCCCGGCGGTGAAGGGTCTTGCGGATTTCGTGCGTTTCCTCTATGAAAACCGGGGCGACGTGGGCCATGCGCCCCGCCCGATCCCGAAACGGATACCGCAGCTCGCGGCGCTGTCCGAAAAGGACTGGCACGAGATAGCGGACAGCAACGATAGCGGGTATTCCTGCTTTTTCATCATAGACATCCCGCAGAATGAATTTTGGGTCAATGAAGACATTGGAGACGGTATGGCGATTTATTGCTTCCCATTTACAGCGGTGATGGAGGTGGCGATTTCCGGCGGAGCCGACGTATGGGAACGGCTTTTGACGCAGTTTCCCGGCGCGAAAAAGAGCTGAAAAAAGTTAAGAAAAAAAGCCTGTATTTCCGGGCTTTTTTCGTCGTGAAGCCTTGTCTTTTGGGATGTTTCAGAGTAATCTCCACTCACATCAAAAAAGGGAGGTTTCACTATGAACCAAGCAGCAAAAACAAAGCAGGCGGCCTTCGGGGAGCTTATGCGGGAGAACGGCTTCCAGTACCTCGGAGCGACTACCTACGACGGGAACTTCATGTACGAGCGCACATGGCGGCAAACGTCCGACGTGGCTTTTTATGGCCCCATGGAAAGCAGCTATAAGGTGGTGGCGTATATCTCTTACGGCACCCCGGTCATCCAGCTTTTCGAGAACGGCCGGGCGCTTGGCACCCGCGACTATTCCAGCCCCAAGCGGGCCATGAACGCCATCCGCGAAATCATCCGGTGCGCCGGATATGAAATGTGAGGGAGTGCGGGAATGAGCGCTTTCCGTGAAGAATATGAGAAAAAACACGGCCTCGCCTTTATGGATGATCCATGCTTGGAAACGGCCAGCCCCTATACCTTCTGTGAATATGAGGATATTGCCATGTTGAAGCTGTTTTTTGAACATGGCAACTGGAGCATATGCCAGGGCGTGGTATATCGGGACTTATTCTTTTGCAATCAGGTGAACGGTGGCGACAAATGGTGGACGTGCCGGTACGACCGTGAGGCCGGGGCATATTTCCCCTTTGAAAGCGTTACCATGGAAGCGATTATTGCCGAGGGCAAATTTGAAACCATGCTGGCCGATATGCTGGCGGCTACGGTGGAACAATGCAAACGGCTGGACTATGAGGGCAGAAGCCGAAATTTATATGAAAAATGGAAAAGACAGGAGATAACGAAATGCTGAAAGGCTTTGAGCAATTAAATCTTTCACTAAATGGAAACCTTTATGTAAGCATATCAGACGCTGCCATAGGTTTTCCCAAGAAAAGCGTTGAAGCACTCGGGAGCCCGGAGCTTGTAACCGTCCTTATAAACCCGCAGACGAAAGAATTTGCCGTACAGGCAGTGACAGATAAACATGAAACAGGAACTTATACTTTTTTTCACCCTCAAAAATCCGGGTTGGTCTTTGCTCGCTGGCTTAATCATAGGCTTATACATTCCTTAGCCACACTTGGCAGCCTGCAATTAGGTCAAGGAAGGCGGTATCATATTCCCGGAACATATCATCCAGAAGATAATGCGATCATTTTCCATTTACAAAAAGCGGAAATCAAAGAGGAAAAATAACAAAAAGGAACTTCCTCGCGGGGAGGTTCCTTTTTTGTTGCCATTTTGCGAAAAGGAGGCAACGGCCCTTGGAAAAAGCAAAGAAATATACACCCACGCGGTTTATGGCAGATGGCTCCGCCTACGACAAAAAGCGGGCGGACTTAGCCGTCGCCTTTATTGAGTGTCTGAAACATACCAAGGGCGAGTGGTATAACCGGCCCTTCCGCCTGCTCCCGTGGCAGGAGCAGATCATCCGCGACCTGTTCGGGATTGTAAAGCCGGACGGCTGCCGCCAGTTTAACATGGCCTATGTGGAAATACCGAAAAAAATGGGAAAGGCGCTATCCCTGTCTACTTGGATACCTCCCCCGGAGGGCTGGAAGCAGATGGGTGAGCTGCTGGTTGGCGATCAGGTCTTTGACGAAACCGGAACCCCCTGCCGGGTGGTGGCGAAAAGCGCGGTGGACGATACCGAGCAGGCATACCGGCTGACCTTCCGGGACGGCAGCTATATTGATGCAAGTGAAAACCACCTGTGGAATGTGCAGGTGACAAACAACGGGAAACGGGAGAAGGTTTGGACGACCGGGGAAATCTACGCCCGCACCATGGAGTACCGGTCGGCCCATCCGGGTGAAAAAAGCAACCGTTCCCTGATCCGGATTCCTGTGGCACAGCCGCTGCAATTACCTGAGGCCGCGCTTCCGGTGGAGCCGTATCTGTATGGATACTGGCTGGGGAACGGAAGCTCCAACATTCCAGAGATCACCATCCGGACAGGCGACGTGGCGGGGGTGCTGCGGCGCATTTCCTGTGCCGCAGCTTCAATTCGGAAAAATGTGGGCGACAGCGTAATCGTCCGCATTTCGGCATTAAAGCCGATACTCGTCCCCAGCTTCCGGGACAAGGTGATCCTGCCGGAATATCTGCGGGCCTCGGAGGCACAGCGTTGGGCGCTGTTGCGGGGACTCATGGATTCGGACGGCTGTATATCCACGGTGAAATCACAGAGCACCTATGTCAGCACGATCCGGCAGTTGGCGGGAAGCGTGCGGGAGCTGCTGTGGAGCCTTGGAATCAAGAATGCCATGACGGAGGAACCGTCCCGCCGGTATCGAATCCCGACCGGCGAGACGCTGTATGTCATCCGGTTTACCACCTTTGCGGATCAGCCCACCGCCGGACTGGGCCGAAAAATCTCCCGCCAGCGGGAGCGCCGGAATCCCACGCGCTCGTGCTTTCATTATCTGGCGGATATTCGCCCTCTGGATATGCCGGTAAAAATGCAGTGTATTCAGGTAGACAGCGCCAGCCGCTGCTATCTTGCCGGCCCGTCCATGGTGCCGACACATAATTCCGAGCTGGCAGCGGCTGTCGCGCTGCTGCTGACCTGCGGGGACGGCGAACAGCGGGCGGAGGTCTATGGCTGCGCGGCAGATCGGCAGCAGGCCAGTATTGTATTCAATGTGGCCGCCGATATGGTGCGGCTGTGCCCGGCGCTGGCGAAGCGTTGTAAAATCCTCGATTCTCAAAAGCGCCTCATCTACCAGCCCACCGGGAGCATCTATCAGGTGCTGTCGGCGGAGGTGGCGACCAAGCATGGCTTTAACGTGCATGGCGTGGTATTCGACGAGCTGCACACTCAGCCCAACCGGAAACTCTTTGACGTGATGACGAAGGGCTCCGGCGACGCGAGAAAGCAGCCCCTGTATTTTCTCATTACCACGGCCGGAAACGATACAAACAGTATTTGCTATGAAATCCACCAAAAGGCGCTGGATATTCTGGATGGCCGGAAAATCGACCACACCTTCTATCCTGTGATTTACGGCGCGGCGGAGGGCGACGACTGGACATCTCCCAAGGTCTGGAAAAAGGCCAACCCTTCGCTGGGCGTTACAGTGGATATACAGAAGCTGGAAGCGGCCTGCGAAAGCGCCAAGCAGAACCCGGCAGAGGAAAACCTGTTCCGCCAGCTCCGGCTTTGCCAGTGGGTAAAGCAGGCGGTGCGGTGGATGCCCATGGAAAAATGGGATAAATGCGCCTTTGCAGTAGACCCGGAGGCCCTGCGGGGCCGGGTATGCTACGGCGGCCTTGACCTGTCCTCGACCACCGATATTACCGCCTTCGTGCTGGTATTCCCGCCGGAGGACGAGGATGACAAATACATGATTCTACCTTTTTTCTGGATACCGGAGGACAATCTGGACTTGCGGGTGCGGCGGGATCACGTTCCCTATGACGTGTGGGAGAAGCAGGGGTATTTGAAAACCACCGAGGGGAACGTCGTCCATTACGGTTTCATTGAATCCTTTATCGAAGAACTCGGCACGAGGTACAACATCCGGGAAATCGCCTTTGACCGCTGGGGTGCGACGCAAATGATCCAGAACTTGGAGGGCCTCGGTTTTACGGTGGTTCCCTTCGGGCAGGGCTTTAAGGATATGAGTCCACCGTCGAAAGAACTCATGCGGCTGACACTGGACGGGAAAATCGCCCACGGCGGCCACCCGGTTCTGCGGTGGATGATGGATAACATACACGTCCGCACCGATCCGGCAGGCAATATCAAGCCGGACAAGGAAAAATCCACCGAGAAGATAGACGGCGCAGTGGCGACGGTTATGGCGCTGGATCGGGCTGTGAGAGGCGGCGGAGAATCCGGCGCTTCCATTTATGACGAAAGGGGGCTTCTCCTGATATGACGATAAACACCGAGGCAAGGCTTCCCAAGCGGCATATTGTTTCCTGCTCCGGTGGCAAGGACTCGACGGCCATGCTGCTGCGGATGATCGAGGAAAACCAACCGATTGACGAAATCCTGTTCTGTGATACCGGTATGGAATTTCCGGAACTGTATGACCATCTGGAACGATTGGAAAAAGAAACGGGCCGCACGATTACTCGGCTGAAATCTCCATTGAGCTTTGAATATTACTTCGCTGAGCATACACCGAAACGGAAAAATCCCCGCCTTGTGGGGTATCGCGGCATGAGCTGGCCCGGCCCCTGCGCCCGCTGGTGTACGGGGCGATTGAAAGGCGACCTGCTCGACCGTCATATGCGGCAGTATGCCGGTAAATATGAGGTTGTGCAATATATCGGGATCGCGGCAGATGAACCCAAGCGGGTGAAGGAACACCGCTATCCCCTGATCGAATGGGGCATGACCGAGGCGGATTGCCTGCGGTATTGCTATGACCGGGGCTACGATTGGGGCGGCCTGTACGAAATTTTTGACCGGGTATCCTGCTGGTGCTGCCCGCTGCAATCTTTGCCGGAGCTGCGTAAGCTCCGAGAGCATTTTCCTGACCTGTGGGAGAAATTGAGAACCATGGATGACAGCACATGGCGCACCTTCAAGGAGGACTATTCCGTCCGAAAATTGGAGGTGCGTTTTGATTTGGAAAACATCTTCTTATCACAGGGCAAGAGTGTGCGGTGCCGCGAATTTTACCGAACCCTGCATTTTCTGACTGATACAAAGGAGGCAAGCTGAGATGAGCATATTCAGCCGCTTTTTTCAGGCAAGAGATAAGCCGGAGCCGCACCGGGCGCAAAACGCCCTCGGCGGCAGCCGGTTTTCTTTTTTCTTCGGCAGTTCAACCAGCGGTAAACCGGTGAATGAGCGCACCGCCATGCAAATGACGGCGGTGTATTCCTGCGTCCGTATTCTATCCGAGGCGGTGGCGGGACTGCCGCTTCATCTGTATCGCTACGGCGAGAACGGCAGCAAGGAAAAGGCGCTGGATCATCCGCTGTACCGGTTGCTCCATGACGAGCCGAACCCGGAAATGACCTCCTTCACCTTTCGGGAAACGCTTATGAGCCACCTGCTGCTGTATGGTAACGCCTACGCGCAGATTATCCGCAACGGTAAGGGCGAGGTGGTGGGCCTCTATCCCCTCATGCCCACAAAAATGGCGGTTGACCGGGATAGCAAGGGTCAGCTCTATTACCTGTATACACGCAGCTCGGACGATTCCCCGACAGACGCAGCCAGCGGACAGGTCTACCTGCCGCCGGAGCAGGTGCTGCATATCCCCGGCCTCGGCTATGATGGGATCGTGGGGTATTCGCCCCTTGCCATGGCGAAAAATGCCGTGGGGCTGGCGATTGCCACCGAGGAATACGGCGCAAAGTTTTTCGCAAACGACGCGGCCCCCGGCGGTGTATTGGAACATCCCGGCGTTCTCAAAAATCCGGACAAGGTGCGGGAGAGCTGGAACAAGCTATTTCGTGGCAGCGCAAATTCCCACCAAGTGGCCGTGTTGGAGGAAGGCTTAAAATACCAGCCTATCGGGATTTCACCGGAGCAGGCGCAATTCCTCGAAACCCGGAAATTTCAGATTAACGAAATCGCCCGCATTTTCCGGGTACCGCCCCACATGGTGGGCGATCTGGAAAAATCCAGCTTTTCCAACATTGAAAATATGTCGCTGGAATTTGTCAAGTATACCCTTGACCCTTGGGTGATTCGCTGGGAGCAGTCCATACACCGTTCCCTGTTCCTGCCCGATGAAAAGCCGCTGTACTTTGCCAAATTCAACGTGGACGGGCTGCTTCGCGGGGACTACATCAGCCGGATGCAGGGATACTCTATCGGCATTCAAAATGGGTTTCTCTCCCCGAACGACGTCCGCCTGCTCGAAAACATGGACTTGATTCCCGACGAGCTGGGCGGCAACAACTACATGGTAAACGGGAACATGATTAAAATTTCCGAAGTTGGAAGGCAGTGGGACGCTGACGGTGAAGGGGATGAAAAAAGCGATGTATTACCGGAAACTGATGAACCAGAAGATAGGAAAGTGGACGGTTCTAAAGGTGGCAGCGTGTGGAAAGGGCAAAACAAAAATGCTGTGCAGATGTGACTGCGGTACGGTTAGGGCTGTAGATACCTACAGCTTATACCACGGACTAACAAATAGCTGTGGTAAGTGTTGCAGGATCATTTCAGAAGAAGGTTATCGAAGATGTATCCTGAAAAATGGTACATCTTTTATTTTTGACCCGCAGGATGAATGGTTGGTAAAGCAGCATACTTGGTCGCTAACCAGAGGCCATATCCGCACAGTACAGAATGGGAAAACGGTCTATTTGCACCGCCTAATCATGGGTGCTGCTGACAATGAACAAATCGACCATATCAATGGGGATAAAACCGATAACAGGCGTTGCAATCTACGCTTTGCAGATCATACGAAAAATCAGCAAAACAAGGGATTGCGCTCAGATAGTACCACTGGATTCAAGGGAGTTTGCTTTGACAGAAGATCCGGTAAATTTATGGCTTATATCAATGCTTATGGAAGGCGCACATACCTTGGATATTTTGAGGATAAGAACAGCGCCGCCCTTGCTTATGATAAAGCAGCCGTAAGGCTACATGGTGATTTTGCCCGGCTGAACTTTTCAGACGGTATTCATCAATCAATCAACTAATTTTGGAGGTGAAAACTCTGATGAATAAATTCTGGAATTGGGTGCGGAACTCGGACGAGAGCCGCACCCTTTACCTTAACGGTACGATTGCCGAGGAGAGCTGGTTTGATGACGACGTGACCCCGGCCATGTTCAAAGCGGAACTGCTGGCCGGAGAGGGCGACATCACCGTCTGGATCAACAGCCCCGGCGGCGACTGCGTGGCAGCCTCTCAGATTTACAGTATGCTCATGGACTACAAGGGTGCCGTCACGGTGAAAATCGACGGGATTGCGGCCAGCGCCGCCAGCGTGATCGCTATGGCGGGCACCCGCGTCCTTATGGCTCCCACCGCCTTAATGATGGTACACAATCCCCTGACGGTGGCAATCGGCGACAGCGAGGAAATGCAGAAGGCCATCACCATGCTGGATGAAGTAAAGGAGTCGATCATCAATGCCTACGAAATCAAAACGGGGCTGTCGCGGGCGAAGCTCTCGCATCTCATGGATGCGGAAACATGGCTCTCCGCCCACAAGGCGGTGGAGCTTGGCTTCGCCGATGACCTGTTGTTCCGTGATGAACAGGAGGAATCCCCGCCGGAACCGGAGAGCTTCGCATTCTCGCGGCGGGCGGTAAGAAATCAGCTTTTAAGCAAGCTGCCGCACACCAAAACCGAACAGAAACAACCTGCCGAGCCGCTGTATCAGCGGCTTAATCTTTTGAAATTTTGAGGAGGACAATACAATGAACAAGATTTTGGAGCTGCGCGAGAAACGCGCCAAGGTATGGGAAATCGCTAAGAACTTTCTGGATAGCAAGCGCGGAGCGGACGGCCTGCTGGCCGCCGAGGACGTGAACACCTACGAAAAGATGGAAAACGAGGTTGTCAATCTCGGCAAGGAGATTGACCGTCTGGAACGGCAGGCCGCGTTGGACGCGGAGCTGAACCGCCCCGTTAACACCCCGATTACCGGAAAACCCTCCACAGGTTCCGGTGAGGAAAAGACTGGCCGGGCTTCTGCTGAGTATCAGCGTTCTTTCTGGAACGCCATGCGGGCCAAGGTTCCCAGCCACGAGGTATTAAACGCTCTGCAGGTCGGCACCGATTCCGAGGGCGGATATCTGGTGCCGGACGAGTTTGAACGCACCCTCGTGGAAGCGTTGGAGGAACAAAATATCTTCCGAACGCTGGCCCATGTGATCCAGACCAGCTCCGGCGACCGGAAGATCCCGGTGGTGGCTTCCAAGGGCACAGCCTCTTGGGTAGACGAGGAGGGCGCGATTCCCGAAAGCGACGACGCTTTCTCGCAGGTTTCCATTGGGGCGTATAAGCTGGGCACTATGATTAAGGTGTCCGAAGAACTGCTGAACGACAGCGTGTTTGATTTGGAGGCATACATTTCCCGTGAATTTGCCCGCCGGATCGGCAACAAGGAGGAGGAAGCATTCTTCACCGGCGACGGCACCGGCAAGCCGCTGGGTGTGCTGGCCGCAATCGGCGGTGCGGAGGTGGGCGTAACCGCTGCTTCTGCTACGGCGCTGACGGTGGACGAGATTTTTGACCTGTTCTATGCGCTGAAAGCACCTTACCGCAAGAGCGCCATTTTCCTGATGAACGATTCCAGTGTGAAAGCCCTGCGGAAGCTGAAAGACGGAAACGGCCAGTATCTGTGGCAGCCGAGCCTCACCGCAGGCACCCCGGACACCCTGCTGGGCCGTCCGGTCTATACCTCGGCATATATGCCGACCATGGCGGCGGGGGCAAAATCTGTCCTATTCGGCGACCTTTCGTATTATTGGGTGGCCGACCGGCAGGGTCGTTCCTTCCGCCGTTTGGGTGAACTGTACGCGCCTACCGGGCAGGTGGGCTTCCTCGCCACCCAGCGGGTAGACGGCAAGCTCATTCTGCCGGAGGCGGTGCAGGTCTTGCAGCAGAAAGCGGCGTAAGGAGTAAGGCGGTATGGAAGAATTGCTCCGAAAGGTAAAAGATAACTTGATTCTTTCCCATAATGAGGACGACGGGCTGCTGCAGGGATATATCCGGGCAGCCCTTTCTTATGCGGAAAGCTATCAGCATATCCCCGCAGGCACCTATACCGACAAGCCCATGCCGCCCACCACCGAGCAGGCCGTCGTCATGCTGGCGTCCCATTTCTACGAGAGCCGGGACGGCAGCACCGGCGGCTTTTTTGCGGATAACGTGCAGGCCGGGCAGCAGGTATGGCAGACGGTCAACCTGCTGCTCCGCCTCGACCGGGAATGGAGCGTGTAGCCGAGGAGGTTGTGACGACGTGAGTTTTGGGAAAATGCGAACCCCGGTTTCCATTCTCCGCATCGAAACGGTCAAGGACAGCGAGGGCTTTTCTACCCAGCGGGATGTGGTGCTGGCAGAAGTGCGGGCCTATCATGAAGCCCGACACGGCAGCGAACGGTGGGCTAACCGGGCGGCGTTTTCGGAGGCCACCGACCTGTTCCGCTTCCGGGCGATCCCCGGCTTGAAAATATCCGCCGCGCTGTTTTTATGCTGCGACGGCTACCGGTATGACATCACCAGCGCGGAGGATGTCAAAGGGCGCGGGCTGTATGTAGAAGTGCTGGCAAAGAAGGTGGTGCCTTCAAATGGCTAAAGTTGAGATGAAATTGCCGGAGGATTTTCTTTTGAAAATTTCCCGGCTGGGGGATAAAACGGACGAAATCCTCCCGCGTGTGCTGGAAGCAGGCGGCAAGGTTGTACTGGATAAGGTGCGGGCAAATTTGCAGGCGGTCGTGGGTCGTGATACCAAGGAGGAATCCCGATCCACCGGCGAGCTGGTATCGGCGCTGGGCGTTTCCCCGGCGAAGATCGACCGGGAGGGCAACTACAACGTCAAGGTGGGCTTTGCCGAGCCGCGCTCGGACGGAAAAAGCAACGCCATGATTGCCAACGTCCTCGAATACGGCAAAAGCGGCCAACCGCCCAAGCCGTTTCTGAAACCGGCCAAGTCTGCCTCCCGCACCCCGTGTATTGAAGCCATGAAGCGGGCGCTGGAACAGGAGGTGGAAAAGCTGTGAGCCTACTGGAAGATTTGAATACCTGCCTGCGGCCCTTGGGCATTCCCATTGAAACCGGGGTGTTCAGCGAAGCGCCGCCGGACGAATATCTGGTGATAACGCCGCTGGCGGACAGTTTCGGGCTTCATGCGGATAACACGCCACTCTATGACGTGCAGGAGGCCCGGCTCTCCTTATTCGCAAAAGGCAGCTACACCAAACAGAAAACCGCTATCCTCCGCGCCCTGCTGGGTGCGGATTTATATATAACTGACCGCCGGTATATCGGCCATGAGGACGAAACCGGCTTTTTTCATTATGCCATAGACGTGGCACAGCACTACGAACAGGAGGAATGACAAATGGCGACAATCGGCCTCGACAAGCTGTTTTATGCCCCGATCACCGAGGACGAAAACGGCGACGAAACCTACGGCTCCCCGGTTATGCTGGCGAAGGCTATGACCGCCGAGCTTTCGGTAGAGCTGAACGAAGCGACCCTCTACGCCGACGACGGCGCGGCGGAGATCGTCAAGGAATTCAAAAGCGGCACCCTGTCCCTTGGGGTGGACGATATAGGCGTGACCTCCGCCGAAGCCCTGACCGGGGCCAAGGTGGACGCAAACGGCGTTCTGATTTCTGCCGGAGAAAACGATGCAGCTCCGGTGGCGGTGGGCTTCCGGGCGAAGAAGTCAAACGGCACCTACCGGTACTTCTGGTTATACAGGGTAAAATTCGGGATTCCCGGCACCAACCTCGCCACCAAAGGCGATTCTATCACCTTTTCCACCCCGACCATTGAGGGCACCATCCTGCGCCGGAACAAGGTGGACGGCAAAAACGAACACCCGTGGAAGGCAGAGGTCAACGAGGACGATCCGGCGGTGAAAGCCAGCACCATTTCGGGCTGGTACACCACGGTGTATGAACCCAACTATGAAACGGAGGCTGCATGATGGAACAAAATGAAAGAGCCGCTGCCATCCAGATCGGCGGCGAGAGCTATGAGCTGCTGCTGACGACCAAGGCCACCAAGGAAATCGCCAAGCGGTACGGCGGTCTGGAAAACCTCGGCAACAAGCTGATGAAATCTGAAAATTTTGAAATGGCGCTGGATGAAATCATCTGGCTGATTGCCCTCATGGCGAATCAAAGCATTTTGATATACAACCTGCGCCATAAGGAAGAACCCAAGGCCCTACTGACGACGGAGGATGTCGAGCTTTTGACCTCCCCGCTGGATTTAGCGGCGTATAAGGACGCGATCATGGCGGCTATGGTGCGCGGCACCAAGCGCCATGTGGAAAGCGAGGCTGATCCAAAAAACGCGCCAGCCGGGCAGGAGCTGCCTCCAAGGCAGAACCAGCCTCCGCGATAAGCGACGAGGAGCTATTCACCCGGCTTTTGTATTATGGCGTTGCCCAGCTTCACCTATCTATGGATGAAACATGGCTCATGCCCTTCGGCCTGCTTCTGGATTTATGGGAATGCCACAAGCAGTATAACGGGCTGGCCCGTCCCAAGCGGGAGTATTTCATCGACGAAGTGATCCCGTCCGGGATATAAGGCCACGAAGGGAGGCGGTATGCTGTGGCGGACAATTTTGGACTGAAGATCGGTGTCGAGGGCGAGAAGGAGTTTAAGAAAGCCCTTTCGGAAATCAATCAGACGTTCAAGGTGCTGGGCTCGGAAATGAAGCTGGTTTCCTCCCAGTTTGATAAACAGGACAATTCGGTGGAGGCCCTTTCTGCCCGCAACCGCGTCCTGAACAAAGAAATCGACGCGCAGAAAGAGAAAATCTCCACCTTGGAGCAGGCGCTTGCCAATGCGGCCTCCTCTTTCGGGGAGAACGACCGCCGCACACAGGCGTGGCAAATCCAGCTCAACAACGCCAAGGCCGCCCTGAACGGCATGGAAAAGGAACTGGCGGACAACAACGACGCGCTGGATCGGGCCGCCGATGAACTGGACGACGCTGCCGGGCAGGCGGACGATTTCGGGGACGAGATCGACAAGGCCGGAAAACAGAGCGACGACGCGGGCCGGAAATTCGACGGGCTGGGAAAAGCCTGCAAGGCTGCCGCCGCCCTGATTACCGCCGCCTTTGTCGCGGTTTCCGCCGCTGCCGTTTCCGCAGGCAAGGCGCTGGTGGATATGTCACGTGAGGGTGCCGCTTATGCCGACGGCGTTCTCACCACCGCTACGCAGACCGGGATTGCCACCGACAAGCTGCAGGAGTATATGTACGCGGCGGAGCTGGTGGACGTTTCGACCGAAACGCTCACCAAATCCATGGCGAAGCAGATTAAGTCCATGAAGGCGGTGCAGGACGGCACCAAGCTCTCGGTTGAGGCGTATGAAAAGCTGGGCGTGCAGGTCACAAACGCCGACGGCAGTATGCGGGATTCCGATACCGTGTATTGGGAAGTCATTGACGCGCTCGGCAAAATGCAGAACGAAACCGAGCGCGACGCTCTTGCCATGCAAATCCTCGGCAAATCCGCCCAAGAGCTGAACCCGCTGATAGAAGCGGGCGCGGCCCGGATGAATGAGCTGGGCAAGGAGGCGCAGGCCGCCGGATACGTCCTCGGTGACGATATGCTGGCGGCATACGGGGCCCTTGACGACCAGCTTCAATATTTGTCGGTGGGGGCCACGGCGGCTAAGAACGCCCTCGGCACCGCGCTGCTGCCGGTGCTCACCGACCTTGCCGGAGAGGGCGTTTCCCTCCTTGGGGAATTTACCAACGGGATTTTAGCCGCCAACGGGGACATTGGAAAAATGTCCGACGTGATCGGCGACATCCTCCCGAAAGCCCTCGACAGCGTGATGGGCTTTGTGCCGGAACTGCTGGAAATCGTGGGCGAGATTGTGGGCTCTATCGGCACAGCCATTGTGGATAACCTGCCGCTGATTGTGGAATCGGTCAGCGAGATTGTGCTGGCCCTGCTGGCCGGGCTGATTGAAGCCCTGCCGCAAATTACCGAAGGAGCCTTGCAGCTCATCATGGCCCTGACAAAAGGGCTTCTCGAAAACCTCCCGGCCATTATGGCGGCAGCCGTCCGGATGGTCGCCACGCTGGTGCAGGGCTTGGCGCAGGCAGCGCCTACCCTGATCCCCACAATTGTCGAGGCGGTCGTCCTCATTGTACAGACCCTCATAGACAACCTGCCGCTGCTGCTGGACGCGGCCTTGCAGCTCATTACCGGGCTGGCGCAGGGGCTTTTAGATGCGCTTCCGGTTCTGATCGAGGCCCTCCCCGAAATCATCACCTCTATTGTGACCTTCCTGCTGGATTCCATTCCGCAGATTATCGAGGCAGGAATACAGCTCCTGACCTCGCTGGTGGAGGCGCTGCCCGACATCATTGAAGCGATTGTCGAAGCGATCCCGGAGATTATCGACGGAATTATCACAGCGGTGCTGGATTCCATTCCCCAAATCATAGAAGCCGGGATTAAGCTGCTGGTATCGCTGATTCAGGCCCTGCCGCAGATCATTACCACCATTGTGGGGGCTATCCCGAAAATCATTTCCGGCATTGTAGACGGCGTGCTCGGAAATCTCGACAAAATCATCATGGCCGGGGTGGAGCTGTTCATCTCCCTGATCGAAAATCTCCCCACCATTATCATGGAAATCGTCAAGGCGGTTCCGCAGATCATCACGGGTATTGTCAAAGCCTTCGGCAGCCTTATGTATAAGATTGTGGAGATCGGCGGGAATATCGTCAAGGGGCTGTGGGACGGCATCACCGGCCTTGCCTCATGGTTGTGGGATAAAGTGACCGGCTGGATTTCCGGGATTTGGGACGGCATCTGCGACTTCTTCGGTATCCACTCGCCCTCGCAGGAAATGGCATGGGTGGGTGAAATGCTCGTCAAGGGTCTTGCCGGTTCGATTCAGGACAACGGCGGCGAAGCGGTCAAGGCCGCCGAGGGGATGGCTGCGGATATTGACGGTGTGATGAACGAGCTGGCCGAGGATATGCAGACGGCGCTGCCCACCGAATTTACGGTGGACGGCAATCTCCGCAAATCGGCGGCCTCCGCCATGTCTGGTGCGGCGGGAGCCTCCGGCTTCTCCATTGTGCTGAATATTGCGAACTTCAATAACTACGGTGCGGAGGACATTCGCCAGCTCACCAACGAAGTCATGGAAACCGCCAGCCAGTTTGCCATGCGGAAAGGGGTGGTATTTGCATGACGTTTTTTAGATATAACGGGCGGAGCTCGGCGGATTTTCACTTGCATATCGAGAGCAAAAACATCTTTTCTGCCCCGGCTTTTGACCTGACTTTTCAGGCCGTCCCCGGCAGAAACGGCGACCTGCTGCTTTCCAACAACCGGTTTGCCAACATCCCGGTGTCGTATACCGCTTTTGTGGCCCGCCGGAACGTGCAGGGACTGGCGGATATTCTCCGGACGGTCAAGGGCTGGCTCTACACCCAGCCGGATCGGTATCATCTCATCACCGATTCCTATGACCCCGGTTTTGTGCGGTATGGGGTGATAAAGGAAGGACTGGATATGGCGGAGCAGCTCAACCGGCTGGGGCTTTTCACCGTGACCTTTTCCTGCAAGCCTTTCCGGTACAGCCTCGCAGGGAACGAGCCGGTGATGCTGGGAGCCTCCGGCGGGATGCTGCATAATCCGTTCCCGTTTCCCAGCCGCCCATATCTTCGCATAGAGGGCAGCGGCAGCGGGACGCTGACGATACAATCTGCTGAATCAAACCGCACATGGACGTTTTCCGAGATAGACGGATATGTGGAAACTGATTCCGAGCAGATGAACATATATAAAGGCACTCAGCTCAAAAACCATACTGTAACCGGCGACGGCTTTCCGATTTTGCAGCCCGGTGAGAATGTACTATCCTGCTCCGGCGGAATCACCAGCCTTTCCGTTACGCCAAGGTGGTGCTGTCTATAACGGGTGTATTTATCACCCGTTACAAGGTTCTGTCAAGGCTTTAAGGGTGGAGATTTTGCATAGCAAAATACTACCCGCGCCTTGACAGGTTCTTATGATGACTGTTTTCAAAAAGGGGGTGATTCTTCTGATACCCGTACTCTATCTACCGGACGCCACCGATTTCTCCACCTTTGGAATCGGCGCGCTGGCGGATACCATCTCCTGCGAAGTCACCGAGGAGAGAAACGGCCTGTTTGAATGCCTGCTGCGGTATCCGGTCAGCGGCCAGCATTACCGGGAGCTTCAAAAGGAACGGATCATCAAGGTAAAGCCGAACGATACCGGAGAGGCGCAGGCGTTCCGCATTTACCGGATCACCCGGCCCATGAACGGGGTGGTGTCGATTTACGGCCAGCACATCAGCTACGACCTTGCCAACCTGCCGGTGCTGCCCTTTACGGCGGCCAGCCGTTCCCCGGCGCTACTGCTCGATCAGCTTCTTGCCGGGGACAGCCGGTTTTCCGGCTGGACGGATTACAGCGAGGCAAAGCCTTTCTCGGTAGGCCAGCCGCAGAGCGTCCGCGCCTGTTTAGGCGGTGCAGAGGGCTCCATGCTTTCCAAGTGGCATGGGGAATTTGAATGGGATAACTTCACGGTCAAATTCCATTCCCACCGGGGTCGGGACACCGGCGTGGTGGTGGAATACGGAAAAAATCTCACGGACTTGGAACAGGACGAGGACAATTCGGCAGTGTATACCCATCTACTGCCCTATGCGGTATATACCCCAGCAGAAGGAGAAGAAACGGTAGTGACGCTGCCGGAGGAAATCCTGCCGATTGCCAAGACCGAGCTTTCCCATACCAAGGTACTGATTCAGGATTTCACCGACCGCTTCGAGGGCGGGGTGGAAATCACCACGGCCATGCTGCGGGAAGCGGCGGAGGGGTATTTACAGGCAAACCCGTTGGGGACAGTCATCCCCACGTTAAAGATATGTTTTCAGCCGCTGTGGAAGCAGGCGGAATATTCCGCCCTGCTGGAACGGGTGGCGCTATGCGATACCGTCACGGTGCGCCATGCTCTGCTGGGGGTATCGGCAAAGGCCAAGGTGGTGCAGACCGTCTACGACGCGCTGGCGGAGAAATATGTCAGCATTTCCCTCGGCGGCGAAAAATCCAGCATGATTACCTCGTTTTCACAGATGCAATCGTCTGTGCAGCAGGTGCAGACCACGGTGGGGCATTTCCCGAAGCTCCTCGCCTCAGCGATTCAGAACGCCACCAACCGGCTCACCGGCCAGAACGGCGGCTATGTGGTGCTGCATACCGACTCTGATTCCGGCCAGCCCTACGAATTGCTGATACTGGACGCGCCCTCTATCGACGAGGCCGTTCACGTCTGGCGCTGGAACGTGGCGGGGCTGGGATTCTCGAAGAACGGGTACAACGGCCCCTATGAAACCGCCATCACCGCCGACGGCCAGATTGTGGCTGATTTCATCACTTCCGGCTCGCTCGTTGCCAACATCATCAAGGCCGGGGTGATCCGGTCGCAGGACGGTTCAAGCTGGTGGGATTTGGAGAGCGGCGAGGTGCATCTCCGGGCCTACGCCACCACCGAGACGGTGGAAAAAATCAGCGGACAGATTGACGAAATCAACGAGAAGAAGATGTACAGGCTGGTTATCACCTCGTCCCACGGGAACATTTTCAAAAACGGCAATATCCAGACCACTCTGTCGGCGGTGGTGTTTTCGTGGGATGAAAATATCACCGATACCCTCGACAACAATCAGTTTGTCTGGACGCGGGTATCGGACGACGAGGAAGCCGACCGGCTCTGGAACGCTGCGCACTATGGCGGAACTAAGTCGGTTGTCATTACCAAGGAGGACGTGAACGTGCGGGCCACCTTCTTTTGTGATTTGATTGATACCGCCACGCGAAACAGCTTACTTTAATTTTTAGGAGGAATTTTCCATGAGCAAGGCACAGGGCCAGTTTACAATTATCGACTACAACGACGCACTCACCCTGACCGGGTATATCGGTTCTAATCTCGCAAAAACACAGATGTTCAACCCGGACAATAACACCTACTCGCCGAACTGGACGGCCACGAATCTGGTATTGACCCCCAGTCTGTATGTGATCGGCACCACAGCGGATAAGATCACTTCCGCCGAGGTCACGTCGGTGAAATGGTATGTCGGCAGCTCCAACACGGCGATCACCACCTCCGGCAACTATGCTCTGAGCGGCACCAAGAGCCACGTCCTCACGGTGAAGGGAAATGTGATGGCCGGGCTTCCGGGTATCGACTACCGCTGCGTGATTACCTACAAGGATCCGTCCACCGGGCTTTCCATTACGCACCCGCTGACGATTTCCTTTTCCCGCGTGGTAAATGGCGGCGGTATTGTTGACCTACTGGTAACGACCCCGCATGGAAACGTATTCAAAAACACGGAGGTCGCCAGCCTGACTGCAAAGGCGGAGCTATGGCGGGGCAGTACGGTGGACTCCACCAACGTCACCTATGCGTGGGCCATGATGGATTCTTCCGTGACCGGAACAGGCTCCACCGGCTACGACGCGGCCTTCGGAATCGGCTGGCGCAAGCTCACCGATACGGCGGGTAAATATACCGGCTGCGCCACCGATACCCTGACCCTGTTTGCCGCTGCCGTGGACAGCTATGCGGTGGTGAAATGTATCGCCAAGGATACTGATACCGCCTCCAACACCAACGGCTCGTCCTTCACCGATGTGGCGACCTTTATCGACAATTCCGATCCGATTCAGGTGGTGATTACCTCCACCGGCGGGGATGTGTTCAAAAACGGCCAGGGCTCCACCACCCTCACCGCCGTCTGCTATCAGGCCGGAGCGGAGATCGACGCGGCGGGCACCGGCACCTATACATGGACGAAGTACAACAAGGACGGTGCGGTGGATACCGCGTGGGGGACGAATGGCTCCAAAACCGGGAAAACCCTGTCGGTAGGGACGGCGGACGTGGATACCAAGGCGACCTTTATGGTCTTGGTCGTGCTGTAAGGGGGCGGAGCCATGCGGGCCTTTGCACAAATCACCATTACCGCCGACAACGACGTGGTTGCCTCCGATACCCCGCCGGAGAATCCCTACACCGGGCAGCTTTGGGTGGATATTTCTGCCACGCCGCCGGAAACCATGGTGTGGAATGGCGTGAACTGGATTCCGCAGAACGATTTGGAGGAGCTGCGCCGGACAGTAGAAACCCATACCACCAAAATGTCGGAGCTGGAAAAAACTGCCGACGGGATCAACAGCTATGTGGGGACGCTTACTGAAACGGTGGAAACCATAAGCGGTGGGCTGACCGAGGAGCAGGAAAAGGTGTTGGAAGCGCAAAGCCAGATTTCCCAGCTTCAACAGACGGTGAACGGGCTGAGCCTTACCATGGAGGAGCAGTACATCGGCGGGATGAACTATGTGCAGAACTCCGCCGGGCTCAACGGGCTCACCAGCGACTGGACGTATACCGGCCCGGTCACGGTGGATACCTCCACCGACACCAAAAACAACACTTCCTCCGACTCCTGCTTTGTGCTGGGTGCGTACAGCTATCTGTATCAGATCATTACCGGCGTGGTGCCGGGCCGTCAATATACCATATCTATCCGGGCGAAAAAGACCTCCACCTATTCGGCATATTTCTACGTCAAATATAACGGCGGGAAATATGTATATTTGTTCAATCAATCCACGGCGTTTGGATGGACGGATTTTTCCGCCGTTATCCCCGACGTGACCGATCCCTCCGTTCAGGTCTACGCCTATTCCCGCGAGGCTTCCCTGTACCTGTCGGACATCATGCTCACCGAGGGAAGCATTCCCCGTAAGTGGACGCCTGCGCCCAATGAAATCTATACCTCGGAGGTGAAAATCGACCGCCGGGGTATTGAGGTATCCAACACGGCTTCCTCCCAGCGGACGGTTATCACCAACACGCAGTTTGCCGGGTACTACAACAACGAGGTGATTTTCACCTTGAATAAGGATGAAACCAAAACGAAGAAAACAGTGGTGGACGGCGAGCTGACGGTTGGCAAAACAAAATTTGTTCCCATGCCAACGGCCTCGCAGGGGCTGAACATTGTTATTCTGGATTAAGGAGAAAACATGGCCACATGGACAAGCACCTCCTATGAGGGGCGATACTTACAGCTTACGATTACCGAATCGGTCAACACCATAGCGAACACCTCCACGCTGAGCTGGACGCTGACCTCGACCGGAGGCAGCGTCAACTACTATACCGTCGGCCCGACCACCGTCACGATCAACGGGACGCAGGTATACTATAAGGCCCGGACGATATGGGATACCAAGGAATTTCCCGCCGCCAAGGGCTCGACAAGCGGCTCCATCACCGTCGCTCACGACAGCAACGGCGCGAAAACCATCACGGTGGGATTTTCCACCCGCGTGTACTATTCCGGGGTGCAGGAGCATGGCGGCAGCATGACACTGACGAATATTGACCGAGCCGCCCCGACCGTTTCCTTCACCACCAGCAGTGTGACGGCCTATGGCTTCAAGATTTCCGCCAGTTCCTCGGCCACGGCGGACATCTGGCAGTACAGCACAAACGGCGGCAGTTCGTGGACGCAGTTTTCCACCACCGCCGGAACCAGCGCCAGCGTGACCCTTTCCTCACTTTCCCCCAACACCACCTATTCGGTGAAGGTACGGGTCAGGAAAAAATCCAATCAGGTCTACGGCACATCCGGCTCTGTCAGCGTAAAAACGCTGGGCGGCGCGGTGGTAAACAGCGTGAGTACGGTGACGGCGGACAACTCTACTGTGACGCTCTCTTTGAATGTCACCGTCTATAACGCTTCCTATTCCTACACGCTGGCGATCAAAAATGGTTCCACAACCTATCTTACCATATCCGGCCTGTCGTGGTCGGCGGGGACGAGCAACCGGAGCGTGACCCTCACGGCCAGCCAGCGCACCACGCTGCTGAACAACATGGCTACTCTCAAATCCTTTACAGGCACCTTTGCGGTAACGACCTACAACGGCTCCACGCAAATCGGCAGCATCTCCTCCAAAACGGCGACGGTGCAGACTACCTCGGCCAATTCCGGCCCCACGTTGGGAGCCTTTACCTATGCCGATACCAACAGCACGACGGCGAATATCACGGGAAACAATCAATATCTGGTGCAGGGATATTCCACGCTGGTCGTTACCCCCGGTACAGCTACCGCAAAAAACGGAGCGAGCATCTCTCAATATACCGCCACCTGCAACGGCGTGTCGGCCTCTAACACCACCGGGGCGGCCCTGACGGTCGGGAAGGTGTCGTCCTCCGGCAGTATCACGGTATCGCTGACCGTCACCGATTCCCGTGGCTATACCGCCAGCCGGAGCCTTACCATGACGGTGATCCCATATTCCAAGCCCCGGATTTCTTCTCTCACCCTGCGGCGGACAAATGAGATAGAGGCCGAGATGCAGCTTACTTTTAGCGGCAGCATCTCGGCCATTTCTGTGGGTGGTGTGCAACAAAACAGCGTCCAGTATGTGCGGTATCAGTACAAAAAAACCAGCGAGGCCAGCTATGGCAGTTACACCAGCATTTTAGGCTCTACTACCCGGTCGGGGACTTCGTTTTCTTTCAGCAATCTGGAGCTGTGCAGTCTGGACGCCAATTCGTCCTATGATTTCCACCTGCAAATCCAAGACCGGCTGTATTCCACCACCAGCCTTGATCTGTATTATGTCATTCCGCAGG
The DNA here is from genome assembly GCA_002305315.1 of Clostridiales bacterium UBA1390. GTDB lineage: Bacteria > Bacillota > Clostridia > Lachnospirales > Bianqueaceae > Faecimorpha > Faecimorpha stercoravium. The sequence continues at coordinate 26,415 of DBQQ01000004.1, forward strand.
GCACACCGCTGGTGGCGCTGCGGAAAAAGAAGGTGGGGATCAACAATCCCAACCCGACGGTGGCGCTGGACGTGACCGGGGATATACGGGCCAGCGGTTCCATGCAGGCGGCAATCCTGCGGTCAACCGGCACTATTTATGCCAGCAGCAACATACAGGCCAGCGGGAACGTCATTATGAACGGATACAACGTGATGGGGCTGGTGCAGGCGACCATTCCCGATACCACCAACCTCAACAACCTCACCGCGCCGGGCATCTATTTCCGGCGCAGCACCCCAAGCTCCGGGCTAAACTATCCCATTTTGAGCTATGGGATGCTGGAGGTCTTTTCGTGCAGCTCTTCCGTAGTGATTCAACGATATACCCTGCGGGATTCGCCCTATACGGTGTATGTGAGATCAAAGATTAACTCGACATGGTATTCATGGGCTAATAAAGGATAAAGGAGGCAAAACAACATGAAAAACATCTGGAACGGCATTCAAATTGTCTTTACCGCGCTGGGCGGCTTTCTCGGCTGGTTTCTCGGCGGAGCCGACGGCTTTTTGTATGCCCTGATCGCCTTTGTGGTGATCGACTACATCACCGGCGTGATGTGCGCCATCTCCGACAAGCAGCTATCCAGCGAGGTAGGCTTTCGCGGCATCTGCCGGAAAGTCCTCATTTTCATTCTCGTCGGGGTCGGCAACATTGTGGACGTATACGTCCTGCAAAGCGGCAGCGTCCTGCGTACAGCGGTGATTTTCTTTTATCTCTCCAACGAAGGAATTTCTCTGCTGGAAAACGCTGGGCGGCTTGGCCTGCCTATTCCGCAGAAACTAAAAGACGTTTTAAGCCAGCTCCACAACAAGGGCGGTAACGACGAAGGAGGAAACGACCATGAATCTGAATAAGCTCATTTTTACAAACAACGCCTGCTACAAGGCGGGGCGAAAAATCACGCCGAGGGGTATCATGGTACACAGTACCGGGGCCAACAACCCATGGCTGAAACGCTATGTCGGCCCGGACGACGGAAAGCTGGGCAGGAACCAGTACAACAACCACTGGAACCAGCCCATGAACCGGGAGGTCTGCTGCCACGCCTTTATCGGCAAGCTGGCAGACGGTTCGGTCGCCACCTATCAGGTACTGCCGTGGGATCACCGCGGCTGGCACGCAGGCGGCAGCGCCAACAATACCCATATCGGCTTTGAAATCTGCGAAGACGGCCTTTCCGACCGTACCTATTTTGACAAGGTGTATCGGGAAGCCGTTGAGCTTTGCGCCTATCTGTGCAGGCAGTACGGCCTGACCGAGAAAAACATTATCTGTCACAGCGAGGGCCACGCGCAGGGGATTGCCTCCAACCATGGGGACGTGATGCACTGGTTTCCGAAGCATGGCAAGAGCATGGATACCTTCCGCGCAGCGGTCAAGGCAGAACTGGCTGCCTCCGGCAATACCGGCAGCGGTTCCGGTACGTCCCAGCTTTACCGGGTACGGAAATCGTGGGGTGATGCGGCTTCGCAGAAGGGCGCGTTCCGGGTGCTGGATAACGCCAAGCGGTGCGCCGACGGGAACCCCGGCTATTCGGTCTTTGACGAATCGGGTAAGGTGGTCTATACCGGGAAAACGTCTGCTCCGGTTTATACCACCTACACGGTGAAGCGCGGCGATAGCCTATGGGCGATTGCCTCCCGGCTGCTGGGAAAAGGAACCCGATACACGGAAATCAAAAAGCTCAACGGCCTGACCTCCAACATCATCTATGCCGGGCAGGTCTTAAAGATACCGAACAAATAACGGCGTAGGGCGGCCTTTCGGGGCCGCCCCTCTATAATACAGGAGAATATTCATGAGAAACATGATAACCGACGAAGCAAAAGAAAAAATCCGGTACTGGCGCAGAGAGGGTATCAGTTACGGCGAGATTTCCGAACGCCTGAATCTTTCCGCAAATACCGTCAAGAGCTTTTGTCAGCGCAACCATCTGGCAGGCTCGACGGCTGCGGAGCCGATTTTGGTCTGTCGCCAGTGCGGAAAACCGCTGCCTCGTGCAAATAAGAAGAAGCAGCGAAAATTCTGCTCCGATTTCTGCCGCCATACATGGTGGAACGCCCATCCGGAGTATATAAACAGGCGAGCCTTTTATTCCGCGGCTTGCGCCCATTGTGGAAGGAAGTTTCAGAGCTATGGCAATCAAAAAAGGAAGTATTGTTCCCATGCCTGCTATGTCGCGGCCCGATTCGGCAGAGGAGGCAGCCATGACGGCGGAGCAGTTTGAACGCGAGAAACGGTATCAGGCGGCGCTGGCGATTGCCCGCGATATGCTCCGGCAGGGCGTGATAGACGAGGTGGATTTTCTGCGCGTTGAGGCTAAACTGACCGAGAAATTTTGTCCGATTTTTGGCGGCTTTTTATGCTGAAAACCCTTTCTTTTTCCAGTGTTCATCAGTAACATCACAGGACACAGAAAGGAGGGCGTTTCATGCAAAGCACCATTACCAAAATAGCGCCGGTGATGATTCAGCAGGCACCAAGGCTGCTGCGAGTGACCGCCTATGCGCGGGTATCCAGCGGCAAGGAAGCCATGCTGCATTCGCTCTCGGCGCAGGTCAGCCATTACAGCGACAAAATTCAAAAAACACCCGGCTGGATTTACGTCGGGGTGTTTGCCGACGAAGCGACCACCGGCACCAAGGACAGCCGGGAGGAATTCCAAAAGCTGCTGGAAAAATGCCGGGCCGGAGAAATCGACCTGATTATCACCAAGTCGATCAGCCGGTTTGCCCGCAACACTGTAACCACGCTGAAAACGATCCGGGAGCTGCGGCTGCTCGGCGTGGACGTATACTTTGAAGAACAGAATATCCACACGCTTGGAGAGGAGGGAGAGTTTTTGCTCACCCTCCTCGCTGCTTATGCGGAGGAGGAAGCCCGTTCCGTATCCGAAAACCAGAAGTGGCGGATTAAAGCAAACTTTGAACAGGGCTTGCCTTGGAGCGTTACTATGTATGGATACCGGCAGGTGGATGGCAGGCTGGAAATCGTCCCCGAAGAAGCGGAAATCCTCCGGCTGGCCGCCGATCTGTATTTAGAGGGTTATGGAAGCGAGAGGCTGGAACGGGCGCTGGCGAAAGCTGGGATTCGAGGGCGGCAGGGTAACGCCATGACCGGTCACGGGATTGTCAATTTGCTCTGCAACGAGAAAAGCGTGGGTGATCTGCTTTTACAAAAAACCTATGTGGACGATCCCATTACCAAGGTGGAACGGATTAACCGGGGCGAGCTGCCGCAGTATTTGGTAGAGAACAGCCACGAGGCGATTCTCGACCGGGAAACGCAGGCAAAGATTCTGGCTGAGCGCGCCCGCCGGGCCGCCCGGTTCCAGTCCCATCCGCAAACGCCGCCTACCTATCCGTTCACCGGCCTGATTGCCTGTGAAAAATGCGGCGCACATTTCCGCCGGAAAATCGCCGGTGCGCCCGGTTACAAAAAGCCGGTTTGGATTTGCGACACATTCAACACTAAGGGGAAAGTCTACTGCGCCTCGAAACAAATCCCGGAGGATATTTTGGAAACGGTGACGGCGCAGGCCATAGGACTGCCGGTATTTGACGCGGCGGCCTTTGCGGATACGGTTAAAGAAATCCGGGTGCCGGAAAACGGGACGCTGGTGTATGAATTTCAGGATGGTCGCACCGTAACCAAGACATGGGAGAATCCCTCCCGCCGCCATAGCTGGAATGACGAAAATCGCGGTAAGGCCCACGCTCTGGCGCTCCGGCTGGCCGCAGAAAGGAGGGACGCCCTATGCCAGCAACAGTAACCGCACCAAGGGTCACGTTCATTCCTGCCAAGAAAGACCAGATTCCCTTTAATGTACTGAGCAGCGAAGTGAAACATCTCCTGCGGGTGGCGGCCTATGCCCGCGTATCCACCAACAGCGAGGAGCAGCTCACTTCCTACGAGGCGCAAGTGGATTATTACACCCGATATATCCAGTCGAAGCCGGATGAGTGGGATTTCGTGGAGGTGTATACCGACGAGGGTATTTCCGCGACCAACACCAAAAAACGTGACGGCTTTAACCGGATGATCGCCGACGCGCTGGTCGGGAAAATCGACCTGATTATCACCAAGTCGATCAGCCGGTTTGCCCGCAACACCGTGGATACCCTAACGACGGTGCGCAAGCTCAAAGAGCGCGGTATCGACATCTTTTTCGAGAAAGAGAATATCCACACCCTCGACGCAAAAGGCGAGCTGCTCATCACCATCATGTCGAGCCTTGCGCAGGAAGAAAGCCGCAGTATTTCCGAAAACGTGACGTGGGGCCAGCGCAAACGCTTTGCTGACGGCAAGGTGAGCCTGCCCTACAAGCGGTTCCTTGGATATACCAAAGGCCCCGACGGCCTGCCGGAAATCGTGCCGGAGGAAGCGGTGGTGATTCGGCTGATCTACCGGCTGTTCCTTTACGGCAAATCTCCCTCGGCTATCGCCACCTATCTCACCGACGAGGGCATACTTACCCCCAGCAAAAAAGCGGTATGACGGCCTGCGGTGGTGGAGAGTATCCTTACCAACGAGAAATACAAGGGCGACGCGCTGCTGCAGAAAAAGTTTACCGTGGATTTCCTCACCAAAAAGCAGAAGGTCAACGAGGGCGAGGTGCCGCAGTATTATGTGACAGGCAGCCACCCGGCCATTATCGAGCCGGAGATTTTCGACCTTGTGCAGTACGAGCTGAAACGGCGGAAGGCCGATGGGCGGTTTACAAGCTGCGCCCATTCTTTCTCCGGTAAAGTATTCTGCGGCGAATGCGGCGGCGTATATGGCAGCAAGGTCTGGCATTCCAACACGTCATACCGCTCCGTAGTCTGGCAGTGCAACGAAAAGCACCGGGGCCAGCACTGTACCACGCCTCATTTTACGGAACGTGAAATGCAGGTGGCCTTTTTAACGGCTTTCAATCAGACACTGGCGGATCGGGAGGAAATCATAGCCGCCTATCAGGACGTGATGAAATCCCTCACCGATACCACTGACCTTGACGCGGAACGCGGCCAGCTTCAAAACGAGCTGGAAGTGACGGAGGAGCTGATCCGCAAGGCCATTGACGACAATGCCCACACTGCTTTGGATCAGCAGGCATACCAGCAGCGATACAACGACCTTTGCCAGCGGTATGAAAAGGCGCAGGCCCGGCTGGGCGAGCTGGAAAACCTCCGGCTGGAACGTACCGCCAAGCGGGTGAAAATCAAGATGTTCATGGAGCAGCTCAACGCCCGCGATATGCTGGTGGAAACATTCGACGAGGAACTTTGGTATTCTACCGTGGATTATGTGACGGTATATGAGGATAAACGAATGGTCTTTACCTTCCGCGACGGGCGACAGGTGGAACTCGAATCAGAAAAATGGGAGGCTGCATAATGGGAAACAAAACAGATGTGGGAAAGAATACCGAAAGGCGTCGAGCGGTACTGTACTGCCGGGTGGCAACAGATTCCGACGAAAGCCGGAGCTTGGAACTGCAAAAAGAAAAGCTCCGCCGCTTTGCGGAGGAGCAGGGCTATACGGTGATGGCCGAGGTCGCAGATTATGGCAGCGGTTTACCTTTTGACCGCTCCGGTATCAAAGAACTTTTCTGGCTATCCCACCGCCGCATGATAGACGTGGTACTGGCGGAAAATCTCAGCCGAATCGGTCGGGATATGAAAACCTTACTGCGTATCGAGGGAAAACTGAAAAAGCAGCACATTACAATCAAAACGCCGCAGCAGGAGGAAACCGCACTCCCGAATATACGGAAATTCCTGAACATATAACGTAAAGCCCGCAGGTTCTATTTTCATAGAGCCTGCGGGCTTTTTGTCGTTTTACATGGTACTCATAAGGTTAAGCAGAATTTTCTTTTGTTCGTCTGTCAATGTACTCCATTTTGCAAACAGCGCCTGCTGTTCTTCGGTCAAGGCATTCGCTTCGTCACCCTCCGAGAAAAACTGCACCAGCGTTATCCCAAATGCACCGCATATCGCCTCCAACGTTGGAAGCGTCGGCGCATTATTCCGGTTGAACATATTTGAAATTGTGGATTGAGAGAGACCTGATTCCTGTGCCAGCCGGTATTCCGTCCAGCCGCGTTCCTCCATGAGCTCCCTAATCCGTTTTTTCGCGTCCATTCTTCCACCTGCCTATCTGTAACTATTATATTCCCCAAAAAGGTGGTATAATAGTCAACATCAGTAGACAGTATATTACCCAAAAGGGATATGCGCTGCTTTATATATGGGACACAACGCGGGCATACTTATGTGTGAGGGGGTTAAACAATGGAGGAGCAAAAAACTTTTTTTGAACGGCTGGCAGAGGAACGTCACACCACCGTTGAGGCTATTCGGGCGCAGATCACGGCCCGTATTAAAGCGGGGCTTCATGACTCCGATCCGGTGCGCCGAGCACAATGGGAGAAAATACCCTGCGCCGGGGAAATCCCCACACCGGAGGAATGGCTGCGTTATGCTGTGAAACGGCTGCAAGAGGACGGAGCCGAGGATTTGCTCAAACGATACTTGATTGACGAATGATGCCCCCTATACAAAACAACAAAATGGTGTTAATATATATGAAAAGGGTGCCGAGTACCTATACAATTTATCGCAGAAAAAATACCGATGCAAGTACCGCCGGATTTCAGCGAAAAATGCCGCCGGGTGCAAACACTATATATTGCGCTTATATCCCTTTGAAATGGATTTTTCGTACTAAATGTTGTTGCTTTAGACAGTCTGAATGACAGGACATTAACTATCTTATTTTCTCGGATATTACCAGCTTTTCCGAATATATACATTATTCTCTTTTAGGATTTTTCGAACTGAGTCGACATTAATCCCGACAGCTTTGGCTATATCGTCAGGTTTGTAGTATTCTGAATACATTTGTATGACTAATTCTACGACGCCCTTGCGTTCCATGAGCTGATTAGTAACTTTAATTCCCTGCTTTTTGAGGTTATCGCTTATGGTGCGGCGATGGCAGCCATATTCTTTGGCTAATTCATATGTCGAGATACCAGAACTATATTTTACGACTATTTCGCTAATTTCTTTGTTCGACAAATGTTTTTGTTGCTGTTTTATCTCAGTTTTGATATTATAAACGTTATCAGAATACTCTGATATAGAGCTACTCGTAACAGGGGTTATTGGAGTAAATTTGACTTTGTCGAGGATTATATCGTAATTCTTCGAGTTAATTTCCGATAGTCCCATTACGCAAGGAACCGCCTGGATAGACGGTTCCTTTGTTTTATGGCTTATATATGCGGTTTTCAATCCATTAACTATCGTTATACAGAAATCTCTAATAATCTACTAATTTATGGGCACAGCATGACCGATGGATCCATGATGGGACATATTCGTACTTACTTAGACCCAGATATATGTGCAGCGTATCCCTACTTTTATAATTTCACACCTAATCTACTGCCACACATCGCTGTGAAATTATATCTACATATCTTACAACTACGGATAACCCATATTGGCAAACGGACTTCCCCACTGATCAGGACTTTATGACTTATGTAAACACCGCTGTAGAAAGTTCCGTTTACAACTTTTCTGTCGATATATCCCCAGAAGATAAAATTATGACTCTTTCCACCTGTAATTATACGGAAATCTGGGAAGAAGGACGGCGAGTGTTGCATGCTAAAATGATACGTATAAAATAACACTCCGCAAGACAATGCGAAGTGTTATTTTATACGTTATTTATATCATAGAGACTGAGTATCGAATAAGAATTTCTTCCTCTTCTTCCGGATCAAATGGAATTCGTATTACCTTATAACTCCATATCGGATAATTTGAATCATCCTGTTTAAACAACCAGCCTGTATCATCACATCCGATACAGTACAAGAAATTGCCAGAAACTTTTCCCTCACGAAGCAAATTCCCGTCCCAATCGTATATTCGATACGGAGATCCCCTTAACACGCCAGGAAGAAACATGAAATACCCGTTTTCGAAACCGGTTCCAAGGAACCCCTCTTCTTGCGGAATGTCTACAACTTCTGAGATTTGCATATTTTGCTCTTCAACCCCATAGGTATAAACTCTTGAACTGGTTCGCCTGGTTTCTCCCTCATAAATTCCCTTGTTTGCTAAAACATGCACTCCCTCTTCATTCACAACCACATTAAAGACATGTCCATGTAGACCGCCGGCCCAGAGCTGCTCTAAAGATTCTTTCTTCAAATCATATTGATACAGTTCTCCTTCAAATTGGCCATCATTTCCTACACCGCCATAATCGACCATGATATAAATCATATCCTGATAAAATCTACAATGATAATTGCATTCCTGACCTCCCAGATAGTTTTTTCGAAATACTTCATGAGCCTCGGCATCCAAATCCGCCATATTATACCGATATACCGACACCTCATTCTCGGCTTTTCCTGCGGTGACCTTCTCCTTTACCACACTAACATATAGATGATCTCCATAAATACTAAAGCGTGGATTCAGGCCCACCATCAATGGATGATTATCCGGTCGTGTCAATAACTGTACTTGCTCATGATTCCGGCCATCCAGATCCATTCTGCATAAAAAAGAAAGGTTTTCAATCCAATATATCTTTTCCTGATAGATCTGTATGCCCGCTCCGGAAGGATCGATATATGCATCACAACTCATATCTTCATGATTGCAGTCTGCTCTTCCACATAATAAACCAGAAGTTTTTGTTGCCTCATCGTAATAAAACAATCTTTTATTTGCAGTTGCATAATAGACGTTTCCTTCCTTACAAAGACTTCCATTGGATGTTGCGTATTCTGATTGCACATCATCAAATACCACATCTGTTTGGCCCTTTTGTGCGCACGAACAGCATATCATCATAAAAGACATGAATGTAGCGAATATTTTTTTAAGCATATAATTCCATATACTCTACTTGAGTAATTCCAATATAGTAACCACATCGTATGTTTTCGTAATCTCCTAATAGTTGTCTGTAACAACTATTATTTCCATACGCCTGTACAACGTAATCATATCCATCAAAGTTATTCCTGGCTAATCCATCGACTCTCACAGAATAGACGTCACTCGGACTCTCCGGAGTACAAGATAGAGACGCCGAAACGTGGCTGTACGATACCAATGTCAGTGCAGCTGAATACGCGTCACCACCATACTCACCATGTTGAATCGATGTTGCGGCATTCACTGTCAACATCGATCCAAAAATCATAACCAACGATAACCCTAAGGTAAGAGTCCTTTTTGCATTCTTTCTTATAGCATGATCTCCTTTGTTTTTTAGTTTTCAATCTGCATTTCCTGAATGATTTTACGCCAAACGCTTTAAAATCATTTTCTCAATTCCGTACACCTTTCAACTCTGTCCATGGGTCTATACCTCGCTTTCATAGATTAGATCCTATAGGATGAACTTCTGATTTAAATATACACCCCCGCTATGGTTTTGTCAATAGTTTATTTAAAAAAAATTCAAAAATAGTATGCATTTTCTAATTTTGATTTTCCCAAAAACCATAGTAAACGGTACATCTAAAACTTTAAAAATTGTGCATCCTAAAAGCCGCAAAAAACATTTTTAAGATATTCCGAAAGTATATATTAACTTCCAGGAATGAACCTACTATGATTCTGACGGAAAGGAGGTTCAAACACCCATGAATCCCGCCGGGAAAATTTGTGGGTATCACAGGTTGTCTACAAAAAAGCAGCATTTGGACCGTGGAATCCAGAAAGTCAAGACTTTTTGCCTCGGACACCAATATCCTTTAGAACCGATTTATGTGGATAAAATGTCCAGGAAGACATTTGATCGCCAACTGGACAGTTCTACCGAAGATGTACTGCAGGCATGTAATACACTGATCTTTTCCGAGATAGATCGTATCGGCCGTAATAAGGAAATATAATATCGTCCTACAGGAACATGCTTGGTTATAAAAAAGCTCGAAAGGACTTAGAAGAATCTAGCGTAAATATGAGAAAAATCGAAGATTCAATACAGCAATGAAAAGAAGGAAAATGAAACCGTCGGAACTTTCCTAGTACTACGACGGAAGACAGGAATTTAAAATTACAATTTTCCAATCCAATCCTCAAAAGCCCTTGATTTTTCAAGGCTTCACGCCTGTTTTTCATTCAAACCCTATCTGCTTTCCCTTGTTTTGCCCTTACGAGCCGAAACAAGGGAAAGTTTTTATGCCCCACCGACTACCTTGTCCAGCAGCCTTACGGAAGTACGCTTCGCTTCCCTTGTAGCGTAAGCGTAAATGGACATCGTGGTATTGACATCGGAGTGCCCTAACAGCTCCTGCATATCAGTGGGCTTTGCCCCACCCGAAAAGAAAAGCGTCCGTGACCAGCTCAGGCGGTTACAGGCAGAAGGCAAAAACCACGACAGGGAACGATAGCTTAACATCGAAAACAACACCGCAAGACACCCTGTCTTGCGGGATTACATACATTTTGAAATAAAAACATCCTGCAAGACTTCCACAGCCTTTCAGAGTGTTTCTCTGTCTCTTTATGCCTTTACAGCCGCAAACGCATAATATCACAGTTTACTTCTTCTCCGTTAATTTTCATAAAACCGGGAAATGTACCGACTGTTTCGAATCCAAATTTTTCATAAAGTGCAATCGCTCTCCTGTTATCGCTTCTAACTTCCAGAGAAATGATTTCCGTTTTAGCAGTATTCTTAGCGAAATCAATGATTTTTTCCATAAAGCGTGTTCCGATGTGATTCCCCCACATTGCTTTTTTTACAGACAGACTAATTTCTGCTCTATGAGCAAGACGTGGTTTTGCAAAACTTGTGAATACAGCAGTACCGACTATCTCGCCATCACTCACCGCTACAAGATAAAGCTGTCTATCAGAGTGCAGTATACTTTCCAGATATTCTCTTTCTCTGTCAACGGTTATATCAACTCCTTCTGCCCCAAAAGTCAGATTGTCGGATTCGCCACCAATAACTTTACAATATTCCAATATATTTTTCGCATCGGATGCAGTTACTTTTCTTATTTCTAACATAAATATTCCCTCACAGTTTTTATTTCAATATAATACAAAAAAAATCAATTATCTGTACAAGAATGTCTAAATAAAAATATTGGGTGTTTTTGGTATCAATTAAAAATCAATTCATGCTCCACCATTTTTTCTGCCTGCATTTTACAAATATTCTTCTGCCGTACCCATTGAATTTGATTATCGGCTTTCAGTTTTTCGGTAATGCCATCACGCTCTGTACGTTGTTTCGTAAGCCGGTCAAATAAATCCTGTGCCTGTTCTTCAACATCAGCAAGATAGGATTGCAACTTGCCGCTTGTCAAAAGACTGGTGTAAAGAGTCTTTTTATGTTCACGGATATACCACAAATGCCGCTGTCCCTATATGCCGATAGACCGTTCTTCTTTTTCGCACGGTAATTCCAAGCAAGGAATGTAAAATTACCCCTTAGCTCGTACCATAGACCGTTTTGCTCGTTATAAATGTACCGTTCAATCATATATTCGTACATACATCACAGTTTCCCGATTGCCCCGCCTTGTTATATCGTGTTCTCAGTTTTCCTGCCCTTGCTTTTACCCTTATAACTTCTCAGAGCAAGGGTAAAACGATGTGAAATCGCATAAAGGGATAAGACGAGCAGAACGCGAAACATCCTTTATTTTCAACGGCTTCGGAGGTCTTTATTAAATCCCTATGAGGCGGTACAACCGCTTACATAATTTGGGGTTTCATTTTTTTTAGATTTTCAACTCAGGAATGTTTATATATTGCTTTTCTTCCACAAATCTATTATAATCAATGTAGAATATGAATCATCCGGCCAACCCTTTGAAAGGAGGTACCCCAATGAAACAACACCGCATTTTTACATGGGCATCCGCTATCTGCGCTATTCTTCTTTTCTGTTCCCATTCTCTCCCTGTCCAGGCCAATTCTGCGGCCGTGTATTGGCAGGGCGCCTCTTCTATCGGTGTCATCACCTCAGATGACGATTGCCCGATTGAAGTAAAGTCAGAGACTTTGACTCTGCAAATCCCAGAGTTTCCCCAAACGCACTATGACACTCTCGAGGAGTTTCTTGCATATTCCGGCCAGGTCTCCGCAGAATACATGTTCTATAACCCTACAGACTCTACGGTGACGGTTCGTCTTCTTTTTCCCTTCGGCGCCACGCCAGATTATGGCGTCCTCTATGACAGCACCCATGGCGAATCCCTGTATAACAGTGATACCGATAAATTCACTATCACTGTCGATGGCAAGGAAGTGGAAAAAAGCATCCGATATTCATTGACCGACTACAACGATCCATTTGATCTTTCCACAGATCTCCCCCGCCTGCACGACGGCTTTGTGCAGGACGACTTTTATGCTCCCGACCTTCCTGTGACCCGGTATACCTTTTCGATCCGCGATGTGGACACAGACACATACAGCGCCGCTACCATTGCCTGGGATATGAATTCCTATGATGGCGCTACGAAAATATACTGGCCTGATCTCAGTGGTCTTCATACCCAGGAAGATGGATCCCTTCGGATCACCGGCTGGGCCGATACCGCAAACTCCCTCACCCAATATGCCATCGGCGCTCCACTGGAAACCCTTCCAGAGTGGAAGTTCTATCAAAATGGCGGCGTCATGGATCAGGAAGAGATTCCCGGTACAGCCGTCCTGCTGACAACAGAGACCATGACCTTCCAGGATTTCGCTCTCTCCGGCTGGTCCGAATCCTCCGGCGTCTCCGATACAGACTGGTATAATGCTGTTGTGGAAGAACTGCGCAGCGATGACTTCGAGGCTTCCCATGACCTCGTCTTCTTATCCCGGTATGCGCAGAATTTCTCCGGCTGCCTTATGCGCTGGTATGACTACACGATGACTCTGGCTCCCGGGGAAACGCTTACCAACCTGGTCACCGCGCCCTTATACCCTTCCATTCAATCCGATTATGAACCACCAATCTACGAATACACATACCTGCTTTCTCCCGCACAGACCTGGTCTCGCTTTGGCGATTTACAGATTCATCTGCAAACACCCTATGCTCTGATCGAAAGCAGTCTGGAAGGATTCCAGAAAGATACCGAAGGCTATTATCTCTCTTTAGAAGGCCTGCCGGAGCGTGAACTTGTCGTGACGCTGTCCGCTTCCGATCAGCCTACCCGTCCCCTTATCCAGGGATACGGCATATATCTTTTATCAGGCATTATAGCCGCCATCGTTCTGTTTTCTCTGTGTCTCTTCCTTTTTATGCGGATCTGCAAGCATAGGGGTTCTTCCAGAAAATAGTAAAATCTATCAGCTTTCCCTATCTTCATCCATTAGACCATAAGCCCGAAGCTTGGCATATACTTGACCGTTCATGAGTTTTTGCCCCATTTTTTCCTTAAAACGATAGGTACGGTCTTGTTGTTTCGCCCTCATATCTTCTAATTGCGCCGTCAGTTCCTGCTGCTCTTTTTTCATATCCGATAACATTCTGTGCAGGCGGTCCATCGCCGTATCCTGACAGCCTCCCAGCATCTCCTGCATCGCAGACACATGCTCATCCGCCCACAACCCCGGAATCCCTCCCGTATGGAGCAGGATAGCGCCTTCTGCCGGGATTTCGCCCCGCCGCAAAAGATCTGCATAGCCATGAAACACCTTCCCCGTATAACAGGGATCCAGGAAAATCGCTTCTGTCTCCGCCATCATCTGAATATAGGACAATGTGTCCGCATCCGGCACGTTGTAACCTGCCCCCGCATAGGGGGTTTTCTTTGTATAAAAGTAAATCGAAAGATCTCCTGGGCTGCAGGTGACTCCCATCTCATACGTACGGCTGACACTCTGGATATATTCACAAACCGCCTCCGCCGTAAAGTCCGTCTGCGGATTGATGGAAATCCCTACCACACGAATCGGGGCATGATAATAAGCCGCTCCCAACCAGAGCCCGGCAAATGTTCCCATAGAGCCTGCGCCACATACCAATGTGGCCTGATCCAGCCCCTTGTTCTTCATCTGTTCCATAAGCTCCGGGATCATCTGAATATAACCCAGAGCCCCTCGTTCATTGCTGCCGCCTACTGGAATCACATAGACTTTCTCTCCCCGGTCCTCATACTCTTGTATGACAGCCCGTGTCATTGCCTCTACTTTTTGCGCATATCGAACGCGATACTCCTCAATAGACAGCCCCTCTAGATCCGCATCTCCCACAAAACGCAGATCCGCTCCCATCAGCCCATCCAATATCAGATTTCCACTCATTCGTTTCGGACGATCACCATCCAAGATCAAAACAGCCTTCATGCCCATACGAACCGCAGCGGCCACCGTCAGCCTGCCATGATTTGTCTGTGGTCCTCCATACGTCAGGAGCACGCTGCAACCCTGTTCCTTGGCCTCCTGCACCAAATACTCCAGCTTTCTGACCTTATTTCCTCCCAGCCCCATCTCTGACAGGTCTTCCCGTTTAATATACAAAGGCCCCTTTTGCAGCCGTTTTTCCAATCTCTCCATCCGTTCTAATGGAGTAGGATAATGCCCCAAGGAAATCTTTTTGACCTCTTCTGGTTTCATGGCTTACTCCCTCCTGCTTTGATTGGCTGCCGCAATATCCGCTAACGCGGATAGTTCAGCTGACGTAAAGGAATATGGCTCATTGCAGCAGTCACAACGCAGCTCCACATCCTCCCCCTCTTCCGCCAATTCCCGCAAGTCCTTCTCTCCAATGCTAATCAGGGCTCTCTCTACCTTATCCCGATTACAATTGCAATGAAAACGGACTTCCTGCTTATCCAGAATTTCCAGATCCATGTCTCCCAAAAGATCCTGCAGGAGATCTTCCGGCGTATGTCCCTGCGAAAAATATTCTGTCACCGAAGGAAACGCAACCACCTTCTCCTGCAGCTTCGCCGCCGTCTCATCCGACGCGCCCGGCATCATCTGAAAAATAAATCCACCCGCGCATTTCACCGAATAATCCCGATCGACCAGCACGCCCAGCGCTACAGCGGAGGGCACCTGTTCAGAGGCGGTAAAATAATACGCCAAATCCTCTGCGATCTCACTGGTTACCAAGTGTGTCTGCCCGCAATAAGGTTCCTTCAGGCCCAGATCTTTGATAATGCTCATCACGCCGACACCGATGGCGCCTGCTACATCCAGCTTTCCCTTTGCATTCAGAGGCAAGTCTACCTGTGAGTTTTTCGCGTATCCCCAGACCTCTCCCTTGCGGTTGGCATCCACATTGATCATCGCAATGGGCCCCGAGCCTTCGATTCGCAGTGTCAGTTGATCCTTGTCCCCCTTCATCTGCCATCCCATCATGGCCGCTGCGGTCAGACTCCGTCCCAATGCCGCCGTAACGACAGGAGAAGTATCATGTCTGCTGCGAGCCTCCTCCACCGTATCTCTTGTCGTGCAGGCAAACGCCAAAATCTGATCCTGCGCTGCCGTCGCTCTTAACATATAATCCATGATCTCATTCCTCCTGTTTTTTCTGTTCTGCCGCCACGAAACAAATTCGTTCTGAAGCCGCATGCGGCACTTCCTGCGTGAATCCATCATAAATGCCTAATACCCGCAGTCCCGCCTCTTCCAGCCACCTTTTCAGCTGTTCGGGATCATACGCTTTCTCATAATGCACCTCTTCTTCCCTTCGGTACAGCTCTCCCTGCTTTCTAAAAAAGGTTACCTGATATTCATTCACCTGTTCTTCTTCATAATAATAATTCTGCCATATATATGCTGCATCTTCATAGGTTTCAGCCTGTACTCTGTCCCCCATAATCTCCCGAAACTTGTATTCCGTATTTACGTCAAACAGAAACAGCCCGCCTGGATTCAGATAGTTATCTACTAACCGAAATACTTGACGTACATCCTCTTCTTCTAAAAGATAATTTAAACTATCACAAGTACAAAGAATCGCATCCACTGTCCCATATAATTCAAACTCTCTCATATCCTGTTCCAGGAAAAGGATAGACTGCCCTGCCTGTTCTGCCTTATCTCTTGCCTGGTTCAGCATCTCCTCCGAAATATCGGCTCCAATCATCTCATAACCGCGTTTGGAAAGCTCAACACACAAACTCCCTGTCCCGCAGGCGAGATCCAACACCAGCTTCGGATGTTTGCCATGCGTCTGCCACAAACGTTCCATATAATCTGCCCACTGTTCATACGATACATCCTGCATAAACTCATCATAGACTTCCGCGAATGGCCCGTACATGGTTCCACCTCCATTCTTGCGTTTATTCCTCCTTCCCATTATATCAATCTCTTCGTCAAATGACAACTACTTTTCTTTCTTCCCAAAAAACTGTCGCATCCGTTCCCGCATTTTCTGTGTCGGTTCTTTCTCAGAGTCTTCTTCCTCTGCCATATCATCCCATAACGCATACCGGGCGTAGCGAGCCTGTTCCGCCTGATATTGCACCATGCTTTTTGCAGGACTTTCTTCTTCCCGCTCCTGTACTTTTTGTTCCCCCGCTTCCTCCGGGCTGTCTGTTTCTTCGTCCGCAATCCTGCAATACATGCGATAACATTGTAAAACACCCTCTTCCGGCCATCGTTTAGCCACCGCATGACTCAGCAGATGTCCGGATACTCTGGTCAGCCACAGTCTGATTTCTATCACGGGTTCCTGCGGAACATAAATACATTGCAGCCGTTCCGCCTTGGTATCCCAATAGATATACCGGAGTTCCGACTGAAGACACCCTGGATCCAGAAGCAGTTCCTGCGCTTCTGATCCCACTCTTTTACAGGCCTGTATGACCTTTGTCAACTCTTTTATATCCATCACGGAATAGCTTTGGATACAGATGCAATCCGTTACGTTATAAAGTATCCCTTCCTGCTCTGTCAGCCTCTCACATGGCGGCAGCCATTCCGGTTTCTGCACGCAAATCATCGCCGCTTGATACGGAATCCAACCCTTCTCCTGGGGTGTCACCTGTATGAAATGCTGTCCTGATTCGGTATAATAGTCTTTAATAAACGCCATACCACATATTCCTCCCTACCAACATCATTCCCATCCATAGAAATGGTAAATATGGGATTCCTGCTGTCTTATCTTTTTTTCTCCAATACTGCCAGGCCGCTATGGGGATCATAAGAAACATGGAATAAAGAATTCCCTCCCACATCTGCGCTGCGGTAACATACATCGGCAGTACCATGAGTGTCCATATATCCCCTTCTCCCATTCCCTGCGGCATCACTTTCTTCAGGAAACATAATAAAAATGCCAAGATCGCCATATCCATCCATGGAAGAGATTCCTGCATCCAGATCTGTCTTATGGCCGCCGTCACAATCCCCACCACACTGTATATCCATAGCGTACTGCTTCTGATCACATTTTTCCTTCCATCTTCCCAAGCCATCCTGCTTAAAATCCCTAAAAAAATGCCGTATATGATCATATGAACCAGTCATTCTCCGTCTGGCATAACGCACAGGGCGTATACAGTCCACTTGCGATCTGAGCCTCAGATAATTCTGTCAGCCGCGGAAATAGGTAAGAGCAAGTATCCGTATGAAAATGCTCGCCCCCTGCTGTCACAAAAACCTGCTGTCCTGTAGGTTCACATCGTTCACAGGATGACAGCCCCTGCTGCAGCGCATCCACCTGCGCTAACATGCGAATATCTTTCTGAATCAGATAACAATGCAGACTATGATACTTTCTTCCGTTCCCAATTCGATAGTAGGTTTCTTCCTCTTCCCCTATTTCCTCCTTTCCTTCTCCTTCGGTATAAAATGCTTCATTGGGCAGCCCAATAAAGGCACGTACCTTACAATCTGCTACGATCTGCAGATCACTGAAAAACCCAAAGGGATCCGGCCATTGCAGCGGCAATACCGCTACCAGGTGAATCCAGTCCGACATTTCCTCATCCTGATAGAAATATCGAGAATATTGCAGCTGCGGTTCCTCCTGGGCTCCCAGCTCCTGCCAAAGCGTCTCCGGATATCCTTCTTCCAGTATCTGTCCGGCCAGCAGCCCTCCCACCGTATTCACCGTTTCCTGCCAGAGTACATCCTGCCCCTCCTGTTCCCCTTCTTCTGCCGTCTCCTGCAGCTCTGAAAAACCTGCCAATTGAAACCAGTATCCCATGGAAGCCATCGTCGATGCCGTTTGGGGTACGGCACTTTGCAGCACCTCGTACAGGGTACAATACCGCAGGATATATAGAAACGGCAGCCATATCAGAAAAAAGAGCGGAACCAGAATCACGGCCTCCACCGTGAAGGAGGCACGCCTATTCATATCGAAAATGTCCCTGTGACCCATGGCTTTGTACACTGCCCTGAATGACAGTTTCCGCCTGAAACTCACTGACCATATCGGACAATTGGAAATCCGGCATTCCCGACCTCTGCATATTCAGATGAATCAGCGTCTGCATTCTTTCCAGACTAGTCTCCGTATCCGAAAGCATCGCCAATAATCGCAAATACATTTCATATCCTACTCCTTTCGTCTCTTTTCTCTCTGTGTTTTCCCACTGCCTTTCTAAAATTTTTTCCAGATCGGTTTGCCAGCTCTCCCGATCTTTCCACAATGGCACCTCTTTTCCTTCCACCAACATTCCAAAATCAACATAGGACTCTGCCGCCGTCCACAAGAACAGGATCGCTCCATATACCACGGCGTTTCCAATCCCCGGCGCTATAATTCCGCCTGTACTCGCCGCCATTCTGCGAATCGTAGCTTGTTTCTCCCCGTCCGTCATCAGATGGGCCATGTTCATCGCAAATCGTATGGCCAAAATCCGATACTGAATACTCTTTAGATTTTCATATTCATTGTATTGTCCTTCCAGAATAAATTCTGCCTCATTCTGAAAGGCCGATTCTCCAAAAAAATCTCCGCGCAGGTTCTGTCCCGCTCCCGCCTGCTGATCGCTGAGATTTCGAAACATCCCCACCATATATTCTATCCATCGTATCTTCTCCAGTAATGTATCCGCTTTTCCTTTCGTCTCTTTCTCCAATTGTTCCAGCACCTGTTGAAGCGCCGCCTCCTCCGTGATCCCCCTATCAATCTCTTCTGCCAGATCCACGTCCGCCCCGTATTCTTTCAGATCCACTTTCCACTCCATGATCCAGTCCCATACGGCTCCCAGATCCCATTGTTTTTCTTCTTCCTGTATCTCATATTCCAGCACCATTCCATCCTCATACTGTGAAAAAATCTGAGCTGCCCGCTCTAATGCGGCCTGTTCAGTTTCTTCTCCCGTTTTCATCTGTGTCTTCATTCTTTCCAAAATCTCCTGATTCTTCCTGAGCGCTCGCTTAAGTGCCTGCGCCGCCTGTATTTCCCACAGCGATTCATGTGTGGCATGAAGTTCCTGTATCATATCCTGTACATGGCTCTGACTTCGCTCTTCCGAAGTTAGCGCCGACACTGCCTGATCCCACTCTGCAAAGTCTTGCTGCATCCCCTCCATTGTCTCGATGAGCCGGTCGATGACTTTCTCCCCCTTTCGATTGCAGTCTTCCAGTCTTTCACATCGCTCCATCCACTCTTCTGCCATAGAGCTTTTATCTTCGGTAGACTCTACAAATTGTATAAAGTCTTCTAGCCTATAGGGGCTCTCTCGCGTCATCGTTACGTAGATCTCTTGTGCACGAGTTCTATACAATAGCTCAACCAACTCTCCATATTGTTGATTATATTCCGCTAACTTCATCTGAATCTGGGCATAACGCCCCTCCAGTCCTTTTCCCTGGACGGTATCTTCCACGATCCCCATACACTCCATCAGGGTTTGAATCCCTTCCTGCAGGACTCGATATTCCATGAAATGTTCTACCTGAGTTCTAAAAATATCCAGATCCTGCAATGTTTTGAATCCCGAAATACGGATTTCTTCCACCTCGTACGCAAATATCCCTGTCCATGGTCTTGGAACCAGCAGCCAAAAACCGGGTCTTTGCTGGATCTCTGCCCAAGATACCCTTTGATTCTTTTCTATGAACTTTTCCCATCGAGACTCGATCTGACTCCCCTCTGTACCATATAGACCGTATCGTCTGGTGAGTTCTTCTGAGTAACAGCTCAGAATCGACTGTCCTGCCTCCTGTGTCATCCGCAGCGCGTCGTTTCGTTCCACCATGAATCTTGTCCACTGCAACAGACTGACCCAGAGCAGAATCATAGGTAAACACAAGAGACTGAAAAACACCGTAAAACTACCCGCCCTTTCCTCTGTATTCATGCCTGTCCTCCCGTCTCTTCCAGCTTCTTCTGGATCCGTCTCTGCTCCTCCTCATAATTTTGTATCAGATTCCCAAGGACCGGGAGTTCTTCTCCAATTTCCCAAGCTGCATCCAGGTGGTTTCGCCACGACGCACTCTCAATACGATAGGCGCTCCTCGAAGTTCCGAGTTCTCCTCCAGTCCATAACGTAAACTCTCCCTGTAGCTGCAGCTGTATTTCGGTCCCCAGCAAACTATTTGTCATCTCGTACCCCAGATTCTGATATCGAAATGGGAGCGGAGAAGACTGGCAATAGGAGCGTACGATGGAGGACAGATTGTCCTCCATCTTTTCCTCGGCCTCCGCTCCCTGCCAAATCATCAAAGCCCTTTCCTCCAGACTATGCAGGAACAGTGTACTTCCCAGTCCAAATAAGGCTCGCAACAGTAAAACCAGCAGAAAAAATACACTCAGAAACAGCAAAGTCATTTCCACTGTCAAACTTCCTTTGCAGTCTGTCATCTTCATCACCTGGCGATCTGTGTCGGGTCAAAGTTTCCACTCTGTGACTCGATACTTTGCAGGACTCCTGCGACAAAGTCAACTACCGTGTCTTTGAACATGATCACCAGGGCGATCAGGACCACCAAAATCAGCACCACTTCCAACGTTCCGAACCCTTCCAGATCCTGATTCAGCCAATCCCATTGCTCTCTTTCATCGCGTCCTATACGCATACTACCTCTCCCTTTCTATATTTGCATGGACATCATGGCCGGTGCGGCCACCATTACCAGAATCGCCGCCAACGTTAAAAACATGGGAAGCAACAGTTTTGTCTGTGCTTCTTCCGATCGAATTCGTATTTTCTTTTTATGTTCTTCCCAGGCCTCCTGGTTCATTTCCTGCAGACGATCCAGCAGAAATTCATCTCCACGGCGAAGGTCGCGACTCAGCATACTCGCCATTCTCTTAAGCGGTGGATATTGCATACGACGGCTGAACTGATATAAGGCTTCCTGCACAGAAAGGCCATTCCGCATCTGAAAGCCTGTCAGCCGCATTTCTTCAATCAGCGGATTCTGCGGATCTCCCGTCTCGATGATCCGTTCCCATGCTGCCTGAATACTCAACCCAACGCCCAAAAACACAGATAGTTTTTGTAAAATGGCTGGATATGCGCTTTGTATCTGTCTCTGTCGTTTTCTCCCCTTGATCCGTAGTTCTTCCTCAGAAAAAAGAAGCACGCATATCGGCAATGCTCCCCATAGAAACAGCCATCCGCCGACCCCTCCTTCACTGCCCGGAAGATTCCAGTGCAGGATTTCCGTACCGCTCTCCCTCTGTCTCGGCAACAACAAGGCTTCTTCCGTCAGTTCTGCATTGTCTAGGGCCATTTCCACTTCGTCATAAAACGATACGTTTTGTATGGTATCGATTATCAAAAGAAACGACAGATTCTCGCTAAAAGTCCCACAGGAAAGAACCGCATGGATCTCTTCCTGCCACCGCTTCTCCTCATTGGTCACGATCTCAAGTTTTCCTTCCTCATCAATTCGTATATCTCCCGTTGTTTCATATAGAATCTCTACTCCATTCAGGTAAACCGGTAATGTGACTTCCTCCCGAACCGTCCCCACTTGTTCCATATAATGCTGCAGGATCTCTCTGGCTTCCGCCAGGCTGCTTTCCGCCTGCTGTGCGTTCGGTTCCTTGCTCGGCACCTGTACCTGCAGCTGCGCCTCTTGCTCTCCTTCTCTCACAATCAGCACCTGCTGAAGATCGCCCGTTCCATACTCTGGCCGCGATATGTCATACGCTATTTCCCGCTCCTCTTCTCCTTCTCCAATGCCTATACACAGCAAAATCCCACTTAAGATCATAACAAGATACACTTGACTGATTTTCCGACTCAGATACTCTCTCCAGACTTCTTCGGGCGGCGCCATCGGATACAGCGATATCACCTCCTTTCTCGTCTTTTGAAATCGCTTCGATCCTTTCATCCATCTGCCACCAAGTAGGCGCCCTACTGGCATACACCAATTCAGGATCTTCTCTGGTCGGATCCACTTCTCGATCGATCGATTCCTCCGATCCCACCATAAAGCCACAAACCAGAGTAGACCCAGCACCATCTCCCAGCCTATCGCAAACCACATGAGAGTCTCCTTCCTTTACATGCGGATGCTTCCGATCCGCTTAGACAGTATGACGCTCAGCCCCATTAAAACCAAGCACGAAAGCCGTATCAGCATCCCTGACATACTCTCATATAAAGGACGTAAATAATCTGGAGACATCATCAGCAATAGCCCCAGAATCAGAAACGGCATGACGTTCATCACCCGCTGTTCCAAGCGCCGCTGCGCTAATAATGTTCGCAACTCCTCCTCCGCTTCCATCTTCTCGGTCAAAATTCGAATCGTGTATTCCGCAGCCTCCGTCAGATCTCCTTTACTGCGCTTTCGAAGTGCCAGAAGCTCCGCAAAATCCTGGATATCCTCCACCCCACTGCGATGTCCCAAATCCAGAAAAAGCTCCTCTAACGGCATTCCCAGCATCAAGCCATTCTGCATACTTTGCAGCTCCAGTCTCATACAGGGCAATTCCTCCGCATCCAGATCCTCAGATACCGCCTGAATCGCGCCTTCTAACGATCGTCCCGTTCGCAGGACCGGCAGCAGCATACTCAAACATGCCTGAAACTCCACGGCCAACTGCCGGCGCGTCTGTTCCAGCCGTTTCTTCTTCAGAAAGAATGGCCCCAGTATGCCTCCCGCAAGAGCGCACCCACCCGTAACTACGAGCGTGGGAAAAAACAGAAAGATCATGAATCCTATCCCCAGCGCTCCCGCCAGTGCCGCCCCAACTCGCTCTTTCCACGATAGCTTATACTCCCGATAATCTCTCATCCTCCTCTTTCCTTTCTACGGTGCAGCTTGGCTTCTGTACGCAAAAGCTTTCCTTCCCGCCAGCTAAACAAAGATTCCATCTTCACCTGTCCGTCCGTCATCCCTAATACCTGCGAGATCTCTGTCACCATACGCTGTCCGCCTCTGCCCCTCGCTATATAAACAAAGATATCTATGGCCGAAGCAATCTGCTGCCGTATTGCTTCCATGGGAAGATCCGCACCCATCAGCACCATCGTCTCCAACCTGGAGATCATATCTTGAGTCGAATTGGCATGCCCCGTGGAAAGTGAGCCTTCATGCCCTGTATTCATCGCGCTCAACATATCCAGCGCCTCTGCCCCTCTCACCTCCCCCACAATGATTCGATCCGGCCGGGCCCGAAGGCTGGTTCGTATCAGATCTCTCATGGTGATTCTACCGCGCCCATCCAAAGCGCCATTCCTCGTTTCCAAGGTGATCACGTTTTCCAATGAGGACAGCCTGAGTTCTGCCGCATCTTCAATCGTAATGACCCGTTCTTCCTCGGGGATAAAATTGCTGAGTACATTTAAGAGCGTGGTCTTCCCCGCCCCCGTTCCGCCGCACACAAAAATATTATACCGATTCTCCACCAGATATCGCAGAAAATCTGCGGCTTCTTCCGTAAACGTCCCCCAATGAATCATGTCTTTTACACGAATCGGCTCTTTACGAAACTTGCGAATCGTAAGAATGGGACCATTCAGAGCCACTGGAGGCAGGATTACATTCACCCTCGACCCATCCGCCAGACGCGCGTCCACGATCGGATTGGCCTCATTGACACGGCGATTGATACTCCCCACAATCTGCTGGATCACGTCTGCCAGCCGCTGCAGACTTTCAAAGTGTCCCTTGGTTCGGATCATTTTTCCTCTGTACTCCACATAGATATGATCCGGCCCATTCACCATAATCTCCGTGATGGCTTCATCCTCTAGCAGAGGCTGTAGGATGTCCAGTCCCCGCAATGCATAAAAGATTCGACTGCCTATCCGTACCCGTTCCCGCACGGGAAGATAGGCCTGAGACGCCTCCTGTGCCAGTACCTCGTAAATTTGCCTGCGAACCATCGAATCCGTCTCCTGTCGTTCTCTCCCCAGCCGTCTCTGTACTTCTTTCCGTAATCGAATGTATCGCTCTTCGCCTTCTCTACTGAACCAGTTGTCGTATTCGTTCATAATAACTGTTGTCCTGTCTCATCTGCAGCCTTCCCTCATTTTCCCGATAGAGCCGATTACACCAGGGGAGCATCGCCTGGATGCGATACCCCTGCACCTCTGTCTTCTCCCTGTTGTCATTGCCCTTCCCTCCGATGAAAAAAAAGCGGCTGCGTTCTTGCAGATACTCCTGCTCTTCTCCCTGCTTTCGCAATGCCTCCACGAATTCCTGCATCTTCAGCGCCCCGCTCGGACTCTCATTCACTATATAAAAGCGATGACCGCAGTATTTCAGGATCCAGCGATTGACACTTTCAAACGCAGTGTTCATATCACAGATCACTTCATCAAAATAGTCCGTCAGAATACATAGCAACTGGTATAACTCACTTTCTTGCAATGTATTGAGATCTTGAAAACTATGACACGGCCGAATGAAATACACCCCATTTTCCTGACCTACCGCGATCTCCCGCAGATATTCTCCCATCCCCTCTGACCCTTCCATCAACATGCAGTAGATGAGGTCCGAAAGATTATAGGGGCAATGATTCTGAAAATACAGCCGCCAATCCGCTGCCCCTTCTGCGCTCCAGTACAGGACTTTATGAGATGGTTTCTTTTTCGCCAATATCTCGCAGTATGCCAGCGCGAATGTGGTCTTCCCGCATCCGCCAATGGGCGAATATATGCCGTATAAACCCGCCAATGGCTCTCTTTTTGGATATACGGGCGCCTGTTCTTCCAACGTGGACTCCTCAAAGCCCTCCGTCTGATAGCCTGGGGTATACTCTCCCTTTGTCTTGCCACATATGATCTGTGTGAGTATCCCACCCTTCTGATAGGCGCAGACTCCCATAGGATCCTCTTTTTCTTCTCCCTGAAAGCATAGCCATACGTTGTCTTGTCCTTCTTCCTTCTTGTCTGTCACTCTTCGAACGCCTTCATCCCATTTCTCTCGTATTTCAATCTTTTCATTCTGAAACTGACGCAGGTATGCTGTCAGCCTTTGCTGATACTGTGTGTCTTTCAGTTGAATCCATACTGGAATCCTTCTCATCATCATCCTTAGCACCTTTCTAAAAAAATTGCGGGCAGACCATCCGCCTGCCCGTCTCAACAATCAGGCAGAATCCTTCATACAGAACAAAGCTCCAACCCTCCTTTCTGTTTACGGGAATATCCCGTTGCCACCTATAGCATACATCATCTCGGCCCAAAAAGGAGCCCCACGCATGGTTTTGCTCATTTTATTCTTTATGTTCTTTTTGGTCTCGCTCTATGCAAATGCCCTGTTTTGCGCTTCCCACGTCCTTTTTCCCTTGTGACGCGATTCCCGTCCTCACGATTTTCCCATATAAAAACGCGGCCTGCGGCAAACTTTCGTCCCGGATCTTTCCGAAACCTCAAGCTTGTCCGCAAGCCGCGGCTATCGTATCTTAATTTCTAATCTCTTTCGAAGATGGCAGCCCTTGTCTGCCATCTTGGGGCGTGGCTCGAACATCTATGGCACAACCGCTGTCATACCACGCCTATCGTATCCTATTCCCCGTTATCTTATTGTAATAATGCTTCCCATGTGGCCGGGCCGACAATACCGTCTACCACCAGTCCATTGCTTGATTGGAATCCACAAACTGCTCGATATGTTGCCATTCCAAAAATACCATCTACTGTTCCAGCATTAAATCCCTTCTCATTTAAAATCTGCTGCAATTTCGATACGGCATCGTTCACACTCCATAATCCTATCTCTGGTAATACTGCCGTATCCACATCCGGCGTATCCAGAGCTGCATCCTGATCCGAATCTTCCGTCGTATCATCCGAAACCGGAGTATCCTCTGCTGGCGTCTGATCCGCGCTTACACCGCTTCCACACAGAGAAAGCCAGGTCTGATATCCGGCGATTCCGTCTACCACCAAACCATTCGCACTCTGAAACGCCTTCACTGCACTATACGTAGCGGAACCAAAAATTCCATCCACCGTGCCGGCATTATAGCCCTTCTCATTCAGCAGCGTCTGCAGAATGCTCACATAACTGTTTACACTATTATAATACAGTTCTGGCATCGCCGCCGGATCTACCTCCGTAGAAACATCGGTTTCATCTGACGGAGTATCGTTAGCAGGCTCATCTGGCTCCTCTACAGCAGGCGCGTCCACGCCATCTCCATACAGCTTAGACCAGGTGGCTTGTCCCACGATACCGTCTACCACCAGGCCGTTGGCACGCTGAAATGCCTTCACCGCATTATAAGTATTCATACCAAAATCCCCATCCACGGTCCCGGCATCATAGCCTTTATCATTCAGCATTTGCTGTAAAGTGCTGACAGCATCCGCCACATCCCACAAGTATAGCGTCGGCATGCTCTGCGCACCGCCATCGGAAGCGTCTTCCTCCTTGTCCGCAGTATTATCTGCCGGAGGAGTCGCTTCCGTATCCTCTTCCTCATCCGCCGTGGTATCATCCTCACCAATACCCGAACTTCCGGCCGCTACCACATCATCGCTGTAAAGCTTTGCCCACGATGCTACGCCAAAGATTCCATCGACCACTAATCCATTTTCGCGCTGGAATACCATCACCGCGCTGTGTGTCATCGTTCCAAAGATTCCGTCCGGCGCAATATTCAGATATCCCAGTTCATACAACTGCTGCTGCAGTTCCGATACCTGACTGCCACTGCTGCCCATAGACAGCTCACTGTGTCCGCTGTTCGATGAAGATGAATCGTCGGAACTGCCAACTCCGGCTCCTACCGGATAAATATACCCTAAGAAACGATATCCTGTTAGGAATCCACTTCCATCCGCATTCATCACTCGGGTCCGGAACATCGTTCCACTCCAGGAAGACTCAGAGATCAACACCGTACCATCATCATACACGGCTTCGACGACCGCCACATGGCCCGTATTCTGATCCCATTTATCCCAACAGGCAACGGCGCCTACCTGTGGGGTGCTACCGTAGGAATACCAGCCGTAGTTGATATTATCAAACCACCACTGTCCTGCATTCCACCGGCTGAGATTGGGCTCGGTTCCCAGAATCTCATAGATTCGTCCGTATGCATATGCCGTGCAGTTGGGCATCCCATACCCGTATCTATAGTACAAGTTCAGGTCGCTGAAATAGTAAGGGTTGTCGCTGCTCGGCGCAGTCAGACGCGGCGTGAATGACGCGGCTGCCTCTACAGTGGTTGCCGGCAGATAGGCCATTAAGAGCGCAAAACTCAGGCATAATGAAACGACAACCTTGGCTAATTTCTTCATTCTTAAACTTCCTTTCCTATATCTTAAAAAATAGCACGCGTATACTGTAACACTTTCCGACCAGTTTGTCAACACCTTTTTAATATTTAATCCGATTTTGTAATTCTTTTGTAATAACTTCGTCTTTTCCTTTCTTTTCACTTTTTTTTCGAGGTCCCTATTGCGTTTTCTGTGAAAATCTGCTATGATGCAGACAAACTCCATTGTTGGTTTTGAATACAAAGATAGAATAGGAGGTCAGTTTTTTATGAAAATTACGTTTATGGGAGCTGGCAGCACCGTGTTCGCGAAGAATGTATTAGGGGACTGTATGTGCTCTCCCGTGCTGCGAAGCAGCGAATTTGCTCTGTATGATATCGACGGAAAGCGGCTCGCTGAATCCGAACTCTTGCTCTCCGCTCTCAATCATAATATTAATGAAGACAGAGCACACATCACGACACACCTGGGGGTAGAACACCGCAAAGAGGCTTTACGCGATGCCGATTTCGTTGTAAACGCCATTCAAGTAGGCGGATATGACCCCTGTACCATCATTGATTTCGAGATTCCCAAGAAGTATGGTCTACGTCAGACCATCGCAGATACGCTGGGGATCGGCGGCATCATGCGCGGTCTGCGTACGATTCCCGTGATGGAAGATTTCTCCCAGGATATGGCTGATGTCTGCCCCAATGCCTGGTTGTTGAATTACACCAATCCCATGGCGATTCTGTCCGGATACATGCAGCGGTACACACCGATCAAAACGGTCGGGCTATGCCACAGTGTTCAGGTCTGTTCCGAGCATCTGCTGCAGTCTCTGGGCATGGAAGATCAGCTTTCCGGCCGCCGCGAACTCATCGCGGGTATCAATCACATGGCCTGGCTTCTCGAGATCTATGACAAGGACGGAAATGATTTGTATCCCGAAATCCGGCGCCGTGCCCTCGCTAAAAACGATACGGAGAAACACACGGACATGGTGCGTTTCGAATACATCCGCCGTCTTGGCTACTACTGTACGGAATCCAGCGAGCATAACGCGGAATATAACGCTTTCTTCATCAAGGGCCGCTATCCGGATCTGATCGAGCGATACAATATTCCCCTGGATGAATATCCGCGCCGCTGCGTGAACCAGATCGCACGCTGGGAGAAGGAGCGCGATGAGATCATGGCGAACGGCGAGGTGACGCATACCCGCACCCACGAATATGCCTCTCGTATTATGGAAGCCATCGTCACAAATGTTCCCTATAAAATCGGCGGCAATGTTCTCAACCGTCATCTCATCGATAATCTGCCGCTGGACGCCTGCGTAGAGGTTCCCTGCCTGGTAGATAATCAGGGCATCCAGCCCTGTCATGTAGGCAGTCTGCCTGTACAGCTTGCTGCCATGAACAGCAGCAACATCTATCCACAGCTTTTGACCATCGAGGCTGCCCGGACCCGCCGCAAAGAAGTCGTTTACCAGGCCGCCATGATGGATCCGCATACGGGCGCCGAACTCTCTCTGGATGATATCGTAGCCATGTGCGACGAACTCCTGGAGGCACATAAGGATTGGCTGCCCACCTACCGATAAACGATAAGGAGGGATTTTTATGCTGCCAATCGGTTTACAGTTATATTCGCTTCGTGACGAAGCCAGTGCCAATCTGGCCCTCACGCTGGAAAAAGTGCGTCATATGGGATATACGGGAATCGAGTTTGCCGGTCTGTACGGCCATTCCGCGCAAGAGGTGAGCCGTCTGCTCGAAAAAAACGATCTTCTCCCCGTTTCTGCCCACGTTCCGCTGGCAGAGCTTTTAGCCGATCCCGCAGGTACTGTCGCGCAATACAAGGCCATTGGGTGTTCCTATATCGCCATCCCCTGGCTGGAAGAAGCTCGGCGCCCCGGACAGCCCTTATATGAGCAGACGCTGGAGCAAATTCGAAAGATCGCGGAAGAATGCCTGCATCAAGGGCTCAAGCTCTTATACCATAATCATGATTTCGAATTCACAAAACTCGATGGGGCATACGCCCTGGATCGTATGTACGCTACGATTCCTGCTTCGCTTCTGCAAACGGAACTGGATACCTGCTGGGTTCGTGTCGGTGGAGAAGACCCGTGCGCCTACTTACATAAGTACGCCGGACGCGCTCCCGTCGTCCATCTGAAGGACTACTATATGGAAGGGCCGGATGTCTCTCCCCAATATGAGCTCATTGGAGATACAAAAAAGTGCGCTTCCGAATCGACTTCTTTCGAGTTTCGCGCGCTGGGCGCGGGTCTGCAAGACATGCCCGCAATTCTTAAGGCTTCCGAAGAAGCCGGCGCCGAGTGGCTGATCGTGGAGCTGGATCGCCCGCCCAAGGGGCAGACTGCCGAAGAAGCCGTACGCGCCAGCCGCATCTATCTGACATCATTAGGATACTAGGAGGGATTATTATGGCAAGCATTGCGGATCGTTTCAAAGAAAACCAGGAAACCACCCAAAACACCTACACAGGCCCTAAGCTGAAGGTGGGAATCATCGGAACCGGCTGGATCTCCGAGGCGCATATTGAAAGTTATCTGCGCTGTCCGGACGTGGAAATCGTAGCGGCCGCCGATCTGGTTCCAGGCAAAGCGGAAGCTCTGTTTGACAAGCTCGGCGTTTCCGGTGTCCGTTTCTACTCTCATCATAAAGAGATGCTGGATCTCGAAACGCTGGATGTGGTAAGCGTCTGTACCTATAACCGCGCCCATGCGGAATGTACGATCGACGCACTCCATGCCGGGGTTCACGTTCTGGTAGAAAAGCCCATGTGTGTGACTCTGGATGAAGCCGTTGCCATGTGCAAAGCAGAAAAAGAAAGCGGCAAACTGCTGTCTGTTGGCTTCCAGCCACGTTTCGACGAGAATATGCAGCAAATCGGCAAAATCGTGCAATCCGGCGCGTTGGGAAAAATCTACTATGTACAGACGGGCGGTGGCCGTCAGCGCGGTATTCCCACGCCCTATGGCACGTCTTTTATCACGGATGAGACCGCCGGCATCGGTGCCGTCGGTGATATCGGATGCTATTCCCTGGACCTGGTGCTCAACGCACTGGGCTATCCGAAACCGTTGACGGTATCTGGATACAAGTCCGCTTACTTTGGCACACGGCCAGATATGTATCCTCACCATCCCGAATACGCGAAAGCCTTTGCCGTCGATGATTTTGCGGCTGCCTTTATTCGTCTGGAAGGCGATATCATTCTCGATTTCCGCATTGCCTGGGCTATGAATCTCGATACACCCGGAGATACCATCATCCTCGGCACAGAAGGCGGCTTACGTATTCCCTCCACAGAATGTTGGAACGGAAGCATGAGCGGGCCCATGACTCTCTACCATGAAGTCGCGGGACAGACCGTGGAAACTGTACTGCCCATTCTGCCCAATGCGTTCGATGAACTTTTCTATCGTAAGATTCGCTCTTTCCTGGATGCTGTGGAGACCGGAGGCACCGCCCCCGTCCCCACCTCCCAGATTCTTATCAATCAGGCGATTATCGACGGTATTGTTCGCTCCGCACAAGTAGGACACGAAATCCAAATCGAGATCCCGGACATCTAAAACACAATGCGCCCGTGGGAGACTGTGAGCCATCATATATTCTCCCGCAGGCGCATTTTCTCTTCTAAATAGGCTTCTAACCATCGGGCTACACCGTCCTCGTCATTCCTTTTGAGGATCCCTGCAGCCTGTTTTTTAATCTCTTCCGCGGCGTTTGCCGGCGCATAACCAGCATCCGCGGCTTGAAACAAGGGCAGATCGTTGATACCATCTCCGAAAACAATCATCCGATCGCATTGCAGCCTTTCCTTTAGCTGTAGCGCTGCATGCGCTTTCGTCGCATGGTAGGGCATGACTTCCAGCCACCATTCTCCCTGACCATATAACTCTCTTTGAAAAGTGGACTGGCTGCGTCCCCACGCTTGTAGTCGCTCCCACAGAGGCCGCAGTTCTGTTCTTTCCCCAATACATGTATAGTAGAATGGCTCTCCCGCATACAGCATTTCTTCCGAGACACAGCGCCGCAAACGCCTGTCTCCCTGCCGTTTTGCAAGATAGGCTGCCTTTCCCGCATTCGTTTCGGATGCGAGCCAGGATACCCTCTCTTGCCCCTCCACAAACGCATAGACCAGCGGCGAAACCTTCTC
This sequence comes from Clostridiales bacterium UBA1390, assembly GCA_002305315.1. GTDB lineage: Bacteria > Bacillota > Clostridia > Lachnospirales > Bianqueaceae > Faecimorpha > Faecimorpha stercoravium. Next base: position 58,237 of record DBQQ01000004.1, read on the forward strand.
CTTTCGGAACGTCCGATACAGCCATTCTCTCTCGTCATCAGAAAACGTATTGAACACCGCAGGCTCCCCTGTCTCATTCTCCACGAGCATGGTCCCGTTATAGACGATCACGGGCAGGGCGGGCATCCACCCTTCTGTCACAATTCTGGCAGAATGAATCGAGCGAGCTGTCGCATACGTGATCAGCTCGCCCTCCTCTTCCATTCTCCGCAAAACCGTCCGTGTCCTGTTCGAGAGCCGCCCCTCTGCATCGAGCAGTGTCCCATCCAGGTCTGAGACAAACAGCGTCCTCACTTTTCCGTCCCCTCAGGCTTCTCTGGCTCCTCGACTTCCTCTTTCTCCTCTTCTACAGATTCCTCCAGAGACTCGTCCGTCGATTCATGAAGCTGAAACGCCTGTCCGACACGCTGCCATTCCTTCTCTTTTTCACGTTTTTCCTCTTCTTCTGCCTGCAATTCAGCATCCACCTTGGCGTCAATCTCCGCCTGCAGCCGTTCCTGCTTTCTCTTGCGGCAGCGAGCCATCCAGAAGATCGCGAAAATAAGCAGCAGAATGGAGATAAACTGAGATGTGGACAAGAATCCTACTGTCCCACGATGATCTCCGCGGAAGAACTCGATGACAAAACGACCCACTCCATATAGAATCATATACCAGCCAGCAGCCATCCCCGGCTCTCTCTTGGCTCCCTTGCGGGTATACCACAGCAGGAATGCTGCGATCGCGAAATCTCCTACGCTGGAAATGAGCTGTGTGGGAATCAGGGCGATTCCCGAGGGCGCCATGCTCTCCGCCGGAAAGACGACTCCAATCGCAGAATCCGTCGGCAAGCCATAACAGCAGCCCGCCAGGAAACAGCCGATCCGTCCAAACCCCTGTGCCAACGGTATGGAAGGAATGGCCGTATCCAAATACTGCAGAAACGGCAGCTTTTTTACCCGGCAGTAGATATAGGGAATCAGGATTCCCGTAAAGATACCGCCATATACAACAAATCCATTGGTGAAATCCAGCAGCATGGAAGGATCTTCAATAACAGAGGGCAGCTCTACAATATAGAATAAAAGCTTCGCTCCCACAACACCGGCCAAGATCCCAAAAAAGCCCAGATTGAACATCTGATCTTTATCCAGTCCCCTGGCAGGGCATCGACGCATGCCCAGCCAAACAGCCAGTATCATACCAATGGCAATCATCAGCCCATAACTATATACATGAAACGGTCCAATCGAAAATAATTCCGGATGCATCTTCCTTCTCCTCCCGGCCCTATCAGGCTCTTCTCTGTCTTACAACCTCATACATCAATATACCTGCCGCCACAGACGCATTCAGTGACTCTGCCCTTCCCGGCTGTGGAATGGAGATCTTGACCTGCGCCAGACTCGTAGTCTCTTCCCGGAGTCCATTTCCCTCGTTACCGATCAGGATCCCGCAGCCTCCCCGATAGTCCGCCTGATCGTAGGAAAGACTCGCCTGCAAGTGCGCCGCAGCCAGCATGATGCCTCGCTGCTTCAACGTCAGCAAGGACTCTCGGAACCTTTCTGTCCGAACGACGGGCAGATGGAATATACTTCCCATCGAGGCCCGCACCACTTTCGGGCTGAAAAAGTCTGCCGTACCTTCGGAACATAGGATTCCATCCGCTCCCGCTGCATCCGCAGTGCGCAGAATCGTACCGGCATTGCCCGGGTCCTGTAGGTCTTCTAAAATCACCAGAAATGGGGACTCCTTCTGCAGCAGGTCTTCCAGCACCGCCTCACGCAGACGGACTAGCGCCATCACACCCTGCGGATGCTGTGTATCCGACGCATGCCTCATCCATTCTTCCTCCACCACGACGACCTCAGCCTCTGGATAGCGCTGGCAGCATATCCGCCAATCCTCATGAAGCGCCATGAATGCCTCTGTGAGAATCAGCGTTTTCAATTCCCACGGCGGGCAGATCTCCCGTACCAGACGCAGCCCCTCTGCCATGAAAAGGCCATTTTCCCGTCTGCCTTTTCGGCTCTGAAGACTTTTAATCTGCTTAAACAGAGGATTCTGCATGCTGGAAAGATACCGAAAGCCCTGCATATCCGTCATGGGCGCCACTCCTTTCTATTTGCTGCCAGGCATAGATTGCATACGCCTGTATCGGCATCGGCATTTTATGTTCATTATAGCAAATCCCTGCCGAATATTCAAGATAAAAAAGAAGGGACAGTCGCTGTGACTGCCCCGAAGTCAACAGATCCCCATGTTATACAGTAGGCAGAAAGAATTCCCTCTCAGATTCAGCCATATTTTCCGCGTTAAACCGTAGGCTTTTGCCTCTCCTATCGATATCCCGTATATAAAAACACGGGCTGCTCCCCATCGGAACAGCCCGCTTTCATTTTTTTTGATTAATCCACCGTGTACGGCATCAAAGCCAGATGTCTGGCACGCTTAACAGCCACCGTCAGCATGCGCTGATGCTTTGCGCAATTGCCATTGATACGGCGCGGTAAAATCTTCCCCCGCTCGGAAACGTATCTTCTCAGCTTGGCTACATCCTTGTAGCTGAGCGTCTCGCCATTCTCTGCACAAAAGCTGCAAACACGCTTTTTACGGCGCATACCGGTTCTCTTCTTCTGAGGAACTGCCATGACCAAAACCTCCTGTTCTATACTTATCGACCCTATGCACACTCTGTCTTAAAAAGGCAGATCCGAGTCTCCTTCCAATGTCGCGTCCACCGGCGTAAAACCATCCGGACCAGCAGGCTGCGCTGCTGACTGCGGCTGAGGCGGCGCCGACTCGTAGGGCTGCGATACAAACCCGTCATTCTGCGGCGTATATCCATTTCCCTGCGATGCAAACCCATCGTTCTGCGGGGCATATCCATCTCCCTGCGATGCAAATGCATCTCGTTGCGGTGCATAGTTATTATTGTTCTGCTGTCCATATGAATCGTAACTGGATCCATAGGTATTGTTCTGTGACGCATAGGCGTTATTCTGAGGCGGAACCGCCTGATAGTTCTGATAGCCCCCGCTGGGAGCGCCCGGTGCAAAATTCCCGCCTCTCTGCGAACGGCTCTCATAAGAGGCCTTACTCTCCGCAAAATACTGGTCGGTCGCAATTACATCGGTTGAGTACCGCTTTGTACCGTTTTGTTCATAGGAACTCACACGCAACTCGCCGCAGATCGCCACCATCATCCCCTTATGGAAGTATTTGCCGGCAAATTCACCGCGTCCTCCAAAGGCAACAATGTTGATAAAATCCGCATCTGGCTCTCCATCTCGTTTATAAGACCTGTTGACTGCCAGCGAATACCGGCATACAGCCTGTCCCGTATTGGAGTAGCGCAGCTCTGGATCTCTGGTCAAACGACCCATCAATATAACTTTATTCATTGAAAAACCTCCCCGGCTTCAATGCTGCTCACTCGCCCTCTCTTACGATCAGATAGCGAAGCACATTCTCCATGATACGCAGATCCTGCTCCAATGCAACACTCATGGAAGGCTCAGCCTCGCACTTCACGAAGTAGTAGTAACCCTCGGACTGCTTTGCGATCTCATAAGCAAGACGGCGCTTGCCCCAATCCTCCACTTCCGTGACGGTACCACCACGACGCGCGATATAGGCCTTTACCTGCTCTACAACTGCAGCGCGCTCTTCGTCTGTCAGCTGTGCGGAAACAACCACCGCAACCTCGTACTTGTTCATCGTCTACACCTCCTTCTGGACTATGGCCCTTGCAATAGGCAAGAGCAAGGATAATTCATTCAGTCTACGATTATACACCAGATTTGAGTGAATAGCAAGAAGAAATTTGAAAATCTTTGAAAAAAACAGTGGTCCGGACCGTTTCTTTCCATATTGACAGTATATCATGCCATGCTTTTAAAAGTCAATAAAATTCTGAAAATTTCGTATTATTTCTGCCACTTTCGAAATCCTTCCAGGCACTCCCGCAGTATGTCCTCCTCCACAGGAATTCCGTAGGCCCCATCTGGCCGCTGAACCAGCTTTCCCGGCCCCGCCAAGAGAATCCATTCCGTCTTACCGTCTCGCACTTTCTTATCCGTCTTCATCCCCTGGATCAGCTGTTCCGTCGTCAAGCCCTCCGGAATCCTCGTATCCTGATGATATTCCTGCAAAAGCTGCACCTGCTTCTGCGCCCACTCTTCCTCACAGTATCCCAGCTGCCAGGAAAGATAAGCCGCGAATGCAATGCCAATCGCCACGCACTCTCCATGAATCCGTTCAAAATGGCTGGCCATCTCCACGCTGTGCCCCAGCGTATGCCCATAATTCAGCACCTTGCGCAGATTGCTCTCCTGCTGATCCCTGCTTACAATTTCATTTTTCACGGCGCTGTTCTGATAAAAGAGGGTTTCCATGACCGCAAAATAATCTTCTCCCTGTCTGAGGCAGACCGTATCCCGATGTTCGCTCAGAAAATCCTGCAGTGCGGGCATACGAATGAAACTATGCTTGATCAGTTCCACCAGGCCCGCAAAATAATTGCGTTCATCCAACGAAGGCAGAAAGCCCATATCCATATAGACCTCCACCGGGCTATGGAACGCTCCGATCAGATTCTTGCCATACGGAACATCGACCGCTGTCTTGCTCCCAATTGCCGAATCCGCCATCGCAAGCGTCGTGGTGGGCACCTGCAGCACTGGAATTCCACGCATATATGTGGCCGCCACAAAACCGGCCAGGTCTCCTACCACGCCGCCGCCCAGTGCGATCACCGCGCTGTCCCGTCCAAAGCCGGCCGCCAGCATCGCATCCTCTAAGTGCTCTTTCTCTTTCCGGTTTTTGCTCGCCTCTCCCTGTGGAAATGTGAAAAGCTGCGCTTTCAGCCCACGCTTTTCCAGGCTCTCCATCATTTTCTTTCCATACAAGCCGGACACTCGGTCATCAGACAAAACCGCGTATCTCTTTGCCAGCGGCTTTTCCTGCAAATCCTGTGCCATTCGGTCCAACAGATCCGTTCCCATGTATACCTCGTATTGTATGGGGTTCACCCGTACATCCACATGCACTGCTTTCATTTCCTGCCTCCTTTGCTTATATGCCGCCTCTTGCTAGAAGCAGCGGCATCACATACACTCCCACAACCATAACTGCCAGCCAGATCTCTGGCAAAATTCCCATGATCCGCATACCTGCTCCCTTTGCGGAAACAATGATTTTCCGGAAATACTGCAGGGCAAAAATCCATGCGATTCCCAGAATACTCAGAATGCCGCCTGCAAGCAGTCCCCGGGTATGATATACGACTTCGATCTGGTTGACACCCTCTCGCAGCTCAATTCCTATGAAATTGCCCAGCACCTCATACGCTTCTACCGTTTCTCCATTGATCGTCACCGTATACCCTTCCCGATACGGCAGCATCAGCAGAAGAGTCTGTCCCTGCTGCCCGTTTTCCACATAGGCATTCGCTGTATTGCCCTGTATGGTCCATTCGGTTCCCTGCGCCGTTTCCACCCACTGTTCCATCCTATCCTCTGGCAATCCGACCACACCAAAGGAAGCCGGCGTCATGTTTTCATCGATTTGAATCTCAATCACAACGGTCTCATCCTCAAACGTACCCAATTCCAAAATCCCATTTTCCTTTTTCACTGGGTAGCTTCCGGTGTGTACTCTGTTGTTCACCATAATCATGCAGCTATCATGTTCGGCTTCTGACAGATGCGTCGTATACCGTCCGCCAAAGCAGTCAAAATACAGCGTTTGCCGGCCTTCCACGTAAATCTCATACGTCAGCATGCCGACCCGGCTGCCTTCTTCCAGCTGCAGACTTATCCCCGCTTCCGATGCTGTATAGGTAAGATTTCTCGTACTTGTAGGTTCATAGCGAACAAACAACTCTTCTTCCGTACCCGAGAGCTTCTGATAGATCTCATTCTGGGCCTCGAAACGATCTCCGGACGATACCTGTGCCAACTCCTGTATGGAAGCATTCGCAATCAATCCCGACGGCAGCTTCCAGCCAGATTCTATCACAGCATACGTTTCATTCGCATAGACTACAGTGTCATCTGCTTCTATCTCATTTTCATATACCACGGCATATCGGTTAGACAGCAGTGCGTCCGTGAAAGCGGTGCCTCCTTGGGAATCCGCCTCCATCCAGTACGAAGAATATCCCAGTTTTTTGAGTGTAAACAGATAATCCTCTCCGGTTAGAGATGTGTAGTGCGACAGCGTGGGCAATCCGGCCGCACCCATCCAATTCGCTTCAATCTCTCGTCCTTTTGTCTTGACTCGATAAAAACCGGATGCATTCAGATTCTCGCCCAGATCCAGCACATCCTCATATCCGCTTTGATCGGACGCGGGATACCCCATATAGACACCGCCGCAAAAGAATGCTTCCACCGCAAAGACAGCGCCTAATGCCACCGCAAGTCCCTGTCGGCTCAGCCATCCCAGCCGGCCTGTCAGAAGACACAGCCCGTAACTCACCGCCGTGGGCAGGAAGGCCACAAATAACGCGGCAAAGGACTCCTCATCCCCCCATAGACTACTCGTATACGCCTCCAGGACTTCCCTGTGCGTCTCGAGATAGGGAATCAGAAAAGCGGCCAGCAAAATCACACAGCCCACACAGATGAGAGACGCTGCCACGGCTCGTTTCCCTTCCCGTTCTGCTCGAAGAAACCGATCCTCCTCTGGATCTTCTTTTTTTCTTCGGCGTTCCAGAATATCCTCCATGGCCGCTCCGCTCACCATGAGCAAAAAACATACCGTCATGTACCCATAGCGGGCCGGAAAACACTGATAGCTTCCCGTATGCCAGATCCGATTGATCGGCTCCAACACCAGCGGTAGAGTCAGCAGCAGGCTCATAATCAGGAGAAACGGCAGTTCCGGCTGCTTCCCCATTTTCTTATACGGGAAGAAGAAAAGGGCCGGAACGAAAATCCCTGTACAGAACAAAAGCGGCTCCGTTGTTTCCAAAGAAGGAAACCAGGGGCTGCTTCGCAAGCTGTCCAGCAGATTGGTGCCGCGAGCCGAGGAAAAAAACTGCAACAGACATGGCAGCCAGATGACGGCTGTTAAAAGCGCCGCGCCTGCACTGGATAGAATGAACAGAACAGCACCTCTTCTTCTTTCTCCGCGGCTGCAGCACATCGTCAGATACAACCCGCTATACAGGAGTAGGAAAATCACCACCATGTAGCATAAATAATAATTGACAAAAAGTTCTGCGCACAATACCCCGATATAGAGTCCTGGCTTCTGCTCGTGAAACAGACGGTCCAGGCCATACAGAAGCAAGGGAAACAAATATGCCGTGTCCAACCAGATCACATTCTGGTAGAACATCAGACAAAATCCTGAAAACGCATACATAGATGCCAACACACTGGTCAGTCCCGCCCCCAGGCGTGAAAAACGCCGTCTGAAATACAAAAATGCGGTTCCTGCTGCCAGCATCATCTTGAGCATGACTAATATATTAAAAAGGTCGAACATGTTCTCCTTGGACACTAGCGCCACCAAAAGATGCAGTGGACTCGCCACAAAAAAGAACAGCACGCCCCATAAATCCATCCCGCCCGCATTCTGCAGGTTTAGAAAGATAGACTGTTCCCCGCTTATCATATCCTTTAGGTCCATCAGCAGGGGAACCACCTGCTGTCTGGCATCACACCAGGCCAAGGTAAGTTCTCCATATGGGAATAGACCAAAATATAAATATATGATAGAACTAAGGATACCGGTCATCAAGACCGGTATCAAAATCTCCCTCTTTTTCATGATTCTCTAACCGTAAGATCAATAGGTGGAAATATGCAGATTCGCGTTCCAGATATCCAGCGATGGTTCCTTTGTCATCGCTAATGCCTCATCAATGTCCTGATCCACATACTTTCCGTCTTTCACCGAGATAACTCGATTCGTCTCGCCCCGATACAAGGCTTCTACTGCCAGATATCCCATCATAGACGCATGTTTAATATCCAACGCGGTAGGACGTCCTCCCCGCTGAATATGCCCTAAAATGGTCGCTCTGGACTCGATACCTGTCACTTCATGAATCCGCTTTGCCAGCTCCTCCGCATGGCCTACGCCTTCCGCCACGATGATGATGTTATGGTTCTTCCCGCGCGCCCGATTCTCCATAATGACTCTGACCAGATGATCAAAGCTCTGCGACTCCGCATCCTCTGGAATCATGATCGCATCCGCGCCTGTGGCAATGCCCGACCAAAGCGCGATCTCTCCGCAGTTTCTTCCCATGACCTCTACTACGCTGCAGCGCTCATGAGACGCGGATGTGTCCCGCAGTCTGGATACCGCCTCTACTACCACATTCACCGCTGTGTCGAATCCGATGGTATAGTCGGAACAAACGATGTCCAGATCAATCGTCCCTGGCACGCCCACTACGCTGATTCCCCTCTGCGACAATTTCTGGGCGCCGCGAAAGGATCCGTCTCCTCCGATGACAACCAGCCCATCAATTCCAAATATCCGACACATCTCCGCTGCCCGATCCTGATACTCTACTTCCAAAAACTCCGGACACCGCGCTGTATATAAAATCGTACCGCCACGATGAATGATGTTCGCCACACTCGTGGCATTCATTTCCATCACATCGCCCTTCAAAAGACCAGCATACCCCTTACGGATCCCCATAACCCGACATCCTCTGTTCAACGCGCTGCGTACCACCGCGCGAATGCAGGCGTTCATACCGGGAGCGTCGCCCCCGCTGGTTAATACTCCGACCGTCTTGAGACTGCCTTCCATAATAATTCTTCCTTTCTGCAAATACCCTTCAGGGGCTTTGCTCTCTCAAATGTTTCACTATCATCACAACACAGGAAAACAAATCACAAATTCCCCCGATTATATTGTACACGATCCCCCCTCGGATTTCAAGAGTTTTTTGGCTGTATAGGGACGGAGTTTCTTTCAAACATATGGCGAAAACTACCTAAATATGCTAAAATAGAAATAGATCACTCGGATTCGCTATTTTTATAAAGGAGTTGACTTCCATGTTTACAGAAAATCCCCGTAGAGTTTCCCGCCGTCTTCTCGGATTTCTCCTGGTTCTATGTATCCTTCTTTCCGGTTGCACGCCCTATATCCCGGTACAAGAAGATCCCGCTCCGGAGTCCTCCCTGGAGGAGCTCTCTTCTCAGAATCCCGCTTCTGGAGAAGCCTCTTCTCTGGAAGATTCCCATCCCAGCGACTTTCTTGAGTCTTCCTCCATCTCGCGGGCCCATATTCCTTTTCATGACATGGTCTATGAACGCCCCGATATGGCAACCATATACGCTGACTGTGATACACTGCTCGAAACACTCTCTCTGGGACTGCGCTCCTCCCAGCAGGTATTCTCTCTATACGACACGATTCTGGCGCACTTCGACCATGTGTATACCATGTATACACTGGCCTCGATACACAGCGACCTCGACCTGACGGATACATATTACCTGGAAGAAATCTCCTTTCTTTCCGACGCTTTGAACGCGCTTTCGTACCGCATCACCGAAATCACAGATCTATTGCTGCAATCATCGTATGAGGCCGCTTTCCGCAAACACATGGGAACTGATTTTGTACATCATTATCTGACTTCCTATAGTCTTCCCTACGAGGAAACCGAATCGCTGTTTTCCCAGGAAACGGCCTTGCTCCAGCAATACTCTCAGTATCTTGTCACGGACTATACCACAACGCTGCATGGACAGGAAGTCTCTCTTCAGGATCTCATCCTGGAAACGCCGGAAGAATGGGAGGCCTACGACGCCATCTACGCACAGAAGAATGCCGATTGCGCCACCGTATATCAACGGCTCGCCGAAGTGCGCACACAAATTGCCCAGGCATCTGGTTATGAAAACTATATAGATTTTGCCTATCAATCCTTGGAAAGAGATTATACAAAAGAAGATGCCGCACAATTCACGACTCTGGTCAAGAAATTCTTCATTCCGCTCGTGCAGGAATTCGAAGAACGGTATTACGATATTTTGTATAACCATATGCCGCAATATTACATCTCTGACAAGATGGCATTATACTATTTACGGTATGCCATCGAAGAGGAATTCTCGCCTCAGATGGCCGAGGCTTTTACCTACATGCAGGAAAATCAGCTGTATTCCTTCAGTTATGCATCGAATACACTGCCTTCCGCCTATACCGCCTACCTTTCCGAGATGCGTTCTCCCTTTATTCTGATCAACACCATGTACTATTCCCCAGCCACCACGCTGTTTCATGAATTCGGACATTACTATAATTATTATCTGTACGATGGCAGCGGCTGGAATGATTCCGAAAACCTGGATCTTGCCGAAGTCCATTCGCAGGGCCTCGAACTGCTGATGCTTCCGCACTATCCTCAAATCTACAAAGAAGATGCACAAAACATGGAGATTCTCCTGATCCACAGCATCCTCCTCGCTATCCTCGCAGGCTGCTGTGAAGACGAGTTCCAACAACGCGTCTTTGAAAACCCGGAGATGAGTATTGATGAGATGAACCAACTGCATGATGATCTTTATATGGAATATTTCGGTTACTCCTCATATTATGAATGGGTAGACATTACCCAGCATTTCGAATCGCCCTTCTATTATATCAGCTATGCAACCAGCGCCGTGTCCGCCTTAGAACTCTGGGCATTCGCAGAGGGCGACCGTGAAGCCGCCCTCGATGCTTATCAGACATTATGCGAATTTACCGTAAACTCCGGGTATCTGGAGCCTCTAGCAGAAGCAGGCCTCAGCAATCCTTTCGATGAATCCGCATTATCCGACTTGGCTCGCACGATCACAAGCCATTATCTCCAGACCACGGAACCAGCGCCCAATAATTCTTCCAGCTGATGAAAAAGCGCCGTACTCTTGGAAATACGGTAACACGCAGGTGCCTTGAGCCGCTGCTTTTCCGCTTCCAGATATAAATACAGGTCATAAGGACCTGGATACTGACTCAGCAGATGCAGGAGCGTCTGCTGTTTCTTTTGCCAGTCCTCCTGTCCGCCCAACCGCAGCCATAGTACGCGGGTATGATCCTGCGCCCCCTCGGTTCCGGCGGCCTCCCGCTTCTGCACGCTGGGCGCCGTCTTGGCATGTCCCTCATACATGCGTCGGTACACCTGTCTCTCACCGCGATACAGCGCACTTTCCTGACCAAAGGGCACAATAGACTGCGCAATCAGCTTCGCATCCTCTTCATCCCCCACACTGACGCGTCCCTGCACAAAAATCTTGGCATCCGCCGTCAGAAACTGCCTGGCCTGTTCATACACATTGGGAAACACCAGCACCTCCACACTGCCATACAGATCTTCCAGTGTCGCAAAGGCCATCATCTTGCTGTTTTTGGTGATCTTAGTCTGCAGACGCATGATGACGCCGCCAATAATCGCCGTCTCCCCGTCTGTCACCTCACACCGCTCCTCATCTTCCTGCCACCGAAATTCTTCGGCGGTACGGTTCACGGTTTTTCTCCATACTTCCTCATACTCCCGCAAAGGATGGCCACTCAGATAAATCCCCAGAACTTCCTTTTCCATGGCCAGGCGTTCTGCCTCCGGATACTCTCCCGTTCCCGGCAATTGATCGTCCAGATCCTGATTCGGCGTATCGTCTCCCAGGTCCAGACCAAACAGATCCATCTGCCCGGACAGCTGATTCTTATACCAGAGGGACGCGGCTCCCAGAATGACATTGCAGGTTTCCAGGTAATCCTTGCGGCTTCCGCCCAGGGAATCAAAGGCCCCTGCCTTGATCAGGTTTTCCAGCACCTTCTTATTCAGATCCGCCCCCTGCATACGCCGGCAGAAATCCGTCATGCTGCGAAACGGCCCATTCTGTTCCCGCTCTCGCACGATGCGGTCCACAATATTCTGGCCCACACCCTTAATAGAAGAAAGTCCATAACGAATCCGGTGATCTGCTGATACCGAAAAGCCCGTATATCCCTCATTGATATCCGGTGAGGTCAATTCGATATTCATGGATTTCAGACTTTCAATGTAGCTGGTCACCTTCCCCGGATGATCGATGACCGACGTCAGAAGCGCCGCCATGAATTCCACCGGATAATGCACCTTGAGCCAGGCTGTCTGATAGGCAACTACTGCATAACACGCCGCGTGAGACTTATTGAAGGCATACTTCGCGAAGTCCGTCATATCCTCGAAAATCTTCTCCGCCTGCTCTGGTGTGATTCCTCGATGCACACAGCCAGGCACATGTTCTTCTTCATTTCCATAGACGAAGTACTGCCGCTCCCGCGCCATCACGTCCGCCTTCTTCTTAGACATGGCCTTCCGTACCAGATCCGCCCGTCCCATCGTATATCCGGCAAGATCCCGCACGATCTGCATGACCTGCTCCTGATAGACAATACATCCATAGGTGGGTTTCAGGATCGGCTCCAGAAGCGGCGTCGTATACTGTATGGACTCCGCATTCTTTTTACCTTCCAGGTACTTGGGTATGAAATCCATCGGGCCTGGGCGATACAGCGAGATCCCCGCGATGATATCCTCCAGATTTTCTGGCCGCAGTTCTTTCATAAAAGACGTCATGCCCGCGCTTTCCAACTGGAAGACCCCGACCGTCTTGCCCGCCGAAATCATCTGATATACTTCCGGATCATCCATCGGCATCTGGTCAAACTGAATCTTTTTCCCGTATCGTTTTTCAATCAAATCCATCGCATCCTGAATCACTGTGAGCGTACGAAGGCCCAGAAAATCCATCTTCAGGAGCCCCAACTCCTCGATAGTGGTCATGGTGAACTGGGTTACCGGCATACCGTCATTCGTAGCCAGCGGCACATATTCCATGACGGGTTTCTTGGAGATCACGACGCCGGCCGCGTGCGTGGAAGCATGCCGCGGCAACCCCTCCAGACGCTTGGACATGTCGATCAGCATCCGTACCTGTTCGTTTGTCCGGTACAGCTCCGACAACTCGGGATTGACTTCCAGCGCCTTATCAATGGTGATCCCCAGATCACGGGGGATCATCTTCGCAATCTTATCGACCTCCCCATAGGGCATATCCATGGCACGCCCCACATCCCGAATCACGAGGCGGGCTGCCATCGTACCAAAAGTGATGATCTGCGTGACATGGTCCTCTCCATATTTCCGAGTCACATAGTCAATGACCTCCTGACGGCGGCGATAGCAGAAATCCACGTCGATATCCGGCATGCTCACACGCTCCGGGTTGAGGAAGCGTTCGAAGATCAGCTGATATTCTGTGGGTTCGATGTCCGTAATCCGCAGGCAGTACGCCACTACGCTGCCCGCGGCGGATCCCCGTCCGGGTCCCACCATGATCCCCTGGGACTTGGCATAATTGATAAAGTCCCATACGATCAGGAAATAATCCACATATCCCATGTTCTCGATGACGCCCAATTCATACTCCAGGCGCTCCCTGAGTTCCGGACGGATCTTGGGGTACCGCTCCGCGAGTCCTTTTTCGCAGAGCATCCGCAGGTATTCCTTAGCTGTATACCCCTCCGGCACGTCATACTGCGGCAGTTTTAATTCATGAAACTTAAACTCCACCTGGCAGCGCTGCGCCACCTTCTCCGTGTTCTCCAGCGCCTCCAGGGCATACGGAAACAGCGTTTCCATCTCCTGCGGCGACTTCAGATAGTACTGGCCGCCCTCATACCGCATCCGATCCTCATCATTCACCTTTTTGTTGGTCTGAATACACAGGAGGATATCATGCGCCTGCGCATCCTCCTTATAGGTATAATGCACATCGTTCGTAGCGACCAGCGGCAGGCCTGTCTCCTGACTCATCCGGAGCAGCTGCTGGTTGACCTGCGCCTGTTCCGGAATACCATGATCCTGCAGTTCCAGGTAGAAATGGTCCGGCCCCATGATCTCGGCATACTGCAGCGCCACTTCCTTAGCCTTCTCATACCCCTGCGCAAGCAGCGTCCTGGGTACCGCGCCCGCCAAGCCGGCGCTCAATGCGATGATCCCTTCGTGGTTTTCCCGCAGCAGCTCCAGATCAATCCTCGGCTTATAATAAAAACCTTCGATAAATCCCTTGGATACCATCTTGATCAGATTCTCATACCCTGTCTGATTCTCTGCCAGAAGCACCAGATGGTAGTATTCCGCATCGGACCGGCCTTCTTTCTGAAAGCGGCTCTTCTCTGCCACATAGACCTCACAGCCAATGACAGGATGGATCCCCCGTTCCTTACAGGCCTTATAAAAATCGATGACGCCGTACATCGCGCCGTGATCCGTGATGGCCAGGCTATCCATCCTCAGTTCCTTCGCCTGGCGGACAATCTCGTTGATTTTAGACGACCCGTCCAGCAGGCTGTATTCCGTATGCACATGTAAATGCGCGAATCCCATGGATGCTCCTCCTTCCGTTCTTCTCTTCAGAGAACAAAAGACGGGGGAGTCCCCGTCTTTCCTGATTTATCCGACCTGTTCCAGTATCCAGTCCGCCAAATCGCTGATCACTTCTTCTGCTACATGCAATGGCCGCTCGTACTGCTTGGATACATTCGTGTACGGGCCCTCTACCTCCATCATCATATGATTGACGTTTTCATACAATTTACAAGTCGCATTTTCTTTATTGCTTAGAATCTCCACCCATCCGTTATAATCCGGATCGGTTTCTATCTGATAGTCCGCGTCTCCCTGCATGATGAGTACCGGCTTTTCCGAATCTGCCACCATCTGCGGGTAATCATAAGCATTCAGATCGATCCAGTAATAGACATATTGGTTGAGCAGAATGTTCGTCCACTCATCCTCTTCCTCGGATCCGTCAAGCTCCCGAATATCCTTGATATCCGATTCCAGCATAGGTTCCAGATACTGAACCGTATCATACTCCAGACCATCCATACCGTAGCGGATCGCCTGATCGTAGGCCGCCTCTGACCAGGCGCGGGAAGGAGACGCCATCATAACATACCCTGCGTAATCCGCTTCCAAGTCAATCCTGGGCGCCACCAGGCCTCCCAGATCATGGGCCACCAGATACACCTCGTCGGGATTCACCATCTCCTGCTGCCGCAGAAGATCCGTGGCCAACACCGCATCATCTATCGTCTGAAAATCAATGGTCAGTGTAGACACATCGGTGATCGTCTGTGCTTCGGGATAGGTATGGCTTCGCTTGTCATATCGCAACACAGCAATGCCTCGCTCCGCCAGGCCGTTCGCGATATCCCGAAACATCTTCGTCGAGAGCGCTGTTTCATCCCGGTCATTATTGCCAATACCATGCACCAGAACGACCGCTGGCAGGTTGGTCCCCCCCTCGGGATAGGTCAGTGTACCTTCCAGAGGATAATCCGTTCCTTCTCCAATCACCACGGTTTCTTCCACCAGTCCTTCCGGCAGCGCATATTCCGCCTCCGCCGACTCCGCTGATTCGTAGAAATCCAGGTAGACCAACTGATGATCGCTGGTAAAAAGCATATCCGCCGTCATCGTGATATCCTCAAATACATAGTTGACCGTGGCCGCCCCGGCATAACAATAGTAAAAGATATCTGTATTCTCCGTAGATGTCCATTCCCCATGTTCCTGACGAATAGTCTCCCACTGGTTCCATCCATTTGTGACATCGTCGGCTTCCATCTCCTCCGGAAGCTGCTCCAACAAGTCATCCAATGTGCCTTCGGATAAAATCTCATTGATCCGCGTGACCGCCGCGGCCACCTCCGCCTGTGTATTCTCATCCATCTCGATGACGGTCTGTCCCCCATTATGATACTGCTCTACACAGCCACTGAGGCTCAAAATCAAGCTGACCGCCAGCAGTAGGGCCAGACCCCGTCGAAGCGTTTTTCTCATCATCACATTCATCCTTTCCTCAGAAGAATCATTCCTCCTGCGCGGTTCCCCGTTTGCTTCTCCACATGAGGTAGGCATTCATGAATGGAGTCAGGTCTCCATCCATCACACCCTGGATATTGGCAGTCTCTTCTCCCGTACGCAAGTCCTTGACCATGCTGTACGGATGAAACACATACGAACGGATCTGGCTGCCCCAGGCAATGTCCTTGACCTCGCCCCGGATATCTGCCATCTTCTCCATCTGTTTCTCCTGTTCTACCTCATACAGCTTTGCCTTCAGCATCTGCATGGCCTTGTCCTTATTCTGGAACTGTGACCGTTCATTCTGACACTGTACCACAATGCCGGTGGGCAAATGGGTAATTCGGATCGCAGAACTGGTCTTATTAACCTTCTGTCCGCCCGCTCCGCTGGACCGATACGTATCGATCCGCAGATCATCCGGATCAATATCCACCTGAATCGAATCATCCAACTCCGGCATGACATCGCAGGATGCAAACGACGTATGCCGCCTGCCCGATGCGTCAAACGGAGAGATTCTGACCAGACGATGAATGCCCTTCTCTGATTTCAGATACCCGAAAGCATTCTCGCCGTTCACCTGAAACGTCACCGATTTGATACCCGCTTCATCGCCTTCCTGGTAATCCAGCACATCGACCTTATAGCCATTCTTCTCAGCCCACCTGGAATACATACGATACAGCATGGAAGTCCAGTCACAGGCCTCCGTACCACCCGCTCCTGCATGCAGTGTCACAATGGCATTCTTGCTGTCGAACTCTTCACACAGAAGCGCCTTAAGACGATAGTTTTCATAACTCTGCTTAAAGTCCTGAAGTTCCTTATCCAGCTCTGGAAGCAGACTCTCATCCTCCTCTTCCGTCGCCATCTCCAACAACGTACACGCATCTTCATAGCTCTGTATTACACGCTCGTAATCCGAGAGTTTATTCTTCAGCGCGCCCGCTTCCTGCAGAATCTTTTGGCTCTTCTCCGGATCGTTCCAAAAATCCGGTTCCGAAGCCATCAGATCATACTCCGTAATCTTGTTCCGCAATTCAGCGGGGTTAAAGGGACTCACCCAATTCTTCAACAGCGCCCTTGTATTTTTCAAGCTCTAATTTGTACTCGTCAAATCCAAGCAAAGATCTCACCCTTTCCTGTCGTTATTTTTGGGTTCCCGAGAACCTGTTTATACATTGCGGCCGCAACAGTTTTTATACTTCTTTCCGCTGCCGCATGGGCACGGATCATTCCGGCCTACCTTGACGGAGGCTCGTTTCACCGGCTTCTTCACCTTGCTGGTATCCACTCCACGATTTGTGGAAATATCCTTAGATACCTCTTTACGCTCCATCTCCTGATTCTGCGCCAGGTGTACATGGAACATCGCCTTCAGTGTATCCTCCTGAATGTTCATGCTCAATTCCTCAAACATGTCATAGGAAACAATCTTATACTCATCCAGTGGATTTTTCTGCGCGTACGCCTGCAGACCAATGCCTTGCCGCATCTGATCCATGATGTCGATATGCTCTGTCCAGTGATGGTCTACCACCTGCAGCATCAGCACACGCTCAATCTCACGCACACGTTCTTCCGGAGCCAGCTCTTCCTCCTTGGCCTCATACATCTTCTTCGCAGCCTCGATGATGCGCTCTGTGAGCTCCTCCGCGCTGATCTTATCCTTCTCGGATTCTGGGATCGTAATCAGCTCCTTGAACGGTACAATACGGCGGATCTCCTCATTGAGGTGCGCCATATTCCAGTCTCCAGAGAACTTAGAATCCTTCGTCGCATCCTGCACGTAGTAGGTGATCACATCCTCCAGCATCTTCATGATGGTCGGACGCAGATTCTCGCCCTCCAATACCTGCCGGCGCTGCTCATAGATGATCTCTCGCTGCTCATTCATGACCTGGTCATACTCCAGCAGCCGTTTACGAATGCCAAAGTTGTTCTCTTCCACCCGCTTCTGCGAGCGTTCAATGGCACCAGACAGCGTTTTATCACTGATGGGCTGTCCCTCCGGCAATCTGAGCCTTTCCAGAATGCCCTTCATGCGCTCTCCGCCGAAGATCCGCATCAGATCATCTTCCATAGAAATATAGAAACGGGACTCACCCGGATCTCCCTGACGACCAGAACGTCCACGCAGCTGGTTATCAATACGTCTGGCCTCGTGACGCTCCGTGCCGATGATTTTCAGTCCGCCCAGCTTGGCAACGCCTTCCCCCAGCTTGATATCGGTACCACGCCCAGCCATATTGGTCGCAATCGTGACAGCGCCTCTCTGACCAGCCTGTGCTACAATCTCCGCCTCGCGCTCATGGAACTTGGCGTTCAGCACATTATGAGGAATGCCCTCCCGCTTCAGCATGCCGCTCACCAGCTCTGAGTCCTCGATTGTGATCGTACCGACCAGTACCGGCTGCCCTTTCTCGTGGGACGCCTTGATATCTTCAATGGCCGCCTTGTACTTCTCCTTCTTGGTCTTGAAGACCATGTCCGGATGATCCTTACGGATGACAGGTCGATTGGTCGGAATCTCCACGACATCCATCCCATAGATGTCCTGGAACTCGCCTTCCTCCGTCTTGGCAGTACCTGTCATACCCGCTTTCTTCGCATATTTATTGAAATAGTTCTGGAAGGTGATCGTCGCCAGTGTCTTGCTCTCTCGCTTGACCTCCACGTCTTCCTTGGCCTCGATGGCCTGATGCAGGCCGTCCGAATAACGGCGCCCCGGCATGAGACGTCCGGTAAACTCATCGACGATGACAATCTGACCATCATTGACCACATAGTCCTTATCCTTCGCCATCAGATATCTGGCCTTCAGCGCTGTATTGATATGGTGCAGAATCTCCGCGTTCTCCGGATCACCCAGATTGTCGATCTTAAAGTACTGTTCCGCCTTGCGAATACCATCCGCGGTCAGCGTACAGGACTTCTCCTTCTCATCGACAATGAAATCGCCTTCCTCCTGCACCTCCTCATTCATCATCATGGCCAGCTTTGTCTGCTCTCCGATGATGCGGCCCTTCTTCAGCCGAGAGGCTAAAAGATCCGCCTGCTTATACAGGTTGGTTGATTTTCCACTGCGTCCGGAGATGATCAGCGGCGTCCGCGCCTCATCGATCAGGACCGAGTCCACCTCATCGATGATTGCGTAATGCAGGCCACGCTGTACCATACGATCCTTGTAAACCACCATGTTGTCCCGCAGATAGTCAAATCCGAATTCATTATTCGTTCCATAGGTGATGTCGCACTGATATGCCTCCCGGCGCGCGTCATTACTCATATCATTCAGAATACACCCAACACTGAGCCCCAGGAAGCGATGTACCTGTCCCATCCACTCCGCGTCACGGCTTGCCAGATAATAATTGACCGTGACCACATGCACGCCCTTGCCTTCCAGCGCATTCAAATACGCGGGCAAAAGCGCGACCTGCGTCTTACCTTCACCGGTCTTCATCTCCGCGATACGGCCCTGATGCAGAACGATACCACCCATGAGCTGTACTCGGAAGTGCTTCGTATGCAGAACACGATCGGTCGCCTCCCGCACCACTGCATAGGCTTCTGGCAGCAGATCGTCCAACGTCTCCCCATCCGCGAGTCTCTTCTTGAATTCATCCGTCTTGGCTGCCAGTTCGCTGTCGCTCAGCTTCTGCATATCCTTATCATAACTCTCAATCTCTTGTACAATCGGTTCGATTCTCTTGATCTCCTTGGCACTGGTGTTACCAAAGAGCTTCTCCAACAAACCCATGTCTTCACCTCTTACTTTCTATCTATCTTCTGCGCTTTTCGCGCCATTTATCCTGAATAAAAGCGGCACTCGGCCATCCTAAGTATTGTAACACTATTTGGGGCCGCACGCAACCCTCTATTTGTAAACAATTGTCCCGGCGCTGTCCACATCTTCTTTTCTTGATCCCGCCAATACGGATTGGTATACATCACAGGCATCCGTCACTTATCATTCCTCTGTTACCTCCGCATAATCGTATTCCAGCAGATCCTCCATCTGACAGCCCAGTACCTTGGATAAGGCGGTCAGCGTGCCACCGACGGCTCTGTTGATGTCCATTGCTCGGTTATCATACTCCAGAAGGGTTCTGAGATTTACCCCCGACCTTTCTGCCAGTCCCCCTGCGCTCATAAGAATGCCCATCTCATCTTTTCCTATGGGCATGGCATAATGTGTTATGCTGCCATTCCCCACTAAAGCGTGGTCTTCCGCATACACCCAGTACCGATCATACCTCTCTTCTGGATCCGCCGTATAACAGCTAGTAATCAGATATCCATCCACCATATACGCCCCAAGAGCTCCCGGTTCTAGCGCTATCTCTTCTCCATTATGCATGGTACGCGCTGCAGGATCAAACTGAGAATACCGTACAATCCCTCCCTCTGTGGAAAGAAAATCCAAACGTAAATCTAAAAAATAAATCTCATGATCCCGGATCTGTATGTTGTTTGCCGACCATGATTCCTCTGTACTCCAAATCTGCTCTATTTGCTGTTCAGAAACGTCATACGCGTATAGATTCCGCATACACTTTTCCGCTTTTCCATACATCCCTTGTGGGACATCTACGAGGATATACATTTGATTTCCATCGAATCGACAGAAATACATCGGCAGATACTCAAAATATTCTTTGTAAATACACTTTTCTGTTGTCTCCGCTTGTCCCAATTCGTATCGCATGACTTCTACTGTATACGCATTGGCCCCGTCAGACATCTCCGTCCCGATTCTACTCGTATACACATAGCCGCGATGAATATAAAAGCGAGGATTTAGTCCATCCATATTGCCAAGCTGCTGTACTTGTTCTCGATGGCTTCCATCCAAGTCTGCACAATAGAGCACAGAACCGCTCAGCCAATAGAGCTTTTGATCATATATTTGTATTCCAAAAGTGAGCGGATCCACAAACGCATTACAACTTTTATCTTCATGGCTGCATTCCGCTTTTCCACACAACTTATCCCATTGTCCCCCAGCGGCATCATAATATAGAATCCACTGCCCGATTATATCATAATACGTGGATTCATCCCGACAAAACGTGCCTTCTGCATTCACATATTCTGGCGACACATCATAGTCTATTAAGTAGTCTTCCGTCTGAAATCGCGAATCATGGACCGGAGCCCTCTGCCCACAGGATGAACACAGGAAAACCACACACAGGCATATGAAAACAAGTGATCGGTACAATACGCTCCCTCCTCCGTTATTTTATTCCCATATAAATACTTCTTAAGGGCCGCTGCACACATTATTTTGTACAACAGCCCCTAAAGTAGTTTGCGATTCGCCTCCGTATGCCGTCTCTATACTGTAAATACATGTTCCATCAGCTTCTGCGGCGCATTCAAATTAGTCCAAGAGATTTGATACAATGCAACTCCTTCGCCGCCTCCTCGATTTGTGTCCACCAAAACCCCTCTCTCATCCGCACCTACAACTGTCGGATGCCCCACTAATGCCCCCTCTCCCAGCCGGTCCCAGTCTTCGTCATATATACGATACAATACCGTTTCTCCGGTTTCCGTCAACGTGCTGCGAAATGCAATATAATGTTCATACACCCAATATACAACCGTATATCCAGGCTCCATGATGTGTGATTCATGTTGTTCCATTTCTTGTGTATCACAATGGTAACTCGAGCGCCAGACCCGCCAGGTATCTTCAGTATTCGCGTATACATACGCCCCATCCGTATTATAATTCATAAACTCCAGGCCGTCTTCTGTCACACAAATACTGCGCGTTCTACTATAATCCACCGTTGACCAGACTGTTTTCAGCTCTTTACTCACGATATCATACATATATAAGCTTCGATTATACTGCATATGGCCTATATCCAGATTCATCAGTTCATCTATCATGATATATAATTGATTCCGATAAAACCGACATCGATACCCCGTTGTATACGTATATGACTGTGTAAACACCTCTTCTGCCGGCACACTCAAATCATCTAAATCATACCTCATGATTCTGACTGTACTACTGTTTGCTCCAGACTCTGCTTCTGCTGTTATTATACACGTATATAGAGATCCGCGATGCAGATACATTCTCGGATTAAGGCCACTCATGCCGTCCACAACACCACAACTCTCTCTGTTATTACCATCCAAATCCATACGATTCAAAACGCCGCTAATCCAGTAAAGTTTCCCATTATACACCTGAATGCCCGGTACAGTAATACCCAGATACGCATTACATTCTACTGTATCATGACTGCACTCTACCTTACCGCAAACCTTTCCACCTTGCTCTGATTGTGTATCGTAATAATACACCCATCCGCCCAGGTTCATATAGTAAACCGAATGATATTTGAAGAAGCATCCCTCTGCGTTCTCATATCCAATTTGTACATCGTAGTCTTCCAAATACGATGCCGAACGCATCAAATCCATTGCGGGATTTCTCTTCGCACTCTGACATCCAACCAGCAGCAACAGGCACAAGAATCCTCCTACGATTTTTTTCATCCGCATAATCTTCTTCTCCCACCGCCGTAGAATTTATAGGTCAAATACTATCTCTTTTCCTGTAACGATGCTACCGTGGTAGTGCCTACTACATAATTACAATTTCCGGATACATATAGCCACCTCAAGTCAATCCTACGAGCGCGGGCCACTCATCCGCAAATTCATCGAGAAACTGGGGAATATCCTCTGCTTCTGCCACTGGAGCGACCAACAGGCGTTCTCTGCCCTCTTCTAACGGCTCCGCCATGAGCATCATGAGGGAGCTCATCATGCCCTTGGTATAGATCCCGCCCAGGTTCCGCCACCCCATCACATCCGACCCCGGCAAGTTGCTATAGTTCCCTTCGAAATCATTCTCGTAGGTTACGATCCCTACCCAGTCGTCCCACAGGGTCAGATCCCTCATTTTTACATCCGGGTCCTGCGTGATTTCAAATTCCTCCACATTGCCGCCAGTGATTTCGATGTTTCCGCTATAGACATCGTCCCGAAAGGGAGAAAACCAGTAGATTCCTCTCATCTCCACCGTCGCTTTCCGCGCCTTCTCTTCTTCTCCCACGTCAAATACGTAGCCCTCTAACGTCTTGATCACCGGAATGGGCAGCGGCAGAACACAGACTGCCAGCACCACGATGATGAAAATGATGATCTTTTTTCTCATAATATGGCCCTCTTCTTACGCCCACTGGCTCGCAAACTCTTCTATCTCGCTGCTTTCCGTAAGCGGCGCAACCAGATAGCGTGGTGAATCCCCTTCCTCCACCGGAAGGCTTAGACGGATCCTATCCATACAGCCGCTAACATTTAGGAACCCCAGTGAATGTGTCCCATAGCCGGGATAGATGTCCGGATTCGAATAGTTGACAAAGCCGCCGCCATCATAGGAGAAGCGGATTGTCTCCAGCTCGGAGTTCGTACGACGCGTCAACCCAAATTCCGTGAAGCCTCCCCCGCTGATTTCCATATCCCCACTGTAAGCGTCATCCCGCAACAGATATAGCCAATAGATGCCATGTAAGTCCACCGTCGCCTGCCCGGCCGCCTGTTCCTCGCCTTCCCTGTACGTAAAACCTTCCAAGGTTTTATTCACAGGAATCGGAATCGGCACAAAATAGATCACAAGTAGGATCACCAGGACGATTACGGCCTTCTTTTTCATAGCCCCCCCAATCCTTAGTATATAATAAAATACCACCCACGGTTCCGCATCGGCCATCGATCCTTTTCCGCCGGACTCTCCGGCCTGCTGCGCATTATATCGGCTCATTCTCTCTGGAATGGCTGCGCGCTATACTCTCTTCATCGATGTACCCCATGCGGATCCCGCCGGTGGTAGTATGAATAATGTCATGACTTTTTGAAGTTCTGGTTCGTCTTCCCAGTCACATACCCCCTTTCTAACGGTGCGAGAATGCTGCTCTTCCTCTACACGCATGGGCATCACTCCTTTCTGTCCTGAAATATCTATATCAATTGAGTCCATGGTCCGCAGCGAATGGTTAATCCTCTGTTTCAATCAATCCATAGGTGCCGGCTTCTTTTCTCTTATAGACCACATTGATCTGCTGGTTCGCTATATTGCGGAACACGAAGAAATCATGGCCTAACAGCTCCATCTGTAAGCAGGCTTCGCTTACATCCATCGGTTTTGCCGGTACTCTCTTGATTCTGCGTACCACCATGGTCTCCTCCTCTGCATCATCCGGCGTAGCCGTGAAATACGAAGGATTCAACGTCTTATCCTGCTTTGCGCGTGCCTGAAGTTTCTTACGATACTTCACGATCTGCCGCTCCAACTTATCCATCGCCTGATCCAGCGCCGCGTACTTATCCGTATCCTTGACCTCTGCGCGGATCGGAGAAGAACCCTGCACCGGGATGGTAATCTCTGCGACCACCGTATTGCGATTCTCCGCACGGTATGTCACATATACTTTCGTATCGGGAGAAAAGAACTTGCTCAACCGCTCCAGTTTCTTCTCGGATATCTCTTTGAGTTTATCGCTGATTTCGATATTGCGGCCTTTATACTCGTACCTCATAGTAACACTCCCTCATTTCAATATCAACCGCTGTATCGGATAGATACTCCGGGGAGCTTGCCCGGAGAAAACTCCGTTCCAGCTGCTTGTATTATCTATATTCGACGCCCATATGGCGTTTCCTTTTTTTTGACATTGTTTTTTTTAAAAAGTTATCCACACTTATTTGTGGATAACCCCATGCAAGAGGCGAACAACTTCGCTTGCATTTTTCAATCACCCCCAACTTATCCACAAATATGTGGATAAGTTGGATAACTTTGTGAATAACCCTATTTGCTGGGAGAAATCCTCTCGAGTTATCCACATCTCATCCACTTCCCCAAATCTTTTTTATTTTCAGAGTATTACGGTTAATCTGATATCTGAACCTACTTTCATTTTTCCAAATAATTTCCTTTATTTCTCCCATTTTTTACAAAATACTTCCGTTTTTTACAGAAAAGAGGCGAACTCGCGTTTGCACGCTGTTCGCCTCTTTGTCATCTTATGTCGATATGGCAGACCTGACATCAGCTCTGTCTTCGTCTGGCCCTTTCTGCCTGTTGTTTATTCTCCGGATATTGTTTTAACAGATGCTCCATGGCCTTCATGACCTGTGTCATTTCCTTTGTCCGCAGTACATGCCGGCTTTCCTGCATCTCCACAAACCCTCGCACTTTTTCACCGCTTCCCGACAACGCAAACCGGTGTGCCTCCCGATCCACATCTTCCACGCCGCTAATATCCGTATGGGTACCAAAAACGGCGACGGAATAAATCGGGATATCATGCAGCCAGAACCCCGGACACAGCGCCCGCAGTGCATCCCGCAACGCCTGGATATCCTCCTCATTCTTAAGAAGTGGATTTCCTAAGTACCGGACTCGACCCGTATAACTCTGCACCCGCCATTCCTCGTCTTCCGCCTGTCCGCTGACTTTTCCTGTGATACCGCTCACATTCATGACATAAATCGCCTTTTCCGTCACCAGCATCAGATCCATGACCGCCATTCCGTGCCGCCCGGGCAGAATCATCGAAGGGATCATATACCCCCGGTAATTGCTGAACGGAGACTTCGGCAGCCTGGGGCTGCGATAGCAGAAGGGCTGAAACTCTTTCTGGAGCGTCACATAGATCTCATACTGATTTTGCACCGCCCGATCCAGTTCCTCATAGTCTTTCTGATGCTGCAGATAAAAGGGCGTATTGCGGAAATACAGCCGATCTCCCGCCCTCTGATAGGCCACATCATATCCATAATAAAAACCGATTCCCGCGCCAATCACGGCAAGCGCCACTGTGATGATGCCGTATAATGAGCTTCCACCGGCCAGCAAGGCCAGAAAGATGGCCACGACAGCCGCCAGCAGTAAGCCAGCAATCGCGCCAACGCCCGCAAAGATCAGACCCGTTTTGAGATAATCCGGCGCAAAACGCGGTGCGTGCATCTCTGGCTGCGCTTCTCCAATCGCGGGGCTCTGCTGCCGCTCTTCCGGTTCCGGATCCGGTACTCCATACTCTATAGGAGCATCTGTCTCCGAAGTCTCCTTGGAAAACTCCCATTCTCCCCTGGAGGCACCCTCCTCTTCTCCCTTGGGCGCTATGGGATCCGGATCCTCGTCATAGCCTTTTGCCCTCGCGGCGTTGATCCACTTCTTACCTTCTTCTTCCGAAATAGGCGTGCCATATCCGGTCAAATAGCACTTTCCCAACCAGTACTGCGCCTCCGCATCCCCCTGCTCCGCCGCAAGATGATACATGCGGATTGCCTCCTGCGGATCCTCATTGGGAAATGGTGCGTGCTGCGCGCTGGTATAAAGAAGGCCCAATGCCTTCTGCGCCTTCAAACAGCCACCCTCCGCCGAGACCTTCATCCATAAAAAACCCTGTCTTGGGTCCTGCACCTCTCCTCTTCCTTTATAAAACTTTAAGGCCAGCAAATACTGAGCATATGCATCTCCGGCTTCCGCCTGTCTGCGAAGCTCCTCTGCCGCTAAAATCATGATTCCCCGTTCCTTCTTTCTATAGACATATAACTGTTATGATATCGTATATCCTGCGATACATCTTCTCCGAACCAATCCGGCTTCTCGAAACGCAGCATACTCTGTTCATCCGGGAACTCCACCTCGGCCAGTATGAGTCCCTGCTGCTCTCCCGCAAAGACATCTACCTCCGCCACCAATCCATCCGGCAGCGCGTAGCGGTATCGCCTTTTCTTAATGATCCTTCCTGTGCATTTCGGCCGCAGTCCTTCGAACTGCGTTCTACTAAGCGCCAACTCGTACTCTTCCCGCATGACCATTCCGCCGCCTTTAATCGTCAGCACAAACGACTCCTCTTCTCCCTTTTTCTGCCGGCGAATCCGGATTACCGGGTCTGTACTGATGTATCCCTGCTCCAACTCTGTATATCCTAATGGTGCTTCTTCTGGCAGTTTTTGCACCAGAAACTTACGCTCAATCTCCATCCAGCTCTTCCTCCCCTCTCTACCTATCTTTATTGTACTGATTCCCCACGGATTGTCAACAGTTTTATTGACAAAACTCTCCGGGTGTACTACAATGGAGGCATCATCAATGCTGCTTTGCAGGGAAAGGAAACATATTATGGAAATCAAAGATCCTCAGTGTGCTTATTGTATGGAAGGCGATCTTGTCGCTCAGTTTGGCATTAAAATCTGTGAACTGCCCACCAGCAAACTCTATCTATTCAAAGAGCAAAGCCATCCAGGCCGTGTCATCGTCGCGCACAAGCGCCATATCGGCGACATGACGCTCCTGTCGGATGAAGAAAGAAATGCATACTTCGCAGACATCGCCCGGGTATCCCGCGCACTGCAAGCCGCTTTTCACCCGGACAAGATCAATTACGGCGCCTATGGCGATACAGGATGTCACCTGCACTTCCATCTTGTCCCCAAATATAAGGATGAGTACGAGTGGGGCGGCGTTTTTGCCATGAACCCCGGCCGCAAGACCTGCGACGAGAGCCAATATCAGGAACTGATTGAGAAGATTCGCAAGCACCTGTAATTTTATTTCACATTGCTCTCTGGCTTTTGTAACATCTTCGCCCCCTGAGTAATAGGAAATCTCCTGTTTTCTCATTACTCGGAGGTTCCAATTGTTACATCGCTATAGGACTAATGAGAATTTGCCGCCCCGAGTAATGGGAATCTGCCGTCGGGGCGGCCGGGCTGCCCACACAGGGCGGCATGTTATTTCTGCCCATATGTGCTTTTCCCATTATTTCTGCCCCTATATGTTACAGGTGTAAATTTTGCCGCCCTGAGTAATGGGAAATCTCCTGTTTTCTCATTACTCGGAGGTTCCGATTGTTACATCCGCCACTGCGTAATGATAAACTAAAGGGCTTCCGCCCACTCAAGCGGAAGCCCTTCTTTTGTCAAATATTCGCCAGGAATCTGGAAACTGTCAGGCCACGCCATGCTTAGCCGCCTTCGCAGCTCTCTTCTCTTCCTTTCTTTGCGTCTTCTCCGCCCGCTTCTCTTCTTTGCGCAGCCGCCTGTTCTCACGATACTGCCTGAACTGTTGACTACGATCCTCGAAGATCCGAAACATAAAGTTCAATACGCCATAAGCAGCCGACATGAAGAGCAGCATAAAGATCAGAAGATCACTATTCATTCGTTCCAGAGAGAAGAAGTCCGGGAACATCGCAATACCTCCCCAGAATATCAGATTCATCGCAATGAACAGCAACACTCTGAGCCAGTTAAACGGCCGGCTGATACGGAAAAGAATCAAGAGGCCCGTAAAACCCGCCACCACTACGCAGAGGGTTGAAACCGTACTCTCAGCCATATTGAACTTCCCGGCACAGAACAGAATAAAACAAATGTTAATGAATACGGACAGACCGCCGGGAATCGCCTTCATCATGACATTCCGCAGGAATCGTCCCTTGACACGATCCCGGTTCGGCTGCAGCGCCAGGATAAAAGCCGGGATTCCAATACAGCTGGTACTGATCAAGCTTAGCTGTATCGGGATAAACGGATACTGCATCGTCACAAACAGGAATAAGATCGCCAGCAGACAAGAATATACCGTCTTGATCAGAAAGAGCGTCGATGAACGCTGTACATTGTTGATACACCGTCTTCCTTCTGCCACCACACGGGGCATGGAGTCGAAGTTCGAATTCAAAAGCACCAATTCAGAAGCATTACGAGCCGCATCTGTTCCGGAGGCCATGGCGATACTACAATCCGCCGCTTTCAGGGCCAAAACATCGTTTACACCGTCGCCCGTCATCGCCACCGTGTGTCCCGCCTTCTTCATGGCCTTGACCAGCTCTCTTTTCTGTTGCGGTGTAACACGCCCAAACACAGTGTACGTGTTTGCCGCTTCTGCCAATTCCTCATCGGTCTTCAGCGTACTGGCATCTACCATCTTATCCCATCCCTGCACGCCTGCATACTTGGCGATTCCCGCCACCGTATGCGGACTGTCGCCCGAGATGACCTTAATATCCACTCCCTGTTCCGCGAAGTATTCCAGCGTGGGTCTTGCCTCTTCTCTAACCTTATCTCGAAGGAGCACGAGCGCAATGGGCTCGATCTTTTCCGCCGCGGGCAAGCTCTCTCCCACAAAACCTTCTTCAAAGTGTACCATAAGAAGTACCCGATATTCCATGGCATATTCATCTATCTTCTGCCGCAGTTCCTCGGTCATCGAAGGATATAAAAACTCCGCGGCTCCCAGACAGAATGTGCCATGCTCTTCAAAGGTTGCGCCCGACCATTTCGTCTTACTGGTAAAGGATACCGCCTGCGTACAAACCCATGCGGCTTCTTCTCCTCCCGGGTACTTCGCCGCGATCGCCTTAAACGTCGCATTATGATCTGGTATTGCCTGCGTCAGCGCCGTCAACGCTTGCGGAATCTGTTGGGCATATTCCTCCACAAGCGGCATGGTATCCACCACTTCCATATAACCTTCCGTCAAGGTTCCCGTCTTATCCAGACACAGTGTGTCCACACGAGCCAGTGTCTCGATACAATACAGCTGCTGTACCAGCACCTTATGCCGTGAAAGACGAATGACACTGACTGCCAGCGCCGTACTGGTCAAAAGCATGAGTCCTTCCGGAATCATCCCAATCAAAGATGCAGTCGTCGAAACAATAGCACTTTGCCATGTGGCATCCGGAAGATGTAACTGTTTCAGAAAAATCGTGATGCCCAAGGGAACAATCAGCACGGAGACAATGCGCACAATCCATTGCAGAGACGTCATAATCTCCGAGTTGATTTTCTTCACAAACTTGGCTCCGCTGGAAATCGAAGACACATATTTGTTGTTTCCCACCTGTACCGCCTGCGCCCTACATTTTCCGCTGATCAAGAAGGAGCCGGCCATCATCGTGTCCCCAGGCTCTTTTACAATCGCATCCGCTTCTCCCGTGATGAACGACTCATCCACATTGCAGACACCCTCCAGTACGACGCTGTCGGCCTGCACCTGATTCCCTGCTTCCAACACCATGAGATCATCCTGCACGATCTCCTCGCTGATCACTTCTTCTTCCTGGCCCTCGCGGATGACCTTCACCTTGCTGGCCGACAGAAAGGATAGCCTGTCCATGGTTCTCTTAGAACGAATCTCCTGAAAAATACCAATCGCCGTATTGGCAATGATGATACCCATGAACGTAACGTTCTTGTAGGAACCTGCAATCAGGATCGCCACCGCTAAAATCAGGTTAATCAGATTGAACAGCGTACATATATTGCCAAGGATGATCTGCTTCACAGACTTCGTCTGGCCCACATCGTCCACATTGGTTTTTCCCTGGGCGCGCCTTTCTTCTACTTGCGCATGAGTCAGTCCGCTCCTCGGGTCAACCTGATAATCTGACCGTTCGATTTCCGGTGCGGGCGCTGCGCCCGTTACCTGGGAGGCGGTTGTTTTTTTCACCTCTTGACCCACTTCCTCTGGTGTCATCCTCTTGTTCACTCCTTTTCCCATCCTTTCTCTCCCCTATTATACAGGATTTCCTAAAGAAAGGCCATATGTTGTTTCCTAATAATTCTTTAAGAATTCTAAAAAAGTTCGTCCGCAAGTGACGAACCTTTTTCTCGCATACTAGCGTTTCCCCAGCGCAAAACTTATGAAGAAGCGGTCTGATCCACCGGCGTCGCATTCGGATATATTTTATCCATCACCGCATCCGGATATACCTGATCCAGGAACCGCTCTATTGCGTTTTTTGCCGGAATTCCTTCTCGTCTGGCCGTATGGCGTCCTGCCGCCATCGCGGAAATTGTCAGATCAAATACCATAAAGATACAAAACACCGTTGTCAGAATCCGTCCCCATTTTATAGGCAATTTCTCGATCGTTCTCGATAAAAACGGATAGATCACCGCCATCCAAAGGCTTCCTAAGATCCCCCAGCAGAAAGCAAAGGCCAGATTGGTTCTGCCGCCGATATTCCACATCGTATCTTCATACTGCCAGGATACCGTGCCAAAGGCCAATTCCTGAAACCAGCTGCACACATATTCAAATCCTGCCCCCAACAGCATACTGATCACAAAAATCCAGATCAATTTTTTCGTGGGCAGTGCTGTCAGCACCAGCGTGATCAATACCGCACCAAATCCATATACTGGATTAAAAGGCCCGTACAACAAGCCAGCACGAAATTCAAATTTATGCTCAATAAAAATACAGTATAATGTTTCCGCGATAAAACCAATCACACAGCCAATCATGAAAATCCAGAATAGCTTTGAAAAACAGAGTCCCTGTGCAAATCGTTTCTCCTCTGCATGAGGTCTGGAGGAGGAATCCAAAGTGTCGGTCGATTCCTGGGCACTCTTGCTGTCTGTCCGCTGCTCTGGCTCTTGACCCTGCCGGATCTCTTTCTCCTTCCTCTCCATCATAATCGTTCCTTTCCTGCGTATCCGTCTCCTCCTTTCATCATGCAAGCAGGAGAACGGGTAATTGTAAACGTATTATGAAGTATAGCATAAGATCCCCCGTCTTGCAATAGAATTACGCAAAACGGGGGATTCTTATGAAAATATTATACTGTTCTTAATGTTTCATATCGTTTAATTCCACCAATTCGGTGTTTTCCTGAGAATATTTACTCATCAGGCTGTCTGCCAGCGCATTGGCAGTATCCAGAGACGTCAGACAGGGAATCGAATGCTCCACTGCCTTACGGCGGATCTTTACGCTGTCCTTCTGTGGCAGACGCCCCTTCGCAGAAGAAGAGATAATATAATTGATATCGCCGCTCTCCACCAGTGTCATGGAGTTATACTCCGGATTCTCGTGAATCTTAGGCACCTCAATCACCGTCATGCCAGCTTCCCGAAGAATCTCCGCAGTACCCGATGTCGCATAGATCTTGAAGCCCATCTCGGCATACTTCTCAGCGATTTCTGCGATCTCGTTCTTATCCCGATCCCGTACGGTAATAAAGATACCGCCATCCTTCTTCATCTTATATCCGGCAGCAACCAGGCCCTTGTACAGCGCCTCATCCAGTGTACGTCCAATACCCAGCACTTCACCAGTAGACTTCATCTCAGGGCCCAGCTGTACGTCCACGTCAATCAGCTTCTCGAAGGAGAAGACCGGCACCTTAACGCACATATACTGCGGACGGCGATACAGTCCCGTACCGTAACCCATATCCTTCAGCTTCTCACCCAGCATGCAGCGTGTGGCCAGATCCACCATGGGCACTCCCGCCACCTTGCTGATATACGGGATCGTCCGGGAAGAACGCGGATTTACCTCGATAACATAGACCTCATTATCATAGATGACATACTGAATATTAACCAAGCCCTTTGTCTTCAGCGCCACCGCCAGCTTTTTAGAATGATTTATGATCTTCTGACTCAGGCTCTCGCTCAGGTTCCACGCCGGATATACCGCGATAGAGTCTCCGGAATGAATCCCCGCTCTCTCAATATGCTCCATGATACCCGGAATCAGAATATCCTCGCCATCACAGATCGCATCGACTTCGATCTCGATACCCATGAAATACTTATCAATCAGAACCGGATTTTCGATGTTATGAGACAGAATGATCTCCATGTACTCGCGGATATCATCATCAGAATGCGCAATAATCATGTTTTGACCACCCAGTACATAAGAAGGACGCATCAGCACCGGATATCCCAGATCATGCGCTGCACCAAGCGCTTCTTCCAGTGTAAAGACTGTATGCCCCTGAGGCCGCTTGATCTTCAGATCCTCCAGCAGTTCATCAAACCGTTCTCTGTCCTCTGCCATGTCGATACTGTCTGCCTGGGTTCCCAAGATTCGTACGCCTGCCTCATCCAAGAACTTCGTCAGCTTGATCGCTGTCTGTCCACCGAAGGCCACGACAACGCCATAGGGTTTCTCTACTCGGATGATATTCATCACATCTTCCGGTGTCAGCGGTTCAAAGTACAGACGATCCGCCGTGTCAAAATCAGTGGAAACCGTTTCCGGGTTATTATTCACGATCGCCACCTGATATCCAGCCTTCTTCAGAGACCATACGCAGTGTACCGAAGCATAGTCGAACTCGATACCCTGACCGATTCGAATCGGTCCGGATCCGAATACGATGATCGTCGGCTTGGTATCGTTCTTGGCCTCGATAAACTCTTCTGCTTCATTCTCCTCATCATAAGTAGAGTAGAAATACGGGGTCTGCGCCGCGAACTCCGCCGCACAGGTATCTACCATCTTGAAGACCGCATGCTCATGCTGCGGAATCTTCTGCCCGGAGATCCGCTCAATCGCCTTATCCGGATATCCCAGCACCTTAGCCTCATGGTACAGTTCCTGCGTCAGCGTCTCCTTCTGCATCTGCTCTTCAAAACGAACCAGATGCAGCAGCTTATTGAGGAACCACTCATCGATCATCGTGATCTCGTGGATCTTCTCTACGCTCATACCTCTCTTCAATGCCTCAAAGATGACAAACAGCCGTTCATCGTTACACTCGTGAACCCGCTCAAAAATCTCCTCATCGGTCTTATCCTTAAGCCGCGGCATGTTCAGCGTATCCAGCGAAATCTCCGCACCGCGGACCGCCTTCATCAGCGCCTGCTCAAAGCTGGTACCGATGGCCATAACCTCACCCGTCGCCTTCATCTGCGTTCCCAGGGTTCTCTTGGCATAAACAAACTTATCGAACGGCCACTTGGGCAGCTTGACAACTGCATAGTCGATCGTGGGCTCAAAGCAGGCATAGGTCGTGCCCGTCACCGCATTCTTGATCTCGTCCAATGTATAGCCGATAGCGATCTTCGTCGCTACCTTCGCGATCGGGTAACCTGTCGCCTTCGATGCCAACGCAGAAGAACGGGATACACGAGGATTGACCTCGATGACCGCATACTCCATGCTTTCCGGATGCAGCGCAAACTGCACATTACAGCCGCCCTCTACTCCCAGGGACTGTACGATATTGATCGCCGCCGTTCTCAGCATCTGATATTCCTTATTCGCTAGGGTGACAGCGGGGGCTAACACGATAGAGTCGCCGGTATGGACACCCACCGGATCCACATTTTCCATGCTGCAGACCGTGATGCTGTTTCCCTTGGCATCTCGAATCACTTCAAACTCGATCTCTTTCCAACCAGAGATACACTTCTCCACCAGGATCTGCGTGATCGGAGACATACGCAGACCATTGGACGCGATCTCCTTCATCTCCTCCACATCGTTCGCGATACCACCGCCGGTTCCCCCCAGTGTGAACGCCGGACGAATGATCACCGGATAGCCGATCTCATCCGCGAATGCCAGCGCAGACTCCAGATCATTCACAACCTTAGAAGGAATGCAGGGTTCGCCGATAGAAAGCATCGTATCCTTGAACATCTGCCGGGCTTCCGCCTTATCAATGGTATCCGGACGAGCGCCCAGAAGACGCACGCCATGGCTTTCCAGAAAACCTTCCTTTGCCAGCTGCATGGATAAGGTCAGGCCAGTCTGTCCACCCAGCGTAGACAGAATGCTGTCCGGCTTCTCCTTCTCGATGATCCGCTTCACGGTTTCCAGTGTCAGAGGCTCAATATAGATATGATCCGCCATGGCCTCATCCGTCATAATTGTTGCCGGATTCGAGTTAATGAGAACGACTTCCAAGCCCTCCTCCTGCAGTGCGCGGCAGGCCTGCGTTCCCGCATAGTCAAACTCCGCGGCCTGTCCGATGACAATGGGCCCGGAACCAATCACCATTACCTTCTTGAGATCCTTATTCAGCGGCATTTGCATCAACCTCCATCATCTTCATAAATTGATCAAATAAAAATCCTGTATCTACCATACCCTCATCATTTCCCGGACGGAACTGTACGCTGAGTGCCGGAAGTTTCTTGTACAGCAGGCCTTCGCAGCTACCATCGTTCAGATTGACGAAGGTGACTTCAGCACCCTGCGGCAGTGCATCCATCGAAACCGCGTAGCCATGATTCTGACTCGAGATGTAGACTCTGTCTGTCGGCAAATACCGTACCGGCTGGTTGGCACCCCGGTGCCCATGTTTCAGCTTGATGATACCGCCACCCATGGCACTGGCCAACATGAGATGTCCCAGATCAATACCCATGATCGGAACGCCAGACTCCGCCAGTTTCTTCACCTCGGCCACAATCTCCGGCTCCGCCTCGGAACTTCCAGGACCATTTGAAAGCAAAATACCGTCCGGATGCTGTGCCAGAATCTCTTCTGCCTTTGTATAGGCATTCACGACATGCACCTGCGCGCCTCTTTCGATCAGATACCTTTTGAAACAATCCGTCATACCCAGATCCAGAATCGTCACACGATACTTGGCATCATCCGATCCTTCCACGTAGTTTCTCGGACAGGTCGCTTCTCGAACCAGCCCTTCCACATGATACGCCTTGGCTCTTTCGATAGCTCCCGGTATCTCCTTCTCCTCTGCTACAATACATCCGTTCATGGTGCCGTTCTCCCGCAGAACTCGAGTCAGACGTCGCGTATCCAGGCCGTAGAGGCCGATCACACCCTGTTCTTTTAAAAAGGTGTCAATCGCTCCCTCACTTCTAAAATTGGAAGGCTCTTGACACCACTCTCGTACAATATACGCTTTTAAATAACACTTCCTGCTCTCGAAATCAGAGGGAATCAGACCATAATTTCCAATCAAAGGAAACGTCTGAACGACAATCTGACCGCAATAGCTGGGGTCTGTCAGAGTCTCAAGATATCCCGCCATTCCGGTTGTGAAAACCACTTCACCCATGTCGGCGCCGCCTGCTTCGGCACCAAAGCTCTTCCCCTTGAAAACCTCACCGTTCTCAAGTACCAGATACATCTCTCTGTCCATTCTTATGTACCTCCTGACATTACTGCATATTCTCTCTGAAAATGCCCGCAGGACAATAACGCAATCAAACCCCGGAGGATTCTGACTGCGCAGCGCAACCACTCTTCATTCTATCTCTTCGCAGCCTGCTTGCACCCTGCCTTCACAAGATAATACCATAAATCCCATTCGAATGCAAGCATTATTTTTCGTTTTCCCTGAAGTTTTGCGTTGGCCTCCCGCACGTCCTTCTTTCCCTCCTCCTCAGCGCCTAGCCCAGCGCCGTGCGAACCCGTTCCAGGTTGGCTTGCCCTGTGAGATCCCACACCAGCTCTTCCGTGTCTCGATCCCAATACAACATGACAAGGGGCGTTCGATACATTTTGGCGCTCATCCAATAGGGCTCATCCGAGAAATCCTGATAGACCGCCACACGAGAATAATATTCTCGCTCAGACGCTTTCTCGAAGCTGTTATATACCTGTTCCTCCGACACCCAAAATATACTTCCCTCCGGCATGTCAAAAGCCAGGAAGCGCTCGCTGGACGGTCCCAGTTTTTTCTTATATTCCTCCAAGCCCTTTTCCTCACAGGATATCCGGATCTCCTGCGCCGTCTTCTCATCCAGACGATCGATCATTCGCTCCTCCGACCGCCACTCATTGCGCCCTTCCTGCCACGCGAACTCCTTCCAGGGCGCACCGTACGCTGTGCGCAACTTTTCTCGAATGACCTCCGCATCAATTTCCTCATCTTCATACATACAGCGCAGTACGCGAATATGTCCATCCTGAAACTCAAACATCAAGAAAACGGCGTCGTCCCATAATTCGACCCCACTGACCAGGTATTGTTCTATCTCCATGTTGTCATACGCGCGCACCTCTCCACCCGGAAAAAGCCGTTCCACTTCATCGATTTCCGCGTTCCAGTCTAATCCGGGGTATAGCAATAACGAGGAGGGGCTGTCCGAAGTTGTCTCATGGCAGCTGCATAGGAATAGAAAGAACAGCAGCAAGATACTATACTTTTTCATAAGGCTCACCCCTACCCCTTCCACAGCGCAGGCACAGGGCTATGAACGGGTATCCAAGTATCCCAAGAGCACCAAATATGGCAGACAGAATCCAATCACGGAACGCTGGAACAGCGATGAGCAACTTGTTCTGTGGCGGGCTGCATGGGCAGATGTGGCAAACCGCCATCTGGAGCGCACCGGGCACGAAGAACGCATCGACCACCGCAGCCATGCCGAGCGTGGTCCGCTGGAGCGGCCTACGGTCCATGAGGGTGTGGTTGCCAGAGCCATGGAGAAAAAGGGCATTTTCTCTGACCGGTGCGAACTGAACCGGCAGATCAAGGCCGACAATGCCCTGCTCCGGGAACTGAGAGGACAGGTCAAAAAGCTGGCGCAGGCAGTCAAAAATACCATCCCGGCACTTGCCGAGGCCATGGAGAACCTGCGTAAAAATCTGCTACTGTTCTGCTATCAACTGGGGTATCTCCGCAAGGGAAAGGAACGCCTGAACACCTCGCTGAATACGCTGCGCCCTGCCCTCGCACAGTACAATCAGCTTGCAAAGGACATCCGGGATAAGACGAAAGAGCGCCACATCCTGCTTTCCGAGAAGAAGGCGCTCTCTGCTGTCCATGTGTTCCGGCACCGGGAACTGGCAGCAAAGATTGCGGCTCTGACAGAGGATTTAGAGGAACTACGTTCGGAGAAAAATCTGCTTCTGGCGTCGCTGGCATATTCCGAGGAAGATGCTGCCGAAAAATTCCCCAAAGACATTGCCGCCATGGAGCAGAGCCTGAAACGGTTGGAAGAACAGGAACAGAAATATTCTGCCGAGCTGGACTCTGCCCTAACTGAGTATGCCGGGCTTCGGGAGCGGGCCCAGGACTTCGCCCCAGTGCAGCTCTATAAAGCAAAACAGGCCATCCGCCCCGGTAAGGAGCAGGAAGCGGAGAATCGGGCGCAAGAGGTTTACGGCGAGAAGTACAACCCGCTTCTGATGTTTGACAGCAAAAAGGCGGTTTCCCGTATGCTGCATGAGGATATGGAGCGACAGGCTGTGCGGAGAATCGTACGGCAGGCGCAGAAGGGGCAGCAGATTTTTCAAAACAAAAAGAGTGAACAGGAACGGTAAACCCCGTTCCTGTTCACTAATTACTCTTGCGACACCCGAGAGTTATCCTTTTTCTTCATGGACTTTGAAACCGCACAATATTCGATAGCGTGAGTGGGACAAATATTCTTGCATTTTCCACATCGAATACACTCTAAACTGTTGGCATTCTTTACCGGAACGCACCCCATCTTGCAGGCTTTTGCACAAGCAAGTCAAGTCCCAAATTGTGTGTAA
>DBQQ01000024.1 GCA_002305315.1 Clostridiales bacterium UBA1390
TCGAGCCCTATAGTGTCCAGAAAATGCCGCGGAGACGCGGCTTTTTTTGATGGGGCGGGTTAGTGATGAGTAACTGGTGGCCAGTGGCCAATCAATGCTTCGGGCGACGATACCATGCGACAAATAGTATCATCAAAACCCGGATTTCACGCCCATGCGGCCCCCAAATCGCCAAAACTGATGATACTCTGCGACGTATAGTATCATCAAAAACTCGTATTCCACGCCCGGGCAGCCTGAAACCCCCAAAACTGATGATACTCTGCGACGCATAGTATCATCAAAAACCCTAATTCCACGTCCGGACGGCCCTGAACCACCCAAAACGATGATACCCTGCGACACGTAGTATCACCAAAAATCCTAATTCCACGTCCGGACGGGCCTGAAAGCCCCAAAACTGATGATACCCTGCAACGCGTAGTATCATCAAAAACCCTAATTCCACGTCCAGACGGGCCTGAAAGCCCCAAATCTGATGATACCATGCGACGCGTAGTATCATCAAAAATCCTAATTCCACGTCCGGACGGGCCTGAAAGTCCCAAAACTGATGATACTCTGCGACACATAGTATCATCAGAAACCCGGAATATGTGCCGGACAGTCTCAAAACCCCCAAAACTGATGATACCCTGCGACGCATAGTATCATCAAAAACCCGGATTCTGCGCCCGAACAGTCTCAAACTCCAAAATTTGATGATCCCACGCGATGAAGATATGCTCTATTCCTAGTGACAATAATATATATTTACATAATAAGGACGCTTTTAAAAAAACTGTTGACAAGAAAACAAAGAGGATATAAGATGTTTTTAACACTGAGATCTATTGAACTGACTCAAGAAAAATACGAATAAGTTTAATGGAAAGGTAACGGCGATATATGTGCATGCCGTTTCATAAAAATGGAGGAAAGTAACCATGTTTCAATTACAACCTAAAACCTACAACTGGATGTATTTGCTTCGGCTTCCATTCGAATGTCAACCGGTCTGTACTATCATCGTCGTGCTTCAGAAGCTGATCACCGGCCTGGTCAATGTACTATGGATTTTGGTACAAGCCAGCTTTATCGATACGGCTTTGCGTGTGGCACAGGGTCAGGCAGGAATCGAGGCAGCCATCCCTTGGCTGATTTACATGATTCTGATTATCATCTGGAAGCGGATGGGATACAACCTGGGACGCGTGGCGACCCGCAAGCTGGAGATTGAGGCGGAAGCGCAGATGACGACAGAAGCGGTGAAGAAACGTTCCCGCCTGCATTATTCCCTGATTGAGGACAAGGAGTCTTGGGAGTTGGTCAACCGTGTCAGCGGACAGATTGCCAAGAACACCTGGTATATGCTCCAGTGGACCTGTAACTTTTTAAACGCGGCCGTCAAGATCATCGGTACATTCTTGATCCTCTTCACCCGGCTTTGGTGGATGCGGCTGGCCATCGCCAGAGGACTCTATCGTAATCATCAGCTGATCGTATTGGATGAGCCGACCGCTTCTATTGATCCTTTGGAGGAGAGTGCGATCTATCAAAAGTTCGCGGAGATGTCTCGCGGCAAGACGGCGGTCATCATCACTCATCGTCTGGGATCCGCCAGGATTGCGGATCGCATCTTGGTGTTGGATCATGGAGAACTCGTGGAAAGTGGAACACATACGGAACTGTTGGCCGCGAAGGGGCAGTATAGTCGTCTCTATGAGGCACAGGCCAAATGGTATACAGATTAATGGGGGAAAAGGGGCTTGGCTTGGCGGAAACCGTGGAAGCAGCAACGCAAAGTCTTTTTATTAGCGTGGGAAACACAAATAGTTCTGGATTTGTCCCTTTGGATATGCTATAATTTAGGATGAAATTAAGTCATGATTGCGTGAATTCAGGATCTTCCTGAGTACGCAGTAAAGGAGGAAATAGTATGCCACAGGAGTTTTTTCCAGATCATACACCGATTGATCCCTGGTTTTATGATCTTCATATTCCGGAGCTGTCTGAGCTAGGGACGCCCTATGTGCTGACCGATTATCAGATTTTAGATGACGGGAAAGTCCATACAAAGGAGATCCAGCATCTGATTGATACGGCCCATGAGAATGGCGGCGGTGTCATTGTCGTACCGAGAGGAACCTATATGACGGGATCTCTCTATTTCAAACAGGGAGTTCACCTGTATGTTTGCGAGGGCGGGGTACTGAAGGGAAGCGATGATATCTCGGATTATGATCTGAAGATGACTCGGATCGAAGGAGAAACCTGCATGTATTTCACGGCGCTGATCAATGTCGATGGTGTCGATGGCTTTACCATGTGCGGTTCTGGAACGATTGATGGGAATGGCTTGAAGTCTTGGAAGACATTCTGGCTTCGCAGAGCATGGAATCCGGCTTGTACCAACAAGGATGAGCAGCGTCCTCGTCTGGTTTATATTTCCAATAGCCGGAACGTCCTGGTAGCCAATCTGCATTTGATGAACTCCCACTTCTGGACCAATCACATCTATCGGTGTGACCATGTGAAATATTTGAATTGCGACATCTTCTCGCCGGCAGCGCCCGTCAAGGCGCCGAGTACGGATGCCTTGGATATCGATGTCTGTACCGATGTACTGGTGAAAAACTGCCGTATGGAAGTCAACGATGATGCGATTGTTCTGAAGGGCGGCAAGGGTCCGTGGGCGGATCAGGCAGAAGAAAATGGTTCTAATGAAAGAATCATTGTAGAGGATTGTGTATATGGCTTCTGTTATGGATGCCTGACCTGCGGATCGGAATCCGTCCATAATCGCAACATCATCATTCGGCGTATTCAAGTACATACCGGAAAGAATATGCTCTGGTTGAAGCTGCGTCCGGATACCCCGCAGCATTATGAGTACATTACGGTGGAGGATGTGGAGTGTCATGAGATTCTGAATTTCCTGAATGTGAATCCCTGGACCCAATTCTTTGATCTGAAGGGACGGACGGATAAGCCCGTGTCCAAGGCAGATCATATCTGTATCCGAAACTGTACCTGCGATTGTGAGACCTATTTCAATGTCAAGAAAGAAGACAGTCAGTATCTGCTTTCAGATTTTGTCTTTGAGAATCTGCATATCCGTGCGAAAAAGAACGGATTCTTTGAAGAGGCGATACAGAATGTGCAGGTGAACAATGTGGTGGTAGAAGAGCTGCCATGATGCAGGGAAAAGAGTCATAGAGATATGGCTCTTTTTCAGTTTGAGAGGAGAATAAATGGTTTATACGTTCAGAGAATATCATAAGTCGAAGGTGCTGACAGGGCACCTGCGGATGGGGGGACAGAATCCGGCAGGTGAACGAATCGATGTGACCAGTCAGTATTTTACACGCGGTAATAAACCTTGGATCGGAGTCATGGGAGAATATCATTTCGTGCGGGATCATCGTGAGAACTGGTATCGGGAGCTGTGCAAGATGAGGGCCGGGGGGATTTCAGTTGTATCAACGTATCTATTCTGGATTTATCATGAAGAGATGGAAGGAGAGTTTCTATTTACAGGGGATAGAGACATACGGCGCTTTGTAGAAGAAGCACAACGTGCAGGTTTGGACGTGGTAATCCGTATTGGACCTTGGGTGCATGGGGAATGTCGCAATGGGGGATTTCCAGATTGGCTCCTCAACAAAAAGTTCTTGCTGCGGGATAATCATTCAGATTATATGGCGAAAGTACGGATCTGGTACGAGAAGATTTATGAGCAAGTACAGGGCTTATTCTATCAGGATGGTGGAAATATTATTGGGATCCAGTTTGAAAACGAACTTGTAAATAATGCGGAGCATCTGTTAGCGCTTAAGAACATGGCCTTAGATATCGGATTCCATGCGCCCATCTATACTGTAACAGGATGGAATAGTAAGTATGGAGCGAGAATCCCGGTGGATGATGTTGTGCCCGTATTCGGTGCTTATGTGGAGGCGCCTTGGGCCACCCATACACATCCATTGCCGCTATCGATCCATTATGTTTTTAATGAGGCAAGAAATGATGCCGCTGTAGGAGCGGATCTTATGGATACGATTGCTGAAGATGGCTGGCAGCTGCCATATAACAGATATCCGTATGCTACTTGTGAAATGGGTGCAGGATTGATGAGTACGCATCATCGTCGTGTACGAGTTTCAGGAATGGATGCATATGCGCTTGCTTTAGTGAAGCTGGGATGCGGTAATAATCTGGTAGGATATTATATGTATCATGGAGGTACGAACAAGATTGGGAAATACTCTACATTAAATGAGACAAAAGCATCGGGATATCCGAATGATTATCCGATTTTGAATTATGATTTTCATACAGCGTTGTCTGAATATGGAGAGGTACGGGATCAGTATGGACTTCTGAATCTTTTACATTTATTCATTCATGATTTTGGAGAGACATTCGCAGGGATGGAATATGTTGCTTCCACACAGGAGGTACAGCCCGAGGATTTGACTTCTCTTCGATACTGTATGCGTACAAATGGAGAAAGTGGTTTTATCTTTATCAATCATTATCAACGCCTAGCGCAGTTGGATGACCTGAATCATGTCGTTATTGACACAGGAAGCGTGCGATTTCCTGCTATGAATATTCATGGAGAGGTGAGTTTTTTCCTGCCATTTCATATGGATCTGGCGGGAAATATGTTAGAGCATGCGACGGCACAGCCGCTTTGCAGGGTAGATCATACCTTTTTCTTTGTGGCTATTGAGGGAGTGGAGACAGAATATCGATTTACAGATGGCAGAAGTTTTCGGCCAGCGTCGAAGGAACCTTTATGTATAGGAGACATACAGATCGTGACGCTGCCATGGAAGGAGGCTCGATATGTAAGGAAGATAGCCAATACACTCTATATTGGCCGCGAATGTGATATCTATGAAATGGATGGTCAGATTTTAGCCATACAGGATGGCAGTTACTCTTATGAAGTCTGGGATGGGAAGAAGTTTGTCATGCATACCGTTTTCCGATCGTTTTCACAGGCACGGGTCACATTTGAAAGTGTGGAAGAGCCCTTTATACCCCGGTATGTGGAAGAGCTTCAGATAGGAGGAACGCGAAAATGCACATGGAAAAGGATGACGGTTTCTGGGGCAGAAGGATTTATTGAGATTCAGGAACAGTATGATGTCGCACAGATTTATGCAGATGGACAGATGATCGCGGACCGATTTTATGACGGGGAAGTATGGCGGATCCCAGCGCGGATGCTTTATGGAAAAGAATGTTATTTGGTGATGTCAGAGATGAAGAATGATTTCTACCTGGAGAATTGAGCAGAGGAGGGCAGAGTATGTCTATTCGCAGTACTGTCAAGGCGATTTTATGCAAGGAGAATCAGATCCTTTTGAACCGGTGTCAGATGGAAAACGGTGAAATCTACTATGATTTACCGGGCGGCGGACAAAATCCATATGAATCGCTGGAGGAGGCACTTCATAGAGAAATCCTAGAAGAAACGGGATATCAAGGGAGGATTCTTCGCTTGGCTGCTTTAG
This sequence comes from Clostridiales bacterium UBA1390, assembly GCA_002305315.1. Taxonomy (GTDB): domain Bacteria; phylum Bacillota; class Clostridia; order Lachnospirales; family Bianqueaceae; genus Faecimorpha; species Faecimorpha stercoravium. The sequence goes on from DBQQ01000024.1 coordinate 5,508, forward strand.
CGGAGGAAATTTATGATGAAGAAGAACTGAGAGAGTCCTATCCAGAATATGCGCATCGCATCTTTCATATCTTTGTGATGGAGTTATGTGGAAAGGAACCAAAACAGCCTGGGGAAAAAGATTGGCAGCAGTTAGATTCTGTCTGGATTCCTCTTTTTGAGGCAGATAGGCTGAATCTCAGACCCAGGCACCTGATCGGGAGAGTCACCGAACTGGTACAGAATGAATTTCCTATTTATCTGGGAACGATCCATGTGAAGTGAGGAAAAGACGATAAAAACGAGATTTGGGTTGAATCTCGGAATGTGATATGGTATATTATAGAAAACAGTCTGCCGAGATTGGGTTGGATATTTTCTTAGACAAGAGAGATGACAGACTGGTTTGAGTAAGAGGGGTACGGTGGTAAGGAGAAGTAGAGGTAAAAGTAGCAAGATAATGGAAAAAAATTCATAAGGAAAGGGGAAGATGATCATAGAAGATCTGCTTTTTTGTTTAAAATCATTTATATTGGGAATCGTAGAAGGCGTCACGGAGTTCCTGCCCATTTCGTCGACAGGGCATCTGATTGTCTTTGAGGATTTGCTGCAGTTTCAGGGTTCGGAGCAGTATATCAACACATATTCGTATGTGATACAGTTGGGGGCGATTCTGGCCGTCATCCTGCTATATTGGAAGAAGATTTTTGCTACGTTGCAAAACCTGTTTCCAAAGAAAAAGAATCAAGTCTGGGTACGGCCTTATGAAAAGACAGGACTCCGTTTCTGGATTACGTTGGCGATTGCCTGCATTCCGGGATTCATAGGAGTCATGCTGGTGGGAGATCTGGCGGATGCGTATCTGTTTAATTCCGTTAGTGTGTCCATTGTTTTGGTACTGGGTGGTATTGCGATGATTTTCGCAGAGAAATATTGTAACAAGAATAAAACCACGGCAGTGCAGCAGAATGGGAAGTGGCTCTATGTAACGACCAAGCAGGCGTTAATCATTGGTTGTTTCCAGTGTCTGTCCATCATTCCCGGAATGAGCAGAAGTGCTTCGACTATTATTGGTGGATGGTTTGCAGGCCTTTCCACGACGGCCAGCGCAGAGTTCTCGTTCTTCCTGGCGATTCCGGTCATGTTGGGCATGAGTGCGTTGAAGTTAATCCAGCTAGGCGGCTTTGGATCCATGACTTCCATCGAGCTGATCAGCCTGGCGATTGGGTTCGTGGTTAGTTTCCTGGTAGCGCTGGTGGTTGTCAAGAAGTTTATTGCCTTCTTGCAGAAGAAGCCAATGACCGTATTTGCAGGATATCGTATCGTGTTTGGTTTGTTCGTATTGATTTTAAGCCTGTTCGGCGTTGTGAATATGGCAGCATAATAAGAAGTCGGCTGCTGCGGAATTAGGAGACTACGTATAAGTTGATTCTTTTTAGAACTGAATTATACGCAGTTTTGTGAAGAGTTATTGCAGAATTAGGAGACTACGTATAAATCGGTTCTTTTTAGAAGTAATTTATGAGCGAATCTGCGAAAAGGCGATTCAGAATTTCGCTTTTGCGTATAAAATAGAAGGCATCTCCGTCCCGGTGGAGTGTGAAATGGAAGAATCTTACAGTTTTATACGCAATTCAGCGAAAAGATTCTACAGAATCTCCTCTTTGCGTATAACTGCAGGGGCATCTCCGTCCCTGCGAAGTGCGAAATGGAAGAATCTTACAGATTTATACGCACTCAGCGAAAAGATTCTACAGAATCTCGTTTTTGCGTATAAGATAGAAGGCGTCTCCGTCCCTGCGAAGTGTGAAATGGAAATATCTTACAGATTTATACGCAACTTGAGGATTTGTGAGTCTACAATCTCGCATCTGCGTACAAATTAGTTCGCCATAAAAACTATTTATACGCAGCTCAGCGAAAAGGCACAGCAGAATCTTGCAGTTGCGTATAATTGCAGGGGCATTCGCAGTCCTCCTCATTTTCCCATCTGCGTACGAAATAGAAGTTTTGTACGCAGAACACCTCATTTTCAGACACGACAAGAAGGCGTCCAACAAATATGGCGCCTTTTAATTTTTCTGGATGGATTTTCTGGGTAAGAGAAGTCGGGGATAGCATGGAATCCAAGTGGAGTGTGATAGAACGAAGAAATGATATGCACAATATAGGGATGGAATATGTGGGGATGGATATTGAAAAAAGAAGGGCTCGCTGCAGGGGTTCTATTCTGCAACGGCTCCTTTGTAATTTGTGGAGATTGACAGACAAAAGGAGACATGATAGAATCATTTTCAGAGACGAGAGGAGGGAGAAACGATGAGGCGTTTCATCGTGCAATGTAAAAAAGAGGTGGCATTTTTCCTGATAGCGAATGTACTTTGGGCGGCCATAGGAATTTCATTAGCATTCATTTTGCAGTATGTCACGGATACGGCTATGACCGGGGCCATGCAAAGGGTACCGTTGATTATTGCGATGATACTGGTGTATCTGGCGGCAGATACAATGTTCGAGTTTTTTTCCAGTTATACATCGGCAGTATTGAATACCAAAGTATCTCTGCTCTTTCGAAATGCACTGGTACGAAGGATTCAAAAGAGCAGTGTAGAAGAGAAGGAAAAGCGGGGAGACGCCGATTATCTGTCCTTACTCAATAATAATGTGTCAGAGGTGGAAAGTGAATACGTGTATGGGGTACAGATTATTTTCTTTCAAATCATTTCTTTGCTGTTTGCGCTGATTGCAACAACTTATATACAGCCTCTGTTGACTCTGATTTTTATAGTTTTGGCTATGGTTCCTCTGCTAGTGCCTCAATTGCTGAAAAAGAAATTAGAGACCGTCAATCGGGATGCCTTGGCGTCCAAGTCTCGATATTTAAATGTACTGAACGAACTTTTAGAGGGCTTTCAGGCATTGAAAGTATTTGGACGGGAGAGAAATTACGCGGCCTATCACGAGGCGCAAAATGAAGACTTCATGAAGAAGACGCAGTACAATTACAAGTGGAGGAGATGGTCCATGTCTCTTTCTTATGGAATGGGAAATATGGTGATTCTAGGAACATGGGGGATTGGACTTATCTTCACTTTATCAGGTTCTATTTCATTTTCTCAATTGATTGCGCTGACAACACTGATGAATATGGTCGCCGGGCCTTTTCAGATTATTAGTGAGCGGTATTCGGATATTCTCGCGGGCAAGGCAATTGCGGAAGATTTGCTGCATTACATAGACGAGAGGCAGGATGACGATATACAGTATAAATCCTTGGTGCCTCATGTGGACCAGATACAGCTGCAGCATATATCTGTGATTCGAGATGAACATTGTATTCTCAAGGATATCAACGTGAGGATTCAGCAAAATCAGAATGTGGGAATTATCGGAAATAGCGGGAGCGGAAAAAGCACATTGCTGAAAACAATTGCGGGCATCCTATCGGTACAGGAGGGAGAGATAACGGTCAACGGGAAGATAGTTTCCAACGAGGCAGAGCTGATACACCCCGATTCCATATTGATTGCGCAGGATACGACGATTTTTTCGGCGACAATAGGTGAGAATATCTCCATGTTCAAGCCATGTCGCGCGGAACGTATTCGGCAGGCCATAGAGAAAGCGGGATTGACAACCTGGTTTCGGCGTAATGGAGAAGACGTGAATCAAGAGATCGAGAAAAGCAAGGCCAATCTTTCCGGTGGAGAAATGCGGCGAATGGATTTTGCGCGAACGATTCTTCAGGAAAAATCGCAGATTTTGCTTTTTGACGAGCCCACAGCGGGGTTGGATGCCTATAACGCACAGAATATTATGGAACAAATCTGCAACATGAAACAGGGAATGCGGATTGTTGCGACACATAATCTAGCAGAAGAAAATATGCGCAGATTTGACTGGATTTATATGATGGAACAGGGAGAAATCATTCTCGAAGGCAAGCCAGAAGTGATTCTGCAGGCACCAGCATATCAGAAACTGAAGCAGGGAAAACAATAGAACGACTTACGTATAAGATAAAATTGTGCTATTCTTATGAAACAGGGTTCAGAGAGAAAGTAGGTTCACTGGCAATATGACACAGCTGGTGTAATTGGCGATGTGATGATCTCTGGAAACCATATATAAATCAAAAGAAAAGGGTGGGTCACAGATGTTTAGATTGAATCAAGATTTCAAACCATGGATTCCTGTGAAGGCGGATCAGCTGCAGGAGATTATGGATCAACCAGTTATCCAGACGGCACTTTTACAAGAGGCTGTTATTATAGAATCCTATACGCTGGTAAAACGGGATAAAGACTGGTTTTTAATTGTTCGAGGAATGCAGGGAGAAGAAGGAATTGCTCCATGCTCTTCTCGGGCAGAATATCTATATCTTCTTCTGGAACGTTTTTTGCGCATCACGTTGGGACAGGATGCCAGAAATTTGGAAATGATCCTCCATCAGATTTATGTGACGGATATCAACTACAAGATCCAGGGATTGGCATACTGGTGCTGTATCTCCTGGATTGAGGCGGCGGTTCTGGATATGCTGGCACGGCGAGCAGGCGTATGTGTGACAGAACTCTTAGGGGGGCGTGTTAGAGACGAGCTGGAGATGTATGTAGCCAGCGGAAATCGTCACACCACACCGGAAGAAGAAGTAGAGATTCTGCAGGCAGGTGTGGATCGTACTGGCGTAGAGGCGATTAAATTCAAACTGGGCGGCCGCATGAGCCGAAATGCTGACTCGCTGGAAGGAAGGACAGAAGGTCTCTTGCATTTGGCCCGTAGGCATTTTGGAGATGATTTTATTATCCATGTAGATGGAAATGGTTCTTTCGACGCGGCCAAAGGGATTGAGATTGGTCGAATTGCGGAAAGTGAAAATGTGTATTTTTACGAGGAGCCTTGTCCGTTTGACGACTTGTGGAGTACAAAAGAGGTAGCAGATGCATTGGATGTGCCCTTAGCATTTGGCGAGCAGGAGACGAGCCTGCGTCGATTTGCGTGGATTGTGGAGAACAACGCGGCACAGGTTCTCCAGCCGGATCTGCAGTATACAGGCGGATTTATCCAGTGCATTAAAGTGGCACGTATGGCCGCGGCGGCTGGAATGCCCGTCACACCGCATGTGTCTGGTGGTTTTTCCTCATATAATGCATTGATTTTTGGCGCGGTGGTTCCCAACATTGGACATTATCATGAATATAAAGGATACGGCTTGCTGGAGAAGGAAGGGTATCTAAAGATTCAGAATGGCAAGGTGGCGATTCCTGATGGCGTGGGATTGGGAATTGATTTTTCACATTGGACAAAGGAAGGCTGTCAAGTGGTATTACAGGTGAAATAGAGGATGTTGAAGTGGATTCGCTTTTACAAAGTAGAATCCACTTTGATATAGAAAGGAATCATAATCATGCAATTTGCTTTTTTAATCATGGGAAATTTTGACGTTATAATGGATCGTGCATGTATCCACGATGGAATGGCGCAAATCATCGGCGTATCCAGTTTATCGGAAGCCTGTGACGTAGCGAAACATTTATATGAAGAAGGAATCGGCTGCATTGAATTGTGTGGTGCGTTCGGAGAGCAGGGGGCAAAAGCGGTGATGGAAGCGACGAACCATGCGATTCCAATCGGGTATGTCACCCATTTGTCGGAACAGGATGAATTATATCGGGTGACATTTCAAAAAGGTTGAAATCATTTTTTGAAAATGATAGACAGCAGAAAATATTTCCTGGAATGCGCGAATTAAAATCTTAAAACAAAAAAACTTGCGAATTGTTTCCGGCTATGGTAAAATATTATCGGTTTGGCACGAATGTATCGAATCGAAACCATGGCAAAGGAAGTGAGGAAGGATGAGCAAGGAAGTTACAATCTGGGTTGTCATTGGCGTCTACGCGATTCTCATGTTGGGGATTGGTGTGTGGTATTCGCGTAAAGGGGCCGATATGTCTGGATTTACGGTGGGCGGCAGGAATGCGGGGGCATGGATTTCCGCATTGTCTTATGGAACGGCATATTTTTCTGCTGTGATGTTCATTGGATATTCAGGAGGCTCTGGATGGAATTATGGTTTATGGAGTACGTTGGTTGGGTTGGGAAATGCAATCTTTGGAACGTTGCTTGCCTGGCTGGTGCTGGCGAATCGTACGCGGGCACTGACGCGCCGCCATGATATCAAATCCATGCCGCAGATGTTTGAACGCCGCTTTCACAGTGCGGGTATGCGTCTGTTTTCCTGTGTAGTCATCTTCCTGTTTCTCATTCCTTATTCCGCTTCTGTATATAAGGGGTTGACCAGTGTTTGTTCTGTTATTTTGGGAATCGACGAGCAAGTTTGTATGATTATTATCGCGATTGCGTCTGCTTTAGTCCTGGTCCTGGGAGGATACATGGCCACGCTGAAGGCGGATTTTGTCCAGGGGCTGATCATGATGGTAGGAGTAGCCGCATTGATTGTTCTGGTAGTGCAATCCCAGCAGGTAGGAGGTCTGGGTGAAGGGATTGCACGGATGGCAGAATACATGCGTACGCATGAGATGGCCCCCTTATCTGGGAGTGCGACGATGGCCCTCGTCTCCACGATCCTGATGACGAGTTTCGGGACCTGGGGACTCCCGCAGATGATACACAAATATTACGGAATTCGAGACAAGCGGGAAGTAAAACGAGGTGTCATCATTTCCACCTTTTTCTCGCTACTGGTTGCTGGAGGCGGATATTTTATCGGTTCCTTTTCGCACCTGTTTTTTGGAGAAACACTGCCAGATGGAGGTACGGATTATGTGGTTCCTCTCATGTTAGATTCCGCAGGACTCCCGAACCTGCTGATTGGCGTGATTCTCGTGTTGCTCATTTCAGCCTCGGTATCTACCCTTTCCAGCATTACGCTTACAGCCTGTTCGACAGTCTCGATGGATCTGGTGAAGACCAACATTGCTAAGAAGATAGAAGATAAGAGTCTGGCGGCGCTGACTCGGATATTCTGTCTGGTGTTTGTGGTCTTGAGTTTTCTGATTGCCAATTATCCGACGCCGATTTTGGAGATGATGTCTTATTCCTGGGGGATTATTTCCGGTGCGTTTCTGGCGCCCTATCTTCTGATCTTATATTGGAAAGGGCTCAATAGAGCGGGGGCCTGGGCGGGTATGATTGGCGGCTTTCTGACGGCGTTTTTGCCCGCAGCTTTATCTGGGTTTACCACATCCAATGGTCCGTTATACGCATGCCTGGCAATGGCGGTTTCGTTTCTACTGTGTTTCGTGGTGAGCCATATAGCGCGAAAATGTGGATGGACTTCGGGTCAGAATGATGATAGTTTTTATCAACTGAAAGTGGAAGAAAATGAATGATGAGAGAATGCATCACCGAAAGCTACTTGTGTATATGGCATAGCAGGCGCGGCTTGACAGTTTCCTATAGTTGTAGGGGCTGAGCCGCGCCCTGAGTTTATCGTCAAATGACATCAAACTTTGACGGAAGTCTTGGTGTGGCGTATTGAGGAATGGGAAAGCTTTCTATGGTATTTTATGGGAAAAATCATCTTTGACGATTGTGCGTACGGGGGCTGTTGCAAAATACCTACGCNNATACAGAATGAAAGAGTATGATCTCCTAAGGAGTTCCGTGAATGCACGGACTCCTTTTTCGTTTCCAGGACATTCCGTAAAGCCGAGAAATCCGGGGTTTTTCTCATTAGTCCAGCTGAGAGATGATTTCTCATCTATTTTGCAACGACCCCTTTTCTTTTGAGGACCACCATTCCAGAAATTGGGAGCCAATCGAGATTCAGAATTTTGCTCTCGATAGATTACTTTACTGGACAGGCGGCTCTGCAGCATCGGAATAATCAAGGAAAGACGGATCTATTCGATGTTCTCGAAAATAATACTCTCGATCATGTGCGCCGATAGGACGTAAAACATGACAGGGATTACCGACAGCTACAATGCTGGAAGGTAAATCCTTAGTCACAATGCTTCCGGCACCGACTACGGTATGATCGCCAATCGTAACGCCGGGTAGGATGATGGCACCGGCCCCGATCCAGCAATTGCGGCCGATGTGGACAGGCATGTTGTACTGGTAGTTTTTCTCACGCAATTCGGGAAGAAGAGGATGTCCCGCGGTGGCGATGGTCACATTAGGACCAATCATGGTATGGTCACCCACATAAATATGAGTATCATCGACCAGAGTCAAGTTGAAATTGGCATATACGTGATTGCCAAAATGTACATGGTATCCACCCCAATTGGAACGGAGAGGAGGTTCAATGTAGCAGCCTTCTCCGATCTGTGCAAACATCTCCTGGAGTAAAGCCGCTCGTTTTTCAGATTCATGGGGACGTGTCGCATTATATTCATAGAGACGTTCCAGGCATTCCTGCTGAAGAGAAACAATTTCGGGATCATCGGGGAGATAGAGTTCTCCCGTATGCAAACGTTCTTTCATACTCATGAAATACAACCTTCTTTCTTATATGAGATCAGATACAGTATAGTACAAAGACTGCGTGAAACAAATAGGAAAATATACAACAGTATCTTGCGTTACGAGGTACTATATGTTATACTGTTCTTAGCAGGAAGCACTCAGAACATATTGGAAGAATGGGGGCGAGATCATGAAGGAATATGGATTGAAGTGGATATGGAAACAGACTAGGGGGACTCGAGGATATCTTCTTCTGCTATCCCTCGCCGGAATCGCGATGGGAGTCGTTAATATGGGAATGACTACAGTGCTGATGAATCTGGTGAATATCGCGGCGGGAAATCTGGAACAATCCATTGGAAGGAATGTGATTTGGGCTATTTTCTTTCTGGGATTAGAAGGGCTCATGGGACTCATGACCATGGTCGCGTATCGAATGGCGGTGAATCAGACAGGGAAACGTATGCGAGGGGAACTGGAAAATCGTATATATCACGCTTCGTTACTTGCACTGCAGAAAAAACACGTAGGAGAATATATGACATATTTAACAGCGGATGTGGAGCATGTGGCGGATTGTATTCCATCTATTTTGAGGAAGACGGTGTCGAATGGACTCACAACGATTTTAGCGCTTGTGTATCTGTTCTTTTTGAATTGGAAGATGGCCTTGATTCTGATCTGTGTTGTTCCGTTGCTGATCTTTTGTGTCGCTGTCTTCTCACCGATTGTACAGAAGATGAGTAAAGCGGATAAGGAAAATGAGGAGAGGATTCGGGTCTATCTTCAGGAAATCTTAGATAAGATTTTGATTCTAAAGACATGTACAATGGGAAGAATATTGGGACAGAAGACAGACCAGCTTTTAGATCGAAAGGTGGAGAGCGCCAGAAGATTAGGCGTGGCCGAGGGAGGTTCCTCTTTCCTGAATAATGTTCTTGGCACATCTATGATGATGATCGCGATGGCTGGCGGTGCGTATTTTGTGGTACAGGGAGAACTGGAGGTAGGAGCCCTGATTGGGGTTGTACAATTATCCAATTATATCATCTGGCCGTTTACTGCTTTAGGGGACGTGATCTCAAAAGCCAATCAGTCGATCGTATCCGCTAGAAGACTACGTGTTATTTATGAATTGGAGCAGGAAAAAACAGTATATGAGAGGAAACTTATTAAGAATCAAGAGAAGATTCAAAGTGTGGAGGTCAAAAATCTTTCTTTTGCCTATGGAGACTCCAGGGTACTTCAGCAGGTGAATGCAAGTTTCCCAGCGGGAAACATCTCAGCGATTGTGGGAGAAAGTGGGAGTGGAAAAAGTACACTGCTTAAGGTAATTTCCGGTTTATATATCCCGACGAATGGCGGGGTGTATCTGCATATGGGAGACTCTGAAACGAACATACAGAAGATAGGATGCGGATATTGCGCGTATGTACCACCTGACCAGTTGATTTTTCGAGATACAGTGGCGGGAAACATCTGTATGGCGCAATCTAGGGATGATGAAAAAATGACACAGTGCGCGAAAATGGCAAATATCTGGGAATATATTAAAGGCCTGGATCAGGGATTTGAGACATGGATCGGAGACGGAGAACAGGCGATGTCCAGTGGACAGATGCAGAGAATCGCGATTGCTCGTGCGCTTTATCAAGGAAAAAAGGTGATGTTGTTCGATGAACCCACAGCAAATCTAGATGAAGAATCGATTCAAATCTTCATACGTACGTTGCAGAATATTGCGAAAGAATACATCTGTATTGTGGCAACACATGACAAAAGAGTACAGCAGATCTGTCAAACGATCTATGAGGTAAGGAATGGTGAAGCGGGGAGAATAAGATCATGAAAAACAATATTCTATATGTCTTGAAAAAAACGTGGAAGTACGAGAAAGCGATTCTGGGGATCTTGGGATTGCAGACTCTCGTAGGGGTATTCGTACCGTGGATCAGTATGTATTTGCCAGTTGTGGTACTGGATGGAATCTCCGGGCAAATCACGAGGAACATGTTATGGTTTGGAGTCGCGGGACTTATTGTATTGCTGACGAGCTGCAATATTGTTCGTGCTTATGTGGATGCCAGTTATGATACGCATCTCATGAATAATAAGATTCATTATTTAGCGGATTTATTTCGCAAGAATATGGAATTAGACTATGCTTACATAGAAAGTAAGGAGGGACAAAACCGATTTCAGTATGTATTACATACTTTAACGAATGACGCGCTGGGTATCACCGGAATGCTCACGAGACTGGGACAACTTTGGAGCAGTGTCCTAAGCATTGTCTTGTATGTGGGAATGGTTGCGGCGCTTGATATATGGGTCGTAACGATTCTGATTTTCACATCTGTGATACACCTTATATTTGTGAATCTTTTTTTAAAAAGACTGCATCATCAGAAGGAAGAAGGGGTGGATATAGAAAGAAAGATAAACTATCTGTTTTCCTACATCCAGAGCGAGAAGAGTCATAAAGATATCAAACTATATGCTATGCAAGATTGGCTGAGAGGCAAGATACATGCGTTAATACATGAACGTATACGATGGGCTCAGCAGCTTACCTATTATAATGTCTATATTGGTATCTCCGACACGGTATTGTTGATTCTACGTGATGCCCTGGCATATTATTGCATCTTTCAGGGGTTATTCACACATCAATTAGGTATCTCAGAATTTACTTTTTACTTTAGTGCGATTACGGGGTTTTCGGCATTTATATCTAAATTGTCAACGAGTATCGCTTATATATCGCAGAGAAGTCGGGAAGTCGATGCATTTCGAGAGTACATGGAATTACCAGTGATGAAGGGGAAGGAAGCGTTGTCCCAAGATCACATTCCGCAGTTGGAACTTCAGCATGTGTCGTTTCGATATCATGAAGAGGGCGCAGAGATTTTGAAGGATATCAACATGATATGGAAGCCGAGAGAGAAGATTGCGTTAGTGGGAGAGAATGGAGCTGGCAAATCCACGCTGGTGAAACTATTGTGCGGGTTATATCAACCTACTTCGGGAAAGATTTTGGTGGATGGCAAGGAACTTGCGCCGGAAGAACTGCAAACTTATTTCGCGGTGGCCTTTCAGGACATCCATATTCTTCCGATGACGGCGGCGGAAAACATAGCATTTGATCAGATGCCGCAAGCGGAAAAAGCAGTGCAGACATGTATTCGAAAGGTCGGATTAGAAGAGACTTTTCCAGATGTCAACACACCAGTTACGAAACTATTGCACAAAGAGGGAAAGGTGCTTTCCGGTGGTCAGGAACAACGACTCATTCTGGCGAGAACGCTGTACCGACTCATGTATCAGGGAGCCACCCTGCTATTGTTGGATGAACCGACCGCAGCATTGGATCCGTTGGCAGAGCAAGCGTTTTACCGGCAGTATGAACAGATGACGGAGGACAGGAGCGCCATCTTCATCTCACATAGATTGGCTTCGACACAATTTTGTGATCGTGTGCTTGTTCTGAAAGAAGGGAGAATTATAGAAGAAGGTACGCATCAGGAACTATTGGCGAAGAAAGGATATTACGAGGAAATGTTTACGATTCAGAGCCAATATTATAAAGGGGGTACAGTATGAAGAATATAGTATACGCACTGAAAATCCTCTTTCGAATCACACCGATACTGGTAGTGCTGCTGGTGATTATCAACGTATTATCTGCGGGGCAACCCTTTATCAATTTAATCTTCTCACAGCGTATCATTGATTCCTATCTTGCAGATGCCAATTGGGACACGTTAATTGGATACGCAATATGGGCGATAGTCTTAAATGCAGGCATCGTACTGGGAAAAGCGTTGCTGAATCGCTGGCAGGAAATTCTTTTTACACAATTCGAATTGCGTTTTGAAGAGAAACTGAGAGTACATCAGATGAATTATTCTCTGGAAGATATAACGTCAAATCGAGTACAGGAGGCACAGCGCAGTATAGAACAGGCGAAAATGAGAGGGTTTCAGTTTGAAACACTGATTCCACGAATACAGAGCCTTATACAGGGATTTTTTAGCCTGTGCTTCGCCTTTGCGACGTTCATACAGGTCTTCAGCTTGGGAGAAAAGAATGCAGTGCCATCATTCTGGACCGGACCGTTCCCGTTGGTTCTGATTCTTACGCTATCAGCAGGCCTTTCGATCATTTCTTTTCGAATGCAGGCGAAGAAGAATCATCAGATTACGAAATTAAATCAGGAGGCAAATGCAGCGAATGGCAGCGCGTTTGCCTATATGCAGTTAATATCAGACTATCATTTTGGAAAAGAGATTCGTCTGTACGGATTGCGGGAGTTCCTATGCAATGCGTTTGAGAAGTTATGGAGTTCATCAATAGGATATCGTCTCATGCAGAAACTGGGGAAGGAGAAGGCACTTATTCCATGCATGACAGCTTTGTGCAATGGGATACTGGATCTATGTATTTACGGGCTTGCGATCATGAAAGCTTTACATGGAGAAATCAGTACAGGTATGGTCTTAGTCTATATCAGTAGTATTCGTATTTTTACACAGGCAGTTCTGGGAGTAGTGAATACGATGGGAGAAATGCTTGGATTTGGAGAATTGCTGGAGCCTTACTTCACATTATTGGAGATTCCGGAAGAACAGGAAGAACAGGAGAAAGAGGAGTTCCTTCCTCAAAAACCATACATCCTGGAAGTTCAGAATGTGTATTTTCGGTATCCGGATACCAAAGAATGGGTGCTTCAGAACGTGTCCTGTACCTTTAGACAGGGAGAGGCTACAGCTGTTGTGGGAATCAATGGCTCGGGTAAAAGTACACTCATCAAGCTATTATGTCGTTTCTATGAACCACAAAAAGGATGTATTCGTTTAAATGGAATTGACATTCGTCATATTCCTTTGGTACAATATAGGCGGCTGATCAGCGCTGTCTTTCAAGATTTTTCTTTACCCGCATTGTCGATGGGGGAAGTGATTGCCTGTAATGCGCAGTATGACGCAGCGAAGGTCAGAGAGATGCTTGCAAGAGTGGGATTAGATTGCTGGATGCAAGATAAGGACGTAACCATGGAAACCGCTTTATATAAACAGTATGATGGAGCGGGGGTGGAAATCTCAGGCGGTGAGGGGCAAAAGGTCGCAATCGCCAGAGCCCTATATCAGAATGGACCTTGTATGATTTTGGATGAGCCAACGGCAGCCCTAGACCCGCGAACGGAAGCAGAAGTCTATGAGAGTTTCCACCGTATTACGCCGGATCGCATGGTGATCTTCATTTCCCATCGATTATCCAGTTGTCGGTTCTGTCGGCAGATTTTGGTGTTCGATCATGGAAGACTTATACAAAGCGGAAACCATAAGGCATTGATCGAGCAGGATGGCATGTATAAGACGCTCTGGCAGGCACAGGCACAGTTCTATCAATAAGAAGGGGAAATATATGTTACATCTGCTTTTAGCAATCATCTATCTTTCGTTTATCAGTCTGGGATTGCCGGATGCGCTATTAGGGTCGGCCTGGCCCACGATGTATCCGGAGTTCGGCGTACCAGTCTCCTATATGGGGGCGATCTCCATGATCATATCCTTAGGAACGATTGTTTCTAGTCTGCAAAGCGACCGATTGACTCGAAAACTGGGGACAGGAAAGGTGACAGCCTTTAGTGTGGCCTGTACGGCGATTGCACTATTAGGTTTCTCCTTCGCACATTCCTTCTGGGAGCTCTGTCTATGGGCCATTCCCTATGGTTTGGGAGCAGGCAGCGTGGATGCGTCTCTGAATAATTATGTAGCGCTGCATTATAAGAGCCGTCATATGAGTTGGTTGCATTGCATGTGGGGGATTGGTGCAACGATAGGTCCTTATATTATGGGATATGCCCTGACCGGCGGGGCAGGATGGAACAGCGGTTTTCGTTATGTGGCATTCCTGCAGATGGCCCTGACGGTCATCTTGTTTATCAGTCTGCCGCTGTGGAAGGGTCAGTATATTCGGGTAGAGAGAAAAGGAGCTAAACCAGGAAAGGCATTATCTTTGCGGGAAATCTTCCAGATTCCGGGAGCGAAAGAAATCATGCTGTGCTTCTTCTGCTATTGTGGTATCGAGCAGACAGCAGGGCTCTGGGCCAGCAGTTTTCTGACGCTGCAGAAGGGAATCAGCGCGGACACGACAGCCAGCCTGGCCAGCATGTTCTATCTGGGGATCACATTGGGACGTGCAGTCTGCGGATTCATTACCTTTAAGCTGAATGACACGCAGATGATTCGATTGGGGCAGGGCATCATTGCCGTGGGCGTACTGGCCTTATTGTTACCGGGCCCCAACTTTGTCGCCATGGCAGGGCTGATTCTGATTGGACTAGGGTGTGCACCGATCTATCCCTGCATTATTCACTCCACACCGGCACATTTCGGAGAGGAAAAATCACAAGCGGTGATCGGTGTACAGATGGCTTGCGCGTATGTGGGATCTCTACTGCTTCCTCCGCTCTTCGGCCTGATCGCCAATCATATTTCGGCTGCCTGGCTGCCGGGTTATCTATTGGTGATCCTGGTACTGATGATCTGCATGCACGAGAAACTAGAAAGAAAAACAAGAAAAGCATAGTACGTGCAAAAAGAATCCGAATCGCGAGTTTCGGGTTCTTTTTTGCGAAAATAGAAAGAAAAGCTTGACGGTAAGGAAAAGATATGGTATAAATATGGAGGTTAGCCAAAACTAACCAACGGCGGCGATAAGCCGTCTATATAAGCGCACAAAGTTAGACAAGACTAACCAAAGAGAGGAGAGGAACGATGAATACAATTCCGATTATTTTTTCCACGATTACGGGAAATGCGTACAAACTGGCGGCGGCTGTAGCAGAGGTTGTGCCAGATCATGTGGGCCCCTATAACATTCGTTATGTCAATGACGAAGTTATAGAGCGATTTGACACCTTTATTTTGTCCTATTGGTGCAATCACGGTACGGCGGATGATGATACGATTGCGTTGATTCAGCGTATGCAGGGGAAGCGATTGATTCTGATCGGTACATTGGGGGCGGCGAGAGAATCTAAACATGGACAGGATGTATATCGAAGGGTGTGTGAGCTCGCGAATGAGAATAATGTGCTATTAGGACATTATCTGTGCCGCGGCAGCATTGATCTGCGGCGTACAGCAAGAAGACTACGCATACCGGAGGGGCAGAAGGGGCATTTGTCTCTGGAAAGATTCGAGCGGCAGAAGGAGTCTCTGGGCCATCCGAACGAGCAGGAACTGGAAGCCGCCAGGGAAGCAGTACGGCAGTTCCTGACGGAAGCATAAAATGCAAGCAGCAGTCGTTTCCGGAAGAAGGATATATCCCCGCAAGATCCTTGTGATTCTCATCTTTGGTGTGATGGCCGTGCTTTCTGTTTTTATCTGTGTGGGGATCGGCACTGTTTCTTTTTCGCTGGAAGAAGTCTTTAGGGCATTGTTTATAGCAGATGACAGCACGGCGCGCCTGCTTATCTGGAACATTCGCTTCCCCAGGATCCTGGTGGGCGGGTTGGTGGGAGTCTGCCTGTCACTTGCGGGCTGTATCCTACAGGGGGTTATGCGCAATACGATGGCATCTCCCTCCACCATTGGCGTCACCAGTGGCGCGAGCTTTGTCGGATATCTGGTTCTGGTTGTTTTTCCCAGCTATTATTATTTGCTTCCGATCGGATCGATCGTAGGCGCATTTGTCACGACGATGCTGATCTATGCGCTGGCCTATCAAAAAGGTGTGAGTCCGGTCAAGATGATCCTGTCCGGTATGGCGGTATCTGCCTTGTTTGGCGCCTTTAATGATATCATCAAGACTTTTTTTGCCGATGCGCTGGGCAATGCGTCCGGGTTCCTGGTAGGAGGATTGAACGGTACTGGGTGGGATAGTCTGACGATGATGCTTCCTTACGCAGTGGCTGGGATTCTGGTCTGCGCCTTTCTGCCGGCCAAGATGAATATCCTGATGTTGGGTGACGAAACGGCCAACTCGTTGGGACTGCGAACGGAGAAGTTTCGATTCTTTCTGATCGTGGTTTCTTCGCTTCTGTCTGGCGCGGCGATCTCAGTAGCGGGTCTGATCAGCTTTGTGGGACTGGTGGTACCGCATATCGCGCGGCTGCTGGTAGGGTCGGATTATAAGTATTTATTTCCGGCTTCTACCTTGTTAGGATTTACATTAGTGACAGTCTGCGATACCGTGGGAAGGGTCATTATGCCGCCGGGAGAGGTTCCGGTCAGTATTATACTCGCATTTATTGGTGCGCCATTCTTTTTATATTTGCTGCGGACGAGACAGAAAGAATGAGGTAATCTATGTATTTTGGATTTAAAAACATATCCGTGGGATATGGAAAAAAGATGGTGATCCAGAATCTCAACTTGGAATTCCCCAAGGGGAAAGTCGTCACCATCATCGGGCAAAACGGCTGTGGGAAGTCCAGTCTGCTGAAAACGATTTCCAAGGCAGTGACACCCAGGAGCGGACAGATCATCTATCAGGATAAAAAGCTGAGTCAGTATTCTCCTAAGATTCTGGCGCAGAAGATTGCGTATCTGGCTCAGGTCCATACCTCACCGCCGGACATCGATGTGCGGACGCTGGTATCCTATGGCCGATATCCGCATTCGAAATTCGGCAGAGGGCTGACGGCTAGGGACGGGGAGATTATTGACAAAGCCCTGTCTTTAACGGGTCTGGAATCTCTGCAAAACCAGATACTGTCCACGCTCTCCGGGGGAGAACGGCAGCGAGCCTGGATCGCCATGACCATTTGTCAGGAACCAGAAATCCTTGTTTTAGACGAACCGACCACATACCTGGACATCAGTTATCAGGTCGAAGTCCTGGAGCTGGTTCGGAAGCTCAACCGAGAGCTGGGAATCACGATCATCATGGTGTTGCATGATCTGAATCTGGCAGCGCGGTACTCGGATCGGCTGTACGCG
Source organism: Clostridiales bacterium UBA1390 (assembly GCA_002305315.1). Classification (GTDB taxonomy): domain Bacteria; phylum Bacillota; class Clostridia; order Lachnospirales; family Bianqueaceae; genus Faecimorpha; species Faecimorpha stercoravium. The sequence continues at coordinate 22,876 of DBQQ01000024.1, forward strand.
ATCAAAGATCAGGGGATACATGCACAGGGAGAACCGGAACAGGTTCTGACAGAAGAAAATTTATTATCCATTTTTCAGATCGAGGCCAGGGTGTTTCAAGATGAGGCGCATCATTGTCCCTTCTTCATCCCTGTTCGATCCAGAATTACATCTACCGTATAGAAAGGAATCAGGAGATATGAAACGTATAGTCATTTGGATGTTGAGTGTGATGATGTGTGTGACAGCCTTTGCAGGCTGTGCAGACAATTCGAACCGCAGTCAGGAGGAGTCTCTGACGGAATCGAGTGTGGAGGAATCTCAGACGGCAGAATCGAGCGTGACAGAGGAATCTCAGGAAGCCGAAGGGAGCTCGGCAGAGGAGGAATCGCAGGCGGAAGAGACCGCGTCAGAAGATGAGGCCTGGAAGGAAGAAATGAAGGCAACATTCCTGGAAAAAGCGGACGAGGTCATCGTCGATGAGGATACGGTCACGTTCACGGATGCGTCGGGAGATGGCAGCACGCCGATCACGATACAGAAGAATCCGAAGAATGTCGTGAATCTGTATGCCAGTTTTACGACGCTATGGTACGAAGCGGGCGGAGAGGTGATCGGATGCATCGGCGGAGATTCCTCGGTAACGCTGTATGAGGAGTATATCGGCAGAGACATTACCCAGGATGAGGGCATGCAGGTGGTCGCGACATCGTCTTCTGGCAAGAAGTGGGACGTGGAGAGCATTGTGGCGCTACAGCCGGATCTGATCATATGTTCCACCGCCATGAGCGGATATTCCACCATCATGACGCCGGCGGAATCGGCGGGAATACCTGTGATTGCGGTGAGTTATAATGACTTTTCCGATTATCTCAAGTGGTTTAAGGTGTTTTGTAACCTGAATGATCAGCCAGAACTGTGGGACAGTATCGCGCTGAAAGCATTGGATGATGTGGTGGATGTCTTAGCGGAGTGCCCGACGGAGGATACACCTTCAGTATTCAGCATGTTTGCCGGTGCGGAGTCTTTACAGGCGAATACCTCGAATACCGTCGTAGGCGGCATGATTACAGCGATGAACGCAGTGAATATTGTGGATCAATGGGAAAATACGACGGAGGCAGAACGCTTGGACATCAATCTGGAAACCGTATTCGCCGCGGATCCGGATATCATTCTGGTACAGTGCCATGCAGGAGTAGAAGAGGGACAGGAAATGGTAGAAGCCACATATGGCGATAATCCCGTGTGGCAGTCCTTGAAAGCGGTACAGAACGGGCGGGTCTATTATTTGGAAAAGGAATTATTCCATAATAAACCGAATAGTCGTTTTGCCGAGGCCTATCAGAAATTGGCCGAGATCCTGTATCCGGATACCACATTCTCTTTCCAGGGAGAGTAAATGATGTATACGGTTCGATATAAGTCACATCACGATGCGTCTCGGGCATTAAAGGATCGATATACGCAAGCAATAGATAAGGAAGTGTATTTACAGGAGATACTGACCCGACCGGCCGCGAGCCGGCGGGTCGTATACCTGCATGTGCCATTCTGCAATAAAGTATGTTCATTCTGCCCTTTTCATCGCCCGGATATTCTGAAGCGGCGAGAATATCACGAATACATCGTAAAGGAGATTCAACGTCTGGCGCCGCTGACGTATATGGAAGCGCCTGTGGATGCGATCAATTTTGGAGGAGGCACGCCGACAGCGCTGCAGCCGGATCAGATGCGCGTGATTCTGCATGCACTGCGGGAGAACTTTCAAATCGCGCCGCATGCGGAGATCAGCGTGGAATCCTCGGCTACCGAATTGACGGATGAGATGTTGGAGGTACTCCTGGAGGGTGGCGTCAATCGGTTATCGATCGGTATACAGAGTTTTCAGGATGACAGAAGAAAAATGTTGGGCAGACGAGGAAGCGGGGAATTCGCGGCAAGACGTGTAGAAAACGCCATACGAGCAGGGATAAGCAATACTGGAATTGATCTATTGTATAACCTACCGGGGCAGACGGAGGAAGAGCTGGAGAAGGACCTTGCGATGATCCGGTCTTTGGATCTTGCAGGCATCAGCTTTTATTCGCTCATGATTCATGAGAAAACACCGCTGGCCTCGCGTTTGACAGAGGAACAGAGAAGGGATATGGCTGACCTTAAGAAAGAGTATGCGCTTTTCGCGAAAATCTGCGAAGACTTAGCGGAGGATGGCTATGAACCGTTGGAACTGACCAAGCTGGTGCATCGGCGCAGGGACCGCTATGACTATATGCGGATCCGTCATACCGGAGGCAGCTGTGTCGCCATCGGACATGGGGCCGGAGGGAATATTGAACAGTACCTGTATCATAATACAGCTGCCGTCCCGATTCTGTCAGAGCAGATTCCGATCAGTTCCAGAGGACGAATCGTTCATCCGGAATATCGAATCCTGGATCAGATGATTTATGATATGCAGACAACAAAAGTGCGGTTAGATGACTATTCAGCGCGTTTGAAAAAAGACTTGCGTGTTTTCTTATCGGGATCGATAGAACGTATGAAGAAAGAAGGACTTCTGATAGAAGAGAATGGGGAGATACGGATGACAATGCGAGGCATGTTTTGGGGCAATAATATCATAGACGAGTGGATTCGTCAGATCTAAGAAAAAGAGCGGAACTGGATATCTTCTTTTTTCAAGCATTGACAAGACCTCTAATGTGTGATATGGTAGGACAAAATACACAGGATCCAGAGGGAGGGATCATGCATGAAAAATCATATTTCCAGAAAGCTTGCAGCTGGAGAGGTTTTGAAACCGTGGTTGGTGGCTGGCCCCGTCTATAGGGATATGTCGGGGAAATTAGATGAGAGGACTTTTTTTGAGAATTCCCGATGTGATGTAGGCCGTGATGTACTGGCGGAGTTTCTGAAGCAGATGGGGGCCGAGCTGGCGGAGGCGTCACCCCGAGAGAATGATTCAGTTTGTCTTCCAGGAGGGGCAGAGGCGCAGTGGTACTATCTGGATACACCGGAGAAGTATACGGGGTTCGGTCAATATTTTGTCACGAATCATTTGGGATGCATCCTGGCGCATCAGCAGTTGATCAGCCACGAGATGCAGCAGGTGGTTCTGCGACTGGGAAGCAGGCTGTCTGCCTGGGGATCTTTATGGTGTAACGGGAAGTTGTTATGGGATGGAGAACTGGAAGGAGAGCAGAAGCCAGTACAGATTCAAGTACCGCTGATACAGGGAGAGAATCAGCAGACACTTTTGATGGCCCGCATAGCTCGTATGGCGGAAGTCGGATGGTGCTTGGAATTGGTTTCTTCTGAGGCGGCGCTGGAATCGGAATGCTCTTTAAGCATGGACAGTGCGCTGCGGCAGGAGATTGAACATAGTATCCAGCATACCTGTATGGAAGAAGACACATATGGAGAAAACAACCCAGTATACTTGCATGTAGGGGCATACGATGCAGCATGGTTCCGCGTGGAGATTCAGCTTCAGAATGGCCCGTGTATAGATGGAAGAGGAGGCGGCCGCTTCCTGATTTCGGAAGGGTTATTACCAGGTTCCTATACGGTAACCGTTCGATGGTTTGTGGGAGAACAGGAGATTGCCAAGAGGGAGTTCCCGCTGACGATTTGCCATGTCTTTGAACCGTTGCCAGGAAAAGCGGCGTTTGAAAAACGCAGGCAGATTTTTCTGCGGGCCTGTGCGGCATTGGTTCCGGAAGAACATGAACGGGATCGCGCAGACATTCTATGGGCACAGTATGCATTGGGGCAGTATGATCGTATTTCCTATGAGCAGATAGACCGGGCGTGTCAGGTGGTAGATCGGCGGGATGACTGTGCGGACTTCACATTATTGCCGCTTCTGCGGATCGTGTATGCGGAACGTGGAGAGGTGCATCTGCCGGAAACGTATATAGAACGTATTCGTCAAGCGGTTTTGGGATTTAAGTATTGGGTAGATGAAGCGAATGACTGTATGATGTGGTTTGATTCGGAAAATCATCGCATGGGATTTCATACGCTGGAATACCTGGCGGGACTTCTGTTTCCGCAGGATATTTTCACGAACAGCGGTCAGAATGGATTATTTCATAGTATGAAGGGGCGCATGCATCTCATGGAGTGGTTAAGCCAACGGATTCGGTTTGGACTGAATGAGTTTCATTCGGATTCCTATATTCCGATCACCCTGGGACCGCTGTTGGCGTTACAGGAAATGACTCCCTATGAGGAATTCAGCATTCGTACCATGGCAACGGAATTGACGCATTTGATTGTTTTCTACTTGGCCGTCAATCAATATCATGGGGCCATAGCTTCGCCCAGAGGACGCAGCTATAATCTGCCCATGCGAAATCCATTTCAACAGGGAACGACATCGATTCTGTATCTTTTGTTTGGGGAGGATGCTGCGGCATTGAAGATCGAGCCGGGAGTCATGTCGATTGCGGTAGACGGATATCAGCCGCCGAAGGGAATTCTGCAGGCTGCCAGCCACTATGAAGAGACACACTTCCGGTATAAGTCGGGACTGTATCATACAGGAAAGCAAAACGCGGATCTTACCGCAATGAGAACGCCGGAATATATGATCTCCAGTGTACGGAATCATAACGTCGGAGCCTGCGAGGCACATCTTCATGTAGCGCAGATTACGCTGCCGAAGGATACCATTATTTTCTTCTCTGCTCCGTTTACGATGAGAGAAGGAAGCGGATTGCGTCCGGACTACTGGGCGGGACAGGCCAGCGTTCCTCAGGTGTATCAGTATCGAAACACATTGTGCGTGCGGTGGCAGCATGTTCAGCATCCATATGTCTGGATGACGCATTGTCATTTGGATACCCGAAGGCTGGATGAATGTCAGCATAGAGGCAACTGGACATTTGGCAGAATGGGAGAGAGTTATGTGGGGATCTGGTCTTGGAAGCCCCATGTGCTCTGCGATACGGGGGCCTATGCGATGCGGGAACTCATAAGTCAGGGAAATGAGAATTGTTGGATTGCGGAGTGCGGTTCTAAGAGGGAAGACGGCAGTTTCGAAGCGTTCATGGATTGTCTGGAACATGCTCGCATAGAGGTAAAAGAAGAGTGTGTAGTTTATGAGTCACCCAAGAATCATCATATGTGTTTTGGAGAACCATTCCTGGTACAAGGAGAGGAAATTCCTGTAGGAAATATGGCAGTAGATTGCCCATATCTCCGATCTCGATACGGAAGCGGCACCTATGAGTCAAAGCTTGCGGGATGGGATGGCATCATATGGTCCTATGCCAGCAGCATATAAGAGGAAGACGGATATGAAGGAGAAGGTCTATACCTTTCAGGCCGTGATAGAGCCAGTACCTGAAAAAGGAGGCGCCTATATTCGTTTCCCGTACGATGTGAGAAAAGAATTTGGAAAGGGCCGTGTGAAGGTACACGCGACCTTTGACGGGATCCCCTATGATGGCAGTATCGTCAATATGGGAGTAAAAAATGAAGACGGTACAGTTTGTTATATTTTGGGAGTTCGGAAAGAGATCCGAGAAAAGATGAACAAACAGCCGGGTGATGTCATTCAGGTGACGGTGGCAGAAGCAGAGACCGGATCATCTGTTTGACGCATGGGACAGAAAACCCCCTATAGAACCCAATAGGAATCGGTTCTATAGGGGGTTGTTATATGGTCATACGATCAGGCTTTGATAAGCCGAATCACATTCCATGATAGGGGAGAGAGCAGGAAGGAATTCTCTTTTGGCAGTGCTTTGTGAATCGGAGCTACACGGTCCGGATGATCAAAATCATTGATCGCATAACGATCCGGGCCTTCCAGCGCTATGTGATCCTGGATTCGATACGCCTCAAAACCTTGGAGAGAAGGTGCCCATAGGAGCGGTGTATCCTCACTTCGGTTGACTGCGAACAGAGTCAGTTCATTTTCATCATCCGAGAGAACTGCCGTGCAATCCAGCATCGGAACATCCGTGAAATTCTTGCTGTCATACTTAGGAGAGTCTACCACACCGGCCAGGACTGTCCCACGACCATAATTCGAAGCGTGCAGGAAAGGATAGAAAATGGTCTGGCGAAGAACCCCGCCGCCGGGGGCGGTGAGAATCGGCGCAATCACATTGACGAGCTGTGCCAGACAGGCGATCTTGACCCGGTCTGCATGGCGGAGCAGCGTAATCAGCATCGACCCTACCAGGATCGCGTCTTCCAGATTGTAAACGTCTTCTACCTGCTGCGGTGCGATGCTCCAGGGTTCCAGTACGGCGTCATGCTGTTTGGAATGGTACCAAACATTCCACTCGTCAAAGCTGATGTACATCGTCTTCTTGCTTTTCAGTTTCGCTTTCACATAGTCGCAGATCGAGATCACAGAACGAATAAAGGCATCCATCGCGACGGAAGAAGCCATGAAATCGGCCGTATCCTGAGCCTGATTATCATAGTATTGGTGCATGGATAGGTAGTCTACATGGGAGTAGGTGTGTTCGAGAACAGTAGCTTCCCAGGAAGCAAAGGTAGGCATGTCCAGATTGGAACTGCCGCAGGCCACCAGTTCGATAGAAGGATCCACCCATTTCATGACCTTCGCAGTTTCTAACGCCAGACGGCCGTACTCATCGGCTGTCTTATGGCCGATTTGCCAGGGGCCATCCATCTCGTTGCCGAGACACCAAAGGTGAATATTGTGGGGATCGGGAGCGCCATGCTGCACTCGAAGATCGCTGTAATAAGTACCGGCCGGCAGATTGCAGTATTCCACAAGGTTTCTGGCGGCATCTGCACCTCGAGTCCCCAGATTGATCGCCATCATCGGTTCTGTTCCCACCTTACGGCACCAGCGCATAAACTCATTCAGTCCGAATTGATTGGTTTCGATCGTACGCCAGGCGAGTTCTGGGCGGCGCGGACGGGACTCCTTGGGGCCTACGGAGTCCTCCCAACGAAATCCTGAAACGAAATTTCCGCCAGGATAGCGGACAATCGGTACGCGAAGCTCTTGCACCAGTTTCATGACATCCGTACGAAAACCATCTTCGTCCGCCAGCGGATGATCTGGCTCATAGATGCCGGTATAGACGGCTCGGCCCAAATGTTCGATGAAGGAACCGTACAGACGGTCATCCGTATGTGCGATGGTAAAATCCCGATGAAAAGTTGTTTTGGCTGTTTTATATTCCATGTGTGACCCTCCTTACGAGTAGGTTTGTGAGTATTATAGCATGGTAAAACAGAGAAATGCAACAGGAAGAATTGAAAAAATAAAGGCAATATGATAAGATGAAAGAGAGTTGGCAAGCAGTCAACCGAGAAGGAGAACAACGCATATGAAATATGGCTTTATAAAAGTAGCCGCGATCACGCCGCGGGTGGAAGTGGCGGATTGTCCGCATAATGCACGCACGATCGCGCAGGGAATGGAACAGGCATATCAGGCGGGAGCACAGATAGTGGTATTCCCGGAACTTTCGTTGACAGGGTATACCTGTGGCGATCTGTTTTTGCAGGAGAGTCTTTTAACAGGAGCCAGGATGGCGCTGGAAGATCTTGTGGAAAAATCCAAAGAATGCGCCGGTCTGTTGAGTTTCGTGGGCTTGCCGGTATTGTTTGAGCAGAAACTTTATAATTGTGCCGCTGTGATTCAAGATGGACGGATCTTGGCCCTAGTGCCTAAAAAACATCTGCCGAACTATAGTGAATTTTATGAGCAGAGGCATTTTACACCGGCGCCGGAAGAAAATCGGAGAATCCGGTGGGAAGGCAGAGAGATTCCTTTTGGGAATCATCTGCTTTTCGAATGTGCCAATCAGCCGGCACTGGTGGTGGGAGTGGAAATCTGCGAAGACTTATGGGTAGCTTCTCCACCGTCCATTGGCCTAGCTATGGCAGGGGCTACACTGATTGTGAACCTGTCCGCCAGTGATGAGACAATCGGCAAGGCTGAGTACCGCCGCAGCCTGGTAGAAGGACAGTCGGCACGTCTTCTGTGCGGCTATGTATATTGCGATGCGGGAGATGGAGAATCGACGACGGATATGGTGTTTGCCGGTCATAACCTGATTGCGGAGAATGGTCGGGTACTGGCAGAGAGCGAGCCATTTCAAAATAGTATGATTGTAACAGAAATCGATGTAGAGCGAATGCTGTATGACCGACGCAGAATGTCGACCTGGATTAGCCAGACGGACGGCTATGAAAGAGTTGCATTCGAGCTGAAGGAGACAGCGGTAAGACTGACGAGAGACATCTCGAAATATCCTTTCGTGCCGCAGGCGGAGGAAAGGCTGGAGATGATCCTGTCTATGCAGGCTAATGGATTGAAAAAGCGTCTTTCTCATGTGCATGCGGATCATGCCGTGATTGGGATCTCTGGTGGGCTGGATTCCACGCTGGCCTTGCTTGTTGCGGTGCGGGCAGCGGATCAGCTTGCATGGGACCGTAAACGTGTATTGGGGATTACGATGCCCTGTTTTGGTACGACGAATCGAACCCGATCCAATGCGGAACTTCTCTGTGATCGTCTCGGTATCGAATGCCGCAGGATCGACATCGCAGAATCAGTACGCGTGCATTTTCAGGCGATTGCCCATAATGAAGAAGAGCATAATGTGGTATTCGAGAATGCACAGGCGAGAGAGCGTACGCAGATCCTGATGGATGTGGCGAATGGCTGTAATGGTCTTGTTGTCGGTACGGGAGATCTCTCTGAATTGGCGCTTGGGTGGGCAACCTATAATGGAGATCACATGTCCATGTACGGTGTGAACGCCTCGGTACCCAAGACGCTCGTACGGTATTTGGTGCAGCATGAGGCACAGAGGACGAAGGATGCGTCATTGCGGGATGTACTGTTAGACATTTTGGATACTCCCGTGAGTCCCGAACTGCTGCCCCCGAAGGATGGCGAGATTGCACAGAAGACGGAGGATCTGGTGGGACCTTATGCGTTGCATGATTTCTTCTTGTATTACTGTATTCGTTGGGGATGCACGCCGGAGAAGATAGAATATTTAGCGCAATACGCATTTCAAGGGGAATATGAGCCAGATTGCATTCATCATTGGCTGGAGACATTTTATCGCAGATTTTTTCAGCAACAGTTCAAACGGTCTTGTCTGCCGGATGGACCGAAGATTGGATCCGTGGCGTTGTCTCCCAGAGGAGATTGGCGGATGCCTAGCGATGCCTCGCAGACACTGTGGCGGTTAAAATAAGACGGATTTATTACGTTTTATTTAAGTTTGCATAATCTCGTTGTCGAAATGAGAAATCCATGGTATAATAGGCATAATAAGACATTTGCCGTAGCGAAGAAATTCTCTGCAGCCGTGCAGATGTGATTTTCCTTCGGAGGGGGATCGGATATGAAGAAAACAATATTCCGTACATTGGCGGTCGTTGTGATGCTGGCAGTATTTCTGACAGGAGTAACCTTTGGGGTGTTGGGATGCCATCAGGATACTCCAGATTCGCAACTAGATTCATCTGCCCAGCAGGAAGTGAGTGGTGTTTTCACTGACTCTGGGAGTCAAGGAGAAGAAAGTTCACGAGGGCAGGAGTCAGGTGGGCTAACATCAGAGGAAGACTCCAGTATCGGAGAACAATCTTCTAAAGAGAATTCTATGAGAGAAAATTCGTCACGAGAAGATTCGTCTACGACGAAAGAGGATTCCAGCAAACAAGACTCTTCGGATAGAAATTCTTCACGGGATGAATCCTCAAAGAATAATTCGTCCAAAGAAGAGTCCTCCCGGGGAGAAGAGTCTTCAGATACCTATGATACGAAGTATTTGATTCGTGTGAATAAGAGTACCAATGTGGTGACGATTTACGCGAAGGATAGCAGCGGAAAGCATACGGTACCTGTGAAAGCGATGACTTGTTCCACAGGACAAAGCACTCCGACTGGTGTCTTCATGATGGGCTATCAGGCAAGGTGGAATGGGCTGGAAGGGAATACATGGGGACAGTACGTGTCCCATATCACGGGAAATTATTTGTTCCATACCGTGCCATCTGCCTGGAAGGGGGAAGACGGTGTTTATACATCGTATTATAATAATCTGGGAACCACATGTTCAGCGGGCTGTGTTAGACTGACGGCTGGAGATGCGTATTGGATGTATACACACTGCGATGCTTATAATACGGTCATTGAGATTGATTATTATGGAAGCGGAGCGGATCCTTTGGGAAAACCGGCTACGATAAAGCTGCCAACTAGCTCGACGACAAATTGGGATCCTACGGATCCATCTTCTTCGAACCCGTGGAATTCGAAGAAACCTTATTTCACAGGGATACAGAATTATACCATAGAGCAGGGAGACTCTGTACCTAATCTGCTGTCGGGGGTTCGGGGATATGATACCTGTGGCAATGACAAAACATCATCCGTACAGGTTAGCGGTTCCGTCAATCCATATCAGGAAGGAACCTATCGGATTACATATTCTCTGACAGATGTGCTGGGAAGAACGGGAACCGCGACCGCATATGTATATGTAGTTACACCCGAGGAATCGAGTCAGCCCGAAGAATCGAGTCAGCCCGAGGAGTCGAGCAAGCCTGAGGAGTCGAGCAAGCCTGAGGAGTCGAGTCAGCCTGAGGAGTCGAGCAAGCCCGAGGAATCGAGTCAGCCCGAGGAGTCGAGCAAGCCCGAGGAATCGAGTCAGCCTGAGGAGTCGAGCAAGCCTGAGGAGTCGAGCAAGCCCGAGGAATCGAGTGTGCCTGAGGAGTCGAGCAAGCCCGAGGAATCGAGTGTGCCGGAGGAGTCGAGTGTGCCAGAGGAGTCCAGCATACCCGAGGAATCAAGTATACTCGAAGAATCCAGCCTATTTGAGGAATCGAGCGTGCCCCAGGAAAGTAGCCTGGAAACAGCGAATAGTTCTCATATGTCTTAATCCGTCTTTATGGAACGGGGGCGTTGCAAAATAGGCGAGAAATCATCTCTCAGCTGGACTAATGAGAAAAACCCCGGATTTCTCATTAGTCTTGAAACAGATGTAATAAAATCAGGCTTCGAGTAATGAGAAAACTCCGGGATTTCTCAGCTTTATGGAACGTCCTGGAAACGAAAAAGGAGTCCGTGCATTCACGGAACTCCTTAGGAGATCATACTCTTGCATTCTGTATAAATGGTGAGACCAGCGTAGGGATTTTGCAACAGCCCCGTTTTTATATGAGACGATAAAAGAAATATAGAGAGCGCCGAGTCCCATAGACAGAGACTCGGCGCCAGATCGTTCAGTGATATTTGGGGCTCATCTGATGAAAACTCACATCCTGCAAGGCTTCACCAAATCTTTGAAAATGAATCACTTCTCTTTGACGTAAGAATCGGAGGGGTTCGATCACATCGGGATCGTTTGCCAGGTTGATCAGGCGTTCATACGTGCTGCGGGCTTTTTGTTCCGCAGCCATATTTTCGTAGATGTTTGTGATGGGATCTTCCTGTGACTGAAAATAGGCAGCCGTAAACGGAATACCGCTGGCATCAGAGGGATAGACGGCTTTGCCGTGCTGTGTGTAATAAGGCGCCAGCCCAGCGGCAATAATCTCATCAATGGTAGCGTCTTTCATCAGCTGATACATCATGGTAGAGATCATCTCTACATGTGCCAGTTCCTCTGTACCGATATCGGTCAGTAATCCCTTGGATTTACCGGTGGGCATGGTATAGCGCTGGCTCAGATAGCGAAGGCTCGCGCCAAGTTCACCATCGGAGCCGCCGAGCTGGGCAGCCATGCACTTGGCCATGTTCAGATCTCCTTTTTTGATATTGACAGGATACTGTAATTTTTTATCGTAATACCACATAAGATAGTTTCACCTCCTAAAATTTACTGTACGTCCCAGGGCCATGGATTCTGAATCCATGGCCATTCACTTTCGCTAGAGTCCCAGGTCATGGCCATCAAGGGACCATATTGCTTCTCGTAAGAACAGCGGAGTTTTTGGGAAATACGCACCAGATTCGAGAATTCCTGGAGAGCTTCCTGACAGGTGGGATGGGTATCCAGAAATTCATTCAGATCGTAAAGCATGAAGTCCACTTTCTGGATATCCATGAGGAGTCCCTGACGATGATCACAGGCTTTTTTCATCATGCACACCCTCCCCTCTTATATGGCATATAAAGATTATCGAAGGATGAGCCGCGCTCTAGCGCTTCATCCGGACCAACGAGTCCCGTAAAAGGCTGCATGGGAACATAGGCAGCAGCCAGAGGAAGTCCCGGACAAAGGGATTCTGGCTGGCATCCGTTCTCCATCTGAGGATTTACACAGATGGAATCTTCCCAAAAGTTTTTGCTTTGCATTGATTCTGTGGGGGCACCAAATCTGCGTTCTTGGCTTTCGATGCCAGGACGCAGATAATTGCGGCGAGTACCATAGTTACGGCCGCTCGATTTGCGATCTTCCACAGTATCCCTCCTTCATAGAGAAAGTCTGGTTTCCCTATTAGGATATGCGGCGTAGAAAAAAGGGTGAGTGAATCCAAGAAATCCACCGTATTGCCAAATGAGAAAGATTCCGTTATAATGAGAGTGTTGCATGAAAAAGAAGGAGGTAAGGTCGATGCAGCGTATGGTGAGAGAAGATTTCCTGAAGAAGGCAGAAGGACTCAAGCCCCAGCTGGTTCAAACGGTGCGGTATCCGAATCACATCGTCAAGATTCAGAAGGACGATCAGGGGAAGGGGCATATAATAGAACAGAAAAATGCAGAGGCATTGCGTACGATTACAATGGGAAAAGGAGAGACCATTTGTCTCGACTTCGAGGATCATTACGTGGGATATTTGACATTACATATATCAACAGTAGGAAGCCCGCCAGACGCCCCTCTTTTTATGAAACTCAAGTTTGGAGAGAATGCGACGGAGATCACGGATCGCGCGGAAGACTATGATGGCTGGATCAGTCGATCGTGGATTCAGGAAGAATATATTCATGTCGATGTGTTTCCAGCGGTTCTGACGCTTCCTAGACGGTATGCGATGCGTTTTTTGGAGATCACCGTCTTGGATACGTCCAGAAAATATAAGATTCGGCTGGATCAGGTATCGTTTCTTTCGGTTTCCGCTGTGGATGCTTCGAAGGTACCCGCCTTATCTTATGGAGATGCTTTGTTGCGGCGTATGGACCAGGTCAGTATAAAGACACTGGAAGACTGCATGCAGGACGTTTTTGAAGATGGTCCGAAGCGGGATCGCAGACTGTGGATGGGGGATTTGCGCCTGGAGGCGATCGCAAATTATGAAACGTTTCGGAACTATGATCTGGTGAAGCGCTGTCTATATCTGTTTGCCGGAAGCAGACTGGAAAATGGAGCGGTAGGAGCCTGCCTGTTTACGGAACCTGTCATACAAGTGGATGATACATATATGTATGATTACGCCCTGTTTTATGTCGCCGTTTTATTGGACTACTATGAGGCCAGCGGAGACATACAGACGGCACGGGAACTGTGGGACGTAGCCTATCGTCAGCTGGAAATCGGGGTGCAAGCCCTAGATGAGCATTTTTTGATCGGAGAAGAGAATCAGGCATTTCTGGATTGGAAGGCTGGACTGAATAAGCAGGCCGGGGCACAGGGCGTTTTGATCTACTGCCTGCGATGCGGAATCCGGTTGGCAGACCTTTTGGGCTATGATGTGAATAGAATGGAAGAGTGGTTAGAACGGGCGGTGCAGGCGGCGAAAGACTATTTGTGGGATCCCAAACAGAGACTCTTTATCAGCGGTAAAGAACGGCAAATTTCGTACGCATCCCAGGTATGGATGATCCTGGCTCAGGTCTGGGATACGGAGACCAATAGGGAGTTGTTAGATCGGATTCTATCACTGGATCCGGAGATGAATATGGTGACGCCTTATATGAACCATCATTTTGTTGCCGCATGTATCCTATGCGGAGAATATGAGCGTGCGATGCAGTATATCAGAACGTACTGGGGCGGCATGGTTCAGGAAGGTGCGGATACCTTCTGGGAGCTATATAATCCTAAAAATAAGACAGAATCGCCGTATGGCTCCAGTATCATCAATAGTTACTGCCATGCCTGGAGCTGTACGCCCACCTACTTTTTCCGGAAATATGAGCAAAAATGGAGGCAGCAACAATGATGAGGGTGGTTGGAGTACGTTCGAAGGTGACTCCTGTTGGCGAGGAACTGGAGGCGCGAGATGCGGAACTTGTGATCGAAAGTATGGAAGGGCGTTGTTTTGTGAAGAGATATCTGCATGTGAATGCGTTCCTTTCCAAGCATTATTCCCTTTCCGAACATAGTATTTTTGCGTATATGACGGGAGAGCAGGAGGAACCGGGAGACGTTGACTTTATAGAAGAGTTTCAGGATCTGGAACAGGCAAAGTATTCTGCGTATGGCGTATTTTATGAGATGGCAGATCGCATCGTCGAGGAACTCGGTCACTGGCGTTGATCTTGAAAGTATAGAAGCCTTGAATGCGGCTTAGACGAATAAGAACCGGCAGACACTTTTTCACCAGGGAAAAGTATCTGCCGGTTCTTGCGGTATTTAACAGTTTTTTATTCTGCCAGCATGTTTTGCAAAGCCTTTAGATAAATGGCTGTCTGCATCTGGAATTCATGGATATCCAGAGATTCATTGACATCATGAATATGATTATCCGTATCGGGGAATTCACAGCCAAAGGCGATGATGCCGGGAATGCTCTTGGCGTAGGTACCGCCGCCGATGACCATGGGCTTATGGGAGGTATCTCCGGTCACCTCCACATAGGCCCGATAGAGATCCTGTACAAGTGGGGAGTCTTCTGGATAGAATAGAGGCTCGACGATGTGTTGGATTTCGATACGTCCCTGTGCATCCTCCAGATGTGGGGTGGCCATGGCTTTCAGCTTTTCAGCGGTTAAGGTAACGGGAAAACGGATGTCAATGGTACAGCGAATCGTACCATCTTTCGTTTCCACGATCCCGTTGTTGAATGTCAGCGCGCCATAGTCGTCTGCAAACTTGCATCCGATACCGGCACCGTCGCAATCGGTTCCCAGATGGGACAGATAGAAATCGACAAAGTCATCCTGCATACCCGCTTCCTTGAGAGCCCACATGGTATAGGCTGCCGCATTGACGCCCAGATCCGGTGTACTGGCATGTGCGGCGGTCCCCTGAGCCTCGATGTGCAGACGATCCTTCAGTACGGTAACAGAAGAGGAGACAAGCGGCGTCTTTGCAAACGCGGCTTCCAGTTTGACCGGATCTACACAGGTGAGAGGAACTTCTGTCACGCAGTGGCTACAGACCGCATTCGTCACAAAGCCACCGTTCATGGAGAGAATATGCGTATTTTTGCTGTAAGCAGTCATGGAACAAAGGCCTTTTTCTCCATGGATTCCCGGAAAATATCCATCCGGTGTGAAACCAGTGGTAATCGGCTCTCCGTGCTGCACATAGTATTTCATGCACTCAGAACCGGATTCTTCGTTACAGCCCATGAGCAGACGGATTCGCTTACGAATAGGCTGCCCGGAATCCCGCAGAAGTTTCATTGCATAGAGCGCGGCGATAATAGCTCCCTTATCATCACTGACGCCTCGGCCATAGACACGTCCTTCTTTGCGAGTCAAAGTAAAGGGATCGGTATCCCAGCCATCACCGGCAGGCACCACATCCAGATGCGCAACAATACCGATAATATCCTGGCCTTCTCCCATCTCGGCATATCCGCAGTAATTTTCCATATTAACGGTGGAAAAGCCCATTTCATCAGCAATACAAAGAGCCTCTCCAAGGGCTGCCGCAGGGCCCTCTCCAAAAGGCTTATCCGCAAGGGCGGGGCCTTGGACAGAATTATGCTTGACTAATCGGGAGAGGTGTGAGAGCATATCGTCCGTAAGGTTTTCAATAGAAGATATAGAATTCATGACAAAGTTCCTTTCTTATTCTTCGTCCGAGAAGTGAGCACTATTCTGTACTTTACGTACGGTTCCATTGTCTCGGAGGAACTGGGCATCGTAGAGCTCAGGACTCTTTAAGATACCCGCTGGTTTCAGCTGGTATTCATAACACCATAGGTCTCCGCTGCTACGCCAAGAATTTGGACTCTGGTAGAAATAGACGCCCGGGGTATGATGCAGCTGCGCGAAGCCATTATAGCGCGTACCATAGAGACGAAGCACAATCTCGTGGTCTCCAGCCGATAGATCAGGCAGAGCCAGACTATAGGGTGAGAAGATAATGTTGCCGGCCTCCGTGCCATCGACAAAGACTTTGATCAGTCCACCGCGATAGCGAGGAACTCGCAGAGTAAGACCACCCTGTGTGCGAACATGCATCTTATACAGGAGATTTCCGGTATAGAAGGGCAATCCCTGGCTTGTGATGTCACCGAAGCCCAGACGGTGTACCGGAGAAGTCACTGTTTTCTGGGTTCCATTGAGGCGCACACCAAAATCACCCAGCAAATAGAAGGCCTCCAGATTGGTTCTGGGCCCGATCGGCACGGTGATTTCCAGAATATTGAGACCCACGTGCAGAGGCGGCAGAGGAACGGTATGAATATCTTCATCTACGTACCAGCCATCTGCCTGGGAAGGCACATCCTCACCATTCAAACGAATCGAAGTAAGGGCTTCGTCTTCCAATGCCAGATGAGGAGCGGTGACTTCGATCTCACTGGGGATAGTGAAGCGGAGAGTCAAATGGTCTTTGGCCGCCTCTTCCTTAAGAAGATAGGGCTGCACGACTTCCTTACGGCGTACAGGAATTCCTAAAAGATTGCGTACCCGATTATCAATCCGCAGGAGTTCATCCTCCGCCTGGAAAGGACTGCCGTTGAAAGAGTATTCCGCCATGTCTAAAAGCAGCATATTGGGTTCTTCCAGTTCCACATCTACCGGGCCAAAGAACATATCCGGATTCTGCAAAGTCTGCGGAAGAAGAGCCTCTCCTTCTAAACGCCCGGCTTCCAGTTTTAATAGAAGGCTCTCGTGGATGTACCACTGACGATCCAAAATCGTGCATCCATTCTGGTAATGAGCTGGCAGCGGTGTGATCCGACCGGTCAAGGTATTATACTCCGTCAGCTTGTATTCGCCTTGAATACGGATACGAATCTGTCCGGCATCGTCTACATCGGGACAGGTGGGATTCTTGCCATTGGCTAAGAAGAGCCATAGATGATCCTGATCCTGACGCAGCTGGTATAGGATCCGATCCTCTCGACTGCCGTCCGGCTTCCGGATATCTACCAGACGGAAGGGCTCCAGAGCCTCCAGAATAGAAGTCGTCTCCAGACTTACGTGGGTAGATTTCTCATAGAGGGCCTGGGCACGGGTGCTGGGCGCAGCGTCCACATGATCCGGCGCATCACCGGCAAAGATCAGGCAGCCGCCCTGTGCCTGGAAAGCTTCCAGACGATCCAGTGTAGTAGAACGAAGAGTCCGGCACTGAGATACCAGAACCGCATCATACTGCATCTGTCCCACAGTCAGAGGATTGCCACCCTCTGCACAAAGTTCCGGGAGTTTAGCCTCACAGATATAATCAAAATCAATCGAACCAAAGAGCAGATCCTGGCACAGGGACTGAAAACCTTGTTCCAGCTGTTCGCGAAGCGCGGCGGTCTGTTCCGAGGGGCCCCAATAGAGCCAGTAGCTCTCAATGGGATGAACGACAGCCACGCGGACAACAGACTTGCCGCGTGTCATGGCGGTATTCAGGCGAGCAAAATGATTTTCTACCAAAGAGAATTGATCCCACCAGGGAGACTGATAGCCGATGGAAGCCGGATAATCTCGCTTGGCTTCTCCCTTCATCGTCATCCAGGTCAGATGCGGAACACGAACTGTGACGCCTAAAGCCGCCTGCCAGTCACCTTGCAGCTTGTAGCCGCGGAAATCATAATCCCATCCTGTGACGCCATACAGCTCCGACAGCATGGCAGGAGCACCGATCTGGTGCACCATGGACTGTGTCTGCTTTGCGGTGGTATACTCATGAAAATCGCAGAGCATATCGATGCCCGGGATGCCGAACGAAGGATAACAGCGCATGGCGTCTCCCACTTCTTGGGTTTGCAGAAGTAGGGTAGGTTCTCCCATGACATGTCCTGTCAGGGCGATTCCGTGCTCACGGCACCAATCTCCAATCTGGCCGGTATAGGCGGTAGCAAAAAGATCGGCCACAAGATTGTGGAAGCGATAACGAGCCCGGGAAAGCTGACCATTCGGAAGTTCCCAGAACAACTGCGGCAGTACATCTAACAGATCTTCTTGGTAACGCTCCTCATATAAAGCAGGAAGACGGCGCGTCCAGGGCAGAATGACGTCTTTCTGTTCTAAGGCAAAATCAAGGGTTCCCTTTTTGGGGAATTGGGGTTCATCTGTGAAGATGGCCGGTACAGTTTTTCCAAATTCGTCACCGATGGCTTTCTGGTAAGCGTCGTGGGTAATATGGATAAAGTCTGCAATGGCATCCGGGTTCAATGTATCCACGTAAGGGGCATCGTTAAACCAGGGATCTGCCGTAGCAAATTCCATGTAGGCATACCATTTGGTTCCTTCTTCCATATCCTCAGAAGCTATACGATGATATTTTTGCAGAGAACCATCTTCGTTCAATACAATATCATAGACGGCTAATAACTCGCCGTTATCTTGACGGCGAGAATTACGGCCTCGGCCCGGTTCTGGTTTCTGCGCCTTATGGGGTCTATCCGGTGTATAAGGTTCCGTCGTAAAAAGCAAAGATTTGCAGGCATTCTCGGGTTTTCCGGCGGTCACCTTTCCACCGGCGGCACCAGAAGGCCAGCGATCCTCATCATAAAGCCAAGCCAGCATATTCTCTTCTTTGGCCTTGGTAATACAATCTTGAATATAACCCATGAATTCTTCATCCAGATAAGGACTGTCCATACCGGTACGTACGTGCATATGGAAACCACCCATACCCATTGTCTTTAACATTTCGATCTGTTTATGGAGTTTTTCCGTCGTCAATCGTGTATTCCAGGCCCAGAAAGGCGTACCGCGGTACTCGCTGGTGGGGTTCTGGAAGAGAGAGTCCGATAACTGTGGTTCTTCGTTCTTGGGGTATAACATGATATCTCCTTTCAGTTTTGGTCCCTGAGCTGACGGACCATGGTAACATCGGCCGGGCAAAAATCCTCCGGGATCAGTTCCCGGGGAGAAACCCACTTTATCTCCGAATGGACACGGATCTCGGGACTGCCCTTTGCGATGTGTGCATTGAAAAAATGAAAATCAATCGTTTTATCCGGATAGGCATAGGAAAAGCGCTCATAGAGACCTTCCACTACAATCTCAATGCCCAGCTCCTCCTGACATTCTCGCATAAGGCATTCTTCCGGACTTTCTGAAGGTTCCTGCTTTCCACCGGGAAATTCCCATAAATAGGCGCAGTTACCGCCCGGACCTCTTCTACAGACAAGGATTTGTCCTTTGGCATTGCGGATGATCGCCGCGGATACTTGTAACATGTGCGTGTCCTCCTTTGTCTGTTCATCATAGCACTCCTATAAAAACTTTGCAAGCTTTTTCAAAAAGAAGTTCTAATTTCCATAAACTGGAATATATATGAAATGTGACTTGTTCCAAAAACACCAAGAGAAAGGAAGAGAAACCATTGTCAGAACAGATTATAAAAAACAATGTGGCGGAGTTGATTGGAGTCGTGAAGACGGGATTTACCTTTAGCCACGAGATCTACGGGGAAAGCTTTTACAGCTTTGTAATGGAGGTGGCAAGACTGTCCAATTCATCAGACCAGATTCCCATGCTGGTATCAGAAAGATTGATGAATGTGCAGGAATCCATGGAGGGGAAACAGATTGCGGTCCAGGGACAATTTCGTTCCTACAATAAACATACCGGTGGAAAGAGTCGGTTGCTTCTTTCCGTGTTCGTGCGGGAATGGGCGCTGGCGGATCCTCAGGATCCCAGAAATCCAAACAGCATTTTTCTGGATGGGTTTATCTGTAAGAAGCCGATGTACCGAACAACGCCTCTCGGCCGTGAGATCACAGATCTTTTAATTGCCGTGAATCGCCCTTACAACAAATCGGATTATATACCGGCCATTGCATGGGGACGTAATGCAAAGTTTGCGGAAACGCTACAGATCGGGCAGAATATCAAGATCTACGGACGGATTCAGAGTAGGACGTATCAGAAAAAAATCAGTGAAAATGAGACGGATCTCAAGACTGCTTACGAGGTATCCATTTCGAAAATGGAAGTGGAACGGATCCAAGAAGCAGCCGGAGAATAAATTATATATGAATATGGCTGCCGATATGGCAGCCATTGTTTTTGAGAGTATGTATATTGCCGTGACAAGGACGTCTGTCGCCTGCTAGCTTTTCCAGGATTCCAGCAAAGCCAGATCTTCCGGGGTCGTGATCTTTACGTTGGCATAGGAGCCCAGGGTCAGACGAACCGGATGATCTGTGTATCGCTCCACCACCTGCGCATCATCTGTACAGGAGACATCCTGCACCTGGGCGGCAGCCTGATGGGCGGTAAGAATCAGATCCTTGCGAAATCCCTGCGGGGTCTGGATACTCCACAGCGTGGCACGATCGGGCGTTGTACGGACAAAACCCTGTTCATCCGCGACTTTGATCGTATCTTTGACGGGAACCGCAAGAACGGCGGCGCCATATTGTTCCGCTTCCTGCATGACACGGGATAAAGAAGCCGCATCCAGATGCGGACGCACGGCGTCATGGATCAATACGTGGGTGCAGGAAGAGGGCAGAGCCAGAAGACCCTGCAAGACCGATTGCTGACGCGTGGCGCTGCCGGGTACCACATGTTTCACCTTAGAAAAGCCCAACTCGAAAGCACGTCTTTGACAAAAGGAAATATCCTCTGGACTCACAGCGAGAACGATTCCCTCAATGCTTTCTCGTTCTTGAAAGATATCCAGTGTATGAAACAGCAGTTCCCGCCCATCACGCATGGGCAGAAACTGCTTTTTGATGGAGGATCCCATACGGCTGCCTGAGCCGGCCGCCGGGATCAATACCCAAAACTCACTCATGATCTTTCGGGCTCTTTATGCAGAGCACACCATAGGGTTCCAGATACATGGTATCTTGGATAGTCTGGCCCGTGAGAAGGTCGGTTCCCGTGGGCAGGGAATGCACGGACACACGCTTATCGTTGAAATTCAGAAGGAAAATATAACGATATGCATCATCCTCCCGCACATGCTTTTCTACATTCTCTGGAAGATGGCAGACGGGCAGTCCGAGCGCCTCCGCCGTCTTGAAATAGAGCTTCCGCAGATAACTCTCTTCGGTACGGGCGCCGATATAGATCGCATGTCCCTTTCCATAGTGAGAGAGTGTTACGGCAGGCATGTCGCGGTAATAATCCTTCTCGTAAGAGGCTAGAACCTCAGCGCCCTCGGTATGAAGCACTTCACAGTAATCGCGCACTTTGTAGACGTGGCCATCCTGCGTGCGAATGGCATTGCGTTCCGTCGGATAGATGGAGTCGATTTCTTCGTTCCAGATCTGGAAGACTTCTCGAAGACCGGCACCGGGAAAACCGCCCAGATGTGCCAGCAATGTGTCGTTTACATAGCCAAGCAGGTACGACGCAATGACGACACCACCCTCGGCTACATAGTCTTTGATTTTGGCGCCCAGCTCATCGGTGATCATATAGAACATGGGCAGGATCAGAAGCTTGTAGGCGGAAAAGTCTGTCTCGGAAGAGATCACATCCAGGTCGCATCCAGAAGCGGTAAAGGCCTCATAGTGGGAGCAGACGGTCTCTATCATCTCTTTATGTTCGCTTAGACCGGAAATGAGTTCCACGGCCCAGCGGTTTGGCGTATCCATGACAAGGGCTGCCTGCGTATGAATGCGAGACCCCGCCACGGACGCGAGTTTTTCCAGATCTTTGCCCAACTGAGCGACTTCCTGGAAAATCCGTGTGAGGTCGGAACCTTCGTGACCAACGACTGCACCATGGTATTGTTCAAAACTGCCCCGATTCTTGCGGAACTGGAAATACTGAACGCTGTCGGAACCGCAGGCGATGCTCTGCAAAGAAGAAAGACGATGCACACCCGGACGGCGGATTTTGTTAAACGGTTGCCAATTGACCAGGCCGGGCGCACTCTCCATGAGCAGGAAGGGCTTACCCTGTTTGTAATTTCTCATTTGAGAATGAGAAAACGCAGTGACAGCAGCCGTATGTCCCATCGTTTCGCCCGGTCTGTGCCAGAAGGGATAGCTGTCCCAGCTGATCACGTCCAGATCCTTGGCCATGGGCGCGTAATCCAATCCGCCATAGAGATGCATAAAGTTGGTCGTGACAGGAATCTGCGGTGAGAATTCCCGCAGGGGTTTGATCTCTTCTTCCATGAAATTCTGAGTATTCCAGGTTGTGAAACGTTTCCAGTCGAGCTGCATGGCCGCCATAGAAGTCTCACCATTGGTAAAGGGAGGCTCAATCTCTTCAAACGAGGTATAGCGATGGCTCCAGAAAGAGGACCACCAGGCATCATTCAGCTGATCGATGGTCTTGTATTTTTGCCGCAGCCACTCTCGAAAACGAGCGGTGCACAGCGGACAATAACAGGCGCCGCCATATTCATTGGATACATGCCACAGGATCAGTCCCGGATGAGAGCCATAGCGCTCGGCTAATCGCGTATTCATCTGTTTGACCTTCTCGCGGTATACCGGCGAGGAGGGACAATGGTTGTGACGCACGCCGTGATGATTCCGCTGTCCATAGGAATCCACGCGCATGGCCTCGGGGTATTTCTTGTCGAGCCATGCAGGACGCGCGCCGCTGGGCGTAGCCAGAATGGTATAGATACCGTTTTCATACAGGGTATTGATGCGCTCATCCAGCCAGTCAAACTGATACTGGCCTTCTTCCGGCTCCAGCATGGACCAGGCGAAGATACCCATGGAGACGCAGTTGATATGCGCCTCCTTCATGAGCTCCACATCTTTCTGTAAGATCTCCGGGTATTTGACCCATTGATCCGGATTATAATCGCCGCCATGCAAGAGGGCGGGAATCTTGTCGAATAAAAAATCTTGTTTCATGGTGACCTCCTATCTGTGATCAGGGAAGGGGCAGAATATCTTCCCATTCCACGTTCCAATCCTTGGGGAATCCAGGGGTGTCGTCTGCGCAGCCATCCCATCCGGCGCACATCAGTCCGACGGCCAGAAGCAGCGCGCCGTTACCGGGCAGATAGCAGGGGATGTCCGCACGATCCGCCTGTTTGTTGTGGCCGTTGTTCAGATACACGTTCTTGGAAGAATCATAGAGCAGGCATTCTACTGCAGTCTGGGGCAGTCCCAATCTGGCGGCGCACATGGCCAGCATTGGGAAATCCCAACCCCAGATCTCGTCCATACGCCATCCGCCGGTCAGCACCTTCTTCAGCGTATTCTCCATGATCGCAGGGTCGATGCTCTTGCCGGGCAGCATACCCATGGCGGCAACCATGGAAGGATGGTCGCGATTGAAGAGTTCTGTATAGGTGTCCGGGCAGTTTTCATGCGCCAGATACAGACCCTCTTTGACAGGAGCCGGCGCCATATGGGAAGCAATCCGTTCCCATTCTTCGTTGATGGGCTCGCCGAGGCGCTTCAGCCATTCATTGGCGGTATGCAGGCCATAGGCCCAGTATTCCAGCTCGTATGGCGGGTTCATGACAATATTGGGCTTATGGTTCTCCTGGGAGGGAATCATGCCGGGGCCAAGCACATAGCACTTGCGGTCTTCATCCCAACGGGCGTAATCCGCCATGAACTCCGCGGTCTTCAGAACGATTTCCAGATAACACTCCAATACATCCCGCGTAGGACACGCACGATAGATCAGCTCGGCATAATACAGCGGGTGCGGCTGCTGCCAGATCAGAAGCGGACCGATGGGAGAAGGACTGTCCACGCCGGAGGCATCTGTCATCTTAGGCCAACGAGCACCCTTATAACCCTGTGAGGAAGCCAGTTCTATAGCCTTGGGCAGAATGGACTGATAGTACCACAGGCTCTTTTTCAACAGTTCAGGACGGCCCCAGCTAGCAAAATGGGCAGCGTGCCAGTAATGCATCTCCAGATGGAACTTGCCGTACCAGCTGTTCATGACCAGGCCTGTCTCCTGAGGCGGCAGAGAACCGGAACAGTTGATCGCGGTCTGATATTGCGAGAGGATGATGCGGCGCATGAGTTCCGTCCCCTGGGCGCCGCCATTGGGGATATTCACAAATCCGCCGTGAGACCAGAAATGTTCCCAGTGTTTTTTACAGGCCACGAGAGACTCCTGCATCGACGGAATCTCCTGCGGAGATGGCTTCTGGGTGAATACGAGCCGCAGTTCCAGCGTGTCTGCCACGGTGGTGATCTCAAAATGATGGGCGCCGCGTTCTTCCACGTATCCGTCAGCATCCGGGAGCAGTGTCACAAAATACCGATCCGCGTCGATCATGCGCAGGATCTCGGTACGATCCTCATCCCTGCGAGTAATGACACTCTTGTGAGAATCCGGAGAAGTCCATTCCGCTCCGGTGCGACTAGGAGCAGGCGCAGGAAAGTCCAGAATCAGCTTCAAGCCTTCCTGCAATAGAGAGGAACGAATCGAAACAGAAAGCATATCCATGGCCGGATGCACCCAGGTGCATACCTCAACGCTTTTTCCATGGTAGGTGAAGCGGCTGTCGATCGTACCCTCCCACAGATTCAGACGCTGATAGGGGCTCTCGATCTCTGTTTGTTCCGGTACAGGCTGATCCCCGGGAAAAGCGAAGGCCAGACGTCCCATATGAAACTTATGGGGGTTCTGACGCAGCCAGTCGAATTCTGTCTTCTGAAATCCGGGCTTTGTGACATAGGGAACATCCCGCTTTCCATTCGAATACAGCGTCCGAGCCATCAGATGATAGTCAAATTTCTCCTGGTCTTTTTTATAAGGCGTGGTATGCCATCCCCATTGTGCCTGAGTCAGAAGGGGAATACCGGGCTCGTGAAAGCGACTGAAAGTCTGAAGTCCCGTCATATCCGCATTGAAGGCGAATTCGCCATTGCCAACGCTGAAGGGGGAATAGGCGTCCCATACGGTGTTGACCGGTGAATACTGTTCTACAACGGCCTTGCGATTGATTTTTGCCATAGGTGAAACATCCTTTCTATACATTAAGAAGTTGCCCCCATTATACCAAATCCATGAGGAAAGGTAAATACAAAAGTTAAGAATTGACAAAACAGGAAGACCGGGCTACAATGGAGAAAAAATGCGAAAGGGCGAAGGATATGTCGGATAAAAGATTTTTAGTATGCGAACAAAAAAGCACCTATTGGCTGCTCATCATGGCGGCGGGGATGATGGGAGCGTACACGTTTAATCTCCGGGGTGGGGTTTTCTGCAACGCGCAGACAGCCAATATCGTGATGATGTCCATAGCCTTTGGAAAAGGAAGGCTGGGAGAGGGCGTGTATTATCTGATTCCCATTTTTGCCTACATGCTGGGAGCTTTTGTATCGGAGATTCTGCCCTCTCCTCTTAAGAAGCTGGGACATGTGCGATGGGATACATGCCTTATCGGAATCGAGATCGCAGTCCTTTTTGGAATCGGTTTTATACCGCTTCAAATGCCCCATCAAATCGTGCAGATCCTGGTCAATTTCATTGCGTCCATGCAGTATAATACCTTCCGACAGGCCGAGGGCATTCCGATGGCGACAACGTTCTGTACGAATCATGTGCGCCAGGTCGGGGTTGGCGTTGCCAAGTGGATGCGCAAAAGGGATCGTGCGGGCTTTCTGCGGGGAATGCTGCATCTTCTCATGTTGGCGGGTTTCTTTGCTGGGGGTGTATTACTGACTTTCTTTTGCGATCCTTTGCAGGAGAAAGCCATCTGGATCGCCTTGATTCCCCTCGCCATCATTTTCACAAGAATGATTCATGCGGATCTTGTTTCCGAGCGAGGCATGCTGGAACAAAAACCGGGCGGGCACTAAGTTTTCGCGAGAAAAGACTTGTTTTTTGTCTCATTGTAGGCTATGATAAAGAAAGAATCCGGATTTCCGGAAATCAACCATAATATGGAGGTACATATGAGTAAGTATCCTGAGAAAAAAGTGAAAAACCAGTGGTATAAAAAGGTCTGCGACAGTGTCATGGCCAGAAACGAGCTTTTGAGCAAAGTCTGGGCCTATGAGTATGGCGTCATCTGGAATGGCATGGAAGGCGTGTGGCGTTTTACGGGAGATTCTCGATACTTTGATTATATCAAGAATAGTGTAGACACCTTCGTCAGTGAGGACGGTTCCAGCGTGCGGGGCTATAAGCGGGAGGCCTATAACGTGGATCTGGTCAATAATGGAAAGCAGCTTCTGATGTTGTATGCGGAGACAAAGGATCCCAAGTATAAAAGGGCTGCGGATATGTTCCGGGATCAGTTCAGAGAACATCCGCGTACTTCAGAAGGCGGCTTCTGGCATAAGCAGATCTATCCCTGGCAGATGTGGCTGGATGGAATCTACATGGCGTCTCCGTTCCTGGCGAGATATGGCTCGATGTTTGATGAGCCGGAACTCTTTGACGACGTGGTCAATCAGGTGCGTCTGATCTATAAGCATACGGTCGATCCGGATACCGGTCTCTGCTATCATGCTTGGGACGAGAAGCGTGAGCAGTTCTGGGCGAATCCGGAGACAGGGTGGTCACCGCACTTCTGGGGACGGGCTATGGGCTGGTTCATGGCAGCCATGGTGGATATCTTGGACTATCTGCCGCAGGATCATGAGGGCAGGAAGGACATCATTCAGATCTTCAACGAATGTACCGAAGCCCTGTTCAAGGTACAGGATCCGGAGAAGCTCTGCTGGTATCAGGTGCTGGATCAGGGAGACCGTCCGGGCAACTATCTGGAGGCGTCCGCGTCCTGCATGTATGTGTACGCTTTTGCGAAAGCGATTCGAAAGGGATATTTGCCGGATTCCTATAAGGATCAGGTGAAGAAGACCTATGCGGCACTGATCGAGCAGTTTATTGAGGAGACGAAGGATGGTCTGGTCAATGTGAATAAGATCGTGCAGGTGTCTGGTCTGGGCGGAGAAGGAAAACGGGATGGATCCTTTGCCTACTATATGAGTGAGCCGATTATCAGCAATGATGGAAAGGGCGTAGGCGCTTTTATTGGGGCGAGTCTGGAAGTCGAAGAACTGATGAAATAAAGGAGTAGAAAGATGAAGACAAGAATTGGGGTCATCGGCACGGGATGGCGTGCCGGATTTTTCCTGCGGGCAGCGAAAATGCTGCCCCAGCAGTTTGAGGTATGTGGAGTGGTCTATCATTCTGAGGCAGGGAAGGAACGTGCCGGTGCATGGGGTGTTCCGCTGTTTGCTTCTCCTGAGCAGTTGGTGCAGGAGACAAAGCCGGATTACGTCGTGGTATCCGTTTCACGCAAAAGTGGCGTGGCACGTCAGATTACGGCGCAGTTGGCCGAGATGGGCGTGCCGGTTCTGATGGAGACGCCGCCGGCTGATAGCCTGGAAGACCTGACAGAGTTCTATAAACAATGTGGGCAGGCGAAGATCCAGGTGGCTGAGCAGTATCAGTTTCAGCCCATGATCGCAGCGCGGCTGGCAGTAGCAGCCTCCGGGCAGATCGGGCAGGTATATCAGACGCAGTTTCATCTGCCCAATGGGTACCATTCCATCAGTGTGCATCGTAAGGCGCTGGGTGTCGGCATGGCATTGCCTAAGGTCTGGGGTGCACAGTATGTGCATCAGAGGATGAGCGCACCGGGCCGTGACGGGGATCCGGTGTCCGAGGAAATGATCTCAGTCAAGCAGATGGTTTTCCATCTGGATTATGGGGAAAAGCAGGCATTTAACGATCTGGAGGGAGACCAGTGCCGTGCATGGATTCGCCGGGAGCATTATAATATCCGAGGAGACCGGGGAGAGGTCTACGACGACGAAGTTTATTATATGGAAGATTTTCTGACTCCCGTACACTATTCGTTGGAACGCATGATGACTGGAGCCGGGACTAATCTGGAAGGCTCCTTCCTGCGAGGTGTACGAGGACAGAATGGATGGGTCTATGAAAATCCATTTCGTCCGGCGCGTATGTTTGATGATGAGATCGCGGTGGCGACCTGCATGCAGAAAATGGCAGAATACGTACAGGGCGGTCCGGATTTTTACAGCCTGGCGGAAGCCATGCAGGATCGATATCTGGCGCTGCTCACGGTCCAGTCCGCTAAGGAAGGAAAGGTTCTGGAGGCCAGCCCCCAGATTTGGATGAAGTAAGGAGGAATCTCAGTTGATTTTGATTCAAAATGGTACCGTCTATACGATGACCGCGGAGGAGCCTGTACGGACGGATATCTTAGTAGAAGACGGAAAGATCCAGAGAATAGAATCGGCCATTACGCCGCAGGCGGACTGGCAAGTGATTGATGCAGCAGGGCTCAGGGTCTATCCCGGTTTTATTGATGCGCATTGTCATCTGGGGATGTCCGAAGAGGCCATTGGGTTCGAGGGCAATGATGTGAATGAGGCGACAGACCCTGTCACACCGCAAATTCGAGCGATCGATGGATTCAATCCCACGGACCGGGCAGTGGCAGAAGCCTGCAGCGCCGGCGTCACCTGCGTGGCAACTGGGCCGGGATCGGCCAATGTCGTGGGAGGCCAGTTTGCTGCGATCAAAACCTATGGCAGGCGAGTGGATAAGATGATTGTCAAGGCGCCGCTGGCCATGAAGGTGGCTTTTGGAGAAAATCCGAAACGCGTCTATAACAATAAGCAGAAGATGCCCTCTACTCGTATGGGCACGGCAGCACTGCTGCGTCAGACGCTGACAGAGGCCATCAATTATATGAAGAAGCGCGAAAAGGACCCGGATACGCCGGTAGACTTCAAGCTGGAGCCTCTGATTCCGGTATTAAAACGGGAGATTCCGCTGAAGGCCCATGCGCATAGAGCGGATGATATTTTCACAGTGATTCGCATTGCGCGGGAGTTTCACCTCCGTTTTACATTGGATCATTGCACGGAGGGGCATCTGATCACCGACGAATTAGCCGAGGAGAATGTACAGGCCATCGTCGGTCCTTCCTTTGGCAGCCGTTCCAAATTCGAATTGACGAATAAGACGTTCGATACGCCGAAGGCACTCTATGAGGAGGGGATTCCCTTCGCCATCATGACGGACCATCCTGTGATCCCCTGTCAGTATCTGCCGCTGTGCGCGGCGTTGTCCCATAAGGCAGGTCTGCCGGCGATGGAAGCGGTGAAAGCCATCACGATTCGCGCGGCACAGATTCTGGGGCTGGAAGATCGTATCGGATCCCTGGAAGTAGGTAAAGATGCGGACATTATTTTATATGCAGGGGATCCCATGGAGGACATAGAAGCGCACTGCGTGATGACGATCGTAGATGGGAAGATCGTATCGGATCGGCGAGGTGCATGATGGCAGCACAATTTCAAAATGACTGGCAGGAACTTCTGCAGCCGGAGTTTCAAAAGGAGTATTACCTGCGATTGCGAGAGTTCCTAAAGCAGGAATATCGCCCCCGAACCATTTATCCCGATATGTATGATATTTTTAATGCCATGCATTTCACGGCCTATGAGGATGTGAAAGTCGTGATTCTGGGCCAGGATCCCTATCATGGGCCAGGTCAGGCGCACGGATTGAGTTTTTCTGTGAAGCCTGGCATCGCGGTGCCTCCATCTCTACAGAATATCTACCAGGAGCTGGCCAATGATCTGGGATTAAAGATTCCGCATACAGGTTATTTGAAGAAATGGACAGATCAGGGCGTATTGCTCCTGAACGCGGTCTTGACGGTGCGTGCGGGCATTGCCAATTCTCATCGAGGAATGGGATGGGAATATTTCACCGATCACATCATTTCGTTGCTCAATGAAAGGCAGAAGCCGGTGGTCTTTCTGCTGTGGGGCAGAAATGCGCGCGAGAAAAAGGCACTGATCACGAATCCTCAGCACCTGATTCTCGAAGCACCACATCCCAGTCCGCTATCGGCCTATCACGGCTTCTTCGGATGTCGTCATTTTTCGAAGGCGAATGCGTTTCTGGAAAGGCACGGCATGACGCCAATCGATTGGCAGATCGAAGATGAATAAACAAGAAGGCTCGGGATTTTCTGAGCATTCTCCGTCCCCCAGGAACCTTGCAATTAAGCCATTTTCATGTTATAATCCCCCTTTACGAAGGGGGGATTTTTATGGAAGATATTGCCATTCGCATCGTGAAGCTGATGCAGGAAATCAAGCAGTGCGTGACCTACAGCATCTCAGCCAAACGCTCCAAAGGGACGCAGAAGACTCAGTACTATTATCAGTACACAAAAGATCACAAGCGCAAGCAGAAGCTCATCCCTTCGAAAGATGTGAAACAGGCTCTGGCAGACTTCGCACGCAAGCAGGAATTGAAACGACAGCTCAAGGCCCTGCAGGCCAGCGTGCCATGCGAAGAGATACAGGATGTCCAGGCCCGCGTGCGCTTCTTCACGCA
>DBQQ01000022.1 GCA_002305315.1 Clostridiales bacterium UBA1390
AGGGGGCAGACTGTAAATCTGTTAGCTGTGCTTTCGGTGGTTCGAATCCACCTTCCCCCACTCACTTACAATATCGTTGTAAGTATTATCGCGGGATGGAGCAGTCCGGTAGCTCGTCGGGCTCATAACCCGAAGGTCGGAGGTTCAAATCCTCCTCCCGCAACGTAAGAAAACCGCTTGAATAAGCCAATATTCAGGCGGTTTTGTTTTTGCAGTAGAAGGCAAAATTTACGTTTTGGGGATAGTTTGGGGATAGTGACATTGAAAAACCGGGCAGGATTCGAGTTTCCCGCCCGGCCTCGTTTATTTAGATTCTGCGCAAAGTTGGCGAATACTTCCCTGCAATCCTCCTAGATAGTCAACGAGAATGCAGCACTGCGCTCTATAGAAGGCAAAGTCCTGTTGGATCCGCTTGGCCTCCCTCTCTGGATCGAAATTCGGTAGGCGCAAGAAGTAGTCTCCACATACGGCAAGGGCGGTTTGCTCCACCTTTTCTAATGTGTCGGCAATGTCGAGAAGCTCATCTTCCAGGATAGCGCAGGCCTGGCGCTTCTCGTTGTTTAAGTGGTATGGCGCATATGTTAGCACGATGATTTCCTCCTTTTTTTTCCGATTGAATACGGAAATGTAGATTTGAATTTCAGGAGAGGCTCCTGATGGACTTATTGTACTATATCGTACCCGATATATCAATATACACTTTACCCAATTATCGGGTACGATATATGTGCAGATTGTATATTGTACCCATTATATCAACGTGTTATAATGTGTCGGAGGAGGTGAAGAAATGCCAGCGTCTAAAGCCCAGCAAAAAGCGGTCAGTAAATACATGAAGGAAAACTATGATGAAATCAAGGTGCGGGTTGCCAAAGGCCGCAAAGCGGAGATTAAGGCCTGCGCTGAACGCCAGGGAAAAAGTGTCAATGGCTATGTGACAGAGGCTATTGATGAGAAAATGGAACGAGATCGGCGGCTAGAGTAAGATAGTGCGCGTAACGTGTCAATGAATGTACCCCCCGTCGAAAAAAAGCAGGGTCTAACCGCCCGTTTGGATAACGGGGGGAGGGCTAGACAATATGAATTTTTCGCATGTGATTTTTTGGAAAATAAAAAGAGCCCCCACTAGGGAGGATCAACAGAAAAAGACAGGAAGGGGCCAGCCTTGCGGCCCCAACCTGAAAACATTATAGCAGTTTGAATGTTAAAAGACAATCTTTTTTTGAATTTCTGTTTGAAACTTTTATAGAGTTGGAAAAGGCGTACCCGCTCCAGTAGGAATTATAATCTTTTTGTAAAGCATAAGGGGGGGGATATACCATCCCCGTGCTTTAGATTAAAATTCCTCGTAAATCTATGGAGATTTGACGATTAAGGGTAGGAGGGGGTATAAATATACCTCTCCAGCATTTTAAGTTGAAATTCCCCGTAAATCTATGGAGATTTGACACTTATACGGCCTCTCCCTTCTGGCTATTGAGGTTTAACTTTTCCATGCGGCTTTTTGCAGCCTCTTTTTGAGTTGCGGTTCGCTTTATAGAACCTTTCCGAAAAGAGACTAGCTCTTTCGGGCAATTGTATGTCTTTCCGCCCGATTGGGCTTTAAGAATCTTCCATTCGTCCGGATTCTCCTGGGCTAGCTTGTCCAGTTTCCGGATCATGGGCGGATAGCAAGTATAAATCTCTGCAAAATCCTCATGGGCGTTATACGTGATAACAGTTTCCGGCTCAATGCGTGGAATCTTCATCATCAAGGCAGCCTCCTTTTTAATTTTTTTTAGTTTCCGCTTGACATTCTTGGCGGGAAATTGTAAAATAAATTTGGTTATTTGTTTTAGGCCTCTTTAGGCCATTTTTTTAATTTAACACGGATGTCCTCGTTGGGCAGTGCAACAATTTCGCACGCCGCTCTTATTCGAGAAATCGTTTTCTTGTCTTTCCCGAATAGGGCTTCAGGCGTCTCAAGGCTACAAATTATTGTAGCTTTCTTGGAGTCCAATCTTTCTCGCAGCATCCTCGCGGAGTTCGAGTATTTTCCGAATCCTTCTTCGGCCTCGTCTATTACTAGAAGATCGCAGGAGAGGAATTCCTGCCAGAAAGAAGAATCACACGATTCTTTTCCATGCTCCTCCATCTTAGAAACGGATGTATACATTGTTTCTTTTACGCCGTTTTTCTCGGCATGGCCAAGAATAGCAGACGCTAAAAGCGACTTCCCCGATCCTGCAGACTCGGAATAGATCCAAAGGCCCTTTCCGTTCTCGATATTGGAGACTATATTCTTGCAATATTCCTCGGAAGTTTTACGCGTCTGCAGATTGCACACACTGTAAGCACCCCAATTAAACCTTTTATTCCTCAATTCTTCGGGAATTGCGGTTTGGAAAGGAAGCTTCGCGTACCAAAAAGGGGTTTTAGGATCATATCCTTCAATGTCCGTCTTAAGGTACAAGCATGTACCATCTGCGCAAGTCTCTTCTCGCAGCATGCTCATGTTTCACCTCCTTCTCTTAATATATAGTATATTGTTATTAAAGTAACCATTATATACCTCCTTTTACTATAGAGCGCGCCGCGCCGCCCTATGATGGGGGGCGGCCTTGCGCGCGACACAATCAAGAATTGATACGACAAAGCAGAGAATCTTTCTAACTCTCTAACTGTCTATCTATCTTTCTAACTAACTATCTATCTATCTATCGTGTTCTCTACGTTATGAGTAGTTACGACCTCATAACGACTCGGCACAATAGATAAATTTTTCCAATTATTGCGCTGGCAATAACCGGCTTCAGGTGTCGCGCTGATTTTTTCTTCTATCCCTTTGGTTTTTACTTGCGTCGCACTTTCTAAGGTACTCCTTAAAATCGGCATCAAGCCTCTCTTTAACAGAGAGAAAGAAGGTTTTCGCCAATGGTGATAGAGAAACAAAAGATGAATCAGGATTCTCCCCGGTGTCAGAGATATAACTACGCTGAAGGGAATATATGTTCATCATTATACCCTTAATATCATCCGCGGAGAGGTCTTCAATGAATGGCCCCCAGTCCAGATACATGTAGAAACGATTCCTGTTCATACCGCATCACCTCCTTGCGCGAACGGGACGAATATCGCCGCTTTTCCATTTCTCTGCGGCCTGTTCTTCAACGGTAGGCAGAGCTAGTTCCTCTCCTGCCGCCAGTCTCTCAATTAGAAGATCGAGATTCAGCAGCATTCTACGGCCTACTGTGACGTACGGAATGCGATGGCACTTCATCAAGCGCCGAAGCATGCTTTCGGTCAAGTATGTTCCTGGATCCATCTTCTTGAGTTCCGCCGCAGCCTTTTTAGCTGTTCGCATTCGCGGCAG
Organism: Clostridiales bacterium UBA1390; assembly: GCA_002305315.1. Lineage (GTDB taxonomy): Bacteria > Bacillota > Clostridia > Lachnospirales > Bianqueaceae > Faecimorpha > Faecimorpha stercoravium. The sequence continues at coordinate 3,353 of DBQQ01000022.1, forward strand.
CCGATTTCCTTCAGAAGAAGGAGAGGCAAAAGACTCGTGAGAATAGTCTCTCAATTCAAAATCAGATGCATCCATAAGGCCATTTTCCAGTTCAAAATACTTGTCCATTGTAAAACCTCCTAAAAATTAATTTTCCGACAAAAAGAGTGTACTGCGGGGGCTGCCTCTGGCAATGCCCGCGCCTGTTCGGGTTTCGCGCGTCACGCTATAACCTCCTTTCTCGAAATGTACAGATTCGTTTTGATGTATCATTCGAAACTATGGGCGATAAAATTAGATGATGGTTTAAATCTGTCGATAATAGTATACAACGAGCGATATATAAAAACAAGTTTTATCTTAGCACATAATAAAGATTTACAAATTTTATGAAATAGATAGTAGTTTGTGATGCAATACTAGGCATTGATTTGTTAGAAGTGATGGTTGACAAACTTCGATGTTAATATATAATAGTAGATAAGGAGGTGCTAACATGGAAGATATCTTCGGGGAAAGACTCAAACAGTTGCGCGAGAAGAAAGCTGTGCCGCAAAAAGAAGTTGCGGAGGCCATTGGAATTACGGCGCAGACGATTATGGCGTACGAGTCCGGGAGGAGAAAACCGCCTCTTGATATTGCGGTGAAGCTTGCAAAGTATTTTGGGGCTTCTCTTGACTGGTTATGTGGAATCGAAGATAGCAGTACTCTGACTAACAGGAAAGTACTGGAAGTACTTGAAGCAATAAGCGGCCATAATGATTTTGCTCCTGGTGCTCTAAAGATAACTATATACTCCAGTAAAATTATTAAGTATTTATCGGAAAAAAAGAAAATGGAGAAGCTATTAGAAGAAGGGGTTATTGACAAAGAACTGTTCCAATTATGGGAAGAAAAGTACAATAGAGAATCATGGCTAGATGAGCCGTTTGATCGGTTTGATTTTTCTAACTCTGCTGCTACGCTCAATATGATGATTGATTATCAAGACCCGCCTGGCGTTTAACTTAAGAGGTTTACTCATGGCAAGTATTGAAAAACGTGGAAATTCTTATCGGATTATTGTTTCTGCTGGGTTAGACATTACAGGGAAACAGATTAAAAGATCCATGACCTGGAAACCCTCTCCAGGTATGACAGAGAGACAGATAGAAAAAGAAGTGCAGCGCCAGGCGGTTCTATTTGAAGAACGCTGCCGAACTGGGGCCGTCCTAGATGGCTCTATTAAGTTTGCGGATTTTGTGGACGTTTGGCGGGAGAAGTATGCAGAACCGCAACTCAAAGCCAGTACGTTCGCGAGATATAATGACCTATTAAAGCGGATCCTTCCAGCACTTGGCCACATACGCCTTGACCGCCTTCAACCTCAGCATCTATTAGAATTTTATGAGAATTTAAGAGAAGATGGACTTAAAAGAACGGTAAAGTACAGAATGAAGATAGACTTTAAAGCCTATCTAAAAGAGAGTGGGTGTACAAAGGTTTCGTTCGCGTCGTTGTCCGGCGTGGGAATATCGGTTCTTAATTCCATTACTCAAGGCGGGAATGTTAGTTATGAAAGCGCTCAGAAGGTCGCACAGGTCATAGGCCAGCCATTGGAGAAGGTTTTCGAGAGCGTTGGCGGGGGGGCCCTCTCCTCAAAAACTATTCTCCATTATCACCGGCTTATTTCGGCTATTCTTCAAGTGGCCGTGCAATGGCAGGTAATTCCCTCGAATCCCTGTTCCAGGGTGAAGGCTCCCAGGGTGGAGCGAAAAGAGGCAGAATATTTCGATGATGAAGAGGCTGTCTATATTCTTCAAAAGATCAATGAGGAAAGCCCAGCGCATAAGGCTATGATTTATGTTTTGCTATATACTGGCATGAGGAGAGGAGAATTGTGCGGGCTGGAATGGTCGGATATTGATTTTGAAAATGATATAATCAGAATCAGAAATAACAGTGTCTATATATCGGGCAAGGGAATTACAACGACAACACCTAAAACGGAAAGTTCTGTTAGGTTAGATAAGGTTCCTCATGTCGTAATGGAAGTTTTGCAAGAGCATAAACATGCACAGAATATACAGCGGATTGCGATGGGGGCAGATTGGCAGAATACACAGAGGATATTCACGAAAATAAACGGTGCTCCAATCTTCCCGGATACAGTAAGCTCATGGTTCAAGGGCTTCTTGAAAAAGATTGGTATAGAGGGTAGATCCCTAAAATCCTTGCGGCACACAAATGCAAGCCTTATGATTGCTTCCGGAGTTGATGTTAGAACGGTAGCGGGCAGATTAGGACATTCTCAAACGTCAACGACAACTAACATATACGCTCACATGATTAGGTCTGCCAACGAAAAAGCTGCGGATGCAATCGGGAATTTATTGACTTCAAAAATGGAAAATAATGCAGGGTAAAGGCTCGAATTTTTGGGGATAGTTTGGGGATAATTTGGGGATAGTTTTTTAAAAAATAAGGTAAAAAACAATAATAATTGGTGGCTTTCGTGTTTGACGAATGGCCGTAAAATGGCTTAAAATAAGGCTTTTGTAATTTTAAAGAAAAAACATTAAATATATTCGTTGAAACTCATAACCCGAAGGTCGGAGGTTCAAATCCTCCTCCCGCAATGTAACGTACCACCTATGAATGATTCATAGGTGGTTTTGTTTTATAGATACTTGACGAGAATGTTGTTTTATGATACGGTAATGATAATCGCATGGTTTAAGTATGCTGTCAGAAGGGGGGAATCTGTATGAAAAAAAAGCTTCCTGTCGGGATCGAAGATTTTGAGGAGTTTGTAACAGAGGATTTTTATTATGTGGATAAGACCCTGTTCATCGCGGAATTGCTGCGTAACTGGGGGAAAGTCAATCTGTTCACCCGACCCAGACGTTTCGGAAAGTCGCTGAATATGAGCATGCTGCGGTCTTTTTTCGAAATAGGAGCAGATGCATCCCGGTTCGCCGGATTACGAATCTCGCGGGAAACCGAACTCTGTGAGCAGTATATGGGACAATTTCCTGTGATCTCCATCAGTCTGAAAAGCGTGGAGGGGGGAGATTTTTCGGCGGCGCGCGCTGCGCTGAGGCGTTTAATTGGCAACGAAGCGTTGCGATTTCACGAACTTTTGAATAGTTCGGCACTTCTGGAGGATGAAAAGAGAGCATTTCAATCACTCATACGCGTGGAAAAGGGTGTGTTTACAATGGCAGATGAGATTCTTGTGGATAGTCTGCGCATGCTCACGCAATTTCTGGCAAAACATTATGGTCGCAAGGTGATTCTGCTGATTGATGAATATGACGTTCCTCTGGATAAGGCGTTTCAAGCCGGATATTATGATAAGATGATCCTGCTTTTAAGAGGGCTATTCGGTAACGCACTGAAGACAAATGATTACCTGCATTTCGCGGTTCTTACGGGATGCTTGCGGATTTCGAAGGAGAGCATTTTTACGGGTCTGAATAATTTAAATGTGATGACCGTATCGGATCCCTATTTCTGCGACAGTTTTGGCTTTACGGAGAAGGAGGTAAAAGAACTTCTTCGGTATTATGATCTGGAATTTGCATTCGAAACGATACGGGACTGGTACGATGGATATCAGTTTGGAAATGTGTCTATCTATTGTCCTTGGGATGTGATTAAATACGTGCAAATCTTAATGCGGGATCAGGAGGCAGAACCGGAAAACTACTGGGCGAATACAAGCGGCAACGAGTTGGTGAAACGATTTATCCGTCGCGCGGACAAATCCACGCGGGACGAGATTGAACGGCTGATCAATGGAGGAAGCATACAAAAAAGCATCAAACAGGAGATCACGTACCAGGAGACCGATGATTCGATCGAGAATGTGTGGAGCGTACTGCTGGCTACAGGATATCTATCGCAAAGAGGGCGCGTGGTAGGGAAAAGAAGAGAACTCGTAATTCCGAATCGGGAAGTCAGGGAATTGTTTATTGACCTTGCAGAAGAATGTTTTCAGGAAAGCTCCAGGACAGATTTACCGCGGATACACCGTTTTTGCGACGCGTTTCCTGCAGGAGATGCAGCGACGGTTGAACATATGCTGCAGGAGTATTTATGGGACTCCATCAGTGTGCGGGATACTGCGGTGAGACGAAATATGAAGGAAAACTTTTATCATGGTATGATATTGGGGCTGCTGCAGAGTCAGGAAGATTGGCTCATACAGTCGAATGCGGAGTTAGGACAGGGATATAGTGATATCTCGATAGCCACATCGGACAAAACAGGGATCATCATCGAAATCAAATACGCGGAAGATGGAAGACTTGAAAAAGCTTGTGAGTCGGCGCTTACCCAGATTGAAAAGAAGGGATACGCGGCGGGCTTGGCACGCAAGGGTATGAAGCACATCATTCGGTATGGAATTGCGTTTTGGGAAAAGGAGTGCAGGGTTGTTCGAGGATAAAAAACGGGTGCTGTCATGTGACCGAAATGGAAACATGACAGCACCCGTTTATAGATTTCGTACGGCGTTACAGAAGATTCAGCTTTTGCTGCAGGCTTGCCTTGGGCAGAGCGCCAATTACCTGATCGACAACCTTACCACCCTTGATAAACAGGATGGTAGGAATGCTCATTACGTTGTATTGCTTGGCGGTATTGGGGTTTTCATCCACATTGATCTTGCCGATTTTTACCTTACCGGCATATTCTCCCGCAAGCTCTTCTACAATAGGAGCTACCATACGGCAGGGACCACACCAATCCGCATAGAAATCTACCATAACAGGAACATCCGATGCTAAAACCTCTTGTGCAAAATCGGAATCGCTAAAGTGCTGTACCATGATAAAGGCCTCCTCTCTGTTTTATGACACGGAACCTATCGTGCCACGCCAAATGCATCGCAACGAACAAAGCGTCGGAGTTTGACGCCCGTTGGCGGCAAACTCGAGGCGTGGCGCAATCGCTATAGGTATAGGATTCTGTCGTGCCACGCCTATTATATCATTTTCTCCAGGTATCGTCAAATTATTTACGGCAGAATGGAATCCATTAGGAAGGAATTGACAAATATAGGAGAATATGATAGGCTTAATACAAATGGGAGGAGGCTGCGAAAGTGAGAGAATTTACAAGAGTCAACCGGTTTGCGATGGCGATGCTGGTAGTTATGATTGTAGGCAGCGGAATTGTCTCAACGATCACAGCATGGTTACAGATAGAGGGGATATTAACGCGATATATATTGACTTATACGCTGCAATTCGCGTTTCCTCTATGCGTATACTTTTTTTTGTACCGGGACCATTCGCCGAAACAGGTTTTGCGGCTGAAAAAGACAAAAGGATATACCTATGTGCTGACGGTGATCTTCGCGTTTGCGATACAGCCTTTATTGATGTGCTTATCTTCTCTCAGTACTATGATTTTCCATAATTATCTGAATGACTCGATACAAGGCTATCTGAAAGAACCCTGGTGGGCCGTACTCCTTGCGACGGCGCTGATTCCGGCCGTGATGGAGGAGCTGGTTTGTCGCGGGGTATATCTATCGGGTTGCCGTAGGTGGAATATCTATGGGGCAGCAGCGTTGAACGGCGTCTTTTTTGGCGTGCTTCATTTGAATCCACAGCAGGCCGTGTATGCCGCGATCTTTGGGTTTTCCTGCGCGCTCATCACGTTGGGAGCGGATTCCCTATGGCCGGCTATGCTAGCACATTTTATCATCAATGGGACACAGATCTTGATGGCCTTTGGCGCGCAGGCGCTGGCGGGACAGGATTCTCTCCTAGGATGGCTTCTTGCGGAGAGGCAGAAGGAAGAGAGTTTATGGAAAGTCTTGCCGGTATCGATACTCTTAGCAGGGATTGCGGTGTGGTGTCTGATCCGGATTTATTATGTGAATAGACGGCAGGAACTGTTGCGAGGGAAGCGCGTGGAAGGATGGACTATGAAGGAGGCACCGCTAAAGGCTTCCGAGCGATTCGAAGGTTTGTGCTGGTTGGGCGGCATCGTGCTGATTTTCATCACACTGTCCTGTATGGTGGGTATGGCTTAAATCGAGACCTTCACACGATAACCAATAGGAGGAGATAACGAGATGCGGCAGGATGTGTTTTCTATCTTATATCTGGAAGATGAGGAAAAGGATCGGGAGGCGATGCGGGCCCTCATCGAAAGCATGGAGACGGAGGCCAAGAAGGAAGGATATATACGGCTTACCATGGTCTCCGGTTCGGAGGATCTGTTTCAAGTATCCAGCCAGACGCAATATGATCTGCTGATTCTTGATATGAATCTACAGGAGCGGGTCAGCATAGAGGGCTGGGAGATCCTGCGGAAATTGCGGAGGGAGAGAAAGGAAGTCCCGAGAATCTGGGTCGTGAGCCAGTTTTCGCATGTACAGGGGATCCTGTTTCGGGATGGACTGGCACAGAAATTCTTCCCAAAGACACCGGACGGGTATGAGAAATTAAGAGAAGAGCTGTGGTACACATCGGAACTGTGTGGAGAGGATGCGATACTGGAGGTACCGGGGGAACGGCCTTACCATATAAAAAAAGTCCCGATTCATCAGATCGTCAGCATCGAAGCGCATAAGAAAGAACACTTCGTGTACAAGCTGAATGAATCGGGAGAGGTTGCGTTTCGGCAGGAATGTACCGGCCGTTCGGATTTCCTGAAGAAAGTGCTGCAGGAGATCGAAACACGCAAAATCAGGGATCTGGTACAGGTTTCCCGGACGACGATTGTGAATGTACGGTATATTCAGCAAGTCATTCAGGAAAATGGGAATTACAAGCTGGTGATGGTACAGTATGGTCAGGGACAAGCGGAACAGATCCCTGTCGGACGGTCTTTCTTGAAGTCGCTATCCTGGTTGCTTCCCTAACTTATCGCAGGAGCGACTGGGGCGGTTCGATCTCGCCAACAAGTCCAAAGGTTCCCAGGGAAGTCAGCAGGGAGGCTAAAGCAGCAAAGAAGGAGCCTACCATTGTGAGAACTTTATACATGCACCACACCTCCTTTCTGGGTATGAGGAATGAAAAGTTGCAGCACCTGCAGCAGGATCGTGTAAAACCCTATGCGAGTATAGGCCGCAGGCATGTCTGCTATATTGAATACCAGGATCCAGAGACAGACGAGGACCAGGTAACAATACCGTAGGATACGAATGGTTCTTTGGCGAGTAATCGGGCGAAAAGCCGGAGTATAGGGGATGTGCCGGATGGACAAGAGGGCCAGAAAGAGCAGCAGCGCCTGCAGCAGGAGATTCATGGGAAGATAAGGGGGCACATAGACCAGAAAGAGCAGCCAAAGCAGACTGGCGCTAAAACACCCCCAGAAGGAACGGGCATGTACACCTCCGCTGGCCCAGCGAATGGGGAAAAGAACGAGTAGAATCAAACCGAAGGCAGAGAGCTTGTCCAGCAACAGGAAAAGAACGAGAAAGAGTAGTAGCTTGATTGTCTCGGAGAATACGGAGAGTATGGCGTAGCGCATGTATTCGATCTCGCATGCTGGGAGCAGGTTGTGCGCCATATAGAAATCGCAAATGACATCTATGGTTTTTTTCAAGGGGAAGACCTCCTAACGATAAGAAATGAGGGATTACGTATGTATATGTTTCTGGCCTGTATCGTAGAGCAATGGATCCTGGCCTCCATAGGAAGAGGACTCGGCGGTCGGCCGGCTGCCCGCGTTCGCTGGATTCTGTGGGGCTGTATGGCTCTGGTATATTCTATGCTGGCTACTTGGTATTATATTCCAACTATTTTTGGATATGTGAGCATCACGGTGATTTTGTGGGTTCTGCTCGGCGGACGTTCGGTCATCCGAGCTCTCTACATAGGATTGGTATCGTATGCGCTGCTGATTTATTTACAGGCACTTTGCCTGCCCTGGATTCCAGAAGCCCTCTTTACGCTGGGCATGGACAAGGTCTCCCTCGTGGTAGAGATCGGCGTGGCGCTTATCACGGTTCTACTCTGGGTTCTGATTCGCTGGCGTGGAGTGGATATTGCCTATGACAGTAAGCCGGGGTGGGCTAAGGTGGTCATGAGTCTGGTGGCCTGCGGCAGTCTGCTGTTTTGTATGGTCTTTAAGCCCCGCTTGGAGGCGGGGTATAATCTGAACCTGTATCCGGTGCTAATATTAGAGGGCATCCTGGTATTGGGGACGATGTTTATTTTCTATGAATCTATGAGGCGCCGGCAGATGCAGACGATCCAGGCATTGCGGCAGGAGACGGAAGCAGCAAAGATACGCAGCCATGAATACGAAAAGAAGCTGCGGATGGTAGAAAACGGTGATAATGTGCCATTGGCGCAGGCGTTTTTAGAGGAAGAGGCACAGGAAAGCGCCTACTGGCTGCTGCAGCCGATCGTTCGAAGGATTCTGGACAATTATCGGAGACAGTGTGAGGCCAAAGGGATCGAGCCGCGATTGTGCGTCACACCGATCGTGCCGGAATACGACTGGAAGGAGACGAGCCTGGTTTCCCTGTTGGGAAATATCCTGGAGAATGCCATAGAGGCGGTGGAAAGCCTGGAAGAAGAGCGCCGCTGGATCGAGCTGGAGCTGGGACAGGAGGAAAATAGTCTATGGATACAGTGCAGAAACCCATACGAGGAGAGAGGGGAAATCGCCGAGGAAGCCTTGTTCCGGAAGGGGACAAGTAGCAAGGGCGAGAAGAGAGGACGCGGATTGTACATTGTGGACAAGCTGGTCAAGCAGGCAGGAGGTCATGTCGCGGCGCATAGGGAGGCCGGAATATTTATCATTCGGGTGGATCTGTAGCGCATAAATAGAATGAATTATCTGAAAATGGAAACGAACTGCTTTTAAAAGCAGTTCGTTTCCATAACTTATGCTTGAGGGATTGTATTGTGGAAAGGCAGGATATATAATGGACTTAGATGAGAGGCAATGACTCGAATATCGGAGTCCATTGCTTTGGAAGGAACCTCAGACCGTCTATGATGGCGTGAATGGGCTAATATATGAAAGGACAATAAAAAGAGAAGAGCAATGAGAAGTGTAATCAAAATCATCTGGAAGATGGATCCTACTCGTATGATACTGGCAGTCGCCGTCGCGGTCGTGACGGGTATTGTGCCGTTCTTTTATGTCACGGCCTACGCCCATTTCATAGGCAGTGCGGAGAGTTTTTTGGGACAACAGGGAATGGGGACATTCCTGTCGATTTTGATTCAATTCCTGGTGTTTGGTCTGTTTAATTTCCTGGGCCAGACGGTTTTAAATTATCTTTGTCAGGAGATACAGATCACGCTGCAGGCGGGGATTTCTCGCGAGGTCTTGCAGAAGGTAAACCGGCTTCCCTATGCGATGCTGGAGCAGAAGGAACAGCAGGATAACATATATAGAATGCTTCATAGTGCGTCGGGAGAGATGAGTGCTGGGCTCATGGCGTTGTTCATGCTGTTGAGGCTCGTGATCAATGTGATCAGTGTGTTTCTGATGTTGGTGCAATTCAGCCTATGGGTGGGATTTGTGCTGATTCTTGCTTTTATTCCGATGGTTCTGGCTGCGGTTAAGAACGGAGAGGAGGATTACTCCGCCTTTGTAGAGGTGGAAAAGGCAGAGCGTTGGATGCAGTATTTCCAAAGTGTGCTGCTGCAGAAGAAATACGCGGCGGAACTGCGGATGTATGATTGCGCGGGATTCTTCCGGGAGAAGTGGAAGAATGAATATGAAAATATGTCGGGGAGCTTTCTGCGGACGAAACGGAAGATGTATTTTCGAGTGAAGAAGAACAGTCTGTTCTTCCAGATTCCGATCTTCGCGCTCCTGTTTTATATGGGGTATCTGGCACAAAGTCAGCAGTTAGACGGAGAGTATTTCTCGGCGTTGGTCTCTCAGATTCTACTGATTGGCAGCAGCTTATCCTGGAGTCTGGTGTCGGTTTTGTCGGCGCTGCAAAGATGTCGGCTTTCCATGAAGGCCTATGATGGCTTTATGGCAGAGCGGGAAGAAAGGCAGGAGGAAGGAGAGAAGCTGCGGGAACCGATTCGGGAGATCCGTTTTGAGGATGTGTCTTTTCACTATCCACAGTGTGAAGAGCAGGTGCTGTCACATATGTCCTTCACGATGAACGCGGGGAAGAAGTACGCGCTGGTCGGAGAGAATGGGGCTGGGAAATCCACGGTGATCAAACTGATACTGGGCCTGTATGATGACTATGACGGCAACATCTATATCAATGGCGTGGAACGGAGGAGGATCAGCAATCTGTACGAGCAGGTCGCGGTGGTGTTCCAGGATTTCGCGCAGTATGAGATGACGCTGGAGGAGAATCTGACGCTGGGGAACAGCTGCGAGGAGAAGCGAAAACATCTGGATCGATGGATGCGGATGCTCTGGCAGGAAGAGGAGATACACCGCGTCTTTCCAAAAGGGTATGAGACAGAGCTGGGCTATCTGGGAGAGACTGGAAAGGATCTGTCCGGTGGCCAATGGCAGAGAATTGCGCTGGTGCGCGCACTGCTGCGCAAAGGAAACTTCTACATTCTGGATGAACCTACGGCAGCTCTAGATCCGATGGCAGAAGCAGAGTTGTACCAGAATTTTCAGCGGATGATGGAACATCATGGCGGCATCATCATCACGCATCGACTGGGCGCGGCGAAGCTGTCGGATGAAATTCTTCTGATTGACCATGGGAGCATCAAAGAACAGGGTACGCATGAGGAACTGATGCAGGAACAGGGTTCGTATTTTGCCATGTTCCAGGCGCAAGGAGGGCTGTATCAATGAGATACTTCGGACGGATGATGAAATTGAGCCTGCGGGACCAGACTGGCGTGACGTTGCTGATTCCGGCGTTGAACATCGTGCAGGTCCTCCTGGAACTGGGGTATACGATGCTCTTCGGTGCTGTGACCAACGACGTGGTGGGCGGCCAGGGGAATCTATATGTCCATCTGGCACTGCTGGTCCTGGTTCTTATCGGACGGGACCTGGGGAATGGCCTCAGCAATTATTATTTTGACAAACAGAACATGGGCGTCACGCGGAGTGTTTCCCACGCGCTTTTCGAGAAGATACAAGGATACCCTCTTCTGTACTTTGAAGATCCGAAGAGAAGGGACAGGATCAATAGCGCACAGACGGGGATAGAAGCCTGTGGAGCTTATTTGATGACATTAGAGGTCATCCTGAGTTTTCAGGGATTATATCTGCTGTCGATGAGCGCATACTTCATGGCGGTCGATCCGCTGCTGTTTGTCGTGATTCTGGGAGCCCTGTTGCCGGAACTGTTCCGCTTCCGGGTAAAAAACAGAAGTCAGGAGCAGATGGAGCAGAATATCGTGACCCAAAGACGGCGGCTGGATCATGATGAGCAGGCGATCTACGCCCAGAAATTCGCGAAGGAAACGCGGGTGCTGGAAGCAGTATCGTTTTTTGAAGCGCGCTGTCAGGCTGCACTTTCTCACATAAAACAGGAACGGAGGCAGGCGCTGCATAAAGACACGAAATGGAGCATACTGGTACAATGTTCCTATCTGCTGGGATTTATCGCCATCATAGGCGTGGTGATTTTCTTGGTCATGCAGGGGAGGATCGGCGTGGGAGAGATCTCCATGGTCATGGTGGCGACAACAACAATCTATAGCACGCTCCGAGAGATGTTCGAGGGCCATCTACTGCAGGCGGACTCCAGCCGGTACGCGGTAAAGCTGGTCTTCGAAGTCTTGGAAGAACCTCTGCCAGCCGATGACGAAGAGGAAAACGTAAAGACAGAAACGGAAAATGTTCTGGAGCTGCGCCATGTCAGCTTTCGGTATCCGGAAGGAACGGAAGATGTACTGAAAGAGATTTCACTGCGGATACGGCAGGGAGAGACGATCGCGCTGGTGGGAGAAAATGGATCCGGAAAGACGACACTGGGAAAGGTGCTGGCAGGATTTTATCCGCCGGAGCAGGGCGATGTGCTGTGGAATGGCAAACAGTGCGCAGAGGGGCATCTGCAGAGCTGCAGCTATGTGTTTCAGGATTATAATATGTATGCTGTCAGCCTGGCGGAGAATATACGGATAGGAGACCTGACGACGCCGAAAGCGCGAGAACGAGCTGTGTTAGACACGCCGGAGATGCGGGAAATATGCACCGGGTTGCCGCAGGGAGAGAATACGATCATCAGCAAGGAGTTCGGCGGCGTGGAGCTATCGGGCGGGCAGGAACAGCGGGTGGCGATCGCGCGATCAGATATGAAGCAGGCGCCATTCTATATTTTCGATGAACCGACCGCAGCCATTGATCCTATGCGGGAGATGGACCTGATGAAGCAGATGCTCGGAAAAAAGAGACAGGCGGGAGTGCTGTTGATCACACACCGCATCGGCATCGCGACGCTTGTAGATCAGATCCTTGTGTTGAAGGAGGGGCGGATTGTACAGAGAGGCTCGCATCAGGAGCTGATGCGAGAGGAAGGGGAGTACAAACGTCTGTTTGAGGCGCAGAGCCAATGGTATCAATAGAGTTGGGAAATATCCTAGAGAATGCCATAGAGGCGGTGGACAAGCTGGTCAAGCAGGCGGGAGGTCATGTCGTGGCGCATAGGGAGGCCGGAATATTTGTCATTCGGGTGGATTTGTAGCACATAAATAGAATGAATTATCTGAAAATGGAAACGAACTGCTTTTAAAAGCAGTTCGTTTCCATAACTTATGCTTGGGGGATTGTATTGCGGAGTGGTATGGTATATAATGGACTTAGATGAGAGGCAATGACTCGAATATCGGAGTCCATTGTTTTGGAAGGAATCTCAGACCGTCTATGACGGTTCGGGACAAGGCGTGAATGGTCCGTGAAGAGCAGAGAGGAGGATTCCCATGAACAGGATGAATTAGAGGAAAAGGAAGCATATGTAAGACCGGTGCAAGATTCTTTTCCTCTGAGGATGTCAATCCTGGGAACGTGTCGGAAAATCAATCTTGGAGGTAAGACCTATGAAAAAATGGAAAAAAAGAATGGTGGCGTTGAGTTTGGCGTTGGTACTGACGATGGGGATGACATTGACGGTCAGCGCCCGGACGACGGGGGAAGCGCATGAATCCGGAGAATATAGCTCAGGGATTTACTATGCGAACTTAGTTATGCGTTATGACTACACGATGGCGAGTTTGTCCTATACGCCGGAAAGCCCGAGTGATGCGACGACGGTTAGGGTAGAAGGAAACGCGTATAAAATTGGTGGGGCAGCGTATAGGATATATGCCATTGGAACTAATTCGTGTTCGGATACGGTCACGGAAGGAGAAATGCAGTCTTCTCGGTGTAATTATTATATTGGGGGACGTAATGTAAAGTATTTAGCGGTAGGATAAGCGTAGGTGGAAGTATATGGACGAAAGAGATGCAAAAAACTTGCATCTCTTTCGCCATAGGGGGATAAAAATATGATTAGGATATGGACTGCTTTGTTTATAGTGACCTGCCTGCTGCTACCCGGCTGTACGCAATCCAATAGTGTGTATACGGATGAGCGATTTTATACGGATGAGTACCTGTCCGATTACGATGTATCGGAACAATATTTATCATCAAATGGGTATCTGGATAAACAGGGTACAACGTATTATGTTGGCGCACCACTCTCAGAGACATGGATTCATTATTACGATGACCAGACGGGAACCGAGGGCATCCTATGCGGAAAACCCGAGTGTACGCATGATAGCAATCTTTGCAATGGGTATATTTTTTTCCCGTCAGGGATACAGGTATACGATCAGCATCTGTATTGGCTCAGCGATATGACACAGATCTGGCGCATGAACCTGCAGGGAACGGAACGGGAGTTTGTGAGAACTGTAGATTTTGCGAAATCCGGCGGATCCATAGATTTGTATTTTGCGATTCATCGAGGATATGTATATTCACGATACACAGAGAATGAGGTGGAGGATGGAGA
>DBQQ01000057.1 GCA_002305315.1 Clostridiales bacterium UBA1390
AATGTTTACAATATATTTACAAAAAAGGGCTCGCCCAATATGCAGGCGAGTCCTCTCTTATACATTAAAATCCGAAAAAGTCTTTCACATTGTAATAGCAAATATTTTGAATCACTTTTTGCAGTGTTTCTTCACTTCCGAAATACTCTCCCCGTTCGACTAGCATTCCAAAGTAGTTGCAGAGTACTCGGCGATACAATTCATGGCGGGGATAGGAGATAAAACTCCGGCTGTCTGTCAGCATTCCCACGGATAGACTGATGGGATACAGGTTCGCGACTGCCTGGAATTGCCGCTCCAGTCCATAGACATGGTCATTGAACCACCAGGGAGCCCCTAACTGCACCTTGGCTCGTGTACCTCCTTCGCAGAATCCGGAAGCCAGGATTGCGAAGTTTTCCTGCTTCGCGGCATCCAGCGGATATAGGATCGTCTTAGGAAGCTTTCCGATCTCTGTCAGGCGGTTCAGGAGTTCGCCTACACTTAAAATCGAAGTCGAATCGTCCGTGCAGTCGAATCCGCAGGATTGGCCCACTTCTGCAACGCCCTTGCGATTACAATCCAGATAGGTTCCGATATGAAGCTGCATGACAAAACCATGATCATAGTAGAGCTGCCCCATATGAAACAAAAATGCACTGATATACTGATTTTCCTCCTTCGAGGTCAAGGACTCTCCCCTCATGGCTTTTTGCCAGATGACTTCAATCTCATCCATCGTGAAGTCTTCCCAGTATAAATAAGGAATGCCATCATCCGAAACGGTGGTTTCTACCTGGCGGAAATATTGCAGTCGCAATTCCAGCGCCTTCAGCATATCCTGGAAGCTTTGTACCGGGATCCCGGCTTCTGCCGATAGCTTTTTCATATAGTCTCCGAATGTGGGACGAGTGATAAACATCGCGTTATCTGGCCGGAAAGCGGATACGACCTTGGTCTTATGCTGTTCCTTCCGCATCAGAAAATGATATTCCAGAGTATCCGTCGGATCCTCTGTCGTAGAAACCAGTTCCACGCGACTTTTCTCCATGCACCAGCGCCGCGTCATATGCTCTTTTCGAATCATAGAGCGGGTCTTCTGATAAATCTCATCCGCATTTTCCTCAGACAGCGGCTCGTCAATATCGAAGTATCGCTTGAGTTCCAATGCACACCAGATATAGATGGGATTGCCGATGAGTTCCGGCAGAATCTTGGCGAAGGCCATGTATTTCTCATAATAACTGGCGTCTCCCGTGATATACTTCTCGGGAATGCCGAAAGTCCTCATGACCCGCCATTTATAGTGATCCCCCGAGAGCCACATTTCTCCCAGATCCTCGAATTCTTTGTTTTCATAGATCTCCTTCGGTGACAGATGGCAATGATAGTCAATAATAGGCATCTGTTCCGCGTAAGCGTGATACAGTCGCTTCCCTGTCTCATTGGTCAAGAATAAGTCTTCGTTAAATTGTCCCATGATCTTCTCCTTAAAATCCGTAGGCCAGCGCACCGCCATCTACGGCAAAGTCCTGTCCTGTGATATACTTTGCACCATCTCCCAGGAGGAATCTGGCCATCGCCCCCAAGTCCTTCGTATCGCCAAAGGCATGTACTGGCATACGGCCCAGAATGGCCTGTTTGCGCTCCGGCGTCATGACTTGCTTACTCATCTCGCTGGGAAACCATCCCGGTGCAATGCTGTTGACCGTAATGTTGTCATTGGCCCATTCCACCGCTAGTCCTCTTGTCATACCGCACACAGCCGCTTTGCTGGTACAGTAGGGAACCACCTCGGAAAATCCCAGATGCGCCGCCATACTGCTGATATTGATGATGCGGCCCTTATGCTGACTGGCCTTCAGGTAGGGATATGCACTCTGGCACAGCGCGAAAATGCTTGTGACATTCACATTGAGAATCCTTTCGAAGTCTTCCATCGGAAACTCTTCTGCCCGGCATTTCTTCGTGATACCCGCATTATTCACCAGGAAATCCAGGCCCTCTCTGGACGCGATCGCATTCACCAGCGATCGCATCTCTTCAAAATGCGTCACATCGCCGATGGTGTGAATCACGCCCTCTCGATTGGGTTCCAGTCCCTTCTTCTCTCCTCCGGTACGACTGATGACATAGACGGTCGCGCCAGCTTCCTCCAGGGTATTCGCGATGGCATACCCGATTCCGCTGCTTCCGCCAGTCACAATGCCAATCCGTCCCTGCAGTTCTTTTTCCATCTGCCTGTCCTCCTTATATTTGCTGCACACGATGACTGCGGCAGCTCCTTGCAATCAAATCCCAATCCAATTCTGCTCCTACACCGGGTTCGTTCGGCACATAGATCATGCCGTTTCGAATCGGCAGATCTCCCTTCATCGGAAGCCTGTAGGAATCCTCCGGCACAAAATATTCAAAATACTCACAGTTACGTATCGCGCAGCTGACATGAACATTGACCAGATCCATGTAATTCATCGTCGTGGTATGGATCTCACAGTTCATGCCAAATGCCTCCGCCATATGCGCGATCTTAAGCGTCCCGGTGATGCCGTCCTTCCAGCTCACATCCGCTCTGACGATATCGGCGGCTCTCTGCGCGATCACCTGTGCAACGCCCCAGTGACAGCCTCTTGTCGTCTCTGTCCCGGCAATCGGAATATCCAGAGTCCGACAAAGTTCCTGATACTTATAGAGTTCAAAATCACGGAACGGCTCTTCAAACCATTTATATCCCAGCTTCTCCAGCTGACGGCCCACACGTACGGCATCCCCCATCGTGTATTCTCCTACCGGATCGCTCATCAGAACATAATCGGGTCCGACGGCATCGCGTACCGCCTGATGGACCTCGAGATCAAATTCCACAGGGCCTGAAGGATGCTCTTTGTATCCGCCGATTCCTTTTTCTTTATAATATAAGGCCTCATCTACGTATTCCTGTACCGTACCATGGAAATTGCCGCTGGCATATACCGGCAGATGATCTCGATAGGCCCCGATGTACTTATACAACGGCAACCCTGCCTCCTTGGCACAGATATCCCAAAGGGCGACGTCTACCGGTCCCGGCAGGAAAATGGGGAAGAATGCCTCATGCCTGTCCACGTTCCATAGCGCATGAAAAATGGCTTCTCGATCGTGAGGATCTCGTCCCAATACGACGGGAGCAATACTGTCGTGCAAATAATTTTCACTGACACCGCCGCTTCGCGCCGCCATACAGGTGGCGATCCCTTCAATTCCCGTATCGGTCGTAAGTTTCAGAGCGATGACATCCCATCCCATCTTAGCGCCTCCCTGGCGCTTCTCATCGAAAAGACACTGATCCCGTTCGACCCACCAGGTCTCAAATTTCTGAATCACCATTTACTTTACCTCCGTCATGTACTGATGTAAGAACCGGAATCCCCAGCCTTCTCCTTCTCTTGGCAGCGCATATCCATCGACAATCTCCATCGGCTGATCGATAATTCCATCGATCCAATCAAAACTTTCCGCGCCATACGGTCTGGAAACCGTAACCAATAGCGGAATGTCATAGTCTTTATAATAATGAGGCAACACCGGGATATGGTATGCGGCTGCCAGCGCTGCGCTGTCTCGCCAGGCCTCCACGCCGCCCAGACGGATCAGATCCGGCTGCCACAAATCCAGTGCTCTTCGCCCAATGAGCTCTCGCAGCGCCACTGTCGAATATTCCCGCTCTCCCATTGCCAGACTGATACTCGTCTTTTGATGAATCAGCGCATATCCTTCAAAGTCCGTATTTGAGACCGGCTCCTCGAACCAATGAATCCCCAGATGCTTCACCTGTTCGATCAGGCTGACACTGGATGGCACGTCCATTCCCTGATTCGCATCCATCATGATCTTCATATTCGGACCAATGGCTTCCCGAACAAGATGTAGTCTTCTCACATCCCGCTCCTGATCCGGACTTCCCACTTTGATCTTGACTGCCTGGAATCCCCGCTTCTGATATTCCTTCACTTCCTCCAGAAGCTCCTCATCCGTATAGCTGATCCATCCTCCGCTTCCATAGACCGGAATCTTCTTGCGACTGCATCCAAACAGACGATAGATCGGCTGTCCCAGAGTCCTGGCCCAGGCATCCCACAATGCCACATTCAGCGTCGCGAGCGCCCAACGCTGCAGCCCCGGAATCCCAAAATACTCGCTTTCTGCCTCGTAGTCCTGCTGCAATTGCAGCGTTTCGTAGACATGATACTTTCTTTCCAATACGAAACGCTTCAAATCCTTCATCGCGCCTTCAATCGCATTCGGACTGTAATGGAAGCTCAAGAGATACCCTTGCCCCAGGATGCCTCCTTCTGTTTCCACTTCCAGAACATAAAAAGCAATCTTGCTAATATCATGTGTCGCGTCTGCGATCGGTCGGCTCAGGCTGCTGGTAGCCTGATAAATCCGCATATCCCGAATCAATGTCTTTGTTTCCCCCATCTCTGATACTCCTTTCCGGGTTTCCCAACTGATATATCACAGACATCATAACACATGTTGTGATATAATTCAACTATATTTTCTGAAGAAATCCCTCACCACATAGCTATTTTTTTGCTTGTCTCTTCTCCCCTATATATGCTATACTACATTCATGTTTTATCATTCTATATTTAAGGAGACGATGCTATGGCAAAAGAGCCCATAAAAAAGCAGGCCTATGATCTTCTATATCGAAAGATCATGACCTGCGACTATATGCCCGGTCTTTTCCTCACGGAAAAGGATATGGCAGAAGAAACCGGCCTGGGTCGAACACCGCTTCGCGAAGCCGTTATCCGCCTGCAAAAGGATGGACTCATTCAAATCTACCCTCGTAAGGGAATGCGCATCACACCGATTACCGAGGATTCCATCCAGCAGCATTATCAGGTGCGCAAACTGTTTGAACCCACGATTATCACGCAATACTGCTCGCTGTATTCGAAACGTGAATTACTGCGCTATGAGACACGCTTTCAACAATCAGAACAGGAAGAATCCCTTCCTCATTTCGAACTGGACGCACAGTTCCATACCTTTCTGATCTCCATTACGCAGAATGATATATTACTGAACATGTATCATTCCCTCATGCTGCAGCAGGTTCGACTCGCCATGTTCGCTGCTCATCAGGGAATTCGAAATCGAGAAGGCAATCTGGAACAGCACGAAGAAATCATTGTCTCTTTACTGCGAGAAAATCCAGAGGCCGCCAAGGATGCACTGATCTATCATTTGAATCAATCCATGGTCAACTCCTTAAAATGTGTCTGCCAGCCGGATGCATAAGGTCCAGCCTTACTCTTCCTTAAAAATCAGCCTCCTGGCATTCTTTTCCATGACCGCTTCCAGCTCTTCATCCGTCAGATTCTCAAATAATACAGCTTCCACATACATCCCCGGGTTGCAGATCGGATAATCCGTGCCGAACAGAATCCGATCCTTTCCGACCTGATCCAATCCATGACGAAGCATGCCGTATCGGAAAAGTCCTGTACCGCTCAAATCCAGACATACATTCTCATGACGACGCATCCGCGCCAGGTTTTCCTGATAGTCCGCGCCATCCCTGGGATGCGCCACGATGATCGAAAGGTGCGGATACAGCGAGGCAAACTTCTCCAGATCCTCATCGGTAGAAGGATGCACATTGACCGTCATTTCCTTCTCCTGTGCCAACGTGAAAATCTCCGCAGCCTCCGGACTGGCATACGAGCTCCATCCCATCATATACGGCACCAATTCTCCAATCAATGTAACACCCTGTGCAGCCATCTTTTCGATCTCTTCGCAGGATTCCCTGGGGAACGCAGGATGCACATGGATGCCCGGCGTATAGAATCCTTCATACGCCTTCCGCAGGCGCAATGCCGCTTCATTGAGCGCGTGAATCGCTTCCCAGGACGATCCATCCACCCGACTGATGACAGATCCACAGCAGTGTGTGATTCCCGCTCTCTCCAGATCCTCCTTAAAGACCTCCATATCCGTCACGCCTTCCGAATACCGTCCGGAACGTTGACTTACGACTTCAAATGGATGCACATGCGCATCGATAATCTGCATAATGATCCCTCCCTGGATTGTGTTTTCAAAATGAATATGATATACTTTTTATAGCGCACATACGCTATTTTTTTACAGAAACGAGGTCAGTCTATGAAACCCAAACTTCCCCGCAAAACCATCTTACTTTCTTTGATTCTTGTCGGTATTGGCGTTGTCCATCTGATCTACGGTACGATTCGCGGCGAATATCAATGGATCTGGATCGTTCTATGCTTTGTAGCAGCCCTGCTGAACCTGCTGGCAGAACGATATCTGGTCTCCTCTAACGATTCCGAAGGTCCTGAGGATTCCCATCCCCAGGAATGAGCCAGCCCTTCTCGACACATTCCGCAAGCATTCGTTCCACACAGGGCCAGATCTCCGGAACCGTATCTTCGATCATGCCTATACGCGTGCGCACCTGATTCTCTGTCACATGCCGTTGCTGCCAGGAATGTCCTTCTGTCATGTAGTTATTAAGGAAGGGCTGCAGACGATCCATCGCCGTAGCAAATCGGGCGTCCGGCGTCTGTACGCTGTCAAACTCTTCCCATAACGCCCTATAGGCAGCGCCCTGTTCCGCCGGCAGCATGGTAAACAGGCGATCTGCTGCTTCTTTCTCCCGCTTGGCCTTCGTCCGGTTCCCCTCTGCGTCATAGGCAAAGGTATCGCCCGCGTAGATTTCTACCAGATCATGTACCAATACCATCTGCAGTACACGCAGGAGATCGACCGACGGGTCTTTACAGTACTCAAACAGCGTCATGGCCATCATGGCCAGATGCCAGGAATGCTCCGCATCCGTCTCCGTTCGCGACCGATCGATCAAGAGTGTCTGCCGATACACAGCCTTCATCTGGTCGATCTCCGCCAGAAACCGCATCTGTTGCTCTATACGTTTGCTATCCATTGTCTGCCTCATCTCCTTTGCCGTGCCGCCTCATAGAACATGACGGTCGCCGCACATCCCACATTCAGCGAAGAGGCTGAAGCCGAATCACTCATGGGAATGGTTGCCAGCACATCGCAGGTCTCCTTGAGTCCATAGCTGAGTCCGTCGGTTTCATTGCCGATCATGAACAGCAGGGGACGATTAAGATTCAATTGATCGAGCGGCGTTTCGTGATGCGAGGTTGTGCCGATCACCTGAAAATCCGGATATGTTTCCTTCATCTGCTGAATAAAGCTCTTCAGACGCGCATGCTCCGACACCCGTATGACAGGAACCTGAAAAAAGGAACCCATCGTTGAGGTGATGACTTGCGGATCATATAGATCCACGCCATGCCCCGTCAGAATCAGTCCGTCCACTCCCAGGGAATCGCAGGAACGAATGATCGTTCCCAGGTTCCCCTTATTCGATGGGCGGTCAAATAGGGCCAGCATCGGCTTTTCCTGCAGCGGCAGCTGACTGAAATCATCCTGCCGCATCTCCGCAATGGCTAAAAGTTCCGAGGTATCTTCCTTTCCGGAGAGTTCTCTCATGAGCTCCGCAGAAAGCTCATAATGACATGAAACCGGTACTACTTTCAGCATGCTCTCTGCCCAGTCGGACAGCGGCTCCTCTCTTGTATAGAGGAACGCATCGATCGTCCAATGATTTCTATAGGCCTCTTTCAGATTTCGAACCCCTTCTACAAAGAACTGATGATACTTATATCGTTTGTTTCGATTGTTCTTCAGCACCTGAAATTTCTGATATACATCATTTCTGGAACGAATTTTCTCGATTCTCATATAGCCCTCCATAGTATAGCATAATTCCCCGCCAGAATCTCCGACGGGGAATTTATTATACACTCCGATGGTAAATTAGCCAATCAGCTCCATCGTATCTCTCGCGATCATCAGCTCTTCATTGGTGGGAACCAACAATGCTGCTACCTTAGAATCGTCCGTGGAGAATACAACTTCCTTACCACGTACGTTATTCTTCTCGTCATCCACCTTAAGACCCAAGAACTCCAGGTACTCGCAGACTTCCTTACGCACCAGCGCATTATTCTCGCCCAGTCCAGCTGTGAAAGCAATGGCATCCACACCGTTCATCGCTGCCGCATAGGAACCGATATACTTAGCCACCCGGTATACAAAAGCGTCGTTGGCGCGAATCGCATCCTTATTGCCCTCTGCACAGCCATTCTCAATCTCACGGAAATCGCTGGAAATCTCAGACAGGCCCAGGACACCAGATTCTTTGTTGAGCACATTCATCATCTGGTCGATGTCCAGATTGTCCTTATGCATGATGTACTGCAGAATCGCGGGATCCAAGTCACCGCTGCGGGTACCCATGATCAGGCCCTCCAACGGAGTCAGACCCATGGAAGTATCCACAGACTTGCCGCCCTTCACAGCACACACACTGGCCCCATTGCCCAGATGGCACACCACGATCTTCAGATCTTCGATCGGCTTACCCAGGATGGCTGCCACACGCTGAGACACGTAACGGTGAGAGGTGCCGTGGAAACCATATCGACGCACCTGATATTCCTTGTAATACTTGTAGGGAATTCCATACAGGAATGCCTTCTCCGGCATCGTCTGATGAAATGCCGTATCGAATACTGCCACCATCGGCGTATTCGGCATCAGTGCCATACAGGCCTCAATACCGATCAGATTTGCAGGATTGTGCAGCGGAGCCAGGTCCGAACACTCTTCCATCGTCTCGATGACTTCCTTCGTGATCAGAACAGAACTTGCAAATTTCTCACCGCCATGTACCACACGATGGCCTACGGCACAGATCTCGCTCATATCCGCGATAACGCCATGATTCGGATCGGTCAACGCTGCCAATACCATCTCTACTGCCTTATGATGATCCGGCATGGGTTCTTCCTGAACCACTGCATCCTTACCCGCCGGCTGATGCTTCAGACGGGAACCGTCGATACCGATACGCTCTGCCAGTCCCTTGGCTACGACTTCTTCCGTCTCCATGTCGATCAGCTGATACTTCAGAGAAGAGCTGCCGCAATTGATAACCAATACCTTTTTCATAACTACTTGTCTCCTTATAAGTAAAAAATTCTCTTACCGCTTTGCCTGGGCCTGTACCGCCGTAATTGCCACGACGCCGACGATATCCTCCGCAGAGCATCCACGGGACAGATCGTTGATGGGTGCTGCGATTCCCTGTGTGATGGGACCATACGCCTCAGCCTTAGCCAGACGCTGTGCCAGCTTGTATCCGATATTTCCCGCATCCAGATCCGGGAACACCAGCACGTTTGCCTTGCCTGCCACATCGCTGCCCGGTGCCTTGGAGCTTCCTACAGAAGGAACGATGGCTGCATCGAGCTGCAGTTCGCCATCCAGCTTCAGATCCGGATTTTCTTCTTTTGCGATCCTGGTCGCCTCTACGACCTTATCCACATCCGCATGCTTCGCACTGCCCTTTGTCGAATGAGAAAGCATTGCCACAATGGGCTCCTTCTGTACTAACAACTCGAAAGACTGTGCCGAAGACGCCGCAATCGCAGCCAGTTCTTCTGAATTCGGATTCTGCACCAGACCAGAATCTGCGAAAATAAAGGTACCGTCTGCACCGTACTCGCAATCCGGCACTACGATCACAAAGAAAGCCGAAACAAGCTTTGTGCCAGGTGCTGTCTTGATGATCTGCAGAGAGGGCTTCAATGTATTCGCCGTAGAGTGGCATGCTCCGGAAACCACGCCGTCAGCGTCTCCCATCTTCACCATCATGCAGGCAAAGTACATGTACTCATGCAGCAGCAGATCCTTCGCCATCTCATAGGTCATGCCCTTCTTCTGACGAAGCTCTACCAACTTCTCAATGTAAGCCTCTGTCTTCTCGCAGGTCGCGGGATCCACAATGGTCGCTCCCTGAATATCCAGTCCCTGACTGTTCTTCTCCACTTCTTCCGGACTGCCGATAATAATCAGATTGGCCAGACCTTCCTTCAAAACAACGGCCGCCGCCTCAAAGGTACGCCGATCCATCGACTCCGGCAGTACAATGGTCTTCTTGTCCTGTTTAGCTCTTGCCTTTACATTATCCAAAAATGCGCTCATGGACTATTGTCCCCTTTCTGTATACAAAAACTCGTGCATTGACACGTCACCCCTATTATAATCCAAAATCATGGAAGAAACAAGGGATTTTTCGGTATTTTCCCCAATTTTCTTTCACTTTTTTGAGGGGAATGCCCTCTCCCCTCTGTACAAACCTCTTCATTTCGATTATAATACAGATATTCTGATGTCTGGAGGTAATAGCGTGAAGGAAGAAATCTACACCATTCCCGTCATGGATGGTTTTAAAGCCGGGACGGAATGCCCATTTTGTTCCATGTATCACCAGCTGGAAACGGACAGCATTCATTTTGTTCTCAGTCCCTCCTACATGGAGGTAGACGTACGGGGCGAGACCAATGAGAAGGGATTCTGTCAGAAACATATGAAGCAGCTCTATGATCAAGGCAATTCCCTGGGACTGGCTCTGATGATGCATTCTCACCTGAAGCACCGTATAGAAGCGCTGGATCAAGCACTTTCCCAATCCGAAGGGGAAAAGCCGGTCAAATCTGGATGGTTTTCCAAAAAGGCTGCCTCGTCGTCCGGTACCATTCCGGATCTTCGCGAGCGCTGGCGTCATTCTTGTTACATCTGTGACCGAATTGAGATCTCGTTTTCTCGTTTTCTCTCCACTTTCTTTCACATGTGGAAGAAACAGGCGGATTTCCGTCAGTTGGTCGAACAGTCCAAGGGCTATTGTCTAGATCATTTTCTCATGCTGTATCAGGAAGCGCCGCAGTATCTTTCCGGAGAGGACTGCACCAGCTTCCGCCAAATGATTCGTAACCAGGAAACAGAGAATTTGGCTCGCATGGCCGATGAGTTAGAATGGTTCACGCTGAAATTCGATTACCGTTATAAGGATAAGCCTTGGAAAAACAGTCAGGATGCGCTTCCCCGTACCATTTTGAAAGTGAACAGTCAGTTCGTGGAAAAAGATAAGAATGCTTAAATGTCAAAAGGAAATGACGGTCTACACGAGGCCATCATTTCCTTTTCTTATTGTACCGCGATTCTTTGTCCGTTATCATCTTCTGCGTCCATATTGGGGACTTTCCGAATAATGATCAGGAAACAAATAATATGAACTGCTGCCGTGATCATCCAGGACACAGGATACGAAATGTACAGCATAGTCAGCGTGCGATCCCATTGAAAAACGGTAAAAATCCACAGAACTCGAATTCCACAAGCTCCCGCTAAAGATACGATCATGGGCATGATGGAATATCCCAATCCCCGAAGGCATCCTACCATCACATCCATGATTCCACAAGTGAAATAGGTGAGACAGATGATTTCCATCCGTATCATGCCGTATTGGATCACCTGCGGATCCGTGTTATAGATAGACAAAAGAACCGGCGCGCACAAAAAAGCGATTCCGCCTAAAAGAAGACCCACACAGGTCACAATCAGAACGCCGCTGCGCATAATCTTACGAATCCGCCTGTACTGTCCTGCTCCATAGTTTTGGCTCGTGAAACTGATAGCGGCCTGATAAATGGCATTCATACAGGTGTAAATGAATCCTTCAATATTGGAAGCTGCCGCATTACCAGCCATCGCAATATCTCCAAAGGAATTCACCGAAGACTGAATCAGCACATTGGAAATACTGAAAATCGAGCCCTGGATCCCCGCAGGCAATCCTACTCGAATCATTTTCAGTAACGGCTCCTTGTGTATTTTCATCTCCTTTAGATGCAACTTAATGGATCCATTCGAACGAATCAGACAAAGCAGAACCAGTCCTGCCGACACACACTGGGACAGTACCGTCGCCAGTGCAACACCTGCTACTCCCATGTGAAATACGATGACAAAAAACAGATTCATGAAAACATTCAGGATCCCTGCCAGCAGCAGAAAATACATGGGCCGTTTCGTATCGCCAACCGCCCGCAGAATTGCGCTGCCAAAATTATACAGCATAATGACCGGCATACCCGCAAAATAAATCCGCACATACAGCGCTGCCTGATCCAGCACATTATCCGGTGTTCCCATGAGCCGCAGGAGCGGTTCCGCCAATGCAATTCCGATGAAAATCATGACGATGCCGCTCACCAGACTGAGCAAAATGGCTGTATGCACAGTCTGACTCACCAACTTCTCTTCATGTGCCCCGTAATATCTGGCCACCATGACATTCGCGCCTACAGAAAGCCCGATCAACAGATTGATCAATAAATTAATCAGCGATCCGGTAGAACCGACGGCCGCTAACGCGGTGCTGCCTACATACTGTCCTACCACAATGATATCCGCTGCATTAAAGAGAAGCTGCAGCACTCCGGATAACATCACCGGTAATGAAAATACCAATAATTTACGCAGCAATGGACCATGACACATGTCCATTTCATAAGACTTTCTCATACTTCCGCCTTGACCCCCATTCTCATACGGTAACTGATGGATACTTCAAATTCTCCAGTTCCCAGCAGCCTCTTCAGTTCTTCTTGAAATGTTTGTATCATTTCTCCTGCTTCCTGGGGATGATGCGTCACAATATACTGCATGCTGCTGCGAGACAGCGCCATGTTGACCAGTCGCTGCGCACTGCAGCGTTCTGTACTGGCAAAGAACAGTTCCCGGCTATATACGAAGTGACCCGATTCCCGAATATGTTTCAGATGATCGCTCTTTTTCCATCGGATAATGCCCTGCTTGGGGCCCTCCGGATCCAGCTGGATCAGATCATGCGAAAATTTTTGAAAAGCAAGCTCAGCCTTCCATCCGCAGGACGGCGGCCATTCATAATCAATGGTGGAAAAAATGCCTCCCGCCTTCAGGATCCGATGAATTTCCCGCAGTGTGGCTACTGGCTCCATCCAATGGAATGCCTGAGAACTGACCACGATATCTGCACAGTCATCTGACAATCCTGTCTCCTGTCCAAAAGCCTGCCGAAAAACCAGGCCCTCTCCCTCCTTTGTTTTTGCACATCGAATCATATCCGCATTCGGCTCGATGCCGATGACCTCTGCCGCATGTCCCCTCCAGACTTCTGTAGAGATTCCGGGGCCGCATCCGAGATCCACCACCCTCTCCGGCGTCCGCCCCAGATAGCGCGTCAGGATTTCTACCGGATACAGCGGAACTCTGGGTCTTGCCTCGTCATACAAATCTGCTATACCATCAAATCGTGTCCCATTCTCTAACACGTTGTCCATTTAGATGTTACCTTCTTTCTGTCGTTTGATTATCTTTTCCAGAATGATACCGGAAAGCAGCCCTACCGGACGCACCTGATAGCATTCTGTGAAATCCTCTCCCTGAGTCCGGAAGGAATCTGGCCCATACCATTTCCAGTTTTTCCAGGGAATATGGAGGGTTCCCAGTCCATTAAACCGATTACCGTATATTCGAACCGTCAGTTGATGTTTTCCTGGAACGAGCCATCCCAGTTCCGCTCTATGCGGCGCATAGGCGATCTGTATTTCCGGCTCCTCATCCACCCACACTCCCAGAAGAGGGGCACAAAAATGCGGAATCCTGACGCTGTATTCTCCCGCTTCTCGTATTGCAAAAGAAACCGTAAGATCCAGATTTCCCGTATAGAAGGGCAAGCCCTGCCGGGTGATATCTCCAATGCGCAGCCTTGGACGCATCGGATGAATCTCCGGCTGCATCCCTGCCAGATCCACATCAAATTCTCCCAGAATCCACATGTTTTCCAAATTGGTTTTCTGACTCATCTGTATATCCACTGATAACAAGTTGTCTCCCTGCTGGATCCCTGGCAATGCGATCACCTGAATCGCCGGGTCCACATAGTATCCTCGGATTTCCATGGGAACGCTCTGTCCATTCAGCCGAACACGGGATACTGCCGCCTCCTCCAATGCCAAAAAGGCATCCAACGCAATATGCGAATAGAAGTAAAAATGCAGTGTCACCCTATGTGTTTCCGTCTCTGCCAGCATATAGGGCTGAAACATATGCTCCCCTCGAAGCGCATATCCCAGCTTTTTGCGAATATCCTCGTCGATCTTGAGAATAGGATCCGGGCCCTGCAGGATTCCGCCATCCAATTGCCATTTGGGACGGTCCAATAAAAGTGCATTGGCTTCCTGCCGCGCATAGCCTCGCACTACAGATAGTCTCTGCTGCGGCTCATATTGCCTGTCTGGTTCTGCCCCTTCGTCCGTTTCCTCCGGCGCTGACAGGCAAAATACTACGCTGTCCTCTGCATATGCTCTCCAGGTCAAAATCGTGTCTGTCCCCTCATGTCGAAAACAGGCTGGGCCAATCTTCCCAGACTGCGTATCATATATCCTGGCACGATACGTTCCTCTCACTCGAATGGTATAAACTTCCTCCGCCAGGTCCATCTCCATTCGATCGGCATGACAGATATACAGCCACTTAACTTCTCCATCCTCGCGCATCTGGCACAGCAGGTGATCTGCGCGCATGCCGGACTCCTTTCGGATATCCGCGATCCGCATATCCGAAAGCGCATTATAAAGATCGTTCCGGCTTTGCCGCAGACACACGCACTCTTTCGCCAATGCCTGCGGCGCACTATTCGGTTCACCATCTACCAATTCCGGAATCCGCCCAATAAAGAGAACTCGGCCTTTCTGCTTATGAAATGCGTCTAGCAGATCCAGCGTCGTCTTGCGGATAGTCACTAAGCTAGGCACCAGCACGACATCATAAGAAACCCGGCCCACTCGCAGGGGATTGGTACCTTCTTTCTGACACTGCGATGGAAGGAGTGCCTCGGACAGATAATCAAAGTCGAAGCCCCCTCTTAACAGCCATTCTGTCAATCTTGTAAAATCCTCATCCATCTCCTGACGGATCTCTCCGGTTTGATCCTCCGGACCCATATACATCCACAGAGACTCCACGGGATGAATCACCCCAATACGGATCTTCGCCGTGCCTCGTCTGAGAATCGTATTCAATCTGGCAAAATGATCTTCTATCAGAGAAAACCTCTCATACCAGGGTTGCTGGAACGATAGAGATCCCGGCCAATCCCTCTTGGCCTCTCCCCCCAGGCTCATATGAGACAGATGAGGAACCCTACTGGTTATGCCTAATGCTGCCTGCCAGTCTCCCTGCAGCTTAAAGGTCTTAAAATCGCAGTCCCAGTGCGTCACACCATACATCTCGCTGACCACGCCTGGCTGTCCATTCTGCCGTGCCACGCTCGCTGCCTGTTTCACCGTGATAAACTGCCG
The DNA here is from genome assembly GCA_002305315.1 of Clostridiales bacterium UBA1390. Lineage (GTDB taxonomy): Bacteria > Bacillota > Clostridia > Lachnospirales > Bianqueaceae > Faecimorpha > Faecimorpha stercoravium. The sequence continues at coordinate 15,279 of DBQQ01000057.1, forward strand.
CTGATCCCGCAGAATGTCAATCCCCGGCAAGTCCATCGAACGATAGCACCGCATACAATCCCCTACGGATGCACTCTGCTGCGCTAAGTGATCCTCGCCCAATACATGACCGGTCATTGCAATTCGATGTTCCTTACACCATGCCGCGATCTGATCCATATACGCAGTGGTAAAGCATTCTGATGCCATATCCAGATAGCGGTAACGAAATACGCTCCATTCTCCCTCAGGCAGCTGCCATACGCATTCCGGCATCTTATCTAGTGGATCCATCGCCCACTTCCGTCTCATCTGATCCGCCAGATATTCCGTATAGGGAAGCGTCACATCCTCCTCCGACTCCGCTCGGGAAATCAACGTATGCTTCCCAATACGAGGCTCATCCGTGAAAATCGCCTGTACCGTCTCTCCGAACTCCTCTCCTATCCAGTTTGCATAGGTCTCATGTGTGACGTGAATAAACTCGCGAATCGCCTCTGGATTCATCGTATCCACATAGGTCTGTCCCTCAAAGGCCGAGCTCTCCTCCAACAACATCAGATACGCAAATCGAAGTCGTCCCTCTTTCCACCGCGCCTGTTCCACCGCCTCCGATGTCCTCAGCCGCTCATAATGCGCCAACACTCCATCCTTCAGCACGATTCGATACGCCGTCAGATAATATCCCCGTGGCTTTTCTCCCTTTTGCACTGCCTCTTCAAAGTTCTCCCGACTATCACAGATTCCCTCCTGCCCGCCGAGATCCTGCTCTGTCAGCAGTAAATACCGACCCCTGTATGCCATATTCTGCGTGACCATGCCATCAGCTGCCCCCGAAGGAAACCGGTCGTCATCATAGAGCCAGCAGACCAGCCCCATCTCTTTACACCGCTCCACTGTATATCGAATCAGTTCCATGAATTCCTCACCCAAGTAGGCCGTATCCAGACCCACTCGTGGATGAATATCGACGCCGCCAAATCCCATCTTCTGAAAGATTTCCAGATCTCTGTCAATCTGTTCCCGCGTGATGCGTCCATTCCAAGACCAAAAAGGAATGTCGCGATACTCTCCCGTAGGATTCTGAAATAACGCTGGATCCAGTTCTGTTTCTGCATTTCTCACGTATAGCAAAATCCTCGCCTCACATTCTTGTCATAAAGTATAATTATCTTACCACAGATGGGATGGACTGACAAGCTTTTCTTTTATTCTGGAAAAGGAACTACCGAAATACACTCCGGCGGAATCCGCGTGTAACAGATCGCTTCCCATCCAAATCGCTCCTCAAAATGGATTTCATCTGGCAGATTGATCCTGAGCAGAATCAGGTCTTTGGGGGCATACACATATCGAATACACTCGCCGAACCAATTTTCCATGGCATAACGCACCTCGTCCAGTTCCTTGAATAAGTAGATTGCGCTGCGCTGCTCCATCACCAACTCCGATAAATACCCATATTGGGGCAAGAGCCCTTCCTTCTGTATCGATTCCAGGTTCCTCCTGGATGTAATGTGATAAAATAAATTCATTGTGCACCTCCGCTTTTTCTATGGGTTCTCTATAAGGAACCACCCATTTCAACGAATATGCACGCCCAATCTCCTACTTTAGATCTCAGGGGAGCTTCTTGCCGCACCGGCTGCAAAACTCATATCCCTCTCCCACCGGTGTACCGCAATATGGACAAAACCGATGTTCCTGCTCCGTGCCCGCATGACTCTGTGACGATCCAAATCTCTCATTGAACGGATCTGTCTCCTCCCCGCTGTCTGTGATATCAAAATCAGAATAACGATTCTTGCTGGTGGCGTTCTTAAAATGATACACTGCCTGCATAATCGCTGCCACGATGAAAATGATGCCGAAGAGTGCAACTATACCGCCGCCGTTAGAAGCCGCCGCAATAGTCCATCCCACGCCAAATAAACCAATCAGAATGCTCATGACTCCTCCCATAAACGATGGTCCCCGGCCTGGTTTTATGCTTTTCATTGCGTATCCCTCCCTGATTCTCTTTTTATTTTATTATATCGGCATTCCCCCGTGAAATCAAGAGCAGCCTGCCGCTTTTTCCATAAAGAAAACTGCCGCGGAGCCTGATATCAGGCCGCCGCGGCAGTATAACCCCCATTTATGTCTTTTTATCCTGCAATCGTACCATCATAATCTACACCGGAATTCCCATAGAACTTGCTTGCCAGTTCCAGATACCGATCCATCCCGATGTCTTTGAGCTCTTGCACAAACATGTCAAACTCATCCAGACTGCGTTCTCCAGTCGTAAACGCGGTGGATTGCGTCTCGATATAGTCGTCGATATCCGTCTTCAGCGTATCATACTCCTCAGCCTCTACCTCATCCTCGATCCAGAACAGGGCCTTCAGTCCCGTAGGAACATAATAATCCTCGTAGAGCAAGGCGGCCTCATAGAGCAATGTCTCCTGGGATCCATCCTCCAGCGCGTTGCCATATCGAATCTCTTCCCAATCGTGACGCGGCACCGTATGATTATACCAGACGATATTCTGCAGTGTAGACTGCGACAGTTCAAATAGTCTCTCGTAGGAAGTCGGAGAACCATAGATGGAAGGTTTATCCACAATCTTGTAATCCACACCCTCTTCCACACCGTATTCCTGATACAGACGGCCATCTTGACTCAGCCAGAAATCCAGCCACTGTATCGCAATCTTCGGATTTTCACAAACGGATGTGATAGCACAGCGCGCCTTGAAATCTCCATAGCCGCTGCTGGGCGCGATCTTCTGTCCACTGGGTCCTTCCAAGGGTTCTACCGGGACATAATCCGCCTGCTGCGTATAGGAGGCATTATTAATGACTTCACCCTGATATGCTGCCGTGAAGCATCCAACGATGGCCTCTTCCTCGGAGCTGGCGTTGATAATCGCCTTAAACTGATTCTTGTCCTGTGTGAAGGTTTCCTCTGCGATCAGCCCTTCCTCAAACAGGTGGTTCATCCAGGTCAAAGCTTCCTTATATCCATCCTCTGCTGCTGCCAGATGCCATGTGCCGTCTTCATCTGCGTAAATCCCATCTCCCGAAGTCATCTGGAACGGACAGATGAAATAACAGAACGGTGAGCCGCCCCAGGCCTTAAAAGAGGACATGAACGGAACCTCATCCGTCGTATCTCCATTACCGTTCATATCGTTATCCCGGAATGCGATCCGCATATCTTCGAACTCCTGCGTGGTGGTAGGCGCTTCTATACCCAGCTGATCCAGCCAGCTTTGCTTCACGAACATCTTACGGGTATAATACATATGTTTGCCTGTATCATTATACCATAGAGAATACATATTTCCATCCGGCGCGGTCAGATAATCCCTGTACTCCGGATGTTCTTCCAGGATCTGATGCGCGTAATACGCATAGGTATCAATCAGATCGTTCAACGGTATGATGACGCCGCCATTCCGCATGGACATCAGTTCGGTAGTCGACAGGTTGGCTGCGTAAATATCAGGCCATTCTCCACCAGTAATGTTCAGGTTCAACTGAGTCGTGAACTCCGCCTCCGGAGCCTGGATCCAGTTGATATGAACACCCGTCTGCTCCTCATACCACAGTGTCGTCTTGTTGGTATCAAAGTCTTCGATGGATGTCAACAGCTTCGTGAAGATGGTCAATTCTGTTCCATCTTCCGCCAGTGGCCACTCGTAGAGTTTGGTCACTGTCTCATCATCCGCCTGTGTCTGTGCGGACTCCTCAGACTCCGCCTGCGATGCTTCTGCCTGTGACGCTTCCGCCTGCGACGTCTCTGTCACGCTTGAATCATTGCTGCCGCCGCAGCCTAAAAGAGACGTGATCACAAGGATCAAACTCAGCAAAAATGCTACAGACTTTTTCATTTCGTTCCCTCCTATATAATATGTATTTGCTAAACCGGAAACCCGGTATCAGCCCTTGATCGCTCCGATCATGATTCCTTTTACGAAATACTTCTGAATAAATGGATACAGAATCAGAACCGGCACCGAAGACACGATGATCAATGAATATTTCATGACATTTTGTCTTTCTTCCATGCTTTGCAGGAGATTTAGATCCATGGATGACTCCGAGGGATCCACCGTATTCATAATCAGTATGTCTCTCAAAATCACCTGTAATGGATATCGATCCCGCTCTGTCAAATAGATCATCGCGTTAAAATACGAATTCCAGTGTCCCACCGCATAGAATAGTCCGACGACAGCCAGAATCGGGACTGACAGCGGAAGCACAATACTCTTGAGGAAATTCAGATTGCCACATCCGTCCAGCTGCGCCGATTCCAGCAATTCCTGTGGAATCTGGGTATCAAAATATGTCCGCATCACAATCATGTTATATACTGACATGGCCCCCGGCAAAACAACCGCCCACATAGAATTGAGTATTCCCAAATCCTTAACAACCAAATACGTAGGAATCAGTCCCCCACTGAAATACATGGTAATCATGCACATGACCATGATGATCCCCCGGCCCTTGAAGTCTTTCCGAGACAGCGGATATGCACAGCAGATCGTCACGAACAGATTGATGGCCGTTCCCACCACGGTATATACAATTGTGTTCCGATATCCACTCCATATGAACTTATATTCAAACACAGCCTTGTAGCCCTGAACCGTCCACTCTTCTGGAAACAGAGACAATCCCATCTTCGTCACTTGTGCATTGAACGATGCAAAGAAAATATAGATCAATGGATACGCAATGGCAATCAGCAGCAACACCAGAATGATAAAATCGACCGTTAAGAAAATCCGATCTCCCAGGGTATAGCGAATTGACTTTCTTGTTTTTGCCATCATAATCCCTCCTTACCACAGAGAACTGCCGCTTACCTTCTTGGCAATCGTATTTACCGTCACCAGAAGTATGACATTGATGATCGAAACAAAAAGACCCACTGCCGTTGAGTATGAATACTTCGGCATCGTAGAAGTCAGTCCCTGTTTGTACACGTAAGTATCTATGACCTCAGAAACCTCAAGATTCATACTATTCTGCATCAGATATACCTTTTCATATCCGACGCTCATCACCGTGCCGCACTGCATGATAAACATGATCATGACCGTTGGCAAAATGCTTGGCAAATCAATGTGCCATACACGTTTCATGATGGTAGCTCCGTCCATGATAGCCGCCTCATGAAGTTCGGGAGAGACGCCCGCCAATGCTGCGATATAAATGATGGACGCATAGCCGACGCCCTGCCAGACTCCACTCCAGACATAAATATGATAAAAGAGATCCTTTCGTCCCATGAAGTTAATGGCTTCTCCCCCCAGTGCCGTAATCAGCGCATTGACCAGGCCGGTACGCGTATCCAAAAATTGCAGAATCATGGATACCATGACAACCGTGGAGATAAAGTGAGGAGCATAACTCACAAGCTGCACCGTCTTCTGGAATTTCCGAAACGGGATATAATTCAATAAAACTGCTAGGATAATAGATAAAGGAAACGTCAATAAGGAATAGATGCTAATGCTCAAAGTATTTCGAATGATATCCCAGAACTTATAGTTTGTCATGAATTGTTCGAAATAATCCAGTCCCACCCATGGGCTGCCTTCAATGCCGTAAACCGGCTGATACCGCCGAAAGGCAATCTGCACACCATACATGGGAATATACTTAAAAATAATCAAGTATATAACCGGTACTGCCACGAGAAGATACAGACTCCAGTTTTTATAAATCTCTCTCTGAACACTCTGTACCAACGTTGTCTTCCTGGGCTTCTTTAATTTGTCTTTCGCCATTTCATGTGACCTCCTAACCTATCATGTGATGTAAAACTCGCTTGCTCCCTTTGGGATGTATCTGAATAAATTATAGCTCACTTGTCAATTTTCGTCAATAGCTATTTCAAATTTTCTTTTCGTTTTGTTCATATATTTTTTTGTTTGTCGTTCTCTTCTTACCTTTTCAAAAATATGTTTATGATCGAGTCAGGATATGGACAATTCTTTTTTCAATTTATCCAAAGCCTTTTTCTCGATGCGGCTCACGTAAGATCGACTCACTCCCAACACCTGCGCCGTTTCTTTCTGTGTATGTTCTTCTCCATCCTCAAGCCCGTACCGCATGACAATCACCTTAGCCTCCCGTTCATCCAAGACTTTTTTCATGCACGCAAGAACCCGCCCATATTTCATGCGTTGATCCAAACGATCCAGCACGTCCTCTTCCTCATAAGTCAGCACATCCATCAATGTCAGCGTATTCCCCTCTCCATCCTGTCCGATCGGATCCTGAAGAGAAACCTCGTTTTTTGTCTTTTTATCACTCCGTAGCAGCATCAAGATCTCATTCTCAATACAACGCGCCAGATAGGTTGACAGGCTTGTGCATTTGTCCTCCCGATAGGTAGATATGCCTTTGATCAAGCCGATGGATCCTACGGAAATCAGGTCATCCGCTTCCCAGCTTCCGCATTTTCCTTGGCTGGAATACTTTCTAGCAATATGTGCGACCAGACGCATGTTTCGTTCGATCAATTCCTCTCTCGCCTCCTGGTCTCCTTGACGCATCCTCCGCAGGCATTCCTCCTCTTCTTCCGGACTAAGCGGCTTGGGAAACGCTACACTGCCTGCAACATATCCGATCAGAAATAAAAATTGCAGGGCTAAAAGAATCCACATAAAAAAGCACTCCTTCGATGAACCTGATGCCATGTATATGCATTCTTCATCAAAAAAGTGCTTTTCCTTCCGTTTTTCAGCAAGTCCTTATAAAGACTTCATGAGAATACAACCTTCTGGAATCTCTCGTTCCGGCGCCGCAATACGCAGAATCTCCTGCGCATGATTCGCGCTTTCCCGCAATATCCCCTCTTCCGTCCGAATCCCTTTCACCTGATAAGCTAGGGGAGCTCCGACGGGCGTCAGAAAGTATAATGTGTCTCCCACAGAAAACTTATTGCGCTGTTCTATCCAGAGTTCCTCTCCCTGCCGCTTCAATACCTTTGCGACAAAATTGACCTTCTTTATGTATGCTGAAGAGGGATACACCTGACTATTTTCATCGGGATGTCCAAAGAAAAACCCTGTGTTGTATCCTCGATGACTGACCTGCGATAAGAGATGCAGATAATACGGCTTCTTTTCCTCAAAGATAGCTGGGTTCTCCATATAATCATCAATCGCTTCCCGATACGCCTTTGTCACCATCGCCACATACAAAGGCGTTTTCATACGTCCTTCTATCTTGAAACTGGTAATTCCCGCCTGAATGAGTTCCGGAATATGTTCAATCATGCATAAATCCTTGGAGTTCATGATATAAGTACCTTCATCTTCTTCTCCAATCGGATAATACTCTCCTGGACGTGTCTCTTCCACCAGGCGGTATTTCCATCGGCAGGGATGTACGCAGGCTCCCAGATTCGCATCCCGTGCGGCCATATAGTTGCTGAGCAGACACCGCCCGGAAATTGAGATGCACATGGCGCCATGTATAAATACTTCCAGCTCCAGTTTTTCATCGCATCGCTCCCGGATCTGTCTGAGTTCAGCAAGCGATAATTCCCGAGCCGCTACAATCCGCTTGGCGCCCTGCTCATGCCAAAACTGAAAGGTACGATAATTGGTAGCAGAGGCCTGCGTACTGAGATGAAGTTCCATCTGCGGCACTGTCTCCTTAGCAATCTGAAAGATGCCTGCGTCGGCCACAATCAATGCATCGGCTCCATCTTCTTCCAGTTCTTTCAGATACGCTTCTAATCCTTCCAAATGTTCATTATGAGCCAGAATATTCACCGCTACATGTACCCTAACTCCATGTTGATGAGCATAGGCGATGTTCTCTCTCATCTGTTCTCTGTCAAAATTGCGCGCCTTCGCCCGGAGCCCATAACGGCTTCCGCCCAGATAGACCGCATCCGCCCCATAAAGAACGGCGGTTCTAAGCGCCTCAGGTCCTCCTGCAGGAGCCAGCAATTCCGGTTTTCTCATTTTTCTTCTCTCCTTTACGCACTGCCAGCAAAACCCCATCTCCAATGGGCAGCAGGCTGGTCTGATATCTCTCATCCTGCAGCACCGTCTCCAAAAAGCTTCTCAACCGACTATGAATCGTACGCTGTCTTCTCGGCACTTCCAGACGCGGCTTGGCAACCATTCCGCCATGCAACACATTATCGGCCATCACCCAGGCCCCCGGGGACAGGAGCGGCTGAATTTCTTCCCAGAAAATCCCATACTGCCCCATCGAAGCATCCCTCAGCACCATATCATAGGGTCCTGTCAAAGATTTTAAAATCTCTTGCGCGTGCCCCTCATACAATGTGATCGTTCCAGCCAGCCCTGCCGCCTCTATATGTCTTCGAGCCTGTTCAATCATCACAGGATTTCGCTCAATCGTATGAATGAGACCGCCATCTTTTAAAAACTGACTCATGAAAATCGCTGAAAAACCATAGGCCGTCCCAATCTCCAGAATCTTCGCCGGTGGCTTCATCCGCAATAAGACGGCCAGTAAGGATTTTGTCTCCTCAGAAAGAATGGGGACGTTATCCCCCCGGCAATGTTCCAATACCGGGGTGGAAACGTCCTCTCGATAGGGAGTCATCCAGCGAATAAACTGCAAAATATACTCCTCTCCCACATACCTAGGGAGATCTTTTGAATCGATCATGCGCTTACCTCTGTGACTCCAAATATGCGTTGTGTTCCTCTTCCGTGACCGAGAAATGCCGCGATCCATTCGGAGCATTCAAATCGATCTCGTAATATAAATACTCTGTATCTTCCGGATACAACACCGCTCTAATCGCGTCAATGGACGGATTACAGATCGGTCCTGGTGGAAATCCCTGATAGAGATAGGTGTTATACGGTGAATCGTACTGCTGATCAGCCTCTGAAACCGACGTAAGCTCCTCTTCCGTACGATGCTGCGCATACAGCACTGTGGAAGGCATGGACCAGTAGGAAAGAGATTCTTTTCCGCTCCGAATGCGATTGAGCAACATAGAAGCAAAGGTGCTATAATCCGATGACACCGCGCATTCCGATTGGACAATCGACGCCAATGTCAGAATCTGATCCAGTGTATAACCGCTTTGATCCGCCATCTGACTCAGGGAGGCTGTATACTCTGATACGAAACGTTCCAAGAACACCTCCATGACATTTGTCGCACTAGAATCCCGTATAATTTGATACGTTCCCGGCAGCACATATCCTTCCAAGATATAACGACGGCCTTCTGGCACTTCGATATTCTTAATCAGACTGATATCATACGTCGTCAGATTCGCTGCCCGCTGAAAATCTGTTGCGGAGCAGATACCGCTCTCTTCCAACAGCGTCGCAATCTCGTCGATCGTCGCGCCTGCCGCGATATGAATTGGTACTACATCCGACTGATCTCCCGCACGCAGGGTTTCAATAATGGTTTCCACACTGGATCCTTCCAGAATATAATAAATACCGGATTTAAAATCATCCGTCGCACCCATCAGCCGTGCCTTAATCAGAAATTCCCACGTATCTTCTATCAGCCCTCTTTGCTGCAGAAGATCTGCGATCTCATTTGTCGTAGCATCCTCCGGAATCTCTACCGCGACCGTCCCGGCATTTTCATCCTGTGCCGCGTAGGAATCTTCTCTCATAAAGTGATATCCTTGACTGAACGCTGTCGTAAAGACCAACGCCATCAATGCAATCAGACCTAAAAAGCCAATCGTCTTCTTGATATTCCTCGCCAACCAGGCCAAGAATCGGTTAAACCTTTCTATCATGATTTCCCATCCTTCTCAAACGTGTTTACCGAACCTCAGTGATAATCGGCAAAATCATAGGACTCCGTTTGGTTTCTCTCCATAGATATTCTCTGAGAGCATCTCGGATTTCCGTCTTAATGCTGCCCCAATCATTGATACTGCGCTGTTTACACATATCAAATACTTCCATGACAACCTTGCGGCAGCCCTCCATCAATGACTCCGATTCTCTCACATACACAAAGCCTCGGGAGACGATATCCGGTCCCGCTTCGATCAGGCCGGTTCCTCTCTTTAAGGTCAAAACGATGATCAAAAGACCATTCTCCGCCAGAAGCTTTCTGTCACGCAACACAATATTGCCTACATCGCCTACGCCCAGTCCATCCACAAGAACATCTTCGATCTCCATATGATCTGTAACTTCACCCTGTACCTTATCCAGCTCCAGCACATCACCCACACTCATCAGGAAAATATCTTCTTCCGGATGTCCCATCTCCTGAATCAGGTTCTTATGGGCCAGCAGATGCTTATATTCTCCATGCACCGGGATAAAATACTTGGGCTTCAGAAGACTGTATACCAGTTTCAGTTCTTCCTGGGAAGCATGGCCAGATACGTGCGCGTTCTCATAGACAACCTCTGCGCCCTTCTTCATCAATTCATTGATAACGCGTGTGACCGTCTTTTCGTTGCCCGGAACCGGCTTAGAACTGAAGATGACCTTATCACCAGCCTTGATCGTGACATTCCGATGTTCTCCGGACGCCATTCTCGCCAGAGCCGATAAAGGTTCTCCTTGGCTGCCGGTTGTTATAATAACAATTTCCTCATCCGGATAATCATTGACATCTCCAATTTCAATCAAAATTCCTTCCGGAACCTCCAAATACCCCGTCTCCATCGCTGTGTTGACCACATTAATCATGCTGCGGCCCATCACCACAACCTTACGGCCATGATCTCTCGCCGCATTGAAAATCTGCTGCACACGATCCACATTGGATGCAAATGTAGCTACGATGATTCTGCTTTGTTCCGAGCGATCGAAGATGTCTAGCAATGTCTTTCCGACTGTTCTCTCAGACATGGTATATCCAGGTCTCTCAGCATTTGTGCTATCGCTCATCAGCGCCAGCACTTCCTTCTTACCCAGTTCCGCAAACCTGGGCAGATCAATCATGCTGCCATGAATCGGAGTATAATCCACTTTAAAGTCTCCTGTATGCACGATCACGCCTCCCGGAGTGCTGATCGCCAAAGCCGTCGCATCCCCGATACTATGATTGGTTCTGATAAACTCCGTCTTGAAGCAGCCCAGTGTCACCACATCTCCCGGCTTTACCACCGTCAGACTATACTTCTTTACATTGGTCTCCTGCATCTTGTTTTCCACAAGGGCCAGTGTCAAAGCCGTACCATATACTGGAACCTGAAATTCACGCAAAAAATACGGTAAAGCACCAATATGATCTTCATGGCCATGTGTTAAAACCACGCCTACAAGCTTCTCTCGGTTTTCCCGAAGGTAATCAAAATTAGGAATGATCAGATCAATTCCCAACATGTCACTTCCCGGGAAAGCAACACCACAGTCCACAACCAAAATCTGCTCATCACATTCGATCAATGTCATATTGGATCCAATCCGATCCAATCCACCGATAGGGATGATCTTCACTTTTTTTCTTTTTCTTCCACGTTCCGCCAAAGTTACACCTCTTCTTCCTCAATTTCCAGGTCAAACTCATCCGACTGTCTAAAAATCTGAACGACCTGGTCATATTCCTCATCGCTTATATTTTCAATAGTGACATACTGCTCCTGACCTTCCAGAATGGCAGTAAACTCAGCCTCTGACCGATCACAAAGTCGAAACAGATACGCTTCGCTTTTTTCCACGTCCTCGTCATCGTCATCATCCGTTTCCTCTTCCGGCAATGCAGCCAGCATCCAGTACGTCTTGCCCTTCAACTCGCAGGATCCCGCCAGTTCGAAATCCTTCTGGGTATCCGTTTCCTCATCATAGAGTGTAACCACTCTGATTTTCTCCATACCCACAACCTCCTTTTTAATTTAATTTATGATCTAACCGCCTTCAACGGATCGATTCCTCATTCTCCACCTGGGCTTTTCTCGCATCCAGGTACCCCTGCAAAATATAGACTGCCGCAATCTGGTCTACCACTTGTTTGCGCTGATGCCTGTCCAATCCTCTTTCCAGCAGCGGCTTCTCCGCCATCCGCGTACTCAGACGTTCATCCCATAGCAGGATCTCCACCCGATACAAATCCCTCTCCAGACGGCGCTTAAAAGCCAGCGTCTTTTCTGCTCGCTCTCCCAATGTATTATTCATGTTCTTTGGCAGGCCCAGTACGATGGTATGCACATCGTTTTCTTCTGCCAACTGCCGAATCCGACGCACCGTCTTCTTCAGATTTTCTTCTTCCTCTCGAAACACCGTTTCCACCGGTGAAGCCAACATACATCCAGGATCACTCATCGCAATTCCTGTCGTCCTGGCTCCAAAGTCAAGTCCCATAATTCTCAAGATCCGGATTCCTCCTGATCGTCCAAATGATTGGCCTCTATAAAGGTTTTTACCAACTCTTCCAAGATTTCATCTCTTGTCAGACGTGCAATTCGGCTTCTGGCATTCTGATAACTGGTGATATACGTAGGATCATCGGACATGATATAACCGACGATTTGATTCACAGGATTATATCCTTTTTCCTGCAATGCACGATATACGTCCGTAAGCGCACTGCGTACTGGATTGCTGTCATCGGAAACTACATTAAAATACTTGGTATTTCGATCCATTACGTAATCACTCCTTTCAAGTATATCTCCCCATCCTGCCGTACACAATTCTGAAATCGTACAGATACAATCTGATTTTCCGACAGCATCCGCTGTCCTGAAGTTTTCTCTTCCTCCACCAGCGTACGGATGTAATGATCTGTGTAGCCTTCCCATCCCTGTTCCCAGGTCTTCTCCAGCAAAACCTCCCGAACGCCTCCGATAAAACGAGAAGCAAACTCCCATGATAACTCTTCTGCCGCTTGAATGGCTCTCTCGCTGCGCGCATGCTTTACTTCTTCCGAGATCTGATCCATCCGCCTTGCGGCTGCTGTTCCCTCTCTCTTGGAATATTTAAATACATGCACCTGTGCGAACCCAATCTGACGCAGAAATGCCAAGGATTCTTCGAAATCATCCTCCGTCTCTCCTGGAAATCCCACGATCAAATCTGTCGTAATCGCTGTCTCCGGTCTGAATCGTCGCAGACGTTCTACTGCCTGTGCATATTCATCCGGCGTATACCGCCGATTCATGGTCCGCAATGTCTTTGCGCAGCCGCTTTGCAAGGACAGGTGATAATGAGGGCACAGCTTATTGGATTGCGCGATCTCTTCCAGATATTCCTCTGTAATCAGTCCCGGTTCCAAGGATCCCAGACGGATTCGCTCAAGTCCCTCTACTTCGTTCAGACGCTGTATCAGCTGTCCTAGCGTAATTCGATCATTCGGATCCGTAAGCGTTCCCTGTCTTCCATAGGAACTCAGATGAATCCCCGTCAAGACCAATTCCTTGTATCCTTGTGATGTCAGGTGTCTGACTTCTTCTAAAACATCCTGTGGATCCTTGCTTCGAAGCGGGCCTCTCACATGTGGAATGATACAGTACGAACAATACTGTCGGCAGCCGTCCTGAATCTTCAGAAAAGCTCTCGTATGTCCCCTTACCTCTTCTTTTCGAAGACGTATCGCCGTTTCTAGTTCCTTTCGTCCCTTCATGGCCTCATTCACCATCTGTACTAACCGAGGCTTGTCCATGTTGTTTATATAAAGATCCACAGCCCCCTCTGGCATCTTCTCTCCGCCCGCCTGGACAAAGCAACCGGTTGCGACAATCAATGCTTCGGGATTCAGCCTTCTGGCCCGGTGAAGAATCTGTCGAGATTTCTTAGCTGCCATTTGTGTTACCGTACAGGTATTGACTATATAGACATCCGCCAATTCTGTAAAAGGAACAATGACTACCCCCTCTGATTGAAAAGTTTCCCGGATCTTGTCCGTCTCATAGCTGTTCACTTTACAGCCTAACGTATACAGAGCCACTCTCATACGATTCTTCTCCTATTATCATATTATATCGGATTTTTTTTGATTTTACAATCTTTTTCCCAAAAATAGTTGTTGACAATCTGCCAAAAAAATTCTAAGATTAATGAAGGCCCATTGTGAAATGGGCATGACTATCCATAAGGAGGACTTTGCATGAAATCCGTTTATATTTTGCTGAATTCCATCGATAAAGTCAAGAACTTTGTCAGCACTACAACACATATTGAAGGGGATCTGGATCTGGTTGTCGGCCGATACGTAGTCGATGCTAAGTCCATCATGGGAATCTTTAGCCTCGATCTGAGTCAGCCGCTGCGCCTGGATATTCACGATGACGCACAGGCAGATCATTGCCTGCAGCTGCTAAGCCCCTATTTGGTAGACCAGGATCATACCTGATCACCACTTGCAATGCATGATTCGACGCAGAATGAATGATTCTGCGTCGAATTTTTTTTATGCCTATATCTATTTTCTTATGCCTGTTTTCACTCGCTCTTCCCGCGCAGCATAAGGTGCAATTCTTCAAGCTGTTTCTCATCTACTGTAGAAGGAGCTTCGCTCATGAGGCAAGACGCATCCTTAATCTTGGGGAACGCGATGACTTCCCGAATATTATCGGTGCCGCACAAAAGCATAATCATACGATCCAGTCCGAAGGCCAATCCTCCATGCGGCGGTGCTCCATAAGAAAACGCCTCTAGGAAGAAACCAAACTTCTCCATAGCTTCCTCCATCGTGAATCCCAGCGCCTCAAATACCTTTTCCTGAATATCCTTTCGATGAATACGGATGCTTCCGCCGCCCATCTCTACACCATCCAGCACCATATCATAGGCCTTGGCACGCACACGCCCCGGATCCGAAAACAGGTACGCAAGATCCTCTTCATACGGCATCGTAAAGGGATGATGCATCGCCATATAACGTCCCTCTTCTTCGCTGTACTCAAACATGGGGAACTGAGTCACCCATAGAAATTCATGATGATTCGGATCAATCAGATCCAGCTGATGTCCCAGATGCAGGCGTACATTTCCCAATGCATCGCAGACTATTTTCTTTTTATCTGCACAGAAAACGATCAGATCGCCCTTTTCAGCACCGGCCGCAGTCACAATCTCCTGCAGCTTCTCTTCGCTCATGAATTTAGCAATCGGAGACTTCACGGTTCCATCCTCATGCAAGCCGATCCAGGCCAGTCCCTTGGCACGATATAATTTCGCTACCTCTCCCAGGGCATCGATCTTCTTTCTGGGCATGTCCGCCTGTCCCTTCACAACCAGACAACGCACAACACCGCCAGAAGCCAATGCCGATTCAAAGACCCCAAAGCCACAACCAGATACGACCTCACTGACATCCTGAATCTCCATACCAAAGCGCAGATCCGGCTTATCCGAACCATACCGGTCCATCGCCTCGTTCCATGTCATACGGCGCATAGGCAATGAGATCTCCCAGCCAGCCACATCATGAAACACCTTGGCGATCATTCGTTCATTCACGTTCATGATGTCATCCTCTTCTACAAAGGATAACTCCATATCCACCTGTGTAAATTCCGGCTGACGGTCTGCCCGCAGATCCTCGTCTCTAAAACACCGCGCCAACTGATAATACCGATCCATCCCCGAGATCATCAGCAGCTGCTTATACATCTGCGGCGATTGCGGCAACGCATAGAAATGCCCCGGATGCACACGGCTTGGCACCAAATAATCTCTGGCTCCCTCCGGCGTACTCTTAATCAGCATGGGCGTCTCGATCTCCAGGAATCCTTCCTGATTGAGGAAGTTCCGAATGGCTGCCGTCACCTGATGCCGCAGCCAAAGATTATGCTGCATCTTAGGACGACGAAGGTCGAGGTACCGATATTTCAGACGAAGATCCTCCCGCGTATCCACCTCGTCCAGAATCTGGAACGGTGTTGTCTTTGCCGCAGAGAGAACATGAATCTGTTCTGCCACGATCTCCACTTCCCCTGTCGGCAGCTTCTCATTGACAGCACCCTCTCTGCGCTGCACCTGTCCGCTGACGGCCACCACAAACTCTGTCCGCAAGGCGGAAGCCTGCTCTAAAAGTACAGGAGACGCATTGTCCTCTGATAGGACGACCTGTACGATTCCTGCTCGATCCCGAACATCGATAAAAATCAGGCTTCCCTTATTCCGTACTTTCTGTACCCATCCCATTACGGTAATGTGCCTTCCAACATGTTCCGGCCGAACCTCTCCACAGTACATACTGCGCTTCAGGCCATTCAAAGATTCTTCTGTCATGACAACTGATTCCTCCACTCTTGTATATTCCGAAAATCTACGGTCTCGCTTTCCCCGCTCTCCATATTTTTGAGAGATGCCTTCCCGGTTTCAAGCTCTGTCTCGCCCAGGATCATCGTATAACGAGCGCCCCGCTTATTAGCGTATTTCATCTGCGCCTTAACGCTTCTTCCAAGAAGATCCGATTCCGCACTCACATGCAGCGCACGCAGCCGATATACCAGAGACAGCGCTTCTATAGACGCCTTCTCTCCCATACTTCCCACATAAAGATCCAGGGGTGTCTCTGTCTGCATCGTCCCATTCGCGGCCTCCATCGCTAGGATCATCCTACCAATGCCCGCAGCAAAGCCCACAGCGGGGACCGAACTGCCACCCAGCTCCTCGATCAGGTGATCATACCGACCGCCGGCACAGACAGTGCCCTGAGCGCCGATCTCATCGCAGACAAATTCAAATACCGTTCGCGTATAATAATCCAAACCGCGTACGATTCCCGGATCTACCACAAATGGAATGCCCATTCCGGAAAGATAGGCCTGTACCTTCTCAAAATGCTCTCTGCAATCCTGGTCCAACGCATCCAGAACAGAAGGGGCGCCTTCTACAATCTCTCGACACTGTGGATTCTTGCAATCTAAAATCCGCAGCGGATTTCGTTCCAGACGCTCTTTACAGGTCTCACACAGGCTGTCCTTATAGCGCTCAAAATAGTCTCTCAACTCTTGATTATATTTCGCACGGCATTCTCTGCATCCTAAAGAATTGATGTGCAGCGTCACATTATGAATCCCCAGGCGTTTTAATAATTCATACGCAACAGAAATCACTTCTGCATCTGCCGCCGCTTCTGCCGATCCATACAACTCAACGCCAAACTGGGAAAACTGGCGGTCGCGGCCTGCCTGCGGCTTCTCATAACGAAAGCAGGGGGTAATATAATATAATTTTGTTGGCTGCGGATCCGCAAACATCTTGTGTTCCAGAAAGGCTCTGGCCGCTCCAGCTGTCCCCTCCGGCTTCAGGGTAATACTTCGGTTTCCTTTATCCAGAAAAGTATACATTTCCTTCTGTACAATATCCGTAGTATCTCCTACACCACGCTGAAATAATTCCGTATGCTCAAATATCGGCGTACGAATCTCTCCATAATGGAAATCCTCCATCAGACGTGCGATTGTTTTTTCGATACTCTGCCATTTTCGAACCTGTTCTCCATACAGGTCATAGGTCCCTCTGGGAGCCTGTGTAATCATTTGACTCTCTCCTTTTCTGGATTTTTTACAACAATATTGGTATATAACGAGGAATGCTTCAAGAATTATCTTTACAAATTCTCTGTTGTACGATACAATTATATATTGCCGGGGATTCCGGTTAGTATACAAAAGGCAGGTGTTGGTTATGTCTGGTAATCCTTCCGATTTCACGCTCAATAAGCTGATTCTTTTATATATCCTTCGGGAAAAGGGATGCCTCTCCCGCTCTGAGCTGGCAGACTTTGTTTTGTACCATAAATATATGGATTATTTTTCGTTGGATCAGTATATTATTGAGTTGGAAGATTCCGGATTGCTTTCTTCCACCAAGGAAAATAACCGCATCCTGTATCATATCACCCGTAAGGGCTGCGAAACACTGAATCTGTTTCAGCTCCGCATTCCTCACAGCCTGCGCCGCGAAATCCTGGAATACGCAGAACTCGGCGCTATGGATCGTCCCTCTACGATGGGGCTGGATGTCTCTTTGCATCAGGAAACCGATGGTCGATATACCGTTACCTGTTATGTGCGCGACTATGATACCCATCTCTTCGAGCTAGTTTTCCATGTGGGAACTCAGGAAGAAGCTGCTCGTATTCGTATTCTCTGGCTACAGAAGGGTTTAACCCTGTATCGCAATCTGATCCGGGATATGAATGCCGAGGAGGAGTGACTATTCTTCCTCCAAGAGAGTCCATATCTCATCCCTGCCCTGTTTAGACAATGCCGAGAATGGAATGATTCGATCCTCTGACGTCAGGGACATGCTCCTTCGCAAGACTGATAGTTGCTTCTGCTGCTGTGCCTTGCTCAACTTATCCGCTTTGGTCGCAATGATCACCGGCTGGTACCCATGATGCCGCACCCATTCCAACATGGTCATATCCAACGTCCCCGGCTCATGACGGATATCCACCAACAGAAATACATATCGGATACCTTGTCGGTGTGTCAGATAATAATCAATCACCTTTGAAAACCGCTCTTGCTCTGCTCGAGCGGTTTTCGCATATCCGTATCCCGGAAGATCCACAAACATCCATCGCTCCTGAACCTTATAGAAATTCATCGTTCTCGTCTTCCCCGGCTGCGAACTGGTACGCGCCAGTGATTTTCGGTTGACCAGACTATTGATCAATGAGGACTTCCCCACATTGGATTTCCCCGCAAATACGATTTCCGGCAATTCCTGTTTTGGAATCTGGGGAATCGTCGCGGCTACCGCACTGAGTTCTGCCCGACTAATCTCCATGATATCCTTCCTTTCTATTATGGCTGACTGAGGACGGCTTCTTTCCACACCTCGTCGATATGTTGCATATAACGAATGTCCATGCCTTCCGTCACATGATCCGGAAGTTTCTCTACATCCGGTCGATTCAGATCCGGTACCAGAACCTCCTGGATCCCCTTCTGACGAGCCGCCAGAATCTTCTCCTTCAATCCGCCAATGGGCAGTACGCGTCCCCGCAGACTTAATTCCCCTGTCATCGCCAGATCGCTGCGCACCGCATGCCCTGACAACGCAGAATACATCGCGGTCGCCAGTGTCACACCTGCTGAAGGTCCATCCTTAGGAACAGCCCCTGCCGGTATATGTACATGCACATCATGCTCTTTATAGTATTTAGCATCCCGTTCCGGAATCGCATGACTGCGGACCACACTCAAAGCAATCTGTGCCGATTCTTTCATCACATCGCCCATCTGCCCTGTCAGCTCCAGTTTCCCGGAGCCTTCCAGTACGGCTGTCTCTACTGTCAAGACTTCTCCGCCCAGAGATGTCCAAGCCAATCCATTGACAACGCCACATTCCGGCTTGCGCTTCTCATCATCTTCTTTCACAGGAGGCTCATCCATCAGAGACGCCAGATTCTTGTCTGTCACAGTCAGACTCTTCTTCGAGCCTTCCACAATCATGCGAGCCGCCTTACGGCATAAGGAACCGATCAGACGTTCCAGTTCCCGTACGCCGGCCTCTCTTGTATATTCCGCAATGATCCTCTCCAGCGCATCCTGCGAAAGTTTAAGCTGATACACCTTCAGCCCATATTCCTTTCGCTGCTTAGGCAATAGATATTTCGTAGCAATTTCCAGTTTTTCCTGTCGGGAATAGCTTTCCAGCTCGATAATTTCCATACGATCCATCAATGGCAGCGGAATTCCTTCCAGCGTATTCGCAGTCGCAATAAAAAACACATTGGATAGATCCAACGGCAATTCCGTGTAGGCGTCTCGAAATTCATGGTTCAAAGACAGATCCAATACCTCCAGCAAGGCTGCGGTCGGATCTCCCCGCAGATCGCTGGCCATCTTATCAATCTCGTCCAAAAGCATCACCGGTTTAGATGATTTGGCCTGAATCATTGCACTGACAATCCGTCCCGGCATAGCCCCTACATAAGTTCGTCTATGACCGCGAATCTCTGCCTCATCCCGCACACCACCTAATGAGACGCGCACATAAGGTCGGTTTAAAACCGTGGCAATCGAGGAAGCGATTGATGTTTTTCCAACACCCGGCGGTCCGACAAGACAGAGCACCGGGCTCTTGACATCCGGCTTCAGCGTCTTCGCCGCCACAAACTCCACAATACGGCGCTTTACTCTCTCCATGCCATAATGATCCCGATCCAATCGCTTTTCAATCCAGTCCAGCATGCCGAAACTATCTTTTTCACTTTTCCAGGGTATCTCTGCGATACGATCCAGATAATCCTGAATCAGCCCAGCTTCCTGTGACATGGGCGGCAGTTTTCTCAAACGTTTCTGTTCAAATTCTACCTTTTGCTTAACCACTGCCGGAATTCCAGGATCCAACAGCAACATGTTGAGTCCATCGCTCAAATCATCCTGATCTGCTTCTCCCAATTGTCTCTGTATCGTTTGCAGTTCTTCCCGCAGAAAGCTTTCTCTCTGTATTTCTCGAAGTTCCTTTCCCACTTCTGCTTGCAGGCGCGCTCTATATTGAGATATCTTTTTCTCTTTCTTTAAAAGAGTATAGACCTTCCGCGCACGCTCCATGGGATCTATTTCCATATATATATCATATTTGTCTTCATATTCTCCCGACAAATTAGCCGCAATCAAATCCGCCATATCTCCGGCATGGCGAATAGACATCGCCCTTAGCATCGTTTGCGGCACAATGCTTGTTATTTCAGCGTATTGCTCAAAGCTCTCATACAATTCACGCCTAATTGCTTGTTCCTCTTCTGGCGGGACTTCTGGTACTTCTATTTTTTCTACTGTCGCTTGATAGCCCCGTCCATCCGGATTAAAGTCCACAAGGAGATATCGAGTTAAAACGTCTCCCTGCAGTCTTACCACGCGCTCCTCTTTAAAAAGCTTATTGATCCGCATGGATACAACCACGTCAAGCAAGTCCTCTTTGCCAGGCCTCTCCTGCATTGCATCTTTCTGCACGCCCAAAAGAATCTCTGTTCCGTCCTTTACAGCCTTTTCCAATGCACGCAAAGATCCCAGACGATTCACGTCAAAATTGATTGACTGCCCTGGATACGCAAAAAATCCTCTAATCGGCAGAATCGGAAGAGTCACTCTATCTTCCATTGAATCCTCGTCCGGCTTCATTGCCAGACTCTCCTTTCTTACTTTTGTACACTAACGCTAAAGGGGCTGCTGCAAAACTGCAACAGCCCCGCGAATCTTCTTACGCGGTCTGACCATCCCGGCGAGAGATGCGTTTCTTACGAACCGGCGTCTTTGCCCCATCCCCTGTGATCAGCGTCGCATGTTCTACCTTTTCTACTACCTTCTCCGTGATCACACAGCGCTCAACTTTCTCCATGGACGGCACCTCATACATGATGTCCTCCATGACTTCTTCAATGATCGCTTTCAGTCCTCTGGCTCCGGTCTTACGTTCGGCCGCCTTATGCGCGATGGCCTTCAGCGCATCATCTTCAAATTCCAGCTCCACGCCATCCATCTCCAGAAGGGCCTGATACTGCTTCACCAAAGAATTCTTAGGCTCTGTCAGGATATTGACGAGCGCTGACTCATCCAGATTATCCAGCGTGACCATGACTGGCAAACGCCCTACAAACTCCGGAATCAACCCGAACTTCAACAAATCCTGCGGCTCCAGCTGCTCCAGAATATGCTCTTCCTCGGCCGGCGTTTCATTCTTCGCCATAAAGCCCATCGTCTTTTCGTTGGTTCGCGCCTTGATGATCTTATCCAGTCCTTCAAAAGCACCGCCGCAAATAAAGAGAATATTCGTCGTATCAATCTGAATAAACTCATGATGAGGATGTTTGCGTCCGCCTCCAGGTGGAACCGACGCGATAGTACTCTCCAGAATCTTCAGAAGCGCCTGCTGCACTCCCTCACCGCTGACATCTCTTGTAATCGAAGGATTCTCTGACTTTCTGGCAATCTTATCAATTTCATCAATATAAATGATTCCCAGTTCCGCCCGGCTGATGTCATAATCCGCCGCCTGAATCAGCTTCAGCAGAATATTCTCCACATCTTCGCCTACATATCCAGCCTCTGTCAGAGAAGTGGCGTCCGCAATGGCAAAGGGTACGTTGATAATCTTCGCCAGCGTCTGTGCCAAGTAGGTCTTTCCGCAGCCTGTAGGACCAATCATAATGATATTGCTTTTTTGAAGTTCCACATCGGATTTTATTCCCATCTGCTGGGATCTGACCCGTTTATAATGATTATAGACCGCTACGGACAGCGCCTTCTTCGCCTTATCCTGTCCTACCACGTACTCGTCCAGATAGGACTTGATCTCCTTAGGCGTCAGAAATCTGCCATTCATCTCCTCATGAATTTCTGTCTCTTCGTTCAGCTCTCGCTCAATGATGTCCGCGCACAAATCAATACATTGATCACAGATAAATACGCCATTACCAGCCACCATTCTGCGAACCTGATCCTGAGTCTTTCCACAAAAGGAACAAACGATCTTCTTTCTTTCATCCGATTTACCGGCCATATCTTCACCTCAATTTATTGTTTGGATACAATCTGATCTACCAAGCCGTAAGCGACGGCCTCCTCTGCACTCATCCAATTATCCCGCTCCGTGTCTCGCTCAATCGTAGCCAGATCCTTACCCGTGTTTTCGCTCAGGAGTCGGTTCATTCTCTCTTTTGTTTTCATCATGTGCTCTGCCTGGATCTTGATATCCGATGCCTGCCCTTGCGCACCGCCCAGAGGCTGATGAATCATCACTTCCGCATTCGGCAGAATAAAGCGCTTTCCTTTCGCGCCGCCTGCCAGCAGGAAGGCTCCCATGCTGGCGGCCATACCGATACAGAACGTCGCCACATCCGCATGCACCATATTCATCGTGTCATAGATCGCCAAGCCCGCAGAGATCGATCCCCCCGGACTATTGATATAGAAGGAGATGTCTTTCTCCTTATCTACAGAATCCAAGAACAACAGCTGTGCGATTACCAGGCTCGCCGTCGTATCATTGACTTCATCGGACAGGAAAATAATACGGTCCTGGAGCAGGCGGGAATAGATGTCATAACTGCGCTCTCCCCGACTCGTCTGCTCAATTACATACGGAATAGAAACCATGTTTTTCATTTCATTCATTTTCATAACCTCCCTCTCTATAAGGAATGGACTGGGCGCGCTCACGCTCAGTCCAATTCATACTATTTATGCCTCTTTTGCGTTAGCAACAAGCCACTCTACAGCCTTCTTGGACTTCATCTCCTCCAGCATGCCTTCCTTTTCGGAATCGGAAATATTTCCCTTCAGCTTGTCGGCCTCTATCTTGTATAGATCCGCCAATTTCTGTACCTCAGCATCAAAATCCTCATCAGTGACTTCCAGATTCTCAGCCTTCACAACCGCCTCAAGCACCAGTGCTTCCTTGATGCTCTTCTCGGCGTCCTGACGTACACTGGCACGCAGCGAAGCCATGTTGCTGCCTGTCATCTGCATATACTGATCCATATTGATTCCCTGATAACGAAGGTTATTCGAGAAGTTCTGGATCATGCTGTCTACGCGATCTTCCACCATGGCCTCCGGAATATCCATCTGAGCCCCTGCGATCACCGCATCCAACACCGTACGCGCCCGACGATCGTCCGCCTCTTTCTGCTTAGTCTCCAGCAGGTTCTTATGCAAGTCTTCCTTATATTCCGCCAGAGTATCGAACTCGGAATAATCCTTGGCATAATCATCGTCCAGCTCCGGCAGCTCCTTCTTCTGAATCTTCTTCAGAACTACCTTGAATACAGCCTCTTTTCCTGCCAGATCCTTGTGATAGTTCTCCGGGAAGGTCACTGTTACATCAAAGGCTTCCTCAGCATTCTTGCCGACAATCTGATCCTCAAAAGTATCTACGAAAGAGTGAGATCCTAGAGTCAAATGATAATCCTCACTTTTGCCTCCTTCAAAGGCCTTGCCGTCTACATAACCGTCGAAGTCAATGATGACTTCATCGCCCATCTCTGCCGGACGATCCGTAACATCCACCAGGCGTGCATTCTTCTCAGCGGACTTCTTCAGTTCCTCTTCCACATCGTCCTCTGTTACGGCGACCGTCTCCTTCTCGGCAACCACGCCCTTATACTCGCCCAAAGTCACTTCCGGCTTCACGGCGACTGTCGCGGTAACTACCACAGGAGATCCTGCCTCCATCTTATCCACATCGATCTGAGGACGGCTTACAACATCCAGCTCTAACTCCTTGACCGCATTCATATATACGTCCGGCAGGATATCATTCAAGGCATCCTCAAAGAAGATCTCCTTGCCATAGAAACGCTCAATCATCTTACGCGGAGCCTTCCCCTTACGGAAACCGGGCAGTGTGATCCGGTTCTTCTCCTTCTGATACGCTCTATCGCAGGCCTTGTCAAAATCCTCTGTCGGAATCTCCATGGAAATCTTCACCATATTGTGTTCCAGCTTTTCCAGTGTGTTGCTCATTCAATACTTCCTCCTCAACATGCAGCCATTTTGCAGCATGGTTATTCTATACTTGCGTTCACATTACAAGATTATATCGCACACCATGCCTGCAAGTCAAGGTTTTTCTTGTGTTTTTTAGGAAAATCTTGATTTTTCTTTTTCCTATTCTGACACCGCCGAATTATCTTTCTTTTGTTTACGTCTTCCCGCCAGCATTCCGCCAATTCTTCCAGTATCTTTTGAACTCAGGCCCTTCCATCCTTTTTCTCGAACCGTGTCCAGAAGACCCAGTTCCTTGGCGATCTCATACTTCATGCGCTCTCCTTCCGGGATTTCTTCCCAGCGTGGCAGCCCTTTCTTTTCTTTCATATTAAAAACCTCCGTTTCTTTCAGCAGTATGCGCATCACGGAGGTTTTTATACCTGATCTCAGAATCCGCCAGGAAGTTCCCAGGGATTCTGCGGTCTTGCCGCCATCGGGCCAATCTGTTCCTGATTGATAAAATAAATGGTGATTCCCATAGAAAGGAAAACCGTGGACAAACTCGCAATCACATTGACCAGCGCAGCAACCAGGCAAAGCAAAATCGGGTTAGAGGCCAAGACCCCAAAAGACGATGTGAACATCTCCAATAGATAACTGAGTCCCATCTGTATCACCATCAAAAGTAGTGTAAGCCCGATGGTTTTTCCGATCTTTCTGCGGATCACCATGCTGGCATACCGATAAGCTGCGGGGCCCGTTTTCTGTCGGATTGCCGTGGCAGATAATGCGGTATAGTACAGTGCAATCAGAATCAGTACGGCGACCACCATCAGAATCATCAAAAGCGGCAGCACGGAATACCCGACAAACATGCTCATGGTGATCAGAACCAGAATCAACAGAAAAAGCAGCACGGCCACCAACATGCCGGCAGGCCAGCGCCGCACAGCCGCTTTCATCATCTCGCCAAACCGGTATGCACTTCTATCTGCTTGCAACCACCGATCCGCATAAATCGCAGCAGCCAGATTCGTCAGCAGCCAGATCAGGCTCATTCCTATCTGGACTCCATAATATATCAGATAGGGTGTCCAATCGAGCTGTGTAACCGCATACAAGTCTCCCTGCATCAGTGTATTGTATACTTCATCTACGGGAAGTTGCAATGCCACATACTGTACTATAAAACTGGTTGGAAAATACACAATAGCACATAAAAGAAGCCATTTCCCGATATTCTCGAAAAAAAGATCCGCAGAAAGGCGCAGAATCTCTCCCACCGAAAACTCTCTCTGACCGATCTGTCCGCTCGCTTCCTGTCTTGTCATATGAAAAACCTCCTTTCTTTTCGCTCCACCATCTCATCCACTCGCAGAATATACTCTTCCACATTCTTCACATTGGGAATCCGTTCGAGCCGATTCCTCTCCGGTTCGTAGAACTTGCTGACCGCTCCTGCTCCCATGGCCAGAATGCTCTGCCGCTCCTCCATGATCTCGATATTATACAAACACTCCTTATGCGGCAGGCTGTACCCCACATTTTCAAAATTTCCGGCCATATTCTTCTGACGATACAGATAATAGGGATGCATTCCCAGCCGTTGTGCCGTCTCTGCACAATGCCGAATCATCTTCTCCGTCTCTGTCTGCCCCAAGATCGCATCCGTCTGTCCCTCTTCCCGCAGCCTTGAAGAACGTTTCACTGCCAGCGTATGCACCGTCAGGCTGTCAGGACACAGCTTTTCTACCTCTTCCATGGAATACGCCACCTCCTGCAGACCTTCGCCTGGCAGTCCGACAATAAAATCCATATTGATATTGTCAAATCCCATCTCACGCGCCAGCGCAAACGCCCTCCGCGTATCTTCTACCGTATGCCTCCGTCCGATTCTCACCAACGTTTCCTGATTCATCGTTTGCGGGTTGACGGAGATTCGGCCAATTCCAAATCGCTGCAATACCTGCAAATGCTCCTTATCTATGGTATCCGGTCTGCCTGCTTCCACGGTTGCCTCCGTCAAATTCTCGAAACCAAAAGACTCCTGTACTGCATACAGAACTCGTTCCAGCTGATCCGGCGTGAGTGCTGTCGGAGTTCCGCCTCCCATATAAAAGCTGCGCAATCTCCGCTTTCCGCGCATGCTCCGACAGGATCGGATTTCTCTTTCCAGCGCTGTGGTGTAGCGTTCCATCACATCCCCCAGTGTATGAAAATCATAAGAAACAAAGGAGCAGTAGGCACAGCGGGATGGACAGAAAGGTATCCCCACATACAGATCCAGATCCGTACCTCGATGATTCTGTAAAAGGTCTCTTTCCCGCTGAGCCACTTCCACTGCCAAATTCGCCTTGTCTTTTCGAAGCAAGAATCCGGTTTCTAATGTCTTTTTGATTTCGTCCGGAGCAAGACCGTGTTCCAATCCTTCATAGACCATTTTCGTAGGACGCACTCCTGTCAGAATCCCCCATGGGATTTCCTTTCCCGTTTGCTCCTTCAATAATGAATACAGACCGACCTTTTCCCGGTTCTTCTCCAGATCTCCGCCGAGGTTTCCAAATGCATCTGTCCTGCCAGCGGCCTTCGTCCGGAGGATTCTGCCATTCTTCTCCGTCAGCGTCCATACTCCGTCTTTCCATATCAAATTGCAATCACAGGGATCCTGACGGATGTCCGCTCCCGGAAAGAACTCTCGACAGAGCATCTTCATCTCATACAACCTGCTCTCGCTGAATCCCTCTCCCGTCAGATAAAATTCTTTTATAGATTCCATAGAACCTCCTCCGAAAGAAACGGATTCGACCGTTTCTCCTCGCCAATGGTCGTATGCGGTCCATGCCCCGGCAACACTACTGTATCCTCAGGCAGGCAGAGAAGTTTCTGACGAATCCCACAGACGAGATCCGTCCCACTGCCTCGATACAGATCCGTCCTACCAATACTGCCCGCAAACAACTGATCCCCTGCCAGAAGAATTTTCTGAGACGCCTCGTACAAACACATTCCCGCTTTACTATGACCACTCAAAACAATCACACGAAAACAAAGACTTCCAAAGCGAATCTCCTCTCCCTCCTCTGTCAAAACGCCTCTCTGTGCTAACGCTTTCTCAAAAATATGCACGATTCGTTCATCATAGGGACCTCGTCTGGCTTCTGCTGAAGATAAATAGGCGCATTCTTCTTTCGGAAAATAAATTGGGGTCTGAAAATGCCCTGCCAACTCCGCAGCATCCGCAAAGTGATCCATATGCCCATGCGTAACGATGACGGCATTCACCCGTTTTTCTTTTTTTTCCAAGTACCGCAGAATGGCTCCATCTCCATCCCCTGGATCCACTGCGATGCATAGCCCTTCCTCTTCAATGAGATAGCAGTTAGTCTGATAAATCCCAACCGGAATCACTTGTAGTTTCATCATATGTCCTCTGCCTTTCAAAACGCCTTCTGACTATCTAATAATAATGTTACGGGACCGCAGCAGCTCTGATGAATCCGCATATTGGCCTGGAAAATACCGAAACGGCCGTTTTCTGTCTCCTGAGACACCAGATCGCAGAATTGTGCAAACATAGCCCGCGCTGCTTCTACCGGTGCCCCAGCAGAATATCCCGGACGCCGTCCGTGACGGCAATCCCCATATAAAGTGAAATTGGGAATCCATAACACTTCTCCTTTCGTATCCTCGACCGAAAGGTTCAGTTTTCCATTCTCGTCTTCGAATATTCGCAGATGACGCACTTTTTCCAAGATATAACGCATCGCCGTCTCATCGTCTTCGGGTCCAAACCCTACATAGACCGCAAGTCCCTGTCCAATCTCAGCAATAAACTGTCCATCTGCCCATAGCTTCGCTTCTTCTACTCTCTGTACCACTGCCCGCATATTTTACCCTCCATGAATCAAGAGCGGCGTTTCCGACCTGGGAACGCCGCCTATTTGCTTTTATTTGGATGTACGTATGATCTCATGCACACCCTGTACACGCATTAACTTATTGCTCAATTGCTCCAACTGATTTCTGGACGAAATCTCCATCGTAATGATGAATGTATCCGTCAGACGGTTCTTATTCACACGAGCATCCAGATGAAGAATTGTCAGGCCTTCCTTGTTGATAATCGAGGTGATCTCCACCAATATCCCGGGGCGCTCCTCTGTTTCTACCTGAATGGTACCCTGGAACGTAAGACCCTCTGTGGTGGAAACCTCCCATTCCGCCTCAATCAGGCGCTTTCGCTCTTCCTCCGGCAGCATCATAATATTGATACAATCCGTACGATGAATCGAAACACCCCTGCCACGGGTGATATATCCCACAATCTCATCCCCTGGCACCGGGTTGCAGCACTTGGAAAAACGAACGGCCAGGTCGTGCAGGCCCTTCACAATAATTGCGCTGCCTTTCCGCGAATTATGCTGCGTCCGATCCTCAGCCGCCTGTTCTTCTTTCTCTGGCACAAGACGCAGAATATCCTCATCCGTCATGGACGCCAGATGTTCCTTGCGATACTCTTCATACAACCGATTGACGACTTGCCCTTCCTTTATCCCCCCATGGCCTACCGCCGCCAGAACGGAATCCCAATCCAGGAACCCATACTTTTTCTGGACAATGCGCATCCACTCGGGCTTCATCATTTCAGACAGCGTCAAGCCTTTGCTCTTCGCATATTTTTCGATCAGTTCCTTGCCTCTGGCAATATTCTCCTGCTTAAACTCCTTCTTAAACCACTGGCTGATCTTGTTCTTAGCCTGCGTCGTCTTAACAATATTCAGCCAATCCCTGCTAGGCCCCTTAGAATTTTGAGAGGTGATAATTTCAATCCTCTCACCATTCTTGACTTTATAATCCAATGTCACCAGACGACCATCAACACGGGCGCCCACCATCTTATTGCCGACAGCACTATGAATCTGATAGGCAAAGTCGATCGGAGTCGAACCCGCCGGGAGCTCGATCACATCGCCCTTCGGCGAAAAGACAAACACCGAATCCTGGAAAACATCCAGATCCTGCTTCAAAACATTCATAAACTCGCGATTATCCGACAAGTTTTGCTGCCACTCCAGGATCTTCTGCAACCACGCCATCTTCTCATCCTGAGAATGTTTACTGCTGACCCCATTCATATCCTCTTTATACTTCCAATGGGCCGCGATACCGTATTGCGCCGTTCTGTGCATTTCCCAGGTTCGGATCTGCACCTCAAAAGGCTCCCCTGAGGGTCCAATCAGCGTCGTATGCAAAGATTGATACATATTTGACTTCGGCATGGCAATATAATCCTTAAAACGCCCTGGAACCGGCGTATACATGTCATGAATGATTCCCAATGCTCCGTAACAGTCCTTCACAGAATCCACAATGGCTCGTACCGCAAACAGGTCATAAATCTGATCCAATGTCTTATGCTTATTGATCATCTTCTTATATATACTGAAAAAATGCTTGGGTCTTCCCTCGACAACGGCTTCAATCCCGCCCTGATGAAGCTTTTCTTTCAGCTCATTGCATATTTCCTGAATAATCTGTTCCCGCTCTTCTCGTTTATGACTGATCTGCTGCGTCAGATTATGATATGCTTCCGGTTCCAGGTACTTCAAGGACAGATCTTCCAGATCCACCTTAATCTTGGAAATACCTAGCCGGTTGGCAATCGGTGCATATATATCCAAGGTTTCCCGCGCCTTTTCCAATTGTTTCTCTTTGCTTTTATACTCCAGCGTCTGCAGATTATGCAAACGGTCTGCCAGCTTAATCAAAATCACACGAATATCCTTGGCCATCGCCATAAACATCTTGCGGTAATTTTCAGCCTGAATCTCTTCTTTACTCGTCGTATAGGTCAACGTCTTTAATTTCGTGACTCCATCCACCAATGCAGCCACTTCCGCGCCAAACTGCTGTACGATATCCTCTTTAGACACCTTGGTATCCTCCACCACATCGTGCAGCAACCCTGCCTCAATCGTTTCCAGATCCAGTTCCAGATCCGCCAAAATGATTGCCACTTTCAGCGGATGAATAATATATGGCTCTCCTGATTGACGCAGTTGCCCATTATGAGCATCCGACGCCACCTGATATGCCTTAGCGACCATGGACAGGTCTGTGGTGGGATGGTACAGACGGATCTTATCAATCAAAACATGGTAATCTTTTTCAACCTCTTCCGTTGGGAACGTCAACTCTTCCATAAAACTCCCACCTTTCTGAAAATAAACTCTTCGGATTGAATGCATATATTTGATTCAATCCCTTATATTATAAGAGATTTTCCGTGTTTTTTCAACTGCATTTTTCAAAATCCGGTTCTCTATTCTCCTTATTTCCAATTATTCATATTTTATTATTTTATTCTTCACGTTAAATTCACCCAACTCCTTTACTATATGATTATCCCCTTCTTTTAGTTTTTTATATCCCTCTTACAAAACTAAAACGAAAAAGGCGCCAGGAACTACGCTCCTCAGGCGCTTTTTTCGTTGTGTTTACGTATAAAAAAGGCCCTTTACAGGGCCTTGGGATTAAAATGCTCAAATATAGCGACGGATCCGTCCTTCTTCTCCTCGTGATATTCCTCAGGAGTCCGAATGGTCCAATCAGCCTGACAAACATTGTACAGTTTTCGACAGAGACGCAGGCTCAGATTGTCTCGTTCCTCGTGATGATACGCAATAAAATCAGGACGCGTCCAGCAGTTCGTCAGGAGGTTCCGCAGAATAAAATCCAAAATCGCCGGAAAATCCCGCGTCTCATTCTTTCGCAGATACGTCAGCAACTGTCCGCGTACCAAGCCCGGTTCGTGCTTCTTCAGCCAGGCAACCACCCGCGGATCAAAGGATTCGATCCAGTACATGCCGCCATAGGACCGAAGCATGCGACATACGGCAGCACACAATTCTTTATGATTTCCCTGCTCCGGCTTGATCTCGATGAGCAGGGGCACCCTGCCTCCTACTAAAGAAAGCACTTCCTGTAGAAGAGGCATCCGCTCTTCGGTCCCTTGAAGACGCAGCTTCTCTGCCTCATTCCACGTCATCTCTTCCAGGGTTCGTTCCACACCGCACAATCTTTTCAGATTGGAATCATGAATCACAACCAATTGTCCATCCCGCAAGATGTGCACATCCATCTCAATTCCGAAACCATGATCGACTGCGCGCCGAAAGGCTTCCATAGAATTCTCCGGAACCCCTTTTTCTATATCATGCAATCCACGATGCGCATAATCGTATTTCTTCAGATCCTCCAACATTTTCGGAGACTGCGTGCGGGGACGGATTAAGAGTGTCCAGCCAGCTAGGCTTGTACCAGCCAGTATCGCCAGTTTTCGAAAAACGTGTGACATTCTTTCCCTCCTCAATAAGACAGCACACTGCGCACCGAATAGTTCTTTAATTTCTCCCGGCCGCCTAGATCTGCCAGTTCAATCAGGAACGTGAATCCCGCTACCTGACATCCCGCCTTTTCTACCATCGTCGCAATCGCCTGCGCCGTTCCGCCGGTTGCCAGGAGATCATCCACAATCAAGACCTTTTGCCCCGGTTTCAAAGCATCCTGATGCATTTCCAGACGCGACACGCCATATTCCAGCGCGTATTCCTGCGAATACACCGCCGCTGGAAGTTTCCCGGGTTTACGCACCGGAACAAACCCCTTATGTTCCGCATACGCCAGAGGAACCCCAAAAATAAACCCTCTGGACTCCGGGCCCACAATCACATCATACGACAGATCCTTAACAGAATCCCGCAGCTGCTCCACTGCCTCATATAACCCCTCCGGTTCCTTAAGCAGCGTCGTAATATCTCGAAACAGTATTCCCTCTTCTGGAAAATCCGGAATCGTCCGAATCAATGATTTCAGATCCATATTCATCCTTCTCCTTTGTCTACCAGATTGGGACATAGCCCATCTTTTATTATATCACGGATTCCCAAAACTGCAACGGATATTTGTGATGATGCGCTGCAGTTTCTTATTCCCTCGATACCAGTTCCATCCCACCTGATAACAGATATCCACCAATACCCCTTCTGATAATACCTCTCCCTGATCCAAACGATGCCAGATCCCCTTGCCATATCCTTCTTCCATTCGCTGGGCCAGATCCTGCGTTCGGAACGAGACACATTCATATTCTGCGCCATCATCCCATACCAGGATCCGCATCGCCTTCTTCTGCCTTCCCATCCAGAGTATTCTTCGCATCTTTACTCCCCGTTTTGCGAACAATGGCTTCGGATTTCCCGTCCCATAGGGTTCCAGCGTCTCCAATAGATCCGCCATATTTTCATCCGCATACCGCAGCGGCATCTCCATATCGATATGTACCACAGGTACAAAATCTTCCGGCGTCAGGCCGCATTGTTCATTCAGCAGCGAACGCAGTCTGGGAATCTGTTCTTCCATCATCGAAAGTCCAGCCGCCATCGGATGCCCTCCATACCTTATAAAACACTCCGACACCTGGTTCATATGGGCAAACATGTTATAGGCCGGTATGGATCGCCCGGATCCCTTCACATTTTTTCCGCGTCCAGTCAGTACGAAGACCGGCTGCTGGTACTTTTCCTTGATCCGCCCCGCTACCAGTCCGGCTAGACTCTCATGCAGATCCGGCAGATGAATGACAAATACACGATCCTGCTTGGCTCGTTCCACTTCCCGGAGACCCGCCTCGATTCCCTCTTCCGTCATCTTCTGGCGCAGACGATTGAGTTCATACAGGCGTGTGGCCATCTTCTCTGCCCGTATCGGATCCTCTTCCAATAGAATCTCAATATACTTCTGCTGCTGTTCCAGACGTCCTCCCGAGTTGATCATAGGACCTATCACAAACCCGAAAGTATACACGTCTAATTTTTCCAGTCCTCCCACCTTCATTAATGCACGGATTGCCTGCGGTGGATTCTGATTCCACTGGCGCAGTCCCTGATACACAAGCTTGCGATTTTCTCCCAGTAGCGGCATCACATCACAGACCGTACCGAGAGCAGCATAACCGATCCACTCCGGAGATTCCGGAATCCCCGCCTGTTGGCACAAGGCTCTCGCGAGCTGGTATGCCACGCCCGCTCCGCACAGCATAGGAAATGGATACTCATCGTCAGCGCGATGTGGATTCACCACACAATCCGCCTCCGGTAAATGATCCTGTCCGTCCAGTCTCTCAATCTCATGATGATCTGTAATGATCAATGCAATTCCCAATTCCTTCGCGCGATGGGCCGCCGCAAATTCCCGAATCCCATTATCGCAAGTCAGGATCAGCGAGACGTCTTCCTGCGCGCATGCTTCCACCATATAGGGCCGGATTCCATATCCATCCTCTACACGATCCGGAATCCTCACCCGGACGCTGGCTCCCAAACGCTGCAGTACCCTTCCCAGTATCGCAGAGGCGGACATACCGTCCACATCATAATCTCCAATCACCTCGATGCGATGACCCTCCTGCACATGATTTAAAATCATCGCAACCGCCCGATCCATATCTTTCATACACAGCGGATCCGTCAACGTTCCTTCTTTATCCAGAAATTTCGGAATCTCCGCTTCATTCATTCGATCCACCAGGATCTTGGCCAAGACCGGAGGAATCCGCAGGCTCCGCTGCACCTCCCCGTAACTTTTATTATAGAGTCGCCAATTTTCTTTCAAGCCTTTCATCCTTTCTGTTTTCCCAACCGCTAAAAAAGGGGAACGGCATCCGTCCCCCATCTTATTATTTCTTTTTCACCGCACGACGAGGCTGTCTGATGGCCTTCTTCTGTCCTACCTTCTGCAGCAAGACCCACATAGGACTTGCAATCACAAGAGAGGAATAGGTGCCCGCCACAAAGCCCGCCAGCAACGGAAAGGCAAACCAGCGAATACTCTCAACTCCCAAAATAAATAGCATCACCACCATGATGATCGTCGTGATGGACGTATTCAGAGAACGACCTATCGTCTGGAAAATACTGTCATCCACAAGACCTTCGATCTGATCCGGCCGATAATAGCGCTGATTCTCACGAATTCGATCAAAAACAACGATCGTATTGTTGATGGAATACCCTACGATGGTCAGAATCGCGGCAATAAAATTATTGTTGACAGGAATCTGAAAGATCGCATACATCGCAATCACAATGAGTACATCATGGAGCAGCGCAATAATGGAAGCAAGACCAAATCGCACATCTCGGAACCGGAACGTAATGTAGATCAGCGTAAGCAGCCCCGCAACCAGCGTCGCCAGCACAGCCGTCTGCTGCATCTCAGAACTCACCGTCGGGCTGATGCTTGTATGAGAAATCAGATTTGCCTGATTCTCTGTATCCAGCCCGAACTGCTCTGCGATGGCCTGGTACAGTGCATCAATCTGTTCTGTAGACAACTCCCGCACTTTAATCGATACCTGATATTCCTGGCCCGCCCCGCTGATTCGCTGCACCATAGGATTATCATCGTCCGTAACCTCTCCTACGAGCTCAGTCAGCGCATTTTGATCATACCCTGTTTCCATGTCTATCTGCAGCATGGTTCCGCCCGCAAAGTCGATGTCATAATTCATTCCCTGGACAAACAGAAATCCAAGTCCGATCACAAGAATGACGACAGGGATCGCAAACCACAGCTTCGTCTTTTCCACAATTCGGAAGGACTTATTTCTCCATTTCAGCTGCAGGGAACGATACAGCCCCATACGTTCCGGCAACACCTCAATTACACTCTTCAAGAGAATCTGAGAAAGAACCAACGCAGTAAACATGGAAATGACGATACCCAGCGCCAGCGTCACCGCAAATCCCTGCACAGTGCCACTGCCCAAAAACCAGAGTACCGCAGCCGCAATCAATGTCGTGATATTCCCATCCACAATTGCAGACAAGGCCTTTTTGAAACCAGACGCAACCGCAGCCTTAAGCCCTCTGCCTGCATTCAGTTCCTCATTAATTCTGGCAAAAATAATCACATTGGCATCCACCGCCATACCGATGGACAGGATAATACCGGCGATACCAGACAGAGTCAGGGTGATTCCCAGAAGATTAATCAGAAGGATCTCCGCGGATATATAGAATATCAACGCGATACTAGCAGCAAAACCCGGCACCCGGTAGATCACCGTCATGAAAACAAGAACCAGGATAAAGCCAATCACGGCGGCCATTAGGCTCGTGGACAAAGCATCCTGTCCCAGAGTCGCCCCTACACTGTTATGCTCAATGTCTTCCAGCTGTACCGGCAGCGCACCGCCCCGAATGTCCGATGCCAGCTGCCTGGCTTCGTCCGCATCATTCATCCCCGTGATAATCGCTGTTCCATCGGTAATCGCAGTATTCACAGACGGCATGCTGACGATCGTTTCATCCAACCGAACCGCAATATAGTCTCCCACATATTTCTGTGTAGCCTCCGCAAATTTCGCAGTTCCCTCATCATCCAAATCCAGTCTGACGTAATCCTCTGCGACGCCAGAAGTGCTGGTCTGTCCATGCTGCGCCGTGGCATTTTCCACATCCTCTCCGACCAGAATCACTTCGGCGATTCCCTGATCGAGCGCCGTCTGCAGAATCTCCGCCGTGGCTTCCGGGAAATAGTAGAAGGCAGAGCCGCCTTCATTCAAATACTCCTCCACCGTGGATCGTA
Organism: Clostridiales bacterium UBA1390; assembly: GCA_002305315.1. Lineage (GTDB taxonomy): Bacteria > Bacillota > Clostridia > Lachnospirales > Bianqueaceae > Faecimorpha > Faecimorpha stercoravium. The sequence goes on from DBQQ01000057.1 coordinate 51,238, forward strand.
TGGTAGATTCACTGTAGGATGTGGTGCCTGCCGCTGTCATCTCCTCGATCATTTGCTGCGTAAGCGGCTCTATATAATCGTCCGTCAGGCCCTCACGCACAACTTCATCCCAATCCACTCCTACGAACGTCAGCATGGCCGTTCTTCCGATCTGCTCCACGGCTTCATTCGCATCCGAAACACCCGGGATCTCTACCCGGATTCGATTTCCACTCTCGATAAAGGCCTGCGCCTCCGTATATCCCTGAGAACTCAAACGATTATTGATGATCGCCAGAGCTCCTTCCATCTGTTCTGCGGATACGCTTTCATCTCCCTGTGCCTGATAGGTGATGCTTACGCCGCCTGCCAGATCCAATCCCAGATGAATGTTCCGAATCCCTATCAACTCGCTGTCCCCAAACCCTAAAAACGCGGTCAGGGTCACAATCACAATGACAAACAGCGTACAGATCAGAGTCAGAGTTCCTTTTCTGTTTTTCATATATGGCACCTCTTTCCTAAATAAGCACCGTGCGCCGCAAGCCATCTGCCGCGCCAGGGCATCTTTTTATCAAATATTGATTATACTTCCCAACTCACGCACTTGTCAAGTTTTCTTAAGAATTGCGTATAAAAGCGCAAGAAGGGGGAACACTATGCTTGTCTTTCCGGAAAGTTTTATATAGAATGCGGTATATCCATTCCAATCGTCCGCAGAAAGGTGTCGGGAATGAGAGTCTCATGATGCCCCTGACCTAAATAAACCCCCGGTTTATATGTGCCGTGATAGTCGCTTCCCCCGGTATATCCGAGCCCTAGCTCATCGGCCAATTTCATCAGGCGCCTGCTCTCCTCTTCTCGACACCGGGAATGGATGACTTCCACACCGACCGCGCCGAGCTCTTTCATTCGCGCAAGAAGCATCCTCAACTGTTCATCCGTGAGATGATAGAGCATCGGATGCGCCAGCGAAACCCTGGCTCCCATTTGCACAAGCCAGTCCGTTCCTTCCTCCATGGTAAAACACTGCCTGGGAATATAGGCCGGCCCCTCGTTTCCAATCAGTGTTTCAAAGGCCTCCCCGACGTCCTTTACATACCCCTGAGTCGCCAGTGCTTTCGCAAAATGTACACGAGACACGACCTGTCCTGCGGCATAGGCCTCAATTTCGGCCATATCAAGCGGATATCCCAAATCGTGCAATCTGTGCAGCATTCTTTGATTTCGATGGTTCCGTTCATCTCGAATCGCTCGCAGCCGATCTTCCCATTCTGGCTTTCCCGCAGGGATATTATACCCGAGAACATGAATGTCTCGTCCCATGTATCGGCAGGATAATTCAACCCCGGCGATCGTCAGAATCCCCTTTTCCTTGCCCGCTTTCATAAATGCTTCGATTCCTTCGGCTGTATCATGGTCTGTCAGCGCCACCGCTCTCAATCCCAAACTCGCAGCTCTCTCCACGATCTGTTCTGGCTTGTCACTTCCATCTGAACATATCGAATGCGTATGCAGATCAATCGCCATCTGTCAGCAACCTCCTACTCCGCTCCAGGATCTCCTGAGAAGGTAAACTATTGTAGAACATCACGGTTCCCTCTCTTTCGTCCTGCCGCAATAATCCTTCTTCAAGAAGTCTTCTTCTGACTTCTCTGGCCGTCCCTTCTCCGCCATCCAGAATCCGCGGCCTCTCTCCCACCAACTTTCGCAAAGTCTTTTTAATAAAGGGATAATGTGTACATCCCAGAACGATAGAATCCGCCGGAAGATCATCCTGCAGTTTCTTCATCAGATAGTCCTCCAGTTCCTTTCCTTCTGTGATCCCCTGTTCCACATATTCCATCAATCCCTCACAGGAAATCGGGATCACCCGTGTTTCCTTCCCATAATGTTCCATCAACAGGTGAAACTTATCTTCCCGCAGTGTCATTGGCGTAGCCATCACCAGAATCTTCTCCCCGCCATGCCCCACCGCCGCCGGCTTCAGCGCAGGTTCGATCCCGATAATCGGCATTGACACAAAACGTTCTCTGAGCCGTGCGATCGCTGCACTCGTAGCCGTATTACACGCCACAACCAATGCTTTGACACCATGCTCTATCAGAAAACTGGCCGAACGAAAAGAGAACCGCTGCACCTCTTCCACCGTCCTGGTTCCATAGGGTGCATGCAAAGAATCCCCATAATAGAGATAGTCTTCTGCCGGCATCATTCTCCGCATCTCCCGCAGCACGCTGATGCCTCCTACACCGGAGTCCATGACACCAATCGGCGCATTCTGTTCTTCCCGTGTCTTCGTCTGGTTCCAGAACCCATAAATTTTCTGTTCCAATCTGCGTACAATCTGCTCCAAGCCCTCTTCGTCCTCCGGAGAAAAGCGGCCCTCCTGCGGACTATCTATGTCCAGAACCGCAATCACTCTTCCCTGACAAAAAAGAGGAAGTACGATCTCAGAACGCGAGGCCGCATCACAAGCAATATGTCCGGGAAAATCATGCACATTCTCCACACGTACGATCTGTCCTGTTTCCCAGGCATGACCGCACACTCCCTTTCCCTTGCCGATTCTCGTACACGCAGGTTTTCCCTGAAAAGGCCCGAGCGTCAGTTCCGACCCGCAGACCATATAGAACCCAACCCAATTCACATGATCCAGGCGCTGATACAACAATGCGCAAGCATTGGCAAGCCCCGTCAGACAAGGTTCCTTCTCATCGATCAAAGCCTCTGTCTCGGCTAATAGCTGTATATAAAAGGAATTCATCCTCATGCCTCCTTCACACAAGCGACTCCCACATTTTTATGAAAAAAAATACTCTTCGGAGATGCTTCCGAAGAGTATCCGAGCGCGAGACGGGATTCGAACCCGCGACCCTCGCCTTGGCAAGGCGATGCTCTACCACTGAGCCACTCGCGCAGAATAGCGGAGGACAGATTTGAACTGCCGACACCGCGGGTATGAACCGCGTGCTCTCGCCAACTGAGCTACTCCGCCATAAAACTTTGTACGCTCACATAATGAGAGCGTTACGACTCAGAAGGGGCTCGAACCCTCGACCTCCGGCGTGACAGGCCGGCGCTCTAACCAACTGAGCTACTGAGCCAAGATGGGCCTTCAGGGACTCGAACCCGGGACCATCCGGTTATGAGCCGGACGCTCTAACCAACTGAGCTAAAGGCCCCGAATGACCCCCAGGAGAATCGAACTCCTGATTCCGCCGTGAGAGGGCGGCGTCTTAACCGCTTGACCAGGGGGCCATCTTGCGTTCGTTTCATGCCTTATCGCGAACGCAAGATAGATTATACTAAAACTCCATGCAGATGTCAACACTTTTTTTCATTTTTTTATTTTTTTCTTTCCAAGGATTGCTCCAAGGCCCGACATGGCTAGGCAACTCGCGCTTTCCAGCCAAATATTCCCCATAAAAATATCGGCCCCATTGATCAGCCAGGAAATGAAAAAACGAATGACTAAGTATAGGATCCCCGTAATAAATCCGTATTTCCATCCTTCCTCGCCGCTCATTCTAGCCGCCACAAAACTTCCCGCAAAAACAGAAATCAAAGAAATGATCATGACCAGCAGGACATACTGGTTCTGCGTTCCGGACAGTATTCCCCAATCCAGCAAAAGAGAACATAGAAGGAGACCGCCCATAGTCAACAGGTAGGCTCCGATCAACCCCCATAGTACACTCTTCCCTCCGCTTAATTTTAGGTTCTCCGTCCTGGCTGTCACATCTCTTCTCCGTTTTGCTTTGTTGGGGGAACGTTTTCCCATCCGCGCCCTCTTGTACGCCATAGAATACCCTCCTGTTTTTTTGTACATCATATGTCCATGCTGACAAAAAAATACGAGATTTCCCGTTTTCATATGAGGCAAGATATGATATACTCTTCTTATATTTAGAAGAATGAATGGAGGTGTTTCTATGCTGGATAAGGTAGACTTGACCAAGTCCATGACAAAGGATGACTATCGTAAGATCAAAGACCCACTGGATGAACAGCTCTCTTTGCTGCAGCGCGAATGCCGAAATGCGAAAATTCCGATCATAATCTTATTCGAGGGGTGGGGCGCAGCCGGCAAAGGGACACTTATCTCACGCCTGATCGAACCTTTAGATCCCCGAGGGTTCTCTGTTTATACGACCCAGAAGGAGGATGAGAACGAGCGGATGCATCCGTATCTTTGGCGTTTCTGGACCAAGCTTCCTGCCGCTGGACAGATCGCGATCTTTGACCGCAGCTGGTATCGTCGAGTACAGGTCGATCATTTTGATGCGCCGCTTTCTCCGCTTCAGCTTTCTCAAACCTATCAGGAGATCAATTCCTTTGAAGAACTTCTGATTCGGGATGGCACAGTTATCATCAAGTTTTTTCTTCATATTTCCAGGAAGGAACAGAAAAAACGCTTTGATAAACTGCTGGCTTCCGAAGAGACTTCCTGGCGTGTAACCAAGGAGGATCTGCGCCATAATAAACACTATGATGAGTTTCTTCATCTCAATGACGAGATGCTCGCCCATACAGATACGGAGCTGGCTCCTTGGACGGTTCTTGAGGCCACGGACAAACAATATGCTGCCGCTAAAATGAAAACCCTGCTCATCCAACGGCTGCAAGAAGCTCTGGATAATCGGGTGGCTCATGCTGTATCCACTCTCCCCTCTTTGCCAACCTCTGGAACCGAAAGTTACCGTCCTTCTGTCCTGGCTGGCATAGATCTTAGCAAAACCATGGATAAAGAGACCTACAAAAATAGGCTTGATATCCTGCAAAAAAAGCTTTCCCGCCTCCACAGCGAAATCTACCGCAGACGGATCCCCGTGGTACTGGCCTTTGAAGGTTGGGATGCCGGCGGCAAGGGCGGCGCCATCAAACGTCTGACGCAGGCGCTGGATCCCCGCGGCTATGTGGTTCACCCCGTGTCATCCCCTAACGATATCGAGAAAGCGCATCATTATCTCTGGCGTTTTTGGCAATACATGCCCAAGGATGGTCATATCACCATCTTCGATCGTTCCTGGTATGGCCGCGTCATGGTGGAACGCATTGAAGGATTCTGCAGCGAGAATGAATGGAAACGGGCTTATAAGGAAATGAATGAAATGGAAGAAAGCCTGGCGCATGCCGGCGCCATCGTCTTAAAGTTCTGGATGCACATCGATAAGAATGAGCAGGAACGACGTTTCCATGAAAGAGAATCCAACCCGGCAAAACAATGGAAGATTACAGATGAGGATTGGCGAAACCGCGCCAAATGGGATCAATATGAAGTGGCCGTTGATGAGATGCTTCTCCGTACCTCCACCTCATATGCTCCCTGGATCGTTGTCGAAGGAAACTGCAAATATTATGCCCGCATCAAGGTACTGGAAACGGTCATCCAGGCGATTGAATCCAGGCTATAAGTAAAAGGGGCTGTTGCAGAATTAAGAGGCTGGGTAATGCCCTTATAATGGTGT
>DBQQ01000037.1:0-17211 GCA_002305315.1 Clostridiales bacterium UBA1390
GAGCAGCGTGTGGTAGAACGAAGAAATGATATTTGCAATGTGAGATGAGAGTTTGGCCATAGGATCGCCCCTTTCGTATGTCTTATGATACCACAAAGAATACGAATTGTAAAGATAGAATACGCGAGGGACGGATATTGCAAAAAGAAGTGCAACTCCTAACTCTTGACGTCAAATTTCATTATGCAGCCTATTAATAGTATGTTCCAATCTGGATTTCGATATCACATGCCTACCCCCGGCTGACAAACAGTAAAAAAACTGCCGCATCAATGATTAGAAAATCATTGATGCGGCAGCATTTTTTCCTGATCGTAAATTTTACTGAATATCCTGTACGGTTTCGCCTTCCGCTGTCTTCAGAGTGACCACAGTAAACCCATCATAGGTCCAGAAGCCATCCTGTGCGTCTGCTACGGCACAGCTATCCTGATATGCTGTAGACTCAGGCTCTCCAATGGCATCAATCAACGTCTGTACATCTTCTCCAATCAAAGACTCGGCTGTCGCCTGTGCCTCAGACTGACTTTCCTCCGCAGCTGACTCCTCTGCCATACTGCTCTCTTCGGCAGCCGCGGACTCCTCCGCGCTGCTTTCCTGTGCCGCAGCAGAAGACTCCTGCGCCGCAGAACTCTCCTCTCCCGACGAAGAACAGCCTACCAGACCGACCGCCAGGATGAGAACCAACATGATACTCCATAGCTTTCTCATTTTCTTCTCTCCTCTTCTTTTATGAATATGCTATTTCTATAGTCTCTGTCGAAACCAAAGTTTCGTCCAGCATGACCACAAGGGAAATGGATGTATAGGAGGTATCCTGCGGAATATACAGCGTGAAGCTGCCTTCTCCGTCTCCTCCTGCCGGTGTCGCTTCATATACGACGGTATCCGTGCCATCGCCCAGCACCGCGTATACGCGAGAACCAATGTCTGTCTGCTCCGCATCGAAGCTCCCGGTCAACATCCAATATTCGCCGCTCTGTGCGGCTTCACAAGTCAACTGTGCCTCAATCGCTGTCTCCGGCACCTCTATATCTCTCTGGGGCGCTTCCATGACCGCCGCTCTCGTTGCCAACGTGTCCAGATGCCGCTCCACCAGCTCAATCACTGCATAATCTGCCTCATGTGCTGCGATTTCATCCAGATCATAAGGTACAGAACGCAGCGCCAAACTATACCCAAACTCTTCTGCCATGAACGGTACCAGAGAATTTCCAAAAGAATCCCTGTACAGAATAAGTCCATGCTCCTTCTGTGTATTCACCGCCTCATAGCGCATCGCCTCTGTATCTTCCGCGTCTGTCACATAGGTAAAATCCCCATAATACTGATTCTCATCCATACCATCGCCCATGGGGAACAGCATTTCATACAGATCGCCCTTGAAATCCTCCCGCACCTCATAATCTCGCTGCGAGTAATCCGTGCCTTCTAACCCAAAGGCATCCATAATCGCCTTTTGTACATAAGCGGCGCCCATATTATTCCAATGAGAATCCTCCGCATGGTACATGATCTCATCCGAGCTGTCAAACAGTGCGAAAAGATCCAGATAGTCCACCCCCTCTGCCGTCATCGCCTTCTTCATGAGCTCCCAGTTTCCATCCTGCTCCAATGGCACGTAGCGATCCGGCATGTTTTCATCATACAACGAATTCTTATTCGGTGCAACCATGAATAACAATGTCGCGCCATTTTTCTGCGCATATTCCTGCATCAGACTCAGAGAGATCGCCGCATTGGCGGCAGAACGCGCTGTCAGTGTAGGGATATTCAGATAATCATCCAATGTGCTCTCGTAATAGAGCCAGTCGTTTTCTCCCACAATGACCTGGTCCGTATTTGACGTCTGGAAAAACGTATCCAGAAAATCCGCGTTCAGCGTGATGAGTTCCTGACGAAAAGCAAAATGATCTGCAAAGTAATCCTGAAACTCCGTAAAAAAATCCAAGTTCAGAGAGCCATCTGACTCCAGCAGGTCTGGTTCTGCGGCCAACACCTGGTTCGCATGATTCTCTTCTTCCGGCAGAATAAGCATTCCCAGCCCAGGAATCAGACACAGTGCGAAAAACAGGACGACAAAAACAATCTCGATTCCCTTTTTCATAGACATCCTCCTCCCAGATCAAAAGCGAAAATAGATAAATGGATTGAAGGTACTGGATGACAAATTCAGCACGCAGAGAATAAACAGCGCCATAGAGACCACATACGACACATATGTCCATACCTGTGAACGCTGTTCCAGACGCTCGATCCATTCCTTCACCGGCACTGAGAACACAATGCCCATCGCTGTGATAAACAGGAACCATGGTGTCAGAAGCGTCAGGAACTGTGTCATCGCCTCTCCTGAGAGCGTCCACCCTGTAAACATCGTTGCGATATAAGTTCCCGCCTGTGTCAGCGTTTCCGCCCTGAAAAGCACAAATGCGATCGCTACAACCACCAGCGTATACACGCGGCTGATCACCTTATGTTTCTTCAGCACTTTCAGCGGTCCGCCTTCCAACACCAGAAATGTCCCATGCATCAGTCCCCACAAAACGAAATTCCAGCTAGCGCCATGCCATAAACCTGTCATGAAAAACACGATATATCGGTTAATCACTCGGCGTACTTCTCCTTTGCGGTTCCCGCCCAACGGGATATACAGATATGATTTGAACCATTCTGACAGGGAAATATGCCATCTCCTCCAGAAGTCCTGAATACTCGTTGCCGCGTAGGGATACCGGAAATTTTCTTTGAAGTGAAATCCAAACATATGCCCCAGTCCAATGGCCATATCACTGTATCCCGAAAAATCATAGTAGATCTGCAAGCAATAGAAAATGGCACCTGCCCATGCCGCAATCGCATTTCCGCCATTCATGGCAAAGATCTGATCGGCCGCATATCCTACTACATTCGAGATCAAAAGCTTCTTAGCAAGTCCAAAAATGAATCGACGCAATCCATTGGCGATATCTTCAGAAGAAGCGTTTCTCTCGCGAATCTGTTCTGCGATATCGCTATAACGCACGATTGGCCCTGCGATCAACTGCGGGAAGAAGGAAATATACAGCATCAGGTGTCCCAGGTTTTTCTGACACAATGAAGGATCCCGATAGGTGTCAATAACATACGACATTGCCTGGAACGTAAAGAATGAAATACCGATCGGCAGCTCGATACCCGTCATCGGGATCTCCAAAGAAAATAGTGCATTGACATTACTAATTAAAAAATCTGTATATTTGAAGACAACCAAAAGCCCAATGTTTGTGACAACCGATAGCACAATCGCTGCTTTGCGGACTGCACCCTCGCGAACAACCAATAGCCCCCATACATAGTTCATGACGATGGACGCCAGCATGATGAGTACATATACCGGCTCTCCAAATGCGTAAAAGAATAGGCTGACTACCGTCAAAAGACCATTCCGAATCCGCAGATTGGGAATCATATAATATAGAATGAATACTACCGGTAAAAAGATAAAAAGAAAAACCGATGAACTAAAAACCATGCGTATTAATACCCTTCATATTTTTCGTATGTGTTGACAGTGGTTCCATACTCTCTCATAAACTGATCCCATTCCCAGCCCTGTTCTGCGGCAAAGACACCTTCCATCTCCGCATCGACGAGATACTCCTGTCCCTCGTATTCCACCTCACACCAGCCATGCGCCACCCACATATAGGTTTGATAGCACTGCCCCATCACACCGTAAGCCTGCATTCCCACATTTCGGCCTAACATGGCCACAATAGCGGCATAGTAATAGCAATTACCCTCCAGGTTTTCGAACATATATAGGGCCAGTTCCGGCTCCCAGCCCTTGCTCCCCGCCTCCAGATACTGCATGGCTACATAGGAACAGTTCTCTATGACCCAATCATATACAGCATGAAACTGATCAATCTGTGTCATGGATTCATCAGTACACTCTGCCGTGACGGAACGCAAATACTGATCTAATTCTTCGTCTCCCGAAGTATACCGTCCCGTTTCATCAAAATACAGATAACCGATTTCCTCGTCTCGGACAAGCTGATTATCCTGATAGCAATACAGCGCCCCATCTTCATCATGAAAATACCCTTCATAGGCTGGCAGAGTTACCGATACGGCAGCCCCCATTACTCCATAAACACGTTCTGTTCCCTCTTCCTGGTAAGCCTGTGCTCTGTAGTAATATGTTTTGTCCGTCTCCAGATATTTATCCGTCAGTTCATGTGTATCACTTGTCACAAAACCAATAGTGATATATGGTCCTGCCGCCTCCTCTGCGCGATATATCATATAACCATCTGCCTGTTCAACGGCATTCCAACTCAGCACCACATTGACGTTATCCAAGCGGCGCGCTGTAATCTGAGGCTCTGGCAATAGCTCTGCTTCTGAACTTTCTTCCTCTGCATTATTGATGGCTTGCAGACTTCCCGCCTGATTCGCACCCTGCTCTGAGCTACAGGCGGAACAAATGCATATTGCAAAAAGGAGTCCGATCCACTTCCATTTTCTCGTTGCCACGAGCTGCACCTCTTTTCAAAAGTAATTGCTCAATGATAGCTCCCTGCACTTTTACGATAACAAAATGTGACTTGACGCTATCTTATATAGAATAGCATGTAAACCCGGGTTTAGGTCAATCAATTCTATTCGAAAATTAGATGAACATTCTATGAACACCGCATTTTCTCTGATATTTCCTTCTTTTCATAAATTCCTCTTGCAAAACAATAAGAAATCCGCTATAATAAAAAACAAGTCTTATGTCTTCGTAGCTCAGTAGGATAGAGCGTCCGCCTCCTAAGCGGAAGGCCGCGCGTTCGAATCGCGCCGGGGACACTAATTACCGCATACGATACCGTATGCGTTTTTTATAAGAAGAATCGAAGTATCCCCCTACTCTCTATATGATATCATACGGAGTCTTTCTCTAGAAGTGCTTCTTTGTTATGATAGTATAAAGCTTTGGCTTTTCACTGTCATCTCTTTTACATCAGAGGCGCGATCAGACGAAGGACTCTTCCTGTTAAGCGATTATACCAGGGCAGATTTCGATAATCCTCTACGGTCATCATCTGACACTGTGCCTTAGTCTGCTGAAAATCTCTTTCCGCATCTTCTACTGACGGATTATTCACAAAAAGCGCCGCACATTCATAATGTAAATATAAACTGCGATAATCCATATTTGTAGAACCCACAACTGCCTTCTCATCATCCGAAATATAAACTTTTGCATGAACAAATCCCGGCGTATATTCATATATCTTTACTCCGGATTCCAAAAGCTCTGGATAATAGGTTCTGGCTACCTGAAACGCATACCATTTATCCGGAATATGTGGCAGAATCAGTTCCACCTCGACGCCCCGTTTCGCTGCATAATTCATAGCCTGAACCAATTCATAGCCAATAATCAGGTAGGGCGTCATGATATGCATATATCTTTTTGCTGTATATAACATATCCAGGAATACATGTTCTCCAACATTCTCATCGTCCAGCGGACAATCTCCAAAAGGTACCACATACCCGGCTGCTTTACGACACAAAATGTGCGGCGTTAAATATGGACGATAACTCTCTGGCTGTTTTTCACCAATATTCCACATCTGTAAAAACATCATCGTAAAATTTTGCACAGCATCCCCTTGAATCATCACGCCCGTGTCTTTCCAATGCCCAAAACGGAGTTTTTGATTGATATATTCATCTGCCAAGTTCACCCCGCCAGTAAATGCTGTCACTCCGTCGATTACCACAATCTTACGGTGATCTCGATTATTCTGGCTGGACGAAAGCGCCGGACGTATCGGGGCAAACATCTTACACTGAATCCCCATCTCGCGAATCTTTTCCGGATAGCGATAGGGTAAAAGCAGCAAACAGCACATTCCATCATACATAAAGCGGACTTCTACGCCCTCTTCTGCCTTCTGTCGTAAAATCTCCAAGACACTGTCCCACATTCTGCCTTCCGCAACAATAAAATACTCCAGAAAAATAAAGTTTTCTGCCTGTTTCAGCTGCGCAAGAAGTTCTTCATAGTAGGTTTCTCCGCTTGGAAAATACTGTACGGATGTATTCTGATAAATCGGCGCATCTCCTTCTTGTGCCAGGTAATGCGCCATCTGTGCCATCTGCGGATTCTCACTCAGAAGATTTTGTACTACCGCAGGATTTTGTTGCAAATATGGCTTTGTCTCTGCCTTCAAAATCTCCAGTTTGTCCTTGATCTTCCTTGTACCCGGCTGCAGCTGCACAAACAGATATAATAATCCCCCGAAGACGGGCAGAATCGTAAGGGGCAAAATCCATGCCATCTTAAAGGCTGGTTGTCCCTTACGATTGATCACTACCACCACAAGCACAGCACTGATGACCACCGTCAGATACGCTGTCAGCGTACCCACGACGCCCATCAGGAAGATCAGAAGTGCAAACTGCAATAACAGCAGCAATGCCACAATGACTGTTCTTCCGAATATAAAGTGAAAGGCTGTCTTTTTAACCTTAGAATCCCGCCTCATCTTTTGTTCGCTCCTTCTTATTGATCACAGACTCCCTCCTGAAACAAAGGAGTCGATAGATATCGTTCTCCCGTATCCGGCAAAATGGCCACAATCGTCTTCCCTTGATTTTCAGGGCGTTTTGCCACTTCAAGCGCAGCCCATACCGCCGCGCCGGAAGTAATTCCGGTCAGGATGCCTTCCTCTCTGGCCAGGCGTTGCCCCATGTGATACGCATCCTCATCTCTGACTCGAATGACTTCCTGATACAGCTCCTGATCCAGAATCTTCGGTATAAAATTAGCTCCGATTCCTTGTAATCCATGAGGGCCTGCTTCCCCTCCGGAAAGAAGCGGAGATCGGTCTGGTTCTACGGCCACAATCTCTACCGTGGGTTTCTGCTCTTTCAGGTACCGACCGGCGCCCGTCAGGGTTCCTCCCGTACCTACTCCGGCCACCAAAATATCGACCTGCCCTTTCGTATCCTCCCATATCTCCGGGCCCGTGGATAGATAATGCGCTTTGGGATTCGACGGATTCTCAAACTGCTCCGGAATCCAGCTGCCCGGATATTCTTCCGCTAACTCTCTGGCTTTATCAATTGCTCCCTGCATTCCCGCGCTGCCCGGCGTCAACACCACTTGCGCTCCATAGGCTGTCAGCAACAACTGTCGTTCCCGGCTCATCGTCTCCGGCATGATCAAGATCACCCGATATCCTCGAACGGCCCCAAATGCCGCAAGTCCCACCCCGGTATTGCCGCTGGTAGGTTCTATGATCACCGCTCCGGGCCGTAATTTTCCCTTCTCTTCCGCATCTAGAATCATCTGTAGCGCTACCCGGTCCTTGATGCTGCCCGCCGGATTATTTCGCTCCAGTTTCACCAAGACCTCGGCTCCGATTCCTTTTGTTACATGGTGTATTCTCACTAAAGGCGTCTTGCCCACTAACTCGTCGATTCCTTGATAGATCATATTTCTCCTCCTCTTTCCTATCATACGATATCCCAATCTTTATATTTCGTCAATCCTTTTTTAAAAATATCTTTACCTTTTTGTCGAAATCTGTTACAATATAGATGTCGGATCCATGAACTTAACCATACCACTGGTGGATTACGCTGCCTCTTCCTGTCAGTTGCCATCAGTGTTTCCATAGGCCGCCTGGTGGCTGCATCACCAATGCCTATTTTGAACAAGTCCCCTTGCCGCCTTCCCTCCCGTAGGCATTCTGCAAGGGGATTTTCTTATGCATCAGGAAAAGGGGGCCAGCGCCCCCCTTTTTCTCATTCGCAATCTATACACCCGATTCGCTTCAGGATCTCCAGCGCCATCAGTCCATGACCGTAGTCTGAAGGATGCACGCCATCTGGACAAATCTTCTCCTGCACAGCATCTCCCCGTTCCATGTCCTTTTGAAAAGCGGCCGGAATATCGATCCAAAGATCCGCATACTCCTGCCCCAAGTCTGCAAGAAGCTTCCCTTTCCGATCAAAATCCTCATGCCAGGATATCTTCGCAGGATCAGAATCCAACAACCAGGGCTGAAGTACCATCACCCGGGTTCCTTCCAAGTCATTTCGAATCCTCTGAATCAGCTCCCGCACATGACTTCTTGTCACCTCTGCCGGAATCGGATTGCCTTCCGCCCATCCATGCCAAGTATCATTAATGCCAATCAGAATGAAAACATACTGCGGTTTCAGAGCCAACAGATCCTTCTCATACCGTCTCAGGAGATCCGCCGAAACATTCCCACTCACACCTCGATTAAAGAACCGGATATGCTGATTCGGAAACAACACCGAATACAATGCAGCTATCTTTGCCGCATATCCCTTGCCCAGATCCTGTCCATTTTCCTTGTCTCTGCCGGCATCCGTGATAGAATCTCCATAGAACAGCACTGTGCTGCCTTCTGTAAAAAACTCCTTCATGACTGCTTATGCATTCTCTTTCTCAAAATTCTGCATGAAACTGACCAGCTTCTCCACACCTTCCATCGGCATCGCGTTATAAATCGACGCACGCATACCGCCTACTGAACGATGTCCCTTCAGATTGGAAAATCCGGCCGCACTGCTTTCCTTCACAAACTTCGCATCCAGATCCTCATCCCCTGTCCTAAAGGTCACATTCATCATAGAACGATCCACAGGTTCCGCTACCGCCTTAAACATCCGGCTCTGATCCAGGAAATCATAAAGCAGCGCTGCCTTCTTTTGATTTCTTTCCTTCATCGCCGTAAGGCCTCCCAGTCTCTGGATCCACTCCAGCACGAGCTTGCAGACATAGATCGGATAGGTCGGCGGCGTGTTATACATGGAGCCATTCTTAATCTGCACGGCATAGTCTAACATCGTGGGTGTTGCCGGCAGTGTCTTGCCCGCCAAATCCTCTCGAATGATGACCACCGTCAGTCCCGCCGGTGCGATATTCTTCTGAGCTCCTGCATAGATCAGACCAAACTTGGAGACATCCACAGGCTCAGAGAGAATACAGCTGGACATGTCTGCTACCAACGGCACCTTTCCGGTGTCCGGAATATAGTGCCATTTTGTACCGAAGATGGTATTATTCAGACAGATGTGAACGTAGTCCGCTTCCGGATCCAGATCCAACTCTTCCTGTACAGGTACATGCGTGAAATTGCAGTCTTCCGTCGTTCCTGCCAGATGAATCTTGTCGCTGAACTTCTTTGCCTCCGAGTAAGCTTTCTTAGAAAACTGTCCAGTGACTACGTAGTCAGCCTTCCCGCTTCCCACAAGCAGATTCATGGGAACCATGGCAAACTGGGTGCTGGCTCCTCCCTGTAAAAATAGCACCTTATATCCCTCCGGGATTCCCATGACCTCTCGAAACAGTGCCTCTGCCTGCGTAATGATCTCATCATATACTTTGGAACGATGGCTCATCTCCATGACAGACATTCCGCTGCCATGATAATTCAGCATGTCCTTCGCACACTCTTCCAGCACTTCCTGTGGCAACATGGACGGTCCTGCGGAAAAATTGTAGATCCGATGATCGAACATCGCGTTCACTCCCCTTTGATATGAAATATTTTGATTCATTGTAACACAATTTTTTTCTTTTGTCTAGTAAATTGATAAAATAATTGAGGGATCAGAAGCCTATAGACCCATGATGGTCTATAATTTTCTGATCCCCATATCTTATGTTCTTGGTGATGCTAGCAGTCCTGTTCTTCGAAGAATCGGTACCAGCGCCGAATATAATGTGACCGCGATCAAAATCGCCGCTACCGCATTGACCAGCGTGGAGACGGCCGTCCACTTCGCCAGGAGATTGGCTGTAACCTCTGCATTTCCCAACAGGAACCGATTGTACAAGTAGGAACAGATCGGATCCACAATGACATTAAATGCCATACCGGCCAACGCCCCCAGGAAAGACCAACGGATCACTTTCGCCGGCTCATGCTGCTGCGATAAATGCCCCACATGATGTGCTACCAGCCCTACAATCAAACCAATCATCAGCTTCATGAAAAAGGTTCTGGGAGCACTATCCGCGTATCCACTGGTCAAATCGGCAATCGTCATACCTACCGCACCGGCCAATCCGCCCTTGAGCCCGCCCAAAAGCAGCGCGCCCAACACACAAAACGCATTTCCCAGATGGATCGCTGTCTTATCTCCACCTATTGGAATATCAATTCGTAAAAACTGAAACCCAATATAACATAGTGCCGCCATCAACGCGGTCTGCGCCAGCTGTATCGTCGCCTGGGAACGTTCATTTCCACTCATCTTCAGCCCTCATTTCAGAATCATTTCCCTCTTCAAGAAGGATGGGCTAAGAATACACCCAATCTGACCTCTTTACAATGTCCAATTTGAACATTTATTAGCAGGCCAGATCGTCTTATGGCTGATTTCGATACTCCTGATCTTCTGTCTGCTGTTCGATGGCTCGCTCCAGATCCTCTTTCTCGATACAAACCAACTGCTCATCTGAAACAGCATCATACCCCACCAGACGGTTGGCCTGCTGAGTGATTGTCTTTTCAAATAGGTTTCTGGCCTCTCTGGCATTCGCGAAATTTTCCGGCTTATTTTCGCAACGCTCCTGAAAATACGCTGCTAAAAATGCTTTCGCCTCCTGAGAAAGTTCGTACCTGTTTTTCTGACACATACTTTCGAAAATCTGCGTCAGTTCCTGCGGCTCATAATCTTCAAAGAAGATAAACGTATTGAATCGAGAGCGCAGACCCGGATTCGACTGTAGGAACTGCTCCATGCGCTCGGTATACCCCGCCACAATGACGACCAGATCATCCCGATGGTCTTCCATGGCCTTGAGCAGTGTATCCACGGCCTCCTGTCCAAAATCATTCGATCCGGTGTTCGCCGTCAGTGTATACGCCTCATCAATAAAAAGCACGCCGCCCAATGCACTCTCCACGACTTCCATCACCTTCGTGGCCGTCTGCCCGATATAGCCGCTGACCAGTCCCGAACGATCTGTCTCCACCAGCTGTCCCGTGTTCAGGATCCCTAGTCCCCGGTACAGCTGTGCCAGAATTCTGGCCACCGTCGTCTTTCCTGTACCCGGGTTACCCATAAACACCAGATGCATGGACATGATGACTTGCGGCAGTCCTCGTTCCTTTCTCATCTGTTTGATCTTCAGCAGATTGATCAGATTGTTGACTTCTTCCTTGACCCGTTCCAGGCCAATTAAAGAGTTCAGCTCGTCCAACAGTTCATCCGATGTCTTCTCTTTTTCCTCCGTTTCCGAAACGGCATCCTTAGCTTTAGGCGCCGATCCGCCATTCTTTTTGGGAATCGGCCTTTCCTTCACATCCTTTAGCCCATTGGCTGCGTTCCCCGCATTGACCTCATATTTCTTCAGATACTTCTGCAGATTCAGGATATAGCGAGTCATATTCTCCAGTTCCGTAGGATCCGTGTCTGTATTATAAGAAATCATAGCCTGTCCCAACTCTCTGTACAAATTGGCAGTCTCCTGGCCATACGTTGTCCTGCGCCCCTCCCGCTTGGCTCGCACATCCAACCGAACACACTCCTGCATGGACTTGGGAATCTTTCGTTCAAAGCTTCCATCGCCCAACTGCCTCTCGTAATAATACATCATCATCTGATCTTTGGACAGATACATCCCGGATACCTGTTGAATAAACCGCACCTCGCTGTTCAGGATGCGATGCTCATAACAGGCAATATAGATCAGATACAGGACCATCTCCAGCTTCATACACTCCCGAAATGACAGCTTTTGCCCGGCAAAAGCGCCCTCCTGCGCCTGTAATCTATCACACATGCGAAACATCTGATCGCATTTCGACCGTAAACGTTCTATCGTAATGAAATCCATCTCTTATTCCCTCATTCCTGCGGTATCACCACAAAAAGAGGGTAGCATGAAATGTATAAAAAGTCAATACTTTTAAGGTTCTATCTGCGCGTATCCCAAGATCTGTTCTTCCGTCAGATCATAGGTCTGACGCATACACGCATCATCACAGTTTCCTTCTATTGTATGTACTTTTCCATCCTGCAAGGCTTCTACGATGCCCACATGATCCACGACGCCATCCTGCTTGCCATCTCGAATCCAGTCGAAAAAAATCAAATCCCCAGGAGACGGTTCATAGGAATCCTCTCGCCACATCCCCGCATTCTTCAACCACCTTCGATC
The DNA here is from genome assembly GCA_002305315.1 of Clostridiales bacterium UBA1390. Taxonomy (GTDB): domain Bacteria; phylum Bacillota; class Clostridia; order Lachnospirales; family Bianqueaceae; genus Faecimorpha; species Faecimorpha stercoravium. The sequence goes on from DBQQ01000037.1 coordinate 12,197, forward strand.
ACAGATCGAAAACTTTGGCAATGCACCCGATTCGATATAACCACACTCATTGGCGCACCAACTGACAAAACAGCCGCACCATTCCACACGCTGTGCAAATCCATACCAACGCCAGTATTTTTCACCTCCCTTGTTCCCGATCTCCTGCTGCGCCACCTGTACTAACGGTGGGATTTCCCATGTCTTTGCCTGTACAAAAAGAACAGAGGAGGAAGTCTCCTGTTTCCAGGAAGGCTGTACCGCCCCTTCTTCCTCCTCTGCGCTCTGGCGTGACCATACGATCGCCAGTGTCAAAATAATAAAGATAACAATGATTCCTATCATAAAGATAATATCGGACTTCACATGCCTTCTGCGCATCTTCGCTCTCCATGAACGTTCTGCTGTATGTGTATTCTTCCGTATTCGTCTTTATGACTGGCCCCTTCTTTAGGCTAACGATGCCCCCAAGCTCTTGCAAGCCTCGATCACATCATCATCCGGTGCATCGTTGCAGATCACACTGTCACAGGCAAGTACCGCGCCATCCTCTTTGCAGGTACTCTCCCAATTGCGCATCCACTCTCCGTCGCCCCAGCCGTAGGATCCAAACAGAGCAATCTTCTTGCCGGACAGCTTTGACTCACAATCCTGAAACATGGGTTCGAACTCACTATCCTCCAATTGTTCCACCCCCATAGAAGGGCAGCCAAAAGCAACTGCATCGTATTCATCCATTTTGCCTGCACCAAAGGAAGATGCCGTGAATAAATCCGCCTCCGCACCGGCTGTCCGTATTCCTTCTACCACGGCATTCGCCATCGCTTCCGTATTGCCAGTTCCGCTCCAGTACACAACTGCTACTTTTTTCATAGTATTTCACCGTTCCTTTCCAGGTTAGTTATCACTAACCTATGCATACAATACAAGAAAATCTCTCTATTGTCAAGATTTTCTTTTAGGAATTTGAAAATTTTTTCAAGGCCTGTCCCAAAGCCGGATTCTTTTCCTTACGGTTTTTCTCCCGCAGCACCTGACGAATCTGTTCCTGTACCCCAAATACTTCCTCTCGAAACTCATCGGCACTGAGCCGTAGTGCACCATGGCCTAGGACGATCATCTGTTCTGCCGCATCCGATGTTGCCACGCGCACACGATGTTCCTTCCCCAACTCATACGCCGTTCGTTCGATGTAAGTATCGGCGGTCTCCGCTTCTTTTGTGTATACTACGTGAATATTATGGTATCGAACCACGTTCTCCGTGCCTCCCGGTACTTTATATGCGTCGAATACCAGAATACACACGCATTTCTTATATCCCTGATAATTGCACAGCATATCCATCAAGCGCTGTCTGGCTGCATCCAGATTCTCCTGGGCCAGTTTTTTTAATTCATCCCATGCATAGAGAATATTGTATCCATCCACCAGCAGATATTCCTTGACCTCTGGCAAGGGACGGATCTCCCGCTTTCTGCTTCCTTCCACTTTCCTTACTATACTCGGATCTTTCCTGGGCTGTATGGCTCTTGTCTGTATGGGGGCGTACGTTCTTTCAAAAATCTCCCGCAGTTCCTTATCCAGGGCCATCGTATCCTGTGCCTGCTTCGATGACTCTGCGCGCCGTGTTGGCCATATCCCTGCCGACTCTTTTTTCTGTGCTTTCCAGCCGCTTGACAGATGCATATACTCCTCTACCTGATCCCATTTCACGATAAATCCCGCGCCGTGGGCACAGAATACCGAATCCGCCGTGTTCTGCAAATCCCGTTCTGCATCATATCCTATACTCTGTATGACTTCTTCCGGATTATGACAGGGTGCATACCCCTTCAGGCTGCAACTTAGCTGCCCTAATCCCTTTGTATAGGCTGTGACTTCCAAGGCATAGTCGTGAAGAGAAGCAACCGGCGCCGATCCTGTGATAATCGCCCGATCTTCCTCTCTCTCTGGATCCTCAAATTGCGCGGATCTCTTTTGCAGATCCGACAGCGCTCTGCCAATCTGTGCCGCCGGCACTTCCAAGCGAAACTCATACCAGGGTTCCAGAAGAATGCTCTCTGCCTTCATCAGGCCGTTGCGAACCGCCCTGTAGGTCGCCTCGCGAAAATCGCCGCCCTCCGTATGCTTAATATGCGCTCTGCCGGTCAACAGCGTGATCTTCATGTCCGTGATCGGAGACCCCGTCAATACGCCCAGAAATGTTTTCTCCTCCAGATGAGACAGAATCAGACGCTGCCAGCTTCCAGCCAACACGTCTTCACTGCACGCCGTATCCAGCTGCAGGCCACTTCCAGGCTCTCCCGCTTCCATCAGCAAATGCACCTCCGCATAGTGACGCAGCGGTTCATAATGTCCCACACCTTCTACCGCGCCTCGAATGGTTTCCCGATAGACGATATTCCCCGTTCCAAAACGGACCTTCCATCCAAAACGATCTAAAATCAGGCGCTGCAGCACTTCTAACTGCACTTCCCCCATCAACTGCATATGAACTTCCCGAAGCTGCTCATTCCATACGACATGAAGCTGGGGATCCTCCTCCTCCAACTGCCTCAACTTCTGCAGGGCCTGGAACGGATCCACCTCCGGGGGTAATTCCACCTGATACGTAAGAAAGCTTTCCATCATCGGCCCCTCTGAATCCGGTTCGATTCCCAGTCCCTGACCGGGTCTTGTCTTTGTGAGGCCTGTGACCGCGCATACCATACCTGCTGTGACCTCTTCTGCCAATTGAAATTTACTGCCCGAATACAGTCGAATCTGATCCGCCTTTTCTTCCTCTGTAATCACGGTCTTTACTCGCAAACTCCCACCCTTAATCTTCATATAGGTCAACCGTGCTCCCTGCGGGTCTCTCGCGATCTTATACACCTTGGCTCCAAAAGACTGAGGGTATGACGGCATCTGCGTATAATTTTCGAATCCCTGCAGAAGTGCCTCAACCCCCTGTAGCTTCAGAGCGGAACCAAAATAACAGGGAAACAACTTCCGTTCCCTGATTAAACGACGGATTTCTTCTATAGATATGCTGCCAGTCTCTAAATAGGAAGATAATGTGTCTTCATCGCACATGGCAATCTCTTCCCATCTTTGCTCCGTCAGGTTTTCCATTTCTATGCAGGATGGACTCAGACGGCTCTGCAATTCCTCTATCAATTTCTCCCGATCTGTTCCCGCAAGATCCATCTTATTCACAAAAAGAAAGACCGGTATCTCATACTTCTCCAGTAATTTCCATAGTGTACGCGTATGGCTCTGCACCCCATCCGTACCGCTGATCACTAGGATCGCATAATCCAGAACCTGCAGCGTACGTTCCATCTCGCTCGAAAAATCCACATGTCCAGGTGTGTCCAGAAGCGTCATTTCCATGGATGGCAGAGGTAAGATCGCCTGTTTCGAAAAAATGGTGATTCCTCGTTCCCTCTCCTGCACGTCCGTATCTAAAAAGGCATCCCGATGATCCACGCGTCCCAATTTTCTCAACCTGCCGCTTACATACAGCATCGCCTCTGAAAGCGTAGTTTTCCCTGCGTCGACATGAGCCAAAAGTCCCGCGCAAACATGTTTCATGGATTCCTTTTCTCTGACTCGCTCATCCACAAAAACTCCTCCTCTCGTAAAAACACAACATAGATTAGTATACCACAAGAAGGGGCTGCCGTCGAGATATGGATGTGCTATAAGATGTAACGATTCTGTTCTTATTGGATTTCATCCGATGTGTTTTCCCCATGCATGGCTTTGAACCGTCTGTTATTTTCCACCAGTTCGTTCCATGCAACCGGTCGAAAGTCATGAATATCTACTCCCGCATTCAGAACATTTTTTCTCACGCAAATCAGTGGCCAATAATCTGAATCCGTGTTCGCATGGATATGTCCATGGACCATATACGTTTTCTGTGGGCTTTTCCATGTGAGGAGCGGATAGTGACATAACGTGATCGCATGCGCGCCATCGGAAAACTGCAAATAGTGGTCGACACCTACAAAATACTTCGTAAGATCTACTTTCTTCATCCATGAATCATCATGGTTTCCGATAATCAGATATTTCCTGCCTCGCAGTCGCTGCAAGATTTCTTCCGGATTTTGACAACGGAAGAACATATCCCCAATAATATACACCTTATCGTTTGCTGTCACCCGTTCATTCCATCTAGCAATCATTATCTCGTCCATTTCCTCTACGTTTTGAAATGGTCTGGCACAGGACCCGATAATATTTTTATGTCCAAAATGCGTATCTGCTGTAAAATAAATCATCTATTATATTTCTCCTTCACTTTCTGATTAGAAATTGAAATAGGGAAGTTCTCTGTACTCTTCCGGGAGATCTTTTCCTAGTTCTGTCCACCCCAGATTCTCTACCATGACCGATGGTTCTTCTGGAAAAACATATCGATTCAAATATTCAATAAAGTCCGCTTCATTGTAACAGAATCCTCCTTGGATCCTATATTTCCGTGCATGTGGGCTATTTCTCAGCCAACGGTCACAAAATTGAATGCAATACTCCTCCAGATGCTCTGCAACTCGATCGGGTACTTGATACACTACACTATCACCATCTGCACTCAGTATAATGGGTTTCATCACGCTGCTCCTCCTCTTTTTACTCGATTTTACCAAAGAACTGTCGGATCTGTCAATCATCTTGCCACCGTTTTTCTCACCTTCTCTGACAAGTAGGCATACAATATAACAAAAATAATCTTAGGAGAATTATCATGTTGTATCAACGAGAACTGCCTAAAGGTACATGTCAGCCAAGCTGTCATCCCACCACATTATGTGTCCAAGGGCCACAAGGCCCGCAAGGAGTTCCAGGTCCACAGGGCCCCATAGGTCCATGTGGACCACAAGGGCCTGCCGGACCGCAAGGACCTGCCGGGCCGCAGGGCGAACAGGGGCCGCAGGGACCTGCCGGACCGCAGGGTGAACAGGGGCCGCAAGGACCTGCCGGGCCGCAAGGTGAACAGGGGCCTCAAGGACCTGCAGGACCACAAGGCGAACAGGGGCCGCAAGGG
>DBQQ01000037.1:17261-18651 GCA_002305315.1 Clostridiales bacterium UBA1390
GGCGAACAGGGGCCGCAAGGACCTACTGGAACTCAGGGCGAAACCGGGCCGCAAGGACCTGCCGGACCTCAGGGTGAAACCGGGCCTCAGGGACCTGCTGGGCCACAGGGTGAAACCGGGCCTCAGGGACCTGCTGGACCACAGGGTGAAACCGGGCCTCAGGGACCTGCTGGACCTCAGGGTGAAACCGGGCCTCAGGGACCTGCTGGACCTCAGGGTGAAACCGGGCCTCAGGGACCTGCTGGAACTACAACCCCTGTCTATGCCAATCTCATTTCTACTACAGCACAAACACTAAATTCAACAGAAAATTATGGCAGTGCTCCTATTACTATGACTCTATCCTCTGTTTCCTCTGCCAGTGACTTCACCCTCGCCGCGAATCAGAAATCTCTCAATGTCCTAAAATCAGGTGTGTATGCCATTGGTTATGGAATAATTGTATACGATGGTGCAAATCCTTCTTCAAACACCTCAATGATACTTTCTTTAAATAATAGCGGTATTCTGGATTCTTTCACAATTCCCCAGAATCAGGAAGATGCAAGCAAATTCTTTGTTGCCTCAATTCCAGCTGGATCTACCTTACAATTAGGATTAGCCGCATCTAGTGCCACTACTTTTAAGCTACAAGCCCTGACTCGCGGTAATGCCTATCTATGCATTTTCCGAATCGCCGATATTAACACACCTACAACGTAAAAGTAATCAACCCTATTGGCAGGCTTCCGTTTGGCCTGCCAATCTTTTATACGCAAATCCTCCTAAAATCTCCACATTAACCGAAGAGCTCCTGATCTCGATGATACTATGCCTCGCATAATATCATCACTTTGAGGCGTTTCAGGAGCGCCACAACCTAAAACCCACGATCTCGATGATACTATGTGTCGCATAGTATCATCACTTTGAGGCGTTTCAGGGGCGCCACAACCTAAAACCGACGATCTCGATGATACTATGCCTCGCATAGTATCATCACTTTGAGGCGTTTCAGGGGCGCCACAACCTAAAACCGACGATCTTGATGATACTATGTGTCGCATAGTATCATCACTTTGAGGCGTTTCAGGAGCGCCACAACCTAAAACCCACGATCTTGATGATACTATGCCTCGCGTAGTATCATCACTTCCAGCTCTTTCAGGGGCGCCACAGCCTAAGACCCACGATCTCGATGGGGCTCTGCGTATAAATTGGTTCTTTGTAGAACTGAATTATATGCAGTTTTGTATAGAGTCATTGCAGAATTAAGAGGCTGCGTATAAATCCATTCTTTTTAGAACTAATTTATACGCGAATCTGCGAAAAGGCGTTTTAGAATCTCATCTTTGCGTATAATTACAGGGGTGTCTCCGTCCCCGCAAAGGGTGAAATGGAAATATCTTAC
>DBQQ01000058.1:0-27029 GCA_002305315.1 Clostridiales bacterium UBA1390
CCCTCTGCTTTATACGCAAAATCAAGATTTTGCTGCGCCTTTTCGAGGATCCGCGTACAATCAGTTGCAAAAGGAATGGAATTATACGCTGTTCTGCGATTCTGAAGTGCATCTCTACTGACCTACGTATAATAAGTAATAAAAGGAACCAATTTATACGCAAATGCAGGATTTGAAGGGCGGCGAATCTACAAACTGCGTATAAAATGCCTTGCGGGGACGGAGACGCCCCTCGAATTATACGCAAATGCAGGATCGACGGCATGCAAATCCTCGAAGTGCGTATAAAATTCGAAGGTAACAGTGTAAGAAGAAAATGATCTGAAGTTCATCATTAGAGAGGAAGGAGATGTTAGAGAATCTGCAGTCCTAGGGAATGAATGGCTTGATAAAGCTCAGGAAAATGGCTTGCCACGTCCTTTGGCGTGTGGGCATCGGATCCGGTTGTGATTTTCCGGCCTCCTAGGGCTTGATAGCGATGAATGATAGGCCAATTGGGGTGCGGATGGTTGAGACCATTTCGATAGGAACCAGTGTTGAGCTCTAGGGCACGGCCCTGATGAATAATAGCGGATAAGATTGCATCGATTTGCGAAGAATATTTTTGAATGTCATATTTTTCGAAGGAAGGATCGAAGCGCATGACATAATCCAGATGACCGTATGTGTCGGCGAAGGGGAATTTCTCGACTACGTACAGCACGCCTTCGAAATAATCGCGATAGACTTTGTCAGTGGGCATATGAGAAAAGAAATCGCGATCATAGGGGTCGCCGCCATCGAAAACATGACAGGAGCCGATCCAGAAGGAGATGACAGAACGGTACTGCCGATAAAAGGCCAGCGAATCTTCTAGGTTATTCGGTTCAATGCCCAGCTCGATGCCGGCATGAATTCGAATCTGTCCGGCGTATTGGGAACGATATGATTCCAAGGCCTTGCGGTATGCGGGCATGTCTACCAGAAACTCCATGTCCGGATGGTGAAAATCTATGTGTTCGGTAAAGCAGATTTCAGAAAGTCCAGCAGCGATGGCGGCTTGGATCATGTCTTCCATAGGGGCCTCGCTATCCGCAGAAAAACAGGAATGCATGTGAAAATCTTTCATAAACATCAGTCTCCCTTCTATGAGTGTCTTTACTATAGCATAGAAACAGAAACTTTGACAAGGAAAGAATGCTTGACAGATCGTGAAAAAATGCTATGATTAAGTAGAAGCAAAAAGGAGGAAGGAAAGATGGAGAGTATAATTACGCGAGAAGCGGCGTGGGAACTTCTGAAGGAATATAATCAGGAATCTTTTCATCGTCAGCATGCTCTTACCGTAGAAGCGGTGATGGGATGGTTTGCGGAAGAAGAAGGATATGGCGAAGAAAAGGAATTTTGGAGTATTGTGGGACTGCTGCATGATGTGGATTTCGAGCGGTATCCGGAAGAGCACTGTAAGAAGGCGGTAGAGATTCTGGAGAGCCATGGGGTCAGTCCGGAGATGATTCATGCAGTCTGCAGTCATGGGTACGGGCTGGTATCGGATGTGCAGCCGGAACATACGATGGAGAAAATTCTATTTGCCACGGATGAATTGACGGGCTTGATCGGTGCCGCAGCATTGATGCGTCCCTCGAAGAGCGTGGAAGACATGGAGCTGAAAAGCCTGAAGAAAAAATTTAAGGACAAGCGATTCGCGGCAGGCTGTTCTCGGGATGTGATTGTCTCGGGGGCTCAGATGCTGGGATGGGAACTGGATACGCTATTAGAAAAAACGTTGGAGGCGATGAAGGCATCCGAAAAGAAAATTCAGGAAGAAATGCAAGCGATTTCGTAAGGAATACGTTAATTTTTATACAAATACTTGATTTTTGAAGTCGGATAGGATACAATAAAAAATGGAAGCATTCGGCATAGGCGCCTGCAATTTTTTGCCATGCGGGATGCGGAATTCATCAGAAAAGAGGATGAAAGTATGGCACGGATCGCGATTAATGGTTTTGGCCGTATTGGACGGAATGCGTTCAAAATCGGCATGGAAAAAGGTTTGGATATTGTAGCGATCAATGATCTGACAGACGCGCAGACATTGGCGCATCTTCTGCGGTACGATTCCTGTTTTGGCAAGTATGCGGGTACGGTGGAAGTGCGAGGAAAAGACCTGGTGGTCAATGGTAAACTGGTGCAGGTTGTAGCGGAGCGAGATCCTGCGAAGCTTCCCTGGAAGGAGCTGGGGATTGATATCGTGATTGAATCCACCGGATTGTTTGCTTCTACGGAGAAGGCACAGGCACATCTGGACGCGGGAGCGAAGCGAGTCATCATTTCCTGCCCGGCCAAGGGAACCAAGTCCTTCGTCATGGGTGTCAATCAGCAAACCTTTAATCCGGCGACGGATTATATCATTGATAATGCATCTTGCACGACGAATTGTCTGGCTCCAGTGGCGAAGGTGCTGCAGGATCGTTTTGGCATTGTGAAAGGCATGATGACCACGGTACATTCGTATACGAATGATCAGAAGATTCTGGATCTGCCACATAAGGATCTGCGCAGGGCCAGAGCGGCAGCACAGTCGATTATTCCGACTACGACAGGAGCCGCTGAGGCGGTTGCCAAGGTCATTCCCGAGCTGAAGGGAAAACTGACCGGTATGTCCATGCGCGTGCCGACTCCCACGGTGTCGATCGTAGACTTTGTTGCGGTGTTGGAACGAAATGTAACCAAGGCGCAGGTCAACGCAGCCTTTAAGAGTGCGGCAGATGATATCATCCTGGGATATACGGAGGAGCCATTGGTTTCTATTGATTTCCGGAAGGACTCCCGTTCATCCATCGTGGATGCGCTGTCTACACTGGTCATTGATGGGAATATGGTTAAGGTAGTAGCATGGTATGACAACGAGTGGATGTATTCGAATCGTATTGTGGATCTGACCCGTTACGTAGCGGAACGCTGCGGGCTGTAATTTGGATTGCCCCAGGCATCGCCTGTGCAATAAAGAGAGATTATCACCAGATTGGGAAAGGAGCATTATAAAGATGCTGAATAAAAAGACAGTAGATGACATTCAGGTAAAAGGAAAGAGAGTATTGGTGCGTTGCGATTTCAACGTGCCGATGAAGGATGGCGTGATTACGGATGAGAACCGTATTGTAGCAGCGCTGCCCACAATCAAGAAGCTGATTGCGGATGGCGGCAAGGTGATCCTGTGCTCTCACCTGGGCAAGCCGAAGAATGGCCCGGAAGAGAAGTTTTCTCTGGCACCGGTTGCGAAGCGTCTGTCCGAGCTTCTGGGACAGGAAGTCGTATTCGCGGATGATGATAATGTCGTCGGAGAGAAGGCGAAGGCAGCGGTAGCGGCTATGAAGGATGGCGATGTGGTACTTCTTCAGAATACCCGTTTCCGTAAGGAAGAGACAAAGAATGGAGAAGAATTCAGCAAGGAACTGGCTTCTCTCTGCGATATCTATGTGAATGACGCGTTTGGCGCAGCCCATCGTGCGCATTGCTCCACCGTGGGTGTGACCCAGTTTGTAGATACGGCTGTGGTAGGCTATCTGATGGAGAAGGAGATCAATTTCCTAGGCAATGCGGTGAATAATCCGGTGCGTCCTTTCGTGGCGATCCTGGGTGGCTCCAAGGTATCCGACAAGATCAATGTCATCAACAATCTGCTGAATAAGGTGGACACGCTGATTATCGGAGGCGGTATGGCGTATACCTTCATGAAGGCACAGGGGTACGAGATTGGTAAGTCCCTGCTGGAGGAAGATAAGATCGATTACGCGAAGGAAATGATGGCCAAGGCAGAGGAGAAGGGTGTGAAGCTGCTGCTGCCGGTGGATAACATGGTTTCCAAGGAGTTTAACAATGACGCGCCTTTCCGTGTTTGCGAAGGAAACCTGGAGCCGGATGAGATGGCACTGGATATCGGACCGAAGACACAGAAGATGTACGCAGAGGCATTGGCAGATGCGAAGACAGTAGTATGGAATGGCCCCATGGGCGTATTCGAGATGTCGAATTTCGCCAAGGGCACGATCGCGATCGCGCAAGCGCTGGCGGATCTTAAGGATGCCACTACGATTATCGGCGGCGGTGATAGTGCGGCAGCTGTGAATCAGCTTGGTTTTGGCGACAAGATGACCCACATTTCCACAGGCGGCGGCGCTTCTCTGGAGTTCCTGGAAGGTAAGGATCTGCCGGGTGTGGTCGCAGTAAATGATAAGTAAATAACCATCCTACGGGCGGGGCCTGCGGGGAGTCCCTCAGGACCGCCTGATTTTTATGAAAGGACAGTAAAAAAATGCGTAAGACGATTGTAGCAGGAAACTGGAAGATGAATAAGACGCCGAGAGAGGCGCTGGAGCTGATTGAGACACTGAAGCCCCTGGTGGGAGATAACGATAGGACGGAAGTCGTTTTTTGTCCGCCGTTCGTGTCTCTGGTACTGGCGGCGCAGGCGGTCAAGGGAACGAATATCAAGATTGGCGCGCAGAACATGTATTATGAAGAGAGCGGAGCCTATACTGGTGAGGTAGCGCCGGAGATGATCAAAGAGTGCGGCTGTGAGTATGTCATTCTGGGGCATTCTGAGCGTCGGGGATATTTCGGCGAGACCGATGAGATTGTCAATAAGAAAGTATTGAAGGCTTTTGAGCATGATCTGAAGCCGATCATTTGTGTCGGGGAGACGCTGGAACAGCGCGAACAGGGTATCACGGTGGATCTGGTTCGTATGCAGGTCAAGATTGCATTGAAGGATGTAAAGCCGGAAGATGCAAAGAAAGCAGTGATTGCGTATGAGCCGATCTGGGCGATCGGAACTGGACGTACAGCGACCAGTGTACAGGCAGAGGAGGTCTGCGGCGCTATCCGGCAGGTAGTCTCTGAGATCTATGGAGCTGAAGTGGCAGAAGAGATCCGGGTACAGTATGGCGGCAGCGTCAATGCCGGCAATGCGGCGGAACTGTTTGCCATGCCGAACATCGACGGTGGTCTGGTCGGCGGCGCGAGCCTGAAGGCGGATTTTGCCAAGATTGTGAATTATTGAGAAGGGGAAAACATGAGCAAGAAAACTACGATTTTGATGATATTAGATGGATTTGGCTTGAATGAGAATCCGGTAGGCAATGCAGTAGCCGCCGCCAAGAAGCCGAATTATGATCAGATGGTCAAGGAGTGGCCTTTCGTGCCAGGGAATGCCAGCGGACTTTTCGTAGGATTGCCGGATGGACAGATGGGCAACTCGGAGGTGGGTCATCTGAATATTGGGGCAGGCCGTATCGTATATCAAGATCTGACCAAGATCACCAAGTCCATTCAGGATGGGGATTTCTTCGAGAATCCGGCCCTTCTGGATGCGGTGAAAAACTGCAAGGAGAATGGCTCCGCGTTGCATCTGATGGGCCTGTTGTCTGATGGTGGCGTACACAGCCATATTGAGCATGTGTATGGCTTGCTGGAATTGGCAAAGAGAAATGGCCTGGACAAGGTATATGTGCATGGATTCATGGATGGACGTGATACACCGCCTTCTTCCGGTATCGAGTATGTGAAGGAACTGGAAGCGAAGATGAAGGAATTAGGTGTGGGTGAGATTGCCACACTGTCTGGACGTTATTATGCCATGGATCGGGATAATCGTTGGGATCGGGAAGAGAAAGCCTATAGCGCCCTGGTGTATGGAGAGGGGCATACCGCGGATAGTGCCGTAGAAGCCATGCAGAAATCCTATGATGAGGGTGCGACCGATGAATTTGTGGTTCCCACGGTAATTCAGAAGAATGGACAGCCCGTGGCCAAGATTCAGGCGCAGGATTCCATCATCTTCTATAACTTCCGTCCGGATCGGGCCAGACAGCTCACACGCGCATTCTGCGATGATGGTTTCACAGGATTCCAGAGAGACCGTCTGCCGGTGTTTTTTGTCTGCTTTACCGATTATGATGCGACGATCCCCAATAAAGAAGTGGCCTTCCACAAAGAAGTGCTGCATAATATTCTGGGCGAGTATCTGGCTAAGAACGGAAAGACCCAGTTGCGTCTGGCAGAAACGGAGAAATACGCTCACGTGACATTCTTCTTCAATGGCGGTGTGGAAGTGCCGAATGAAAATGAAGATCGGATCCTAGTACCGTCTCCGAAGGTGGCAACCTATGATCTGAAGCCGGAAATGAGCGCGAATGAGGTGTGCGATAAGCTGGTAGAAGCCATCGACAGTCATAAATATGATCTGATTGTTGTAAACTTTGCGAATCCGGACATGGTAGGCCATACCGGCATCATGGAAGCAGCAGTCAAGGCGATCGAGACAGTGGATGCCTGCCTGGGCCGTACCTTGGAGGCGATCAAGCGGAACGACGCACAGATGTTTCTGTGCGCAGACCATGGAAACGCGGAACAGCTCATCGACTATGAGACAGGCGAGCCTTTCACGGCGCATACGACAAATCCAGTACCCTTTGTTCTGGTGAATTACAAGCAGGGTGTGACACTGCGCGAAGGCGGTAAGCTGGCGGATATTGCGCCCACACTTCTGGAGATGATGGGCATGGATAAGCCTGCAGAAATGACGGGAGAAAGCCTCCTGGTCTAAGGATTTGTATCATGCCTCGAGCTGTTGAGTCAAGAGCAGCCTCTCGGAAGGTATAATATGGAACTTGCCTCCTCATACTATGGATGGAATCTGTGGTATGAGGAGGTTTTTATATGAAAATTCGCAAGCTGATCGCCAGGGAGATTTTGGATTCCAGAGGGAATCCTACGGTGGAAGCGGATGTAATATGCGAAAGTGGAATCATGGGAAGAGCGAGTGTTCCTTCAGGAGCATCTACTGGAGAATATGAGGCGGTGGAACTTCGAGATGGCGGCGGCCGATATGATGGAAAGGGCGTGCAGCGCGCGATTTACAATATACAGGACGTCATCGCACCGGCCTTAGCCGGCATGCGCGTCGACGATCAGACCGGCGTGGATGCGCGCATGAAGGAACTCGATGGAACGCCGAATAAAGCGATGCTGGGTGCGAATAGTATTCTGGCAGTTTCGCTGGCATGCGCCCGTGCGGGAGCCCAGTGGCACGGTATGAGTCTGTATCGGTATCTGGGCGGTGTAGGGGCTTGTCAGATGCCCGTCCCCATGATGAATATCCTGAATGGAGGAAGGCATGCGGATAATACTGTGGATCTGCAGGAATTTATGATCATGCCGGTGGGAGCCAAGACATTTTCAGAAGGAGTCAGGATGTGTACGGAAGTATACCACACACTGAAAAAGATCCTGGCGAGAAACGGGCTATCCACGGGTGTGGGGGATGAAGGAGGATTTGCGCCGAACCTGGCTGCTGCCAAGGATGTGCTGCGTTATATGATGGACGCGATTACAGAAGCCGGATTTCGTCCCGGGGAGGAGATCGGGTTTGCTTTGGATGCGGCGGCCAGTGAATTATACTCGGCAGAAAAACAGGCCTATTATTTTCCGGGAGAAAGTAAGATGAGTGGCAGAGAGATATATCGAACGGCCGAAGAGATGATCGAGTATTATCGAGAGCTGATGGAACAGTATCCGTTGTTTTCTATAGAAGATGGCCTGGATGAGAATGACTGGGAAGGTTGGAAAAAGATGACACAGGAACTGGGAGACCATCTGCAGTTAGTAGGAGACGATCTGTTTGTCACGAATACAGAACGGCTGCAGGAGGGGATACGGAAAAAAGCAGGGAATGCGATTCTCATCAAACTCAATCAGATCGGGAGTCTTTCGGAAACATTGTCCGCCATCCATATGGCACAGCGTGCGGGGATGCATGCGATCGTATCGCATCGCAGCGGAGAGACGGAGGATGCCATTATTGCGGATCTGGCAGTCGCCGTAGGAGCCGGGCAGATCAAGACGGGAGCACCGGCCAGAAGTGATCGCAATGCGAAATATAACCGCCTGATCCGAATTGAGGAAGAACTCGCAGAGGAGGCACAATACAAGAATCCTTGGGGATAATCATGGATGACGCGGTTTTCCGCGTCATTTCTTTATTGACAGAAAGCCCCCGGCTGTTTATAATGAAATAAACATGTCAATAAGGGAAGGAGTACCGCTGAATGGTTTTATATAATACACTCACTAAGAAAATAGAAGAGTTCATACCTTATGAAGAGGGAAAAGTTCGGATGTATACTTGTGGGCCCACGGTCTATCATTATGCGCATATCGGGAACCTGCGGAGCTACATCATGGAAGATGTGCTGGAAAAGTTCCTGCGGTATGTGGGGTATGATGTGACTCGTGTGATGAACATCACGGATGTGGGACATCTGTCCAGCGATGCGGATACGGGCGAGGATAAGATGCTCAAGGGAGCGAAGCGGGAGCATAAGACGGTGATGGAGATTGCCCAGTTCTATACAGATGCTTTCTTTTCGGACTGCGAGAAGCTGCGCATCAAACGTCCGGATGTGGTAGAACCCGCTACACACTGCATTTCAGAGTTCATTCATATGATAGAAGTGCTTTTGGAGAAAGGGTATGCGTATCGCGCGGGAGACAATGTCTATTTCGATACCTCGAAGGTGAAGGACTATTATGTGCTTACAGGCCATAACGAAGAAGAGCTGATGGTGGGTGTCCGGGACGATGTGGAGGAGGATGCCAATAAACGCAACAAGAGCGACTTTGTTTTATGGTTCACAAAATCCAAATTTGAGAATCAGGAGCTCAAGTGGGAAAGTCCCTGGGGCCTTGGATATCCTGGCTGGCACATCGAGTGTTCCTGCATTGCGGCGAAGTATCTGGGAGAGCATCTGGATCTGCACTGCGGCGGTGTGGATAATATCTTTCCGCATCACACCAATGAGATCGCACAGAGCGAAGCCTACTTCGGGCATCCCTGGTGCAAATATTGGTTCCATGTACAGCATCTGAACGAAAAGGGCGGCAAAATGAGCAAATCCAAGGGAGACTTCCTGACCGTTTCTCTGCTGCAGGAGAAGGGCTATGATCCACTGGTCTACAGGATGTTCTGCCTGCAGTCTCATTACCGGAAACCTTTGGAATTCAGCTATGATGTGTTGGATAACGTAGCGGCGGCCTATCAGAAGTTGAAAACCCGGATTCAGAATTTGCAGCGCGAGGGCGAGTTGGATGCCGAGAAGCAGGAGCTGTACAGACAGCGTTTTATCGAAGCCGTCGGCAATGATCTCAATACGTCGTCGGGACTCACGGTGTTGTATGATATGCTGAAAGCAGACATGAATGATGCGACGAAGCGGGCGATCGCAGAGGATTTTGAGAAGGTGCTGTCTCTGGGACTCACAGAGGCGAAAGAAACGGCAGAGCCGCAGGATGAAGAACTGACAGCCTATGTGGAAGAAAAGATCGCGGAACGCGCGGCGGCGAAAAAAGCGAAGGATTTTGCGAAAGCCGATGCGATTCGGGCCGAGCTGCTGGAGAAGGGCATCGTTCTCAAAGATACTCGCGAGGGGACGCAGTGGCAGAAGGTTTGAGATAAGGAGGAGAAAATGGAGAAATTCAGTGAGATTGCGTATGTGCGGCCAGACATGCGGGCGTTAGCGGAAGAGATGAAGACAAGAATCAATGAGTTGCGAAATGCGAAGAGTTACGAGTCGGCAAGAAGCGCATACCTTGCTTTAGAAAACGTGGATACGGACGCCAATACCATGAGTACCATCGCGCACATTCGCAGTACGGTGAATACGGCGGATCCCTTTTATGAGGCAGAGACCCGGTACTTGCATGAGGAGCGGTCCCGGATGATGCCCCTGTACAGAGAGGCGAATCAGGCGTTGCTGGAGTCCCCGTTTCGAAAGGAATTCGAGGCGGAGTTTGGCTCCTACCTGTTCCATAATCTGGAAGAACAGAACCGCCTGCTGGATCCAGCGATTATCGAAGATAAGATTCAGGAAAATGAATGGGTGCAGAAATACCAGAAGACAACGGCTCTTTGTCACAGGGAATTTCGAGGAGAGGACTGTAATTTCTATGGTCTGCTGCGCCATATGCAGAGCACGGATCGGAAAGAGCGGAAAGAAGCATTTACGGCTTGGGCGGATACGTATAGCGAGATTGCGCCACAGTTGGAGAAACAGTACGCGGAACTGGTGAAGATACGCGCGGGTATGGCGAAAAAACTGGGCATGGACAGCTATATTACGATGGCGTATCTGAACAAGCGCCGGTATAATTATGGACCCGAGGATGTGAAACAGTTTCGAAAGCAGGTCAGGAACGTGATCGTGCCGGCCTGTGCGGAACTCTTTGAACGGCAGCGCAGACGTTTGGGAATCGATACGCTCTGTTATTATGACGAGGCACTCATTTTCCCGGAAGGGAACGAGCTTCCCCAGGGCAATCGAGAAGAGATGGTGTCTGCGGCTCAAGTCATGTATCGTGAGATGTCGCCGGAGACAGGAGAATTCTTTGATTTCATGGTGGAACACGAGCTGTTTGATCTGGAGACAAAGCCGAATAAAAGAATGGGGGGATACTGCACGTTTCTGCCGAAATACAAGGCTCCCTTCATCTTCTCCAATTTCAACGGGACAAGTGCAGACGTGGACGTATTGACGCATGAGGCGGGACACGCATTTGAGGCATATACCGCGTCGCGGGGACAAATACTTTCTGCTTACATTCATTCCACGAGTGAGATCAATGAGATCCATTCCATGTCCATGGAGCATTTTGCGTATCCCTGGATGGAACGGTTCTTCCAGAATGCGGATAAATATCGGTACGCGCATCTGTTTGGTGCGCTCAATGTGATTCCCTATATGATTTGTGTGGATGAGTTCCAACATCGAGTATTCGAGGATCCCACGCAGGGACCTAAGCAGTGGCGAGCAATCTGGCATGAATTGGAAAAGACCTATATGCCTTGGCGCACTTACGACGGAAATGCATTTCTGGAGGAAGGCGGATTCTGGATGCAGAAACAGCACATCTTCATGTATCCATTCTATTATGTGGATTATGCCCTGGCGCAGATCGGCGCCTTCGAGTTCTATACTCGAAGCAAAAAGGATCGTGCCCAGGCATGGAAGGATTATGTGAGCCTGTGCAGGATGGGCGGCAGTCGGGAATACTTCGAACTGCTCAGCGCGGCCGGATTGCATAATCCGTTCCAGGAGGGAAGTGTGGAAACTGCAGTCGGCGGCGTGATCGAAGAGCTTTTTCAGGCAAAATACTGATTGACAGCGGATGTGTTTTTCGATATACTGAACAGGGTTCTATTTTTACAAATATGATGAGAAAAGGGAGGCAGCGGCGGACGCCGCGTAGAAAAGATGAAACAGTTTAGAGCAGGTATTATTGGTGCGACGGGAATGGTAGGACAGCGGTTTGCCACGCTGCTGAAGGATCATCCATGGTTCCAGGTGACGGCCCTGGCGGCTTCCGGCCGCAGTGCAGGCAAGACGTATGAGGAGGCGGTAGGCAGCCGTTGGGCGATGCAGGAGCCGATTCCCGAGTCTATGAAGCAGATGATCATGCTGGATGCCAGTCAGGATATTGAGAAGATGAAGGAACTGGTGGATTTCGTCTTCTGTGCGGTCGACATGCCGAAGGATCAGATCAAGGCGTTGGAAGAGGCCTATGCAAAGGCGGAGATTCCGGTCGTCTCAAATAATTCGGCGCATCGTGGGACAGCGGATGTTCCGATGATCGTGCCAGAGCTCAATGCGGAGCATACGGAGATCATTCCCGCGCAGCGTAAGCGTCTGGGAACGAAGCGAGGATTCATTGCGGTGAAGTCCAACTGCTCGCTGCAGAGCTATGTACCGGCGCTGCATCCGATCAAGGATCTGTATGGTCTGAATCAGGTATTAGTCTGCACGTATCAGGCGATTTCCGGTGCGGGCAAGACCTTTGCGACTTGGCCGGAGATGGTGGATAACCTGATTCCTTATATTGGAGGAGAAGAGGAGAAGAGCGAACAGGAACCGCTGAAGCTTTGGGGAAAGGTGGAAGGCTATCGGATTGTGAACGCCGATAAGCCGCAGTTTACGGCACAGTGCCTGCGTGTACCCGTATCCGATGGGCATACGGCCGCAGTCTTCGCGAGCTTTGACAAGAAGCCTGATCTGGAAGAGATCAAGAAGGTGTGGGCAAACTTTAGGGGACCGGCGCAGGAGTTACATCTGCCTTCGGCGCCGAAGCAGTTCATTCACTATTTTGAGGAGAATGATCAGCCGCAGATCAAGTCTGCGAGAGAGCTGGAAGGCGGCATGGCCATCTCGGTAGGTCGTCTGCGTCCCGATACACAGTACGATCTGAAGTTTGTATGCATGTCCCACAATACGTTGCGTGGAGCGGCTGGCGGCGCTGTTCTTATGGCGGAGCTTCTGGCGGCAAAGGGATATCTGGATTGATAGGGAGAATAGCTATGATTACAATTACAATGGCGAATGGCAAGAAGATCAAGATCGAGTTATATCCGGACACGGCTCCGATCACGGTGGAGAACTTTATCAAGTTGGTACGGGATGGTTTTTACGATGGGCTGACTTTTCATAGAGTGATTCCCGGATTTATGATTCAGGGTGGATGCCCGAATGGTACGGGAACAGGCGGCCCTGGCTGGCATATCAAGGGAGAATTTGCTTCCAACGGGGTAGAGAATCCCTTGAAGCACACGCGAGGCGTGATCTCCATGGCACGCGCCATGGATCCTGATTCCGCGGGATCGCAGTTCTTCATCATGCACCAGGATGCGCCTCATCTGGATGGACAGTATGCGGCCTTCGGCAAGGTGGTAGAAGGTATGGATGTTGTGGATGAGATTGCCTCGGTACAGACGGATTTTAGGGATAAGCCGCTGAAGCCACAGGTAATGGAAAAAGTAGAATATACAGAAGATTGATTCCTTGCCCTGTACGGCCGAGGCGACAGCCTTGGGTACAGGGCTTTTGTCATACAGGGGGATGTTATGAAAATTTTACAACCGGAGCTGCCGGATCTGCGAATTCGGCTGGAGAAAGAAGAGGCATGTACGTATCTGAAGAAGCATAAGGAAGAGGACGAAGACGTGGTAGGATGCCATTTCGTGGGAATGGATCTGGATGAGGCGTCTCTGGACGGCATGACGTTCAAAGAGTGTATCTTCGAAAACTGCCGTCTGATGGAGTGTAAACTGGAGAGCGGCAGCTGGATTCGAAACGAATGGATTTCCTGTGATCTGTCCGGCAGCTATTTGACGGATGGGTATTTTCATCGCAACCGATTCCGCGAGTGTAAGTTGATGGGGGCGGACCTGTGTCAGGGAAATTTTCAGGAGATGATTCTAGTAGAATGCAACCTGGGATACAGCAACTGGGATCAGGGACGTTGGAGAAATATATTTTATCAGGCGTGTGATTGCGAGAGAGCCTTTTTTTCAGAAGGACGGATGAAGAACGTATACTGGGAGAACTGCCGTCTTGTAGGTGTTCATTTTTTCAGAACCTCCTTAGCCGGCATGGATTTCACACAGTGTGAGCTAGGACGGATCACCGTATCCGATACGTTTGCGGAACTTCATGGGGCGAGGGTGACGGCAATGCAGGCGCTCGATCTATCCCGCCTTTTGGGCATCGAGATTGTGTCAGAGTAAAGAATGATATAGAAAGGAAGGGGCCTATGCCGGATCAGATGAATTTGTTTGAAGAGCAGGAGATGAACAGCGCTCCGCTGGCCAGCCGTCTGCGGCCAGAGACACTGGATGAGTATGTGGGACAAAAGCACCTGGTAGGTCCCGGTAAGATCCTGCGCCAGTTGATTGAGCGAGATCAGATTTCATCCATGATTTTCTGGGGACCGCCCGGTGTGGGAAAGACAACATTGGCTCGGATCATAGCCCATCAGACGAAAGCGCGGTTTATTGAATTCAGTGCGGTAAACAGCAGTATCAAAGAGATTAAAGACGTGATGACGGAAGCGGAGAAGTACCGGCGTATGGGGATTCGAACGCTGTTGTTCGCGGATGAGATCCATCGATTCAATAAGGCGCAGCAGGACGCATTTCTGCCCTATGTGGAGAAGGGCAGTATTATTCTGGTGGGAGCCACCACAGAGAATCCATCCTTCGAGATCAATTCCGCGCTGCTCTCTCGGTGTAAGGTGTTTATTCTGCAGGCCTTATCGGAGGAGGATCTGATGGAGCTCTTGCAGACGGCACTGACGAGTCCGAAAGGCTTTGGAGATCTGACGATCGAGATCCGCCAAGAACAGCTTCAGTCGATTGCGCGGTTTGCGAATGGAGACGCCAGGACAGCGCTCAATACGCTGGAGATGGCGGTGCTCAATGGAAAGCTGGATGAGAAGGCACGTATCGTAGTCAGCGATGAGATGCTGGCACAGTGTATGAACCGGCGATCCCTTCTGTATGATAAGACGGGAGAGGAACATTATAATCTGATATCCGCACTGCATAAGTCCATGAGAAACAGCGATCCGGACGCGGCCGTCTACTGGATGTGCCGGATGTTGGATGGCGGAGAAGATCCGCTGTATATCGCGCGCCGCCTGATCCGTTTTGCCAGTGAAGATGTGGGTATGGCGGATCCAAACGCGCTGCTGTTGGCCGTCTCCGTGTACCAAGCCTGTCATTTCCTGGGGATGCCGGAATGTGATGTGCATCTGACACATTGTGTGGTATATCTGGCAATGGCACCCAAATCGAATGCGCTCTATAAGGCATGCGAGGCCTGTAAGAAGGACATCCGGGAGATGAGCGCGGAACCGGTGCCGCTGCAGATCCGCAACGCGCCAACAAACCTTATGAAAGAGCTGCATTACGGAGAGGGGTATGTCTACGCGCATGATACGGAAGAAAAGATCAGCCGGATGCAGTGTCTGCCGGATCGGCTCGTGGGTCGCCGCTATTATGAACCGACGCAGGAAGGACGGGAGAAGGCGGTGAAGGAGAAGCTGGAGGCGATTCTGGCATGGAAGAGGGGAGAGACAGATTCTTCAAAAGAATCCTGTTGATTTTTGTTTGTTTCAACGTTATATTAAAGGTAGACTAAAAATGGTAAAGGAGGACCATCGCTATGATTACATTTCGTTATGATACCCAACTGCTGATTGAGGGAGAGAATCTGTCGGAGGATGATATTCGGGATTACATCCTGGAGCATTTTGAGGGAGACTGTCTGTTGGTGGTGGGAGACGAAGAGCTGATCAAACTGCATTTTCATACCAATTATCCCTGGCAGATCCTGGAATATTGTGCTTCGCTGGGAGAGATCTACGATATCGTGGTAGAAGATATGGATAGGCAGGCCAGAGGGCTTCAAGGATAAGGATTGACAAGGGATCTGACCTCATGTATAATGAACAGGAGGAAGAAATTTGCCTACATACAGGTAAACAGGAGGGTTACGATATGAACCAGTACGACCAGAAGACAATCAATGCTATTCGGGTGCTTTCTGCAGAAGCGATTCAGAAGGCCAACAGCGGTCATCCCGGCCTGCCCCTGGGCGCAGCGCCGGCGGCGTATACGCTATGGCAGTATCAGATGAAGCAGAATCCCGCCAATCCAGACTGGAAGGATCGGGATCGGTTTGTGCTGTCTGCTGGACACGGATCCATGCTGCTGTACAGTCTGCTGCATCTGTATGGATTTGGTTTGACAATAGAAGACTTGAAGGGATTTCGTCAGTGGGGAACGTTGACGCCCGGTCATCCGGAAGTAGGACATACCCGGGGTGTGGAGACAACCACAGGGCCTCTGGGACAGGGGGTATCGAATGCAGTGGGGATGGCTATGGCGGAGGCGCACCTGGCGGCGATCTTTAACAGAGAGGGATATCCGGTGGTGGATCACAGGACCTACGCATTAGTAGGGGATGGCTGTCTGATGGAAGGAATCAGTGGAGAGGCTTGTTCTCTGGCCGGTACCTGGAAGCTGGGAAAGCTGACGGTGCTGTATGATTCGAACTGCATCAGTATTGAGGGCAGCACGGATATTGCGTTTACGGAAGATGTGGCCAAGCGCTATGAAGCATATGGCTGGCAGGTCATTGAGGTGGCGGATGGCAACGATGTGGATACAATCGAGAAGGCGCTGGAAGAGGCTAAGGCGGAAACGGAGAAACCGACGCTGATCATCAATCATACTTTGATCGGATATGGCTGTCCCGCAAAACAGGGAACGGCTGCGGCGCATGGTGCGCCTCTGGGCCCTGAGAATGTGACCGCACTGAAGGAAAATCTGGGCTGGCCTGTGGATCAGGAGTTTTATGTGCCGCAGGAAGTCTATGATCATACGGCAGAGGCTGCGCAGCGAGGCGTACAGGCAGAAGAAGCATGGAACGCCATGTTTGCCGAGTATTGTGAGAAGTATCCGGACCTTGCGAAGCTTTGGGAAGATTATTTTAGTGGAAACGGGTATAATCCCTGGGAAGATGAAGATCTCTGGCAGAAACCGGAGAAGGCGATGGCGACTCGCGCCACCTCTGGAAACATTTTGAATCACCTGGCGGACAAGCTGCCGAACCTGTTTGGAGGATCGGCCGATCTGTCGCCTTCTACGCTGACAATCATGAAGAACCGCAGTGATTTTTCGGCGGCCAATTACAGCGGATCCAACCTGCATTTTGGCGTCAGAGAACATGCCATGGCCGCGATTATCAACGGCGTTGCACTGCA
The DNA here is from genome assembly GCA_002305315.1 of Clostridiales bacterium UBA1390. Lineage (GTDB taxonomy): Bacteria > Bacillota > Clostridia > Lachnospirales > Bianqueaceae > Faecimorpha > Faecimorpha stercoravium. The sequence goes on from DBQQ01000058.1 coordinate 16,636, forward strand.
TGGTGGTCTCCTGCCCTACTGCGCTACATTCTTTGTATTCTCGGATTATATGAAGCACAGCATTCGTCTGGCGGCGCTCATGAAGCAGAAGGTCGTCTATGTGCTGACCCATGACAGTATTGGCGTGGGCGAGGACGGGCCGACACATCAGCCGGTAGAGCAGCTGGCAATGCTGCGTTCCATTCCGGATATGACGGTGTTCCGCCCGGCGGACTACAGCGAGACGGCGGCTGCCTATGCGTATGCGACGACGCATCAGGGGCCAACGGCACTGGTATTGACCCGTCAGAATCTGCCGCAGCTTGTGGAGACTGGCAAGGAGGCGGCGAAGGGTGGCTATATTCTGCGGGACTCCAAGAAGGCAGTACCGGATATGATTCTTATGGCGTCCGGTTCGGAAGTAGAGCTCATCTATCAGGCATACGATGCGCTGCAGGAGGCTGGGATTGACGCACGAGTGGTCAGTATGCCCTCTTTTGAAGTGTTCAATGCGCAGAGTGAAGAATATAAGGAGAGCGTGCTGCCGAAGACGGTGCGCAAGAGAGTCGCAGTGGAGGCGGCTAGTTCGTTTGGATGGTATCAGTATGTGGGCTTAGACGGTAAGGTCATTGCGATGGATACCTTCGGTCAGTGCGGACCGGCAGCTACGGTATTCCGGGCCTTTGGCTATACAGTGGATCATGTCGTGGAGGTTGCCAAGAGCCTGTTCTGATAAGAACAATCACATGAATCAGGAAAGGGAACTTCCGATGCACGAACAGAGTGGAGGAAGGGCCCTTTTCCCATATAAAAACAGAAGGTAAAGGAGGATTCAAATGAAACTGGGCGTTTTTACTCCTGTCCTGTATGGACAGCCATTGGAGAAGGCATTAGAATATCTGCACAGTCGTGGCGTGCAGATGGCAGAGATCGGTGTGGGGGGAAACCCGGGAGATACCCACTGCAAACCTAAGGAACTGCTGGCAGATTCGGCGAAATTGGCGGCATTTCAGGAACTCTTCCGGAAGAACGAAATCGAGATTTCAGCGCTCAGCGCACACGGAAATCCGATTCATCCCAATCCTGAACTGGCGGCGATGTACGATGATGCCATCACGGATGCGATTCTGCTGGCCGAAAAACTGGGGCTGCATCAGATCAACACCTTTTCCGGATGCCCTGGAGATCATCCCGGCGCGAAGTACCCGAACTGGGTGGTATGTCCCTGGCCAGAGGATTTTCTGAAGATACTGGAATATCAGTGGAATGACGTACTCATTCCTTATTGGGAGAAGAAGGTGGCCTTTGCAAGGGAGCACGGTGTCAATCAGATTGCCCTGGAACTCCATCCTGGATTTTGTGTATACAATACGGAATCGCTCCTGAAACTCCGAGCGGCCGTCGGGCCGGAGATCGGAGCGAATCTGGATCCCAGCCATCTGATTTGGCAGGGAATGGATCCTGTGATGGTGATTCGGACACTGGGCGAAGCGATTTTTCATTTTCATGCGAAGGATACGAAGGTGGATCCGTACAATACTGCCGTCAATGGTGTATTGGACACGAAGCATTATTCGGATGAGGCGCATCGCTCCTGGATCTTCCGCTCTGTAGGATACGGACTGGATTATAATAAGTGGAAAGAAATCATGAGCGCGCTTCGGTTGGTGGGATATGACTATGCCATTAGTATCGAGCATGAGGATGGTTTGATGAGTCCAGGAGAAGGGCTGAATAAAGCGATCGACTTTTTGAAGGAAGTGATGATTTTCGAAGAGAAGGGGACTATGTGGTGGGCGTAACCACGAAGAGGAGGAGATATGGTGTATGATGTAGCTGTCATCGGCGCTGGCGTCGTAGGAGGTCTGATTGCCAGAGAACTTTCCAGATACCGGCTGTCGATTGTGATCGTGGAACGCAGTCATGATGTGGCCATGGGAACCACGAAGGCCAACAGCGCGATTGTGCACGCCGGATACGATGCGGAATGCGGGAGTCTGAAGGCCAAGCTCAATGTGGAAGGGTCTCGGATGATGGAAGGTCTGTGTAAGAAACTGGGCGTGAAGTATATCCGTAATGGTTCCCTGGTCGTGGCGTATCGAACGCAGGATATGGAAAGGGTGCAGGAACTGTATGAGCGTGGACAGAAAAATGGCGTGGAAGGCCTTGAGATCCTGGATAGCAAGGCGCTTCATCAGATGGAGCCGTCCCTATCGGAAACGGCTTGTGGTGCGCTTTTTGCGCCGACTGGAGCGATCGTTTGCCCGTATGAGCTGAATGTGGCTGCGGTAGGTAATGCGATGGACAATGGAGCAGATCTCCTGCTGGACTGGGAAGTGACAGCGATCGCGGCGGAGCAGGATGGATATATCCTGCATTCTGGGGGAAACAGCGTCAAAGCACGGTATGTGGTGAACGCGGCAGGTGTTTATGCAGATCATATCGCGGCCATGGTGGGGGACACCTCGTTTACGATTCATCCTCGTAAGGGCCAATATATGCTGCTCGATCACGACTGTGTAGGTACGGTCCGACATACATTGTTCAATGTGCCGAATGAATTGGGAAAGGGGATTCTGGTGACACCGACGGTGGATCAGAATATGCTCCTGGGACCGACTGCGGAGGATCAGGAAGACCGGGAAGATACATCGATAACAGCGGAGGGCCTGCAGAAAGTGCAGGAGAATGCGCGCAAGGTGGTTCCTACTATCAATCTGCGGGGCGTCATTACCGCATTTGCCGGACTCAGAGCCGTGGGGAATACCGGAGATTTTATCATCGAGAGTCCACGGCACGGGTTCTGGAATGTGGCGGGGATCGAATCACCGGGACTATCCAGTGCGCCGGCCATCGCTGTGTACGTGGTGGAATGCCTGGAGAGTCAGGGCCTTTCTCTGCCTCCCAAAGATGATTTCGTGGAAGAACGCCGGGCGCCTCATCGATTCAATACGCTCTCCATGGAGGAAAAGAATCGGGTGATTCAGGAAAATCCGTTGTATGGCCATGTGATCTGCCGTTGTGAGAGTATCACGGAAGGAGAGATCGTCGATGCGATCCGGCAGAATCCTGGCGCCAGGGATCTGGACGGTGTCAAGCGCAGAACACGAGCGGGGATGGGACGCTGTCAGGGTGGTTTTTGCGGTCCTATGGTGACGGAAATTCTGGCACGGGAACTGGGGATTCCGTTGGAACAGGTGACGAAGTTTGGCGGCAGTTCGTATCTTAATGTGGGAAAGACCAGGGGAGGAGCAGATGCATGAGAACCGTTGATCTTGTGATTATTGGCGGCGGCCCTGCTGGTATGGGAGCAGCCATCGCGGCGTATGACGCGGGAGTACGGGATATCCTGGTCCTGGAGAGAGATCACCGTCTGGGTGGGATCCTGGAGCAGTGCATTCATAACGGTTTCGGTCTGCACCGTTTTAAGGAAGAACTCACAGGACCCGAATATGCTTGGCGCTTTGAAAAAGAACTCAGAGAACGGCAGATTCCGTTTCGGCTGAATACCATGGTGCTGGATCTTTCTGATGAAAAAATCGTTACAGCCATGAATGCGGAAGAAGGAATCTTTCAGGTGCAGGCTAAAGCAGTGATTCTGGCAATGGGATGCAGAGAGAGGCCTAGAGGAGCCCTGAATACACCGGGAACCAGGCCCGCGGGAATCTACACGGCGGGAACGGCTCAGCGCTATATCAATATCATGGGGTATATGCCTGGAAAGAAAGTTGTGATCCTCGGTTCGGGAGACATCGGGCTGATTATGGCAAGGCGTATGACATGGGAAGGCGCCAAGGTGGAGATGGTGCTGGAACTGATGCCCTATTCCGGCGGCCTGACCCGAAACATCGTGCAATGCCTTCAGGATAATGACATCCCGCTTTTACTGAGTCATACGATTGTAGAGGTTCATGGAAAGGAGCGGGTGTGCGGCGTTACGATCGCACAGGTGGATGAGAACCGCCAGTCGATGATGGAGACGGCGCGATTTGTGGAATGCGACACGGTACTGTTATCGGTGGGACTTCTGCCGGAAAACGAACTAACACGTAAAGCCGGGGTTCCTATGGATGCCCGGACGTCTGGCGCGGTCGTAGATCAGCGGAGAATGACGGAGATTCCGGGCATCTTTGCCTGCGGAAATGTACTGCACGTACATGACCTTGTGGATTATGTGTCAGAAGAGGCGGAAATCGCAGGTAAAGGCGCAGCAGAGTACATTCTGCGTGCGAATTCGAGTCAGGTAGAGCCCATTACGATTCAACCTGGCAAAGGAATTCGGTATACGTTGCCGCAGCGTATCGACCGGTGTGAGGATACCACGATTTTCTTTCGTGTGACGGACGTGCATGCGGCCGTTCGGATTCGGGTCAAGAATGGAGAAGGGACGGTCATGATGAGAAAGCGGCCGCGTGTTGCGCCGGGAGAAATGGAGACCGTGCGACTCCTGGGAACAAAGCTGCAAAACTATGTGGGACAGACCCTGACCATCGAATTAGAGGAGGAAACAGAACATGGAACGTGAGATCATCTGTACCAGCTGTCCTATGGGATGTCATGTGACGGTGACAATGAATGGCGAAGAGATTACCAGCATAACGGGCAATACCTGCGCCCGAGGGGAGCGGTATGCCCGTTCGGAGATCACGAATCCGACCAGAACCCTGACTACGACGGTAGCGCTGACGGATGGTGGGGTTCTGCCGGTAAAATCGGATGCGCCCCTGGCCAAGAAGGAGATTCCACACTATCTTGAACAGATTCACGAAGTGATAGTGGAGCGTCCCGTGCTGATGGGGGATATTATTTTGGAAGACATCGATGGGAATGGCGTCAACATTATCGCGACACAAAATGTATTCTAACGGAGGTCATGATGAAGGAGCTGGAGAATAAGAAGCTGTACGTACTGGATATGGATGGGACCATTTATCTGGGATCCCATCTGTTTCCGGAGACGATCCCTTTTTTAGAAAGAGTGAAAGCCCATGGCAAGCGGTATATCTTTTTTACCAATAATTCATCCAGATCGCCGAAGACATATGTGGATCGTCTGAATGGTATGGGTATTGCCGTCACGAGAGAGGATGTGGTGACGTCCGGGGATGTGATGATCCATTTTCTGAAGACGCATAGGCCCGATAAGAAGGTGTATCTGGTGGGAACACCGGATCTGACAGAGAGTTTTCATGAGGCAGGGATTCCCTTGACAGAGAAAGACCCGGACATCGTCTTGTTGGGATTCGATACGACATTGACGTATGAGAAACTAGATCGTGCCTGTCATTATATTCGAAACGGCGCGGAGTTTCTATGCACGCATGAGGACCTGAACTGTCCCACAGAGTATGGATTCATGCCGGATGCCGGTGCCATGTGTGCATTGATTACCGCATCGACGGGGATCAAGCCGCACTATACCGGAAAACCGCACAGAGAGGTTTTGGAGATTCTGGAGGCGAAAACAGGTATTCCTCGAAGTCAGATGGTTGCGGTAGGAGATCGGTTGTATACGGATATCGCACTGGGAACGCGGAACCAGGTGGCATCGGTATTGGTGCTGTCGGGAGAGACCACCAGAGAGGATCTGCGTAGGTCGGGCATGGAACCGACTTGCGTGGTAACGAATATAGGAGAACTGGAGCGAGATTAAAATCGGAACAAGAGGACGAAAACATTCTCAAAAGACAGGAGTAAGATTTTTTGACTGCAGAATTATCCCTTTGTTTACGTCATGTTTTGCAGTCGATTTTACCGCAAAAAAGGCATTGACAAAAATCGGAAGATTGGATATAATGAAAAAGGCTTCAAGGGAGTAGTCGGCACAGAAATGTGTGGTTAAATCAACATCCTGCTGCGTTCGAGGGGAGCGCACCTGGTTTAGCATGAAATGACAAGACTTGTATCGAGCGTAGAGTGCACGGTGCAGGCCTTTTTCATCGCTTATGGATGATATGACCCCCTTGCGGACAACAATCAGGAGGAAAGATAGTATGGATTTTCTGTACGAAGGCTTACTTGCCATCACATGGCAGCAGATCGTCATGTACTGCGTCGGCGGTTTATTGATTTATTTGGCGATCCGTAAGGGGTTTGAACCCGCACTGCTGCTCCCCATGGGGTTTGGCGCGATTCTGGTGAATCTGCCGAATTCGGGTGTATTGAATCAGGTCATGGAAGGCGGTATTGAGTCAGGCGGTATTATCGAATGGCTCTTTAACGTGGGAATTGAGGCATCGGAGGCTATGCCGATTCTTCTATTCATCGGTATCGGCGCGATGATCGACTTTGGACCATTGCTTTCGAATCCCAAGATGTTTCTGTTTGGCGCTGCTGCGCAGTTTGGTATTTTCGTGGCGCTGTCGTTTGCAGCCCTGTGCGGGTTTGATCTGAAGGATGCGGCATCTATTGGTATCATTGGCGCGGCGGATGGTCCTACGGCAATCCTGGTATCTCAGGTGTTGGGTTCTAACTATGTAGGTCCTATCGCAGTAGTTGCTTATTCGTACATGGCGTTAGTGCCCATTATTCAGCCCATGGTGATCAAGCTGATTACCACGAAGAAGGAACGGGCGATTCATATGGAGCATGTACCGGCCAGACCTATTTCTAAGAGAACCAAGATTTTGTTCCCCATTATCGTTACCTTTGTTGCCGGTTTGGTAGCACCGATGTCCGTTGGACTCGTAGGCGCGCTGATGTTTGGTAACCTGCTGAGAGAGTGTAAGGTTCTGGATAATCTGTCTCAGACGGCGCAGAATGAGTTTTCGAATATCATTACGCTCCTTTTGGGACTGACAATTTCCTTCAGCATGCGTGCAGAGCAGTTTGTTACCGTACAGACGCTCATCATCATGGCTATTGGTCTTGGAGCATTCATCTTCGATACAGTAGGTGGTGTACTGTTTGCAAAGATTGTGAATATCTTCAGTAAGAGAAAGATTAATCCGATGATTGGTGCGGCAGGTATCTCTGCGTTTCCTATGGCTGCTCGCGTGGTACAGAAGTTGGCTATGTCTGAAGATAAGACGAATCATCTGTTGATGGAAGCAGTAGGTGCGAATGTATCTGGTCAGATCGCCTCTGTTGTGGCAGGCGGTATGATCCTCGGATTCTTCATCTAATAGAAAGGAGCGAATATGATGATTCTATTGGATACGATGGAAAATTTTTTGCAGTCGCTGATTATCATGGGCGAAGGCATGGGTGGAATCATGTTTGTGATTATCATTATCACATTGATTGTGCTCCTGATTTCCAAGCTGGATTCTAAGTCTGACAACAATAAAAAGGAAGAAGAATAAAAAAATGGCGCGTTACAAAAGAAATTTCGTGACGCGCCTATACGTCCGTTTGCAATCGCATTTGCAATGGCAAAGATGGACCGGGGGCTGCTGCGTCTGCAACAGTCTCTTTGTTATACAAAAGGATTGCTAGAAAGGAGTCATGTATGGTCGAATGTGCTCTGGTACTGGAGGGAGGCGCACTGCGCTGTCTGTTCACAGCAGGTGTTCTGGATGTGATGATGGAGCAGGAAGTGGAAGCATCCTGCGTGATTGGCGTATCTGCTGGAGCACTCAGTGGAGTCAATTATCTGTCAAAACAAGTAGGCAGAACAGCAAAAGTGAATATTCGGTATATGCAGGACAAGCGCTATTTCTCAGCGCAGAACTGGCTGCAGAAAAAAGGATTTTTTAACTTTGATTTCATGTTTGGGGAGCTGTCAGAGAGGCTGCTTCCATTGGATTTTGAGACATTTGAACGGTCTAAACAGCGTCTGATTGCGGTTGCAACCAGCTGTGAGACCGGGGAAGCTATGTATTTTGAAAAGGGTGTTTGTTCGGATATTTTGCAGGCTGTTCGGGCAAGTTGCAGCATTCCGTTGATGGAGCCGGTTGTCACAGTAGAAGGGACGGACTGTGTGGATGGTGGCGTTGCCATGGCGATTCCCTATCAAAGAGCGATACAAGAGGGGTACAAAAAGATTGTCGTGGTGCTTACACGGGATGTGACATACCGAAAGAAACCGAACTCACCGGCGGTATTGCGTTTGTATGATCAGGTCTTTAAGGAGTATCCTGGTTTGCTGGAGAAGATTCGTACAGCGCCGGAGCGTTATAACGAGATGGTGGAGGAGGTATTGGCACTGGAGAGTCAGGGAAGAATATTTGTCATTCGACCGGAGACGCCGATCACTATCAGTCGTATGGAAAAGGACAAAGATAAGCTGAGAGCGCTCTACCGGGAAGGCCGGCGTATAGGGAAGAAGCAGCGAAAAGCTTTGCTGGAATATTTAGGAATTCTATAGTAGAGGAGAGAAATGCGAATGAGTGATAAAACAGAAATAAGACAGGGATATTATACAGGAGAACGCCCTTTGTTTCAGGGAAAAGACCTGAAGATTTATCATACGGTTTTTGGAGAAGGCGAATCTCCTTTGAAGGAGAGCCGCAATATTGAGCTGTATGACAGTATGTTTCAGTGGAAATATCCATTATGGTACGCAGAGAATGTGATAGCCAAGAACTGTACGTGGCTGGAGATGGGACGGGCCGGTGTATGGTATACCAAGCATATTTCTGTAGAAGACTGCGCTATTGAAGCGCCTAAGAATTTTAGAAGATGTCAGGACTTGACGATGAAGAATGTCTCCATACCCAACGCGGCAGAGACGCTTTGGCAATGCCAGAATGTGAATATGGATCATGTGGTGGCTAAGGGTGATTATTTCGCGATGAACAGTCAGAATATGGTGATTCATGATCTGACCCTTTATGGAAACTATTCTTTCGATGGAGTCCGTAACGTGGAGATTCACAATTCAAAACTTTTGTCAAAGGATGCGTTCTGGAACAGCGAGAATGTGACGGTCTATGATTCTTTCATTTCTGGAGAATACCTGGGATGGAATGCGAAGAATCTGACATTGGTGCGCTGTACGGTGGAGAGCCTGCAGGGAATGTGTTATATCGACAACCTGGTCATGAAGGATTGCAGACTGATGAACACGACGTTGGCCTTTGAGTATTCTACCGTGGACGCAGAGATCCATGGGAAGATTGATAGCGTCTTGAACCCGACACAGGGAATCATTCGAGCGGATGCGATTGGCGAGTTGATTCTGGAACCTCATAAGATTGATCCGTCCAGGACGCAGATCATCTGTCCACAGATTGGACTCCGGAAGGATCATGTGGAATAAAAGGAGGAACAAGTATGCCATACGATTTTGACACGCCTATTGAGCGGAGAAATACCCATTCCATGAAATGGGCGGTCGAAGAACGCGAGCTGCCCATGTGGGTAGCAGACATGGATTTTGCGGCAGCGCCTGCGATTCGAAAGGCCATTGAAGAGCGGGCCGCGCATGGTGTTTTTGGGTATGCGGATTTGCCGCAGGAATGGTATCAGGCTTACCAGGGATGGTGGATAAGACGTCATCATTGGAAGATGGAGGAGGATTGGCTCATTTTCTGTACAGGTGTTGTACCCGCGATTTCCAGTATTGTGCGTAAACTGACGACGCCGGCGGAGAAGGTTCTGATCCAGACGCCCGTTTATAATATCTTCTTTAATTCCATCATAAATAACGGACGGCAGGTACTGGAGAGTCCGCTGGTCTATCAAGATGGAAGCTATCATATCGATTTTACCGATTTAGAAGAGAAACTTGCAGATCCGCAAACGACATTGATGATCCTATGCAATCCTCATAATCCTATCGGAAAGATCTGGGATGCCGAGACGCTACGGCGGATCGGCGAGCTTTGCTATCAGCATCATGTGGTGGTGGTTTCGGACGAAATCCATTGTGATCTGACGGATCCGGGATGTGAGTATGTGCCTTTTGCATCCGTATCCGAACACTGTCGCGAGAACAGCGTGATCTGTCTGGCGCCCACGAAGGCCTTCAATCTGGCAGGCATTCAGACTGCAGCAGTGGCTGTGGCGAATCCCTGGCTTCGCCATAAGGTGTGGCGGGGGCTCAACACGGATGAGGTGGCGGAAGGCAATGTGTTCGCGGTAGAAGCGCCAATCGCTGCCTTTAATGAGGGAGAGGAATGGCTGGATCAACTGCGTGCCTATATTTTGGAGAACAAGCAGTGCGTTCTCGATTATGTGCGTAAGGAGCTGCCGAAGATCCATGTCATTGCTTCACAGGCCACGTATCTATTATGGTTGGATTGCAGCGCCTATGGAGACCATGCAAAAGAGATTGCATCATTCATTCGTAAGGAGACGGGCCTGTACCTGTCTGCTGGAGAGCAGTATGGGGGCAATGGAGATCATTTTCTGCGTATGAATTTGGCGTGTCCCAGATCCAGAGTGCAGGACGGCCTGGAGCGATTGAAAAAGGGTTTGGATGCATATTCGAAAAAACAATGACTCGCAAAAAGGGGTCGTTGCAGAATAGA
>DBQQ01000058.1:27039-27327 GCA_002305315.1 Clostridiales bacterium UBA1390
ATCGCATATCATTTCTTCATTCTATCACACTCCACTTGAATTCCATGCTATCCCCGACTTTTCTTCCTCGGAAAATCCATCCAGAAAATTTAAAAGGCTCCATGTTTGTTGGACGCCTTCTTGTTATGTCTGAAAATGAGGTGTTCTGCGTACAAATCTTCTAATTTGTACGCAAAGATGAGATTCTAAAACGCCTTTTCGCAGATTTGCGTATAATTAGTTTTGATAATGAACTAATTTGTACGCAGATGCGAGATCGACGACTCACAAATCCTCGAATTGCGTACA
>DBQQ01000058.1:27342-27479 GCA_002305315.1 Clostridiales bacterium UBA1390
AATTATACGCAAAAGCGAGATTCTAAATCGCATTTTCGCTGAGTTGCGTATAATTAGTTTTGATGATGAACTAATTTGTACGCAGATGCGAGATCGACGACTCACAAATCCTCAAAGCGCGTACAAAGCTGTAAGAT
>DBQQ01000054.1 GCA_002305315.1 Clostridiales bacterium UBA1390
TTGCCGTCTCCTTATTGCTTTTTTAGTCAAACAGTCTGTTGGGATTGTTCTTGGTCTGAACAGCGTCTGCACACATATCAAATGTAAGCATCAAATTCTGCGCGCTGTTTCCGGCTTCTTCGGGGAAGTGGAAGTAGACGCTTAATTCGCGGCGTTCGTTGATTTTTAATATATCGTCCGCTGCGGCAACATCGGCACGGTTTAACTCCGCCGCTGTACCGTGGTACAGTACTTTGTCTTTGTCCTTAACGGTGATTTCAAGCACATCGGCCAGACCGCCCTCCACATTGTCAAAGTACAGCTTGTAGTACACGTCCCATGTGCCCTGATTTTCGATAAAGAAGTTCTTTTCTACGGTCATTCCCGGTTCAAAAAGATATTCGTGTTCTTCAATCACCGGCTTGCCGTCGTTGAGGTTGATTTTGATTTCTCCGGTCTGAAACAGGTTGTTGTCCACCGCCACCGTGGAATACACCAGCGCAAAGGTAGTGATACAAAGACAAACAGCGAGGATGATAATCGCCGCAACGCTGGCCGTCAGCTTTTTTGCAGTTTTATGCTCGCTCATGCTGTTCGTCCTCCTTTCTGCGCCGCCCAAGAAGCAACAGGAGCATAAGCAGGAAAGAGGAGCCTGCCAACATGATCCACAGGGTGAGATTTGTGGTGTCACCTGTCTGTGGCGGGGTTAGACCACCCTCATCCTTGACGTACCACTGAAAATCCGCTTTGAGGAGAGCCGCCTGATACTCGTTGCCTACCGAGGTATCCAGCGATACATCAATCCGATAGTAGGCGGTGGTGGTTTTTTCGCTGGTTGCTTTCAGCAACTCGGAAAATTCCTTGCCGTTTATTTCGGCAAAAGACGTATCGCACAGCACCTTCCCGGTTTCGAGGTGGATAACTTTGATATGTAGGACATCACCGAGTTTTTTTGTCTGCTCAGTAATATCCGCCTTGAAAAACAAGTCTATATCTTTGTCGTGATAAGCCTTAACGCAGAAATACTTGGTTTCGATGTCACCGGGTAGCATATTACTCACTTCAAACCGCTGGTTGTCGCCCGGCTTGCCCTCGTACAGCTCTAACCTTGCGGCGGTAGGCTTGTCCGCTTCGGTGCGACTGGTGATCTGTCCGGGGGCGGATTCGCTGGCACTCGGATCAGGGGATTCCGAGCCGTTGTCCGAAGTCGTGTTTTTTTCCGGCTGACTGTTTTCCTCACCGATCAGATTGTCCGGCACAGTAGCAGTGGATTGCGTGGGCGTAAAATACGCCAGATAGATATACCGGGCGGCCAAACCGCCTGCGCTTAATACCAGCAGAACAGCTAGTATGATAATGACGATTTTCAGTCGTTTGGATTTTGTTTGTTCCTGTGGCTCCATGACAGGTACCCCCATCGTTTTTTCGCTTACTTTTTCCGCTTTTTATATTCATGAAGATATTTCATTTGTTCTTCGTCATCTTGTGATGTTCTGCCTTGAGCAGAACACATAAATAGAATTAAGAACAATAATAAGATTATGATAGAAAGCAAAATGATAAAGAAAACAACAAACATAGAAATTCCTCTTGCTATCCATATTTCAATACATGATAGCGATAGTTCAGAACAATGACATAAGGCTGATTATGTCGCTGCCGAACATAATTATACAATTTTACTCTTATTTATCATACCACAATTCGCCACGTTTTGCAATACATATCGTTAAAAAGTTGATAAGGGGCGCGAAAAAACAAGCCGGAAATCTCGTTTGAACTGCCCCGAAAACTCCGGCTTAAGCATTCAGCGCCTCCATCAGATCTGCAACGCTATCAAACGGACCATACATATCCTCTCCCTTTTCTGCCGCCTCCATCGCCGCATAGGTAACAGCATTCGGCTCGTCAACCTTGACTTCAAAGGGAAGTCCATGACACCTAAGTGCCTGTCGATAAAAAATACCCGTTGCCGTACTCAAATCCATTCCGAGGGACTTAAAGAGAGCTGCCGCCTGTGCTTTCAGCTCCGGCTCCATTCTTATCGTCATATTTCCTTTAGCCATAATAGCACTCCTTTCCTCGTCATTTTTAGCTTGCACTAATATTATATTCAATATTCGTGACATTTGCAAGTGCATTGCAAATGTTTTTTGCAACTTTTCTATGAACAGTGCTTTCTATATGCTAACACCGCAGCGTGTACATTTAGGGGGTGAAAAAGCCTTATTTCGCGCGGTTTTCAATATCTAAGATTTTCCTCCGGCTGTTCTTTTGCGCTCTTTTTTGGTTAACGCTGATATTCCAGTAGCATTTCAAAAGATTAACAATTCGTTTTCTGTCCGATTTTCACGACTGCCAGCGACATAATCAGCCTTATGTCATCAACAGCTTTTCGACGTGTTCCAGCCGAAGCCGGTGTTCGTTTCCGGTTTCTGTAGTGTATATCCGGGTGGTGTTAATGCTGCTGTGACCTAACAGGTCTGCCAGCCGCACAATGTCCTTATCAATGCTGTAAAATGTTCTTGCAAACAGGTGGCGCAGATTGTGGGGAAATACTTTGTCCGGCGATACCCCGGCCCGTTCGCACAGGGCTTTCATGTCCCGCCAGATGTTCCGGCGGTTTAACGGCTTTCCGTTTTTTGTTACAAACACGCTTCCGGCTGTTACGCCGGATTTTTTCATATATGGCTTTAACAGCTTTTGAATTGACGTGGGGATGAAAATCACCCGCGTCTTATTTTTGCAGCTCACCACCGCCTTGCCTGCTTGGACGGCTTCTACTGTGATATATTGCAGCTCGCTCACTCGGATGCCGGTGCCGCAGATGGTCTGGAGCACCAGCGACAGCCGGGTATTATCCGCTGCCTTCACTAATCGCTGGTATTCCGCCTTTGTCAGCTCTTTATCCTCCCGACTGAACATCTGCCGCTGGATTTTAAGCTGCTTGACGCAGCAGTCGCTTTTTCCGATAAATCGCAGAAAGCAGTTGAGCGCCACCAGCATGGAATTGACACTGGCCGGAGCATACTCTTTTGTCAGGTGTTCCTTATATGAAATGGGTTCCTCTTTGCAAATCGGTCTGTCCGTCAGAAAATCGCAGAAGTAGCGAATATCCCTCAGGTATTTTTCCACCGTCGCCGCACTTTTTTCCTCTGTAATCAAATACTGCTCAAATCGCTGCATGGCCTCTGTAAAATGAAATGGTTGGTTCATATCCCTTCTCCTCCACAAGTGTATATATGGTTAGCATTCCCTCTTTTCATTTTACTATAAGGATAAAATGGGAAAACCTTGTGGCGGTGGGCCGTGGAGCAAACGAAAAAATAAGAAATTTCTTCAAAAAAGAGCTTGCTTTTTCACCCGTGGTGCGTAAGCTGTGACACACAAGGCAACAGCCTACAAAAACGAAAGGTGGAAAACACAATGCAAGCAGGAAAAATCACAGCGAAGCTCCGGGACGCGGTTCCAGTATGTCTTATGGTAAATGGCGAGGAGGTCATGCGGTACAAAAACATAGAGCTACCGGACGCTATCAAAGCGGTAGAAATGCTCGACTTCCATTTCAACACCCACATGGACGGCAAAATCACCTTTGAAATCCACTTTGAGGAAGGGGTGCTGCCGGAGGTTTTCCCGGAGGCCCGCGCCCGCGTAAGCCGGACGGCCAAGACCGCCGCCCCGGTAGCGGAGCCGGAGGCAGAAGCCCAACCGGAGGAAGCCGACGGGCAACCGGCGGAGCCAGAAGCAGCGCCCGAAGAATCCGGCAGCATGGAGCGAGCCTTCCATGTGACCGGTGTACGCCGCAAGGAGCTGGTGGCAGCGATCAGCGAATATACCGGCGCAGAACCGAAATACAAGGCGGCCCCCAGCTTCGCCTATGAAATCGGCGCGTATACGGTAGACAAAGAAGGAACCTTGACCGGCCCGGTAAATCTGGCGCTGATCGAGGCCCTGCAAAGGCAAGGCTTCACCGCCGCCGAATAACCACAAAGAAAGCCCCCGCTCCGGCGGGGGCTTTGCTGTGCCGTTCACAAGAAAAAAAGATATGTTTTAAGCACCTTTTGAGCTTGCTTTTTGACCGTCGGTGCGTAAGATGTGACTCACATCAAACATAATCTTTAAGGAGGACGACATCATGGCGAATTACCAGATTGAAATAGAAAGAAACAACGTGACTCCCGCACAATTTCTTCGATACGTTCGGCAACAGTGCGAGAGGAAGGGTATCGACTTAAGTATTGATCGGGAAACCTTTGAGAAGCCTTTATCCGAGGGAAGTTACAGCCATTCTATAATCGACGGAGAAAAGAAATGCCATGCCGCAGAATACCGGACGATAACGAGGCTTCGCCGCAAATTTGCAAGCTATAAAACTCCGGAGGGCTTCACCCGCTACTACTACACCGACGAGTTGGAAGAATATCAGGAAACAGAATTGTATTATAATGACTGGACAGCTAATGCGACCGACGCACCATGCCGGGCAGAAATTTGTAAGACATTTGCCTATGACTATCAGACCTATATCCTTAACTTTGACGGTTCTATGTATAACGAGATTTGCGAGTTTACCTTTAATGACGAGAAGACCGGCCACGGGTATTATTATCAAGCCAACCGAGACAGCGAATAACGAGATGGGCCCCGTCTCGGCGGGGCTTTTTCGTCCCCCTCTGAAAATAAAAGATATGTTTGGACGCTTTGCCAGCTTGTTTTTTCACCCGTGGTGCGTAAGATGTGACTCACATCAAACATAATCTTTAAGGGGGACGCAACCATGCTGCAAGTATCTGAAATCGTAAAGAAAGCCGAGGAAATGTTCGACCTGTTCAACCAGCATTTTTATAACGGAGAGCTGATCCGCCCGGCTATCACCGTATCGCCCGACGGCGGGCACGGCGCTTATGGCTGGTGCAGTATCGACGAAATCTGGAACGCCAGCGGCGAGAAATACCGGGAAATCAATATCTGCGCCGAATATCTTGACCGGCCTATCGCAGAGGTGGCGGCGACCATGCTCCACGAAATGGCCCACCTCTACAATCTCACCCATAATATTCAGGACGTGAGCAACAACGGCTACTACCACAATACCAAGTTCAAAGAAACCGCCGAGGCCCATGGGCTTCATATCGAAAAGGACAAACGCTATGGCTGGACAGTAACGACGCTGGCTCCGGAGGCGGAGGCGTGGATCAGGGAAGCCTTGGGCGAGGATAAAATCAACGCCAGCCGCCTGCCCGAAGAAGGCACCGTCAAAGGCGGCAGCAAAAAATCCATTAATCGCAGTATCAAATATGTCTGCCCCTGCTGCGGCACCATTATCCGGGCCACGAGGGAGGTCAACGTGGTATGCGGGGACTGCGGAATACCCTTTGCACCCACCCGAAAGTAATCGCTGAAAAGTGTGGGTACTTTTTAACGATTACTCGGCTTTTCGCTGTTCAGATTTAATTTTTTATGGGGTGGGTGCAAGGCCCCGGAAGTTTTTTCACCATGACGGGTCTGCTGTGATGAGGAGAGAATTTTTGCGCCGCCGCTCTGCCTTCATAGAAAAAGAAAAAAGCCCGGAAACCGCATGAATACACGGTTTCCGGGCATGGAAGCAAAAACAGCCCTCCAAAACGGAGAGCTGCTTTTGTATCAAAGTTTGTTCTTTGATTTGTGTTAGGACGTCACCGTGATAGCGGAATGTGCATTTCTCACGGCTTTACTTTACGGTTATTCTTAGAGTAAAAGCCGTGAAAAAATGAGAATTTGCACCAATTTTTTATCTGCCCTCGAAGACAGCACGCTTACTCATTCATTCTCGTGAACCTTACTGCTCAAATCACCAGCCTTTAGCTCGCTCTTTAATCATATGAACTCACGTAGAAGCAAACTTATTATTAGGGCATTTTCTTCAGTTTTTCGATCAATTTAGTGATGTCGTAACGTCCTCTGACTTGTCTTTTTCTTCTATTGCTACTTTGTCGACAATATTGCGATAATTAACACAGTTGAAATTTATACCGTTAAATCTTTTTTTGATGACTTTTGCAGAGTATTCGGATTGGTCTACTCCTAACCACCTTCTTCCAGTCTGTTCTGCCGCTAGAAGAGTTGAGCCACTGCCAGCAAAACAATCCATAACTAATGAATTCTTATTAGATGATTGTTGGACTATCATTTTTAACATATCAAGATTCTTTTCGGTTGGATACAACGGATGCGCTGGATCAATGTAGCTCCATATATCTTGAATTTTCTTGCCTTTATGTTCATCTGCATATTTCTTAATCCTAGGAACGCCATTGGTAGTTTCTCCAGGTGCATGAACTGGAACTGTGTTATAGCGACGACCATATTTGTCAACTTTTTTGAATTTTGATTCTATATCTTTTTCAGTCAGCCCTTGCGTAATGTCGTTGAAACTATTTTCTCGAGCATATCGAGTCTCCTGATTAATTGTAGAAACAAGATAACTTATATAGGAAAGCATTAAAAGCATAAGTTCGATGCTTTTATACTTTTAGATCGGCTCTCCTAAAAATCAATCCGCAACAGAGTTGAGCCGAGAAGTTTCACGCGAGTAAAAGACCGTCGAGCTAAACTCGGCGGTCTAAAATTATCTTGCATTTATTCCATTCACGTAAGCTAAATAGCAGGCGAAGTCTCCGACGGCTTTGCGGTTATACAGATCATCTTCCTCGTAACCGAGTTTGTCACGCCATGCGGCGGCTTTGCCTTGTTGCTTTAAATAGCGTGCCAGCATATTAAAATGCGTTATCACGGAGTTGTGGCAGGAAGTCCTGCCGGAGTCCTGCTCGCTTTTCTCCTCACGGCTAAGCAACAGCCAATTTGCCCGGATTGCAGCATAGCGAGTTGCAACCTTCATTAACTCGTCATATAGCTCCAATGATCCCGTGTCTGCGCCAATCTCGGCAAGCATTTCCGTATGGATCGTTTGCATTTTTTCAAATGTAATTGCTTTTGACTGCGTTAAATATTCCTCATAAGTACAGACCATAATAGCCCCCACCTTTCCTTTTTAGAAGTATAGCTTACGGCATATTTGGTAGGAAGTCCAGCGGATTCTTAATTAATACTTCGGCAGAATCAGCCGCTTTTCTACCACTTCAGCCACTAGCTGTAAGGTATTCTGGTAGCCCGTTTTCTGCAAGATGTTCTTGACATGGTACTTGACTGTATTTAGCGTAATATCCAGATCTGCCGCAATCTCCTCATATTTTCTGCCTTGTGCTAGCTCCCGGATAATATCAAATTCCCGACCGGTAAACTCATGGCTGTTGCTGTACCCAATACGGATCATCGGCGTATCCTCGGGATAAACATATTCGCCACTCATCACCCGGTCGCAGACCTCTATCAGGGATGTGCTGCCATGTTCCTTATACCAGAAGCCGTTACAGCCGCATGCTTTCGCCTTCTGGATAAAGGAATGTTCCGGCATGGAGGTCATAATGACAATCTTAATTTTTGGATTAGATTGTTTGATTTTTGCTGCGGCTCTCAGCCCGGATTGTTCATCGGCAGTGCAGACATCCATCAGGATCAAATTAACCTGTCCACGAAGACAGGCAATTTCTGCATTCGCCGCATTTTCTATGGAGGCGTACAGCACATATTTTTCCGATTTGGCAATATGGTTCTCGATGGCGTCCCGGGTAATCCTGGAATCTTCTACAACTAAAACCTGTATCATTTCCGTCCTCCTTTCTGGACTTCGTCAAAATCAAAGGGAATATCTACAAGCAGAGAAACACTGCCATCACAGAGCACTTTTAGAGATGCCCCTTCCTGCTCCAGCCGCTGTCTTAATGCGCTAAGACCATTGCCTTCCGTGATTCTTGAGACAGTAACGCTGCCGTTATTGGATATCTCAATATGATAACTTTTCTCGTCCTGCCCGATTTTTACCGTCAGTTCCGTAGCGTCCGCATGGCGTACTGCATTGGTGAGCGCCTCACGGATAGCGGTATACAAAAGCTGCAATGCTTTGCGGCTTTCCGGCTGTTTTCCAAGAAAGGTAACCTTACATCCGATCAGCTCTGCCACTTGCATCAGTTCGGACTGCAGAGAAGAATCGGGAACCGTCCACACCATAGGAATATTGGAAAAATCACGAATGGTGCTGTTCCAGCTTTCCCGCAGCGTGTCGGCATTCTCAGCCAGACTATCTTCTGTGATGGCCTTGATAGTAGCCAGCAGGCAGTGCCCCAGTTCATCATGGATGTGCATTTTTGCAGAAAGGATCTCTTTATTCAAATTGACTTCCACGATACTGTCCAGCAAGGCTTTCTGACGCTTTTGCATCTCGCGGAGCCGAATGGTGTTTTCGTACAGTTCTTCGCTGAGTCGGTAGAGTTCTGTAATTTCCGCTGCCTCGATCTGAACGGTATTGAGATCAAGAAATCTCAGTTCAAAACGCCAGATCGAGCTGTCGGAGAAGCGGAAGAACAACTGTTGGTGGATGCTTTCTTTGTCCGGATCTTTCGGTAACCAGGATTGGGTTAGCTTTTCCGCCTTGCCATTACTGGCAAAGTTTGCAAGTTCCTCCCATGTCACCTTTGCGTTCAGAATCGTGTGTCCGGTCAGCTCCAGCATCAACTTGTTCATCTTTTCATTTGCGAGAATAACCCGCCCGTCCAGTGCAGAAAAACAGATGCCGCCGGGATAAGAGTCAATTGCCTTTTTGATCATTTTAGCTGACGTATTCTTTTTCATGACTGCACCACCTCTCCTTCTTTTAAAAGCAGAAGCCGATAACCTGCCGGAATCTTTTCTGTCTGGAGCCTGTAACTGCCATCTAAGAAATGAGGAACAAACTCGTGATCTGCACCGGTAATCTCAAAGCAAACCGTATCGCTGATTTGGATTGTCATAGAGGTCAGGCAAAAATCTGCCTCCTCCAGAAGCGCTTCCAAGGCTTTCATAATGAGGAGAATCAGCTCCGGTTTTAAATTCGATGTGGGGCAAAAATCAAGGCTCGTCCGGATTCCAAGATTCTCCATGCATTTCGCCACATCCTGCAAGCTGAGGGCTAAGTCACCCAACGGAATCATCTGTTGTTCCTGATAAGTAAGCTGCAGATTGCAAAATCGCTTGATGTAGGTGCCAATGAGGCAAATGCGGTTCCAGTCGTCCGTCGAAAGGGGTTCCTTAGATAAAAGCGCTGTCAGCAGAACAAGCTGCCCGGCCACCTCCGAGGACAGGCTGTCGTAAATATCATTGCGTGCCCGAATGCTTGCCTCATCTGCTTGGATGCGGATTTCCTGCGCCAGCAGATCTTGTTCTTCTTCCAGCTCCGCATTCAGTCTCTGAAGCTCCCGCAAAGCCTGATTGATCTGCGAGAGATCGGTCTGCCAGACCATATACCCGCCCGGGATTTGGTGCAGATGCATGATAATATCTTCCGTAACAGAAAAATGCTGATTCTGCTTCAGGGCTTCCAGTATAGCCGGTGTAATCTTCGCCGCGTTTTCTGATACTGCAATCGTCTCCCCGCTTGATGAAAAAATCTGCATCGCCACCGTAGACCGCCGGAACACTTCCTCATACTGCGTGTTTACCGGAATCAGTCCGGTCAGAATATAAAGCTCCCAGCAAAGCACAAGAATGAAGATCAGTCCCGCTGAATATTCCACAAGCTCAAATCGCACCACGTAGGCCGTCGCAGCATAAGGAATACTAAATAGAAACAGTAGGATAGGCTCGTAAAAGGGAATCAGCTTCCGGTAAAGCGGATCTGACTTTGTCGTACCATTTCTCCGATAAATCACATATACCTGATGCCCAATCATCCACAATCCCCAGAGATAGATGATGTAGGTACCGATATATGGGTGAAAATACAAATTCGGCTGGGATTCCTCAGGCATAATGTAATAGAAAAAATGATGCAAATCGTTGGTCAGCGCCATCACACTCAAAAAACAAGCCGGGATCAGGAGCAGATACCACTTTTTACTGATCCGGTAATCCTCCGACCTGCCGAGATAGAATGCGCCGTAAAGACCGAACAGCGGTATGAAAACGGCAGCTATATTGATAAAGTATCCGGTGAAGCGCATCCATGAAATATTGACATAGAGGAAAGCGTCCTGAACGAAGCGAACCGATAAATACAGGATACTGACAATATTCTGGGCAGTCAGGTGGCTTCGCATGGTTTTCTGTGTGATCTTCGTGCTGATCGTATGCTGCCAACCGAAAAGCAGGAACATATAGACCGCCCAGACAAGATATGGCCGCAGAAAATCTTCCGGTAAGTATCGCATACTAAGCTGCCGGTATGCGGAGATTGCAAACAACAGCGCCGCTGCCGCAAAAAGTCGGATAACGGATTTTTTACGCTCGCCCATTCTATCCCTCCTCACAAAAGATTGTTCCAGCCAATGGATACAGTTAGAATAAGATAAGGATATTATAGCATGAAAGATCAAATCCACCCCACACAAAAGGGTAGTGAACGGAATATTTTCAAAATATTTTCTGAAAACTACCTGATTGTGTGGGGTGCTTTTTTGCCGCTTCAGGTAAAATGGGATGGGAAATAAGCTGGGGCTGCTTTTGTCTCCGGCAAGCGAGAGGGGTAGATATTATGTTCTGTTCAAAGTGCGGGAATCCTTTGCCGGATGACGCAAAATTTTGCAGCGCATGTGGAGCGTCTGTAAAGATATCACAAGAAGCTTCGCCGGTGCCGCAGCGACCGGCAGGCAGATCAGATGAAGTGGAAAACATCCAAACACCGAAACCGGATCCGTTTATGGAGACGCAAAATTTTCATGGGCAAATAGGCTATGGCGTAGCGGCTCCGGTTCAAAAGAAGTCGAAAAAGGGGCTCATCATCGGCCTTTCTCTTGGCGGCGTGATGCTTGCGGTCATTCTTGCCGTGGCGCTGTTTTTTGTGTTCTGCATTAAAGGCGGCTCCAAAGGCGACGGCAGTTCTATCCCTCTGGGATACTCCACGGTTGTTTATGATGACCAGTACACATATTTTCTAAGCGAGACCGAAACCTGGGAGCCCTGCATTAAGCGAGTTAGCAATGATCTGCGTGGGAAGCCGGAGATTCTATACGAAGCAGAAGAAATTAAAGGCGATGGGTGGAGTCAGTATCCCATGGGCTGTATTTTCCTCTGGAACGAAAAAATCTGCTTTATCGAAATCACAAAAGCCACAGAACAGGGCAATGATGAATACGAAATTCATTGGCTCAGCAAAAACGGCAAGGAAAACGGGACCCTTGTAAGCTATGAGCAGCTCAATACACATGGCGATTTACTGTCTCAAATGGAAGGCGCTTACTTCTTTAATGACTATCTTATATTCGGAAACAGATTTTCCTTCTACCGGCTGGATCTGAATACCGGTGAGCTATGCAGACAGGGGGATTTTCTTGACCTTGAGGGGCCTGCCTGCTTTGTAGCGTATCAAAACGGATACTATTATTATTTTGTCCCTGACATGGAGAATAATATCATGGGCGAAACCCTATACCGAAAAGCGGTAAATTCTGAGGCAGCGGAAATCGGAAAAGTGCCGTCGCAGGACAATGATGATGTGGGGAAATATTTCTCCTTCATTCCCAAAGGCGATTATCTGTATTATGCGGATTTAGACAATATTTACCGGTTAAACATCGAGGACGGAAGTACGGAAACCCTTGCGTCTTATGAGAGAACCTATAACAGATTTACCATGTGTGAGAATGGGCTTTACTATTTTAAGGATATGACCCTCCGCTTCCTTAATACAGAGACCATGGAGGAAACGGTCTTTGACGAGGTTGAAAGGATTCCTGCCTTGATTTATGCCGGCGCCAATGATTCGTGCTGGATGCAGGGTGATGCAACCAGTCATCGGTATGACTGTTTCCTTCAGGATGAGCAAGGCGGCTCCTATACATATTTCGGGGAAGAATCGAACGCAGCGGTAGAATCCGGTCAGGACGCCTCAACGGAGGAGCAGGAGACAGTCAATACCACCGAGCTATATGCGAGTATCGTAGAGAGTGCCCTGGAAAGGTATGGCAGCCTCTCCTTTGGCGGCTCCGAATATGAATGTTACGCAAAAGGCGTAATCAAATTAGACCTGAAGGACTTTAATCAGGATGGCACCGACGAATTGGTGATGCTCTATACCCCGGAAGGAGAAGGCGTCTTCCCGGTTATTGATGTATGGACGGTGCAGAATGGCGAGGCCATACAGCTTTTCTCCGGAAGATCCAAAAATGAGTCTCAAGAGTCAGAAATAACCTTTAGCTTATACGAAAATGCCGGTTGCTTTTACATACCGGTATATGATTCTCTGGACCATAACCCCGTGTATGTTCATTTATATGGCTTCGATGAGAACGGGAACTTTGGAGAAGTCTATCAATATGAAAACAACGCTTTTTATATGAACCAGCTCCCGGATGGGAAGAAATTTGCAGGATGTAACACGTTCAGTTTCTACTTCAATGCGCAGTTCAGCGGCGTCGATGCATATGAGAGCCAGAAAAGAACTATGGAAGAATCGCTCCAGGGGGATATGGAGTATATGCTGAATGAGCTGGGGATCGCCATGCCTGAGAATTCCTCGGGAAATACGTTTTCCGCCTACGACTATGAAGGCAACTGGACTTGGCAGCAGGAAGACAGCGACATGACTGCTTCGCTGCAATTAAAAGCCACCGATGAATCTACGCTTTCCGGCGAGCTTAGCTTTTATCGTTTTTTCAGCGATCAGTTGACCGTTTTTTCAGCGATCAGTTGACCATTACAATGTCGCCCGATCATACAGGAACGGTCACCTCTGATTACGGCGGTTTTCAGGGAACGGCACGCTTCGAAGCAGGGAATTTGTATTTCAGCTTTGAAGATCGGATTTTTTATTATGATCGTGAAATCTCGGAGGCGTTTGGGACAACGGAGTTTTGTTTTGTACCTGCAAATTCATCAACGCAGGCCGGAAACTCTGAATTTGACGTGACGTCAATGCTGGACGAATGGACGCTGGAAATATCCCAGCCAGACGCCGAATATGTCCCCCATTATCTTATCCGATTGAATGCAGACGGCACGATGAATTTTAGAGCCGAGGACGGAAGCTGGCTTGATTATACCTATACGATAGATGCAACACATTTTTCGTTCACCTACACAGGGACTGGCCTCTCGTCCAGTGGCACTTATGTGATCGATGGAGATAAGTTAATCTTTTCCGAGGAGAACGATGTAAATTGAGTATCAAGCCAGTGAGGAGCCAGCTGCGAACAATCCAAGTGTCTCGTAAAAGGTCTGAAAGCGAGGGGATTCTATGAAGAAAAAAATATCCATGATTCTGGCGGTGCTTATGCTGATGCTCTGTCTGCCGGTTTCTGCCGTGGCGGCGTCTGAGTCCGAGGAAGTTACCATACAAACAGAAATCTTCAGCGGTTTTGATATTACGATACCAGGATCCATTGCGGAGAAATACCGCTGGTCAGAGGGCGGCTTAGAGGGAGCCAATTGGATACACTTCTACGATCGCTCCAAATTTGATGCATCAGGCGGAAAGAGCAGTTATGAGTTAGCGGATGAGGAGAAGGGATACCTGTTCAGCATCCGTCAGTACTACTACGACAGCGATTATCGTTACGGAATGGGCGATCCCCTGTTTTATGAGCTGTTCCAGCCGACCAGAAATGACATTGTGGCCTTTTATAGCTGGGGCGACTTGTCGAAGCTCATGATCCTTTCTGTGGAGTATGCAGATTCTGCTCCGGTGTCTGTGCAAAAAGAGGCACTGAAAATTGCCGGATATATGACGCCGGATTCCGATGTATACCTGGAGGATGTGGACGCGAATCCCTGGAACCTCAAATTCGCGAATTTCCTCCTGAACGGGCGCTTTCGGAACATGGGACAGGAATATTTTGACGACACAGAAATGCAGGCCTGTCTTTTCAACGTCGCGGGGGACGATTACCCGGAGTTAATTATCACCAACGGGGCGGCAGACGGGCAATCCTCCCGGGCATATATCTATACGTTCAGCGAAAACTGGCAGGTTGAATATCTGCGTACCGCAACAACAGAAGATCTTAACGCCATGCCGCTGCAGCCTTTTACAGCGATTCGCGGGGGATGGGGAGATTTCCTGAAAGCCTGCGGTTATCAGATTGAATATCTATCTGCGCAAATAAGCTCAGCGGACTGGCTCGGCACTTACCGATACGACGATGGAGATCAGGGAGAGCTGTATATCGTCAAGGAGTCAGACGCCAGCGAGGTGCGCGGCGTCTATGTGTTCCGCAAAGCGGACGGCGAATATGACAGCCGGGCTTTCGTATGGGGCAAGGATGACAGCAGTACGGCTTCGGAGCCGTTCCAGAACGGTAACGACTCTATCCATTATCATTGGGAAAACGACAGAATTGTTGTGGATTACCCGGATGGCTGGTGGCCGGACAGGACATATGAATGGGTGTCGGACGTGGATGGTGCTGGCGAATATATCCCGGGGGTTCCGGTCAGTTATGGCGGAGCAACTGTAGATTTTAAAGAATGGATGTTTGAGAAATCAGCCGATGAATACGATAACGAGTTGGCAACGCTCGGCGCGATGCTCTGTATGGCAGCCGGAAGAGGTGAGCAGGAAATCTGCCGGCTCTTCTATCAGATGGGCATAGAGGATGATAATATCTGGACTTCCAACTATGATAACAGCGTTGAAATCATGGGTCAGGAAATTGGCGATGGCAATGCGTACAGCATAGCGCATAGGCCAATCCGGCTTAACGGTGAAGAGACAAATCTCATCTTCATTGTTGTCCGAGGCTCCGTTACTGTAAATGAGTTTATAGGGGATCACTATGCGGAAGCGAACAGAGATGTTCTGGGTTATACGGCCTACGACTATGTTGAAGACTTTGAGAAAAAGGTTTGGGAGGACGTGAAAAAGTACGCCAATGCCCATGAGGATCTGTATGATAAGCCACGTGCCTTTTTCATTACCGGGCACAGCCTTGGCGGCGCTGCGGCAAATCTGATTGCCGCACTGGCAAACAATCCAGAGACGGGGGACAGTTGGATTTTCATGGACACCGATACTTCCCGTATCTTTTCCTACACCTATGGTGCGATCGACTCCATTTGGGACGACGGTAAAGAGGACTTTCCTGTGACGACCGGCTATGATAATATCCATAACATTTACAATTACTTTGACACCTTCGGTCCGAACGGAAGGGAAACTTTGACCGCTGCGGGAAATTCCATGATAGGAAAGTTTGGACATATCGATAAATTTGCCTATCGGTTCTCCTGGGAGAACGACTTGAGAACATCAGAAAACCATATTATCGATAACTATCTGAGGGCAATTGTGGAGGGCGCCGTATCGTGTTCAAAGCCATGTTCATGCTGGGAAGTGGACTGCCCCGTTGATGTTGAGGTTATAAAAAACGGTGAAGTTGTTGGTCGGATCACGGACAATCAGGTAGATGAGTCTCTCATCTCTGCCAATCCAGAAGTGGCGCTGATGGTGGTAGAGGATTCCAAGCGCGTCGCTGTGTTTGACAGCCCGGAGGCGTATTCCCTGCGCATTACGGCGACAGACGACGGTGAAATGTCGGTATCCACGGTATCCTTTGACGATAGCGGCGAAAGCTATGGTGCCGCGGAATACCCCAATGTGGAGATTGAAACCGGTCAGGTGTTCTCCATGGAGCTGCCTGCCGCCGATTCAGCCGGAAGCGACCCGCAGACGCCGGAGCTGCTGGTCATGGATGGAGACAGAATCAGCGGAAAGGTCAACCCGGACGGAAGTATCTCTCCGGTCAATGGGACAGGAAATTGGTTGCAGCTTGCTTTGCTGGCTGCGGTCGCGATTCTTGGTGTTCTAATCACATTCCTGGGAGGAAGAAAAATGAAGGAAACAAAAAAACTAAAATTTCCGATCGCATCTATTTTTGCGGTGATCCTGGCCTTTGGTCTCCTGACCAATTTATATCGGCTGCGGGTCAGAAGCGGTTGGATGGACAGTCAAATCGGCTACCGCATGGTGGTGGAGTTTGGCAGCACCTACTCTGTTCTCCATATCCTCTACCAAGTCCTGCTGATCGGCAGCATGATCCTGCTGGCGGTTCTGCTGTTCATGCGGAAGCGGAACAGCCTTATGGCAGGCGCGCTGGCAATCCAAGCACTTTTGCCCGCTTTTACGCTTACGAGTTTTCTTCTGAACTGCGGCTCCCGGGGCTTTTTTGATGTGTATGAGTATGAGCTTCATTTTGGCCCGATGATGTGGGCAATTGGCATCTGCGGCTGTTATGTGCTGGAAATTCTATGCTATCTGCTCCTTACCCTCATGACGATCACGCCGTGCGCCGGGGACGGTGAGCACAAGCGTGGGCTGCACAGGCTGTGGTTCCTGCCTGGCATACTCGGCATCTTTATCGCCTTTGCGCATCTTGTGGGAAACATCTATTTTATGCGCAGCGACTTATACTGTTTGTCTGTCCTGTTCCTGATTCCTATGGCGTTCCTTCTGGGCTGGTGGCTGACGCATCCGTATAAAAAGGAAAGACCTGTCTATCAAATGCCCGTTACGCAGCCTTATGGACAGCCGGTCTATCAGAGCGTTGGTACTTTTGATGCTGCTCAGAAAGTAAACTGCTCTGGCTGCGGCCGGGAACTGCTGCCGGACGAGATGTTTTGCGCAGGCTGCGGTACCAGACGCCCGGAACCGTCTCGGGCCGAACCGGATACTGCAAATCAAAAGGTTTTCTGCTCCGGCTGCGGCAGGGAGCTTCCGCCGGATGAGGATTTCTGCTGCGTTTGCGGTACGCGCAGGCCAAACCTGTTGCAGGATGAAACCATTGATTTATAAAGAGGAAAAGAATTATTAAATGCGAGGTGTTTTACGATGAAAATGAAAAAGTCTATATCATTGCTTGTCATACTGTGCATTGCGGCCACAATGCTGACTGCCGCGGAAGATTTTCAGAGAAAAGAACGCTGTCGGTCAGCTTTCCCAAAACCGCACGCGTAACTGATCAAGGGACAGAAACCATTACAACCTATTCACATGACAGAGTCATCGTCCATGATGACGGCAATATTGAGGTTCGCGGAACAATGCAAAGCGGGGATGAAGAACATAGTGTGCAGTGGCTCTATACGCCGGAGGGAAAGCCAGTGGGAAGCCGTGTGATACAGCAGCAATTCGGACAGGAGGATTCTGTATTCTTATTTGACAATTATTTTGACTTCGTACCGGGAGAAGACGGTGTCGTAAAGGTGGAAGGAAATACGGTGTATTACGAAGACTATTATGAGGTCTATGACGTAGAAAACGATATAATCCGTGAAATTACCGTTTATAGCGATGGTCAACCCGGGAACCATTTCAAAATGAATGAATTTGGTCAGCTAATGAAAATGGAACTCTGCGATTCAAATGGTGTTTATTATGAATTGGAATATACGTACCAGGAGATTCCTGTGGAATCATGATACGCAGATACTAAAAACAAGGAGGATTTACTTATGAATGACAAAAAATACAGTCCCGGTACTTCCGAAACGGAAGAGTTGATAGACGGCAGCTTTCGCTCTGCGATGAATTATATAGTCTCACTTGTGAAAAGCTGGAAACTGAATCCGCTTCAGCGCACTTTGGCAATCATTTCCGCCGTCAGCTCGCTTTTTTTGCTGATCAATCTCAATGGCCAGATGTACATCTGGATGTGTGCGCTTGCCGGTCTTTTACAGCTTTGGATGTGCGTGAAGAAAGTGAAGATAGAATCTTTCACCATGGCTTTTACATATTCCTTGTTTAGCGTCGGCAGCCTGATTACGGCAATTCAGCAGATTATCAATTACGGCGGATATTATTTCTCTGGCTGGCGTGGAGCAGAACGGGTAATTGTTCAACTGGTATTGTATACATTGGTTACTATGGCATGGATTTTGGCATTGAAAAAAGACGAAAATAAAAACACTCTTCGGCTTGTTTTCTTTGTCATCTCCTGTGTGTTTGGCGCATACGAGGCCATATATGTCCTGCTCGCTCTGCGGACAAGCTTTAAGCTTGCCCTGTACGGTTTGGCATGGATCGGTTTTATTGCCGTATTTGCCATACAGGTTTTCGCGCTTTATCGAAAAAACGCCCTGCAACGTCAAACCTTCGTGCAGAGCGTCAATAGCGGTATAAATTCCATCAATCCA
Organism: Clostridiales bacterium UBA1390; assembly: GCA_002305315.1. GTDB lineage: Bacteria > Bacillota > Clostridia > Lachnospirales > Bianqueaceae > Faecimorpha > Faecimorpha stercoravium. The sequence goes on from DBQQ01000054.1 coordinate 18,178, forward strand.
CAGATGCCGTATTGTTCGCACGAGCAGCCGCAAACAACCGCACTGCAGCAGGAGCAGCCTTCCGCTATACCGGAGGAGGCACAGACTCCGTCTTTTGCGAGGGAAACAATTTACTGCACACAGTGCGGCGCTGCTATGAACAGCCATTCCATGTTCTGCACGAAATGCGGCGCAAGATTGAAAAACGATCCGGTGTGATAACCGGGCGCATCGCTTTTTTATAGTGACAAACAAAAAGACTTTTACAAAAAATCAGGAGGGAAAATTATGAGAACAAATGTAAAATTACGTCTATTATCCGTACTACTGGCGGTTGTCCTGTGTGCCACAATGTTGACTGCCTGCGGAGGCTCAAAGCTCGATGGCACATATCGCTCTCAGGGTCTTATTTCCCAATCGTTTACCTTTGACGGAGACCAGGTGACCATGTCTGCTTTCGGCGTCAATGCCAGCGGCACATATCGGATCGAGGGTGATCAAATCATCATCACGTATTCCCTGTTTGGTCAGGAATACACTTGGGAGCAATCCTTTTCGCAGTCGGGAAATGTGATTAACATCGGTGGTACCGAATTCAAAAAATAACGAAAGGGGGGAATAATTGTGAAAAAACTGATTGCATTACTGCTGGCGATTGCCGCGTTATTGTCACTGAGTGCCTGCGGAGGTAGCAGTGATTTACCGTCCTTGTCCGGGTACTATGAATGTGAGAGCTATGCCTTTGACATCAGCGCCCTGGAATTTGAATCGGACGGAACGGTAACGCTTTACATGGACTGGAATTATACGGGTACATACAAAGCTAAAGGCGATGGCTATGTGCTTGAGATCACCGGCGGGCAGAGTTCAGTTTCCGGTCTGCTGGCAAAAGAGAAAAACGATGCCTACAAGATTACCGTTGAACCCAACGACGACGGAACACTTACGGTGTATTTAAAAGCAAAGAGCGGATATATCTACTACGGAGATCCGTCCGCCGTATTCTCGCCAAAATCGTAAAAAATGGGCGCCAATACCGCCACTTTCATAACGGCGGTACAGAAATAAGAAAGGAAAAAAAGGAGGAAAAAATTATGGGTGAAATTATTGTAGCAGTCGTTCTGATTGTTGTAGCTATTGGCTTCTCGGCATGGTGGAAAGGACGCTTGATTGGTCAAGGAAAAATCATCCAGCGTGCCAGTGACTTCGTTGAATATGCGGAGATTTTCACAATTCGTCCTATCCCCAACGAAGAGTATGCCGCGGCCTTAAAAGCATTGGATTTAAAGAAAACCGGTACTTCGCTGGAGGGAAACACAAAAGCCGTCAAATTTACCGGTGCATATTTCAGTGCAAGTATCCGTTGCGTGGAACAGACTGATACAAACAGTGTATATCGCTTTGAGTTTGATAGCTGGAAAGTAAAGTACGGAAGCCCTTCTTTTGAAAATGAAATGAATATGCTCCTTACCATGGTGGAGAAAATGTTCGTCCAGCTTGATCCGAATGCACAGGTGTCTACGGTCAAGAACGAAATCACAACAAAACGCAGTATTTTCTAAGAAAGCGGGAGGAATTCTATGAACGATTATGTAATATTTGCGATTTTTGCTGCAATTGTAGCTGCGCTTATGGTGATTTGTAAACTTGTCTATAACACAATTGCAAAAGCAGCAGATAAAAGTAAAGATATGAAAGATAGAGCATCGGGTGCTTATAGGGAATCCGAAAAGCAGAATTTAGCAGACCGATTCAAATAATGGAGGAATAAAAATGAGAAATAGAACTTATGCGTATAACGGCATCATCTTAGGTATTTTGTTTGGTATGGCTGCTGGAGCCTATACGGAAAGCATCCCAATTGGCGTGATCGTTGCGATCCTTGGAAGCGTAGTTTGTTTCCTGGTCATTCGTTTTCTTGAGAATATGCTGGGCAAGGGCATCGATAAGGCGACCGATGCGGTGGCCAATCAATTCGCAAAAAGAAGCCAAAAGAATGAGCCTGCGTCCGGCAACCTGGCAGACCGTTTTCAAGCTTCCGTGCCTTCTCAGCCAACTGCCACGCAAGCCGGTGCTTTTTGCACAAAATGTGGCGCTGCGGTAAAACCCGGCAGCGCTTTCTGCGCGAAGTGTGGAGCAGAACTGAAAAAGAACTGAATACGAAACCCGAACAGAAAAGGCCGCAGCAATGCAGCCTTCTCTGTTGCAATCTTGGTTTAATTCGATACGCTGACATAGTAATAATAACAGGAAATCTCTGCAACGGAAAAATCCTCAATGCCTATAATGGTGCTGAGGATTTTTCTTGTCCGCAAATATAGTTTTACTTGTCCAATAAGTTCACGTCAAAATCCAGCTCTAAATCATTTGCGTTTCTTGAAATAACCCGATATACACAAACGTCGACTTTTTCCTGTAAATCTTCTCTCAATAGCTTTCCCAGATCAATTAAATAATCATCATTAGATTCTTCCTGCACGATAGGCAGAAGCTGTTTGCCAACCTCGGATAAGGGATAGCTTCGGTAGCGAAAAGTGTTGAACTGTTCATTGCTCGATTCAAATAGAATCATCAAATCAGAATCATTAAAGAATCCGTACTCGATCAACACCTAAGATTTCTTCTCAGCCAGTTACGCTTAAAACACTCCATAAGGTTCTCGTAAACCCCTATTACAAAGGTGTTGTAAAATATAAGGGCGTTGAGTATCCTGGAAGTCATGAAGCGCTTGTAGATACTGAAACTTGGGACAAAGTTCAAGCGATACTTGCATCGAGGATTAACGGCACTCGCAATCTTAAACATCCCCATTTTCTAAAAAGTAGCATTTTCTGCGCATACTGTGGCGAACGAATGATGGTGAGCAATGAAAAGAAAAAGGATGGCACTATATATCCATATTTTGTATGCAGTGGGCGTCATAGTAAACGGAGAAAAGATTGCACAACAAAGGCTGTTCTGATAGATGTTGTAGAGAAAGAGATTGAAAAAATCTATGAAGCATACCAGCTTCCACCGGAAGTCCGAATTCTGCTGGAATCTTGCATACAAGAAATGATCTCCACAGAAAGAGCAAAATATGATGCCGAGCTGGATGGACTTAAAGGTGAAAAAGCCAAGCTGGAAAACAAGCGAAAAAAACTTCTTGAAGCTCATTACTGCGATGCAATTCCGCTAGACCTTCTCAAATCCGAGCAACAGAAAATCGCAAAAGAATTGAGCAGCATTGAGCATGAAATCAAAATGCACGATACTGCAAAAGCCAGATGGCGATACTTCGCAGGAACATTTGCTGGATCGGCTGCAGACATTGATCTTCCAGATCAGTATGGTGGCCAATATCAGTGATGAAAACTTCGGTTCTTCTTCAGGAATTGCATTGAAATACAAGCTGCAGGCTATGAGCAATCTGGCGATGACCAAGCAGCGGAAGTTTACATCCGGAATGAATCGGCGGTACAAGCTGATATTCAGCAATCCGGTATCTGGAATGAGGGCGGATGATTGGGTAAAGCTGAACTATACGTTCACACAAAATATTCCTTCTAACCTTTTAGAAGAGTCGCAGATTGCTGGAAACCTGGCCGGGATCGTCAGTCAGCAGACGCAGCTCTCTGTTTTGTCATGTGTGGACAACGTACAGTAGGAAATGGAACAGATCAAGAGGGAGGAAGACGATGGAATTACAGAAGGATTCCCCATCAATAGGACTGTAGAGGTGGAAGATGTCATACTGGACGGACAGACAGGAACAACTAAAGCGGACGGCGGAGAAGGATGAAGCAGCCTTAAAAAAGCGTCTGGAAAAGTTCTATGATGCTGAGTTTAAACGTCTTGATAAAGAAATCGCAGCATATTATCAGCAGTATGGAGAAGATAATGTCATTACTTATCGGAGACTACTCCAAAACTTATCAGAAGAGGATATGACACTCCTCATGGAGAGGATGGAAGCGTTCGTCCAAAAATATCCGCAATATGCTGATCTGATGCCGGTTAGAGAATCGATATATCGCTTGGACCGCCTACAAGGTTTACAGTACTCTGTATATATGACGCAGGCGGAAATTGCCGGGTATACTGACGAACAGATGAAGCCATATCTAACAAAGTTATCGCAGAAAGGCCTAAATTACGGTATGGAAACATTGGGATTTGGGAAAAATTTCTATTCTATTAATTCCGATGTAGTGAAGCAGTTTGTGGATACGCCGTGGTGTAATGGAGAGAACTTCTCCACGCGGATCTGGAATGATACGCAGAAGCTGGCACAGTACCTTTCTACAGACATCGCACATGGCTTTGCCAGAGGTGATAGCTATGATAGGCTTGTCAGGAATCTTCAGCAGAGATTCAGCCGAGTAAATCGCAGGGATGCCTATCGGCTGATCTATACAGAGGGAACCTATGTAATGGCAGAAAGCAGCATAAAGCCATTCGAAGATGATTTTGAACAGTATAGGATTTCTCCGGTTCTGGATGGAAAGACTTGTTCGATCTGCCGCGGGATAAGAGATCAAGTGTTTGAAATTAAAGACAGAAAGCCGGGGGTGAACTTCCCGCCTCTTCATCCCAGGTGCCGCTGTACTCATGAGATTGTTGTGGAGGACTGGGACAAATGGATAGATGATTATGTGGCAAATCATTCTGGCGATAAAAAGCAGGCAGAAAAGGTTACAGGGCGCTTGAAGGATGGCGAAAAAAGTGCTATAATAAAATTGCCGAGATACAAAGAGGCTGTTATCCCAGCATCAAAATTTACTCAATATGCATTGAATCCGGATAAAGATGTAGATAAGGCCAAGGCGTTTAAAAGTGCTTTAGGGTACGATTTGGAAAATGCGAAGGATTTAATAGAGCAAATCAATGCAAAGCTTCCAGAGTATGAGGCGATTCAAAAAGGAGATCGAGGATGGGGGATGACGTATGAAGTAATTATGGACATCACGGGTCCAAACGGAAAGACAGCAAAAGTATTAACAGCATGGATAGATGATAAGAATAACGGAGAAATGAGATTGACTACAGTCCATGTTGATGATTAAGGAGATGAACTCTATGATTGAGCTTTATGAAAAGTACAAATTAAAGGATGGTCGGACCGGGACAGTAGTGGAGATTTTGGGAGACGGAGATGCCTGCATCTTTGAAGTTGATAAAAAAGGTTTTGATGATCGCGTAATAACGATTATGCAAGATGAAATAAAGGAGAAAATATCATAAACCACCAGTCAGAAATGGCAGGTGGTTTTCTTATGCCCGATTTTTAGAAGAAAGGAGAGAGCTATGAGAAAATTGTTATTTTTTCATGCGACATGGTGCGGGCCGTGTAAAGTATACGATCGAGAAATCATAACACCACTCGAAAATCAGGTAGGCACTGAACATATCGAGCGTATAGACGCATGGAAAGAGCCATGGAGAGAGGAAAAGTATCATGTTGAAAGATTACCCACTGTGGTTCTTTTGGATGGAGCTACGGTCAAATTGAACTACACAGGGACGATAGATATTGACAAAGTGGTCAAATGGCTACAGGAGAGAGGTGATGCGATTGATTGAAGTGAGCGTCCGAGAGGATGGGGTAGCAATTGAAGGACATGCCGGTTACGCGGAAGCTGGAAAGGATATTGTAGGCGCAGGCGTGACAGCATTGACACAGACATTGATTAAATCCATTGAGGATTTAACAAGTGATAAAATTCGATATGATATCATGCCAGGAAAGGCTGATATATATTTCAGGAATCTGTCGGAAGCAGGAAAACTTTTGATGGATTCTTTCTTTTTGGGAATCTGCCAGATTGTAACAGATTTCCCGGAATACGTAAAAATACTTTGACCGAGATGTCAGTAAACTATAGCAATGGCCTGGGCAAGCAACGGGCTGGGGCGGAAAGGAAAATATGAAACATGAAAATCTTTTAACATTGCAGCTTTTTGCAGATGGCGAAGGAAGCGGAACCGCCGGGAATCCGGCAGGGAACGAAGCCGGCGTGGGTGCAGGAAGCGGAACTGAACCACTGTCCTTCGAGGATTTTCTCGCGCAGGAAGGAAACCAGGCGGAATTTGACCGTCGTGTCCAGAAAGCGATCCAGACTGCTGTAGCGAATGCGCAGACGGCAGCGGCAGTCAAGAAGTTCCAGCAGGACGCAGGGATCGAGTCTGACGGTATTGTTGGGACAGAGACGTGGATGAAGTTGTGTGGAGTAGAGTGAGACCACATAGGCGAAGTTAACAAATATGAAAAGGGGCATAGCCAATGGCGGTGCCCCTTTTTTCTTTAAGAATGTTTTTCTGCCGCTTTTCTCTTATACTTAAATGTTCTATTCAAAAGCAATCCCTTATATTCAAATATTAGCATTATATCATATTTCTGTGGAAATGGATATAAGTCATCAGTTGAAAATTTGGCTTCGAGCTTCGTTACAGAATTTGCATTTATAGTATAATAATTTGACTGTACGGGATAGGTTTTGCCATTGATGCACATATATCCGTAACGCAAGTAAATCAATATATCTCTGTTATTGAAGTTTATCAAATCAATCGAAAATTTGTCATTGCCATTAAACAGTAATTCAGTCGGATTCTTCAAAGGTTTTATTTGGATATGCTGTATATTAAAAGATTTATCTCTGCACTGTATAAAAGATAAAGCGAGAGAAAAAATACTTATTAGCAACGCTAATATAGAAATAATAATTTCCAACATTTGTTTTCCATCCTCAAATAAAATTGTCCTTCAATCTTTTCGTGTAGAGCTTGCTCCCGTGTCACGATTTCTGAAATTCCCGTATTTTGTTTCACAATGTCGTTTTTACCGGATAGGTAGGGAGAGAACTTTTTTAGTGAAATGTAAAATTATGGAATAAAAAGTGCTCATTTTTTGCTCACTTTTTCGTCAAAACAGTGCGCACTGGTACAATTTTCCTTGCACTAGGCAAGAATATGTTGTATCGAAAAACCGCATATATAAGCCATAAAACAAAGGAACCGTCTATCCAGGCGGTTCCTTGCGTAATGGAGATGATGGGAATCGAACCCATGTCCGAAGATCCATCCATCTAGAGCGCTACCATCATAGCCGATATATTAGGTTTCCCGCCACATGCGCCCATCGGCAGGCTCATATGGCAGTAGCTTCATCCTATTATCTTTTTTCCTCGCAAAGCTTTGAGGAAAAAGTTGCCCAACCTTCATCGATGCCCTGACTGCAGGCGTGGGAACCGGCAGCAGAACATGCCGCTTAATTAAGCAGCGTACGCAAATGCGTAATTATTGCTATCTTCGTTAGCGTTTATATTTAGGTTCAGGTTGTTGACGCAGGCCCGAAGCTGCGGATGGCTCTCTAAATCTCAACAATCCCCGTCGAAACCTTGACATCCCCGGGTCTCGATGTGAGAACATCGCATGGTGGGTCAAGAGCTCGCTAACATCCTTATTATATGCGAGGCGAGGGAAAAAGTCAAGGATGCGGCTTGATTTTTTTGCCGCAGAATGGTATGATCAAGATATCCAAATAAAAGAAAGGCGGGGTAACATGAACGAAGTATTGAACAACATTCGGACAAGACGCAGTGTACGCAGTTTTACGGAGAAGCGGATTCCGCAGGAAGCGGTAGAGGCGATTGTCGAGGCGGCTACGTATGCTCCTAGCGCCATGAATCGGCAGAGTTGGCACTTTACAGTGGTGCATAACCGGGAAAAGATACAGAAGCTGGCAGAGGCAATTGGTCAGCAGATTGGCCGGGAAGGCTATGACTTCTATAAGCCGGACATGTTGATTCTGGTAGAAGCGGATCGTGAGAATCAAAACGGCCAGCTGGATAGCGGCTGTGCCATGGAAAATATCATGTTGGCGGCACATTCCCTGGGAGTGGGCTCCGTATGGGTCAATCAGGCCAAGGGAATCTGTGATGAGCCGGGTGTGCGTAAGGTACTTGACGAGTTTGGCGTTCCTGCGACGCATGTGATTTGGGGAATTGCTGCGTTGGGATATGCGGTAGAACAGCCGGAGGAGAAGCCCCGCGCGGAGGGTACGGTCAATTTCGTGGAGTAAATTCTATGGCAGAAGAACTAGAGGGGTATGAACAAGCAGCCCGGGTGATGCGGGAACTGTTGGATCGCTCAAAAATTTGCCCGGGCGAAATTGTGGTGGTAGGCTGCTCTACCAGCGAAGTGTTGGGCCATCAGATCGGAACAACCTCCAGCATGGAAGTCGCGGGAGCGTTGTACGACGCCATTGCATCACAGGTCCGGGAACGAGGCTGCTATCTGGCGGCGCAGTGTTGTGAGCACCTGAACAGGGCGCTGATTCTCGAAGAGGAAGCAGCCAGACGATATGGGTATGATCCGGTATGGGTGGTTCCGCAGCCTAAGGCGGGCGGGTCTTTTGCTACGACAGCGTGGCGAAAAATGCAGCATCCCGTGGCAGTGGAGCGTATCCGGGCCGCCTGCGGACTGGATATTGGCGGCACCTTGATCGGAATGCATTTACGGGAAGTGGCAGTGCCGTTGCGACTGTCGGTGCAGACCATCGGGAATGCGCCGATTCTCTGCGCGTATACCCGACCCAAGTATATTGGCGGGCCCAGAGCTTGTTACGAAGAATAAAATAGGTACCCCCTCGTGCCATTTCTTTTTCAGAGAAGGAATGGTGTGAGGGGGTACTTGATCTAAGGACAGATGCATTAACTCTGCAGGTTTTCAAATAAGGCTACGCCTTTGCGAATCAGATACAGGTAGGCCAGAACGCATCCGATGACGCAGAGCAGGAGGCATAGATAGGCATAAGCCATTAAAGGAAGAAAACGCAGTACAAAGATATAAAGCAATACAGGGACAACCAGAATGCCCATACCGCCGAACATCGTCAGCATGACACTGCCACTTTGCTTCACGCAGGTTGTTTCATTGATCCAATCAAATTTCGGCATGTGCAGATTGATGATTAACCCCAGCAATGCGATGAGAACTGTCATGGCGCTGGAAAAGAGCAGTGCCAGAAGCGTGCTGAGAAGAGAGGCGTGCAGCGCGATGCATCCTACCAATGTAGAAATCAGAAGAAAAGGAATGCAGATGATACAATGCAGCGCTACTTTAGCCAGCAAAATCTTCTGAGAAGGAATGGGCAGCGAGCGCAGTAGCCACAATCGGTTTCCTTCCAAAGAAATGGAAGGTGAGGTGATGATATTGGTAGAAGCACAGAAAACCATTGCGATTGCGATGAGAATGCCAGCGGAATCGGCGGCGGAAGGCCCGATCAGAGAAAATAACGGTAAAAGAGAATCCCGTTGTGTGATGAGAAAGATAGGCACTAAGATGGCAAACATAACGCCAACTAGGGAGTTCATCATGTACATGGGCAGGGAAAGGAAGAAGCGCAGTTCTCTGGAAATGAGTGCCCGCATGGGGGTATTGACCCGAAGCTGTTTGCGGCGATAGGCAACCTTTTTCTGCCCTTTATGAGTAGTCGTAATCCGGATAAAGAAATGCGACAGAAGCCAGTATATGGGGATGATGGGAACCAGACAAAAAAGGAAGAACCATAGGAAGGACAAGAGGTTCCCGTTAGCGATCGCATCTCCCATATAATAGAATGGGGGCAGAGCGCGCCGTATGGCTTCCGCGATCTCGGCACCGTTTTCCAGCAAAGAACTCAGGTAATCAGAGATATTCTGGAAGAAATAGAAATAGGCCAGAAAGAAGACCAGCATCAGGATCACCTGGATGATATTCTTGTGTCGAAGCCGGGAACTGATAATGGCCAGAAGCCATCCACATAGACAGCTGAGGGATAAAGTCAGAAGAGGCAGGATCAGGTAGGAGACGAGCAGGAGAAGGACTCCGGTGATCGTACTATAGCCAGATACCATGTAAACGAACAAGGCGGGGGCGAAGATCAATGCCTCATAGACATAGTTCAAGATCAACAGCAGAAGCATGCGAGATAGCAAAATGTAATAAGAAGGAATGGGCATAGACAGCAGAAGCTCATTGTCTGTCGCGTCAAAGAGTTGGCTTTGTGTCACAAAAATGCTGCCAATGAAGGAAAAGCAGAAGGCTGCAAGTCCTGCGAAAGCAAAGTAAAACCAGCTCATTTCGGTGGAGAGCATGGGGGTAAAGGCTAAGAACAACGCGCCAAACACGAAGAGCAGCACAGCGATCACATAGAGCCAGAGAATGCCGAAAAGGACTTTCTTTCCGGTAGACATGGTTGTTTCGGTCTTTTTCGTACGAAACATGGAACTGAACAATGATGCGAAACGTACGCGAATCAGTGCTTTAAGCATGGTCTTCCTCCAATTCCAAAAAGACGTCTTCCAAGGAAGAGTCTCCCTTTACGTCTTCCATACTGCCGCTGCGAAGAAGCCGGCCCTGTTTGATGATAGCGACTTTATCACAGAGTTTCTCGGCCACCTCCAGAACGTGGGTGGAGAAAAAGATAGAGCCGCCCTTTTGACAGATTTCCCGCATGAGATCCTTCAGCAGATGACTGGCAGTGGGATCAAGCCCGACAAAGGGTTCGTCCATGATCAGCAGACGCGGTTCATGGATGAGTGCGGAAATGATAGCCAGTTTCTGCCGCATGCCATGGGAATACGCACTGATGGGCTGTGCCAGGTCACTGGTGAGCTCGAATAGATCGGCATAGTGATGTATGCGCTCTTCGCGCTGATCTTTGGGAATGCCATATATGTCGGAAATAAAGTTCAGATACTTAATGCCGGACAGGAAGGTATACAGATCCGGATTATCGGGAATGTAAGCCAGAGACTGTTTGCATAGTAAGGGCTCTTTTTCAATAGAGTGGCCGTCAATCAAGATCTGACCGGAATCAAAATGCAGCAGACCACATACGGCTTTGAGCGTAGTGGTTTTTCCGGCGCCATTGTGGCCGATGAAGGCGTAGATTTCGCCGGGCTGAATTTCTAAAGACAGGTCATCTACGGCTTTCTTGGAACCATAACTCTTAGTCAGGTGTTGAATCGATAACATAAGTAACATCCTCCTTTCAGGATTTACGTAGATATCATAAGGGGTTGACAGAGTTTTGTCAATCCAGATAACGCGAGTGGGAAAAAATGACCACTCGGGCATAAAATAGTAGTTGCAGGCAGCAAGACTTTGCGCTATAATAGGGGTGGATTTTCCTTGGAAAAAATGCGGATTCAGAAAGGAGCCATGTTATGACCAGAAGGGAGAATAGGGAGTTTCGCAGCAGAATACGAGAATTGATGCAGAACCATGATGTGCAAAAGATGCACGAGTTTCCTCAGCATGGAAGAACCAGTACCTTGGATCATAGTATCCGAGTCGCAAAGCTGAGTTTCTGGATGAGCAGGCGGATTCCAGTTCGTTTTCGTACGCAAAGCCTGATCAGAGGTGCGATGCTGCATGACTTTTACCTATATGACTGGCATAAGCCGGAGGAAGCACAGCCCCTTCACGGGTTTCGGCATCCTGCCACGGCTCTGCGCAATGCGCGGAAGCATTTTGCATTAAATAAAGTGGAGGAAAATGTGATTATCAGCCATATGTGGCCACTGACGCTGCGAAAAGTGCCTAGATGCAGAGAGGCTGCGCTAGTATGCTTAGCAGACAAGATCTGTTCGCTGCATGAAACAGTGGTGGGATGGAAGAATAATCCGCGTCATTTGGTTAGATAATATGAAATCATGATAGAAGTTCGGGTAAAAGCCCGGGAAAGGAGAAACAAATGGACAAGTACGTTTGCGTTGTTTGCGGATATGTGTATGATCCGGAACAGGGAGATCCAGACAGCGGAATTGAACCCGGTACAGCCTTCGAAGACATTCCGGAGGATTGGGTTTGCCCGTTGTGCGGTGTCGGCAAGGACAATTTTGAGAAGGTAGAGGAATAAAAAAGAGGCCGTTGCAGAGTTTGCAGCGGCTCTTTTTTGAAGACTTAAGATTTGATAAAACCGGTGACAGTGACAAGGGCGACGGGTGTATCCAGATCGTCAAAGAGATGAATCAAGTAGGTGCAGGTGCTGCGGCCTTGCTTTTCGCAACGGGCCTCCGCAATGAGTTTTGTACCTTTAGCGACGCCCAGGAAAGAGATCTGACTGGATAAGGAGACCGTAGGGGGCTGATCCGCGTTACTGGCTACTGCAAACGCAAAATCTGCCAACGTGAAGATGGCGCCGCCCATCACGGTGCCTACTGCATTCAGGTGCTTGGGTTCGATAGTGAAACTGCAGCGGGCGTATCCACTTCTCACGTCTTCTATTTGTGCGCCTAAGATCTTGGTCGCAAAACAATCGGAAAAGAAATGTGTCTTGATTGATTCAATATCCATGAAATAACCACCTTTCTATCATGGGATATGGGTATGGTTGTTACAGTAATAAGAAGCTGTCAGGCCACACCCCATAACGAGACTTTTTACGGAGTTTGACGCCCTATGGCGGCAAACTCAAGGCGTGGCTCAAAGATTGCAGTATAGGAAACTGTCAGACCACGCCTATTATACCACATCCTCCTGCAGGCATACAACATAGGAAACGTAAATTTTTTCGTGTTTTGCTAAAAAGAGGCCTCTTCACGGTAAAATCTTTTGACAAATGGTAGGATCTATGAGATAATGATAGAAATATCGAAGGAGGACAAAGGAGTCTTCCTTCAGAACCAAGGAGAGGAAGTGCACAGGTGTTTTTCCAGAAGGATATCGAGACGATGCCCCGTAAGGAGCTTTTGGAATTACAGCTTCAAAAGCTGAAAGCGACTGTAGCATACTGCTATCATCATACAGCTTTTTATCGTGAACGCCTAGATAAAGCAGGCGTCGGAGATGGGAGCAAGATCAAGCAGTTGTCAGATATACAATATATTCCGTATACGACCAAGGATGATTTCAGAGACCATTATCCTTTTGGTTTGATGGCAGTGCCTATGAATCAGATTGTGAGGATTCATGCCTCTTCTGGGACAACGGGTAAGCCTACGGTAGGCGTTTATACACGAGAGGATCTGGATATATGGTCTGACTGTGTGGCCCGTGTTGCGGTAGCCGGTGGCGTGACGGCGGATGATATCGTACAGGTCAGTTTTGGCTACGGCCTTTTTACCGGAGCGTTAGGGTTGCATTATGGCCTGGAAAAGATTGGAGCAACGGTTATACCTGCATCGTCTGGAAATACAGAAAAGCAGATGATGATGTTTCGAGACTTTGGGGTGACGGGCTTAGTAGCGACGCCTTCGTATGCACTATATTTGAGTGAAGCGGTAAAAGAAGCGGGATACCCCCTGTCAGATTACAAACTGCGACTGGGGATCCTGGGTTCAGAACCCTGTACGCCACAGATGCGAGATCAGATTGAAGCCAATCTGCATATCTATGTTTCAGACAACTATGGGATGACGGAACTGGGCGGTCCTGGTGTAGCCGGGGATTGCCCGGAACGCCAAGGAATGCATTTCGCGGAAGATCATTTCCTGCCGGAGATCATTGACCCGGAGACGGGAGAGCGTCTGGGAGAAGGAGAGCAGGGAGAGCTTGTGGTGACCACACTGAGCAAAGTGGGAATGCCAGTATTGCGGTATCGCACCAAAGACATCACCTCGCTTACATATGAGCCATGTCCATGTGGCCGTACCCACGCTCGTATGTCAAAGACGGCAGGGCGCACGGATGATATGCTGATTATAAAGGGAGTCAATGTATTCCCGACGCAGATTGAGAGTGTCTTGATCGGTACGCCACATATTGGACCGCATTATCGGCTGATTGTCCGTCGTAAGAATTATCGAGACACATTAGAGATACAAGTCGAGTTGGTTAATGCGGACCTGTTGGAACGTTATCGAGAACTGGAGGCATTGCAGCATAGCCTGCATGATCGGCTGAAGAGCGTACTGGGGTTGGAAGCGAAGATAACGCTGGTGCAGCCCAAGACATTGGAAAGATTTCAAGGAAAAGCGAAGCGGATCCTGGATCTGCGCAACCAACCTGAAGAAGGATAAGGAGGAGAGAACGTTGAAAAAGATCATGTTGGGCAATGAGGCGGTTGCCCGTGGATTGTATGAGGCGGGTGTACGAGTGGTGTCCAGCTATCCTGGAACGCCCAGTACAGAGATTACTGAGGCGGCTACACAATATGAAGAAATATATTGTGAGTGGGCGCCGAATGAGAAAGTGGCGACAGAGACCGCGATCGGTGCCTGTATCGCGGGCAGCCGCGCATTCAGCGGTATGAAACACGTAGGGCTGAACGTGGCGGCGGATCCGCTGTATACGGCATCTTATACGGGAGTCAATGCTGGTTTGGTCATTGGCGTAGCCGATGATCCGGGAATGCATTCCTCACAGAATGAGCAGGATTCGCGACATCATGCGATCGCGGCGAAACTGGCGATGCTGGAGCCGGCAGACTCGACGGAATGCCTGGAATATACGAAGTTGGCATATACGCTGTCCGAGGAGTTTGACACGCCGGTGATGCTGCGTCTGACGACACGAATCGCGCATTCCAGAAGCCTGGTAGAAGAGCATGAGCCACAGGAAGCTCCGGAGAGAGAATTCGATAAAGATCCGCAGAAGTATGTGATGATGCCGGAGATGGCGATCAAAAGGCATGCGATTATTGAGGAACGTCAGCGTAAGCTGCAGGAATATGCAGAGACGGCGCCAATTAATCAGGTGGAAGACCATGGTGCGAAGATCGGAGTCATCGCGGCGGGTATCTGTTATCAATATGCGAGAGAAGCGTTGGGAGAAGGAGCGAATTACTTGAAGCTGGGTATGGTCAATCCGTTGCCAGTGGAGTTGATCCGCAATTTTGCCAAGCGCTGTGAAAAGGTCTATGTGATTGAAGAACTAGACAGCGTGATTGAGGATCATTGCCGTAAGATCGGTGTATCCGTTATAGGAAAAGAATGTTTTACGCTGTTGGGTGAGTATTCTCAGAATATGATTCGGGAGAAGATTTTGGGAATTCGGCCGGAAGTCATGCAGACGGATTTGGAGATTCCGGGACGTCCGCCAGTTCTCTGTGCAGGATGTCCTCACCGTGGTATGTTTTACTTGCTAAAAAAACTAAAGTGCAACGTGAGCGGAGATATCGGCTGCTATACGTTGGGGGCCTTGGCGCCCCTGTCTTCGATTGATACCAGTATCTGTATGGGAGCGTCGGTCTCGGCTCTTCATGGCATGGTGAAGGCGAAGGGAAAGGAATTTGCCAAGAAGTCCGTAGCGGTCATCGGGGATTCTACCTTTATTCATTCAGGTATTACAGGTATGATCAATATGGCATACAACCAAGGATATGGTACTATCATCGTGCTGGATAATTCGATTACGGGGATGACGGGACACCAGAACAATCCGGCGAATGGCTTGACGATCAAGGGAGACCCCACGATTGCTGTAAATCTGGAAGCTCTGGCAAAAGCCTGCGGGTTCCAGCGAGTACAAGTGGTGGATCCTTATGATCTAAAGGATACAGAACAGGTATTGAAGGAGGAACTGGCGGCGGAGGAGCCGTCCCTGATCATCTCCCGTAGACCCTGTATGCTTCTGAAAACCGTCAAGCACCGTCCTCCGTTGGCAGTGGATCCGCAAAAGTGTATCGGGTGTAAGAGCTGCATGCGGGTGGGATGCCCGGCCATCAGTATTCGAGATGGAAAAGCAGTGATTGACTTTACACAGTGCATGGGATGCAGCTTCTGTAAGCAGCTTTGTCCTAAGGATGCCATCGGTGTGAAAGGAGGTGCTCAGGCATGAAATCGTTGAATGTGATGATTGTTGGTGTTGGCGGTCAGGGGACTCTTCTGGCCAGCCGGGTTCTGGGAGCGGCTATGCAGGCCGCAGGGCAGGATGTCAAGGTCAGTGAAGTGCATGGCATGAGCCAGCGCGGAGGTTCGGTCGTGACTTATGTGCGTGCGGGAGAAAAAGTGTATTCCCCCATTATCAATCAGGGAGAGGCGGATCTGATCCTGGCCTTTGAACAGTTGGAGGCGGCCAGATGGCTTCCCTATCTGAAAAAGGAGGGAATGTTGATTGTGAATACACAGAAGATGGATCCTATGCCAGTGGTTACAGGGGCAGCACAGTATCCGGAAGGGGTATTGGAAGCGCTTCGAAAGGCAGGCGCGCGGTTGCAGGCCGTAGACGCACTGAAGCTGGCAATGGAAGCGGGGTCCGTCAAGGCGGTGAATATCGTCTTGATCGGGGTCATGGCCAGACAGACCGACATTCCGAAGGAAGTATGGCAGGATGCGGTGCGCAGTACAGTGCCGGAGCGATTTGTCGAACTCAACCTAAAGGCTTTTGAAGCCGGATATACAGCATAATAAAACTGGGAGGCCAACGATGGAAAGAGAAGAACTGTATTTTCAGCCAGAGATAGAGTGCGCGGAACCGGAGGTGCTGCGTGAAATTCAATCGGAGCGTCTGCGCAGCATGGTGGCGCGGTGTTATCAACACGTTCCATTTTATCGCCGTAAGCTGGATGAGATGGGGATTCGTCCGGAGGACATTCAAAGTATTGATGATATCGTAAAGTTGCCGTTTACATATAAGACGGATTTAAGAGATCATTTTCCGTATGGCCTGGTTGCGGTGCCGAAGGAAGAGGTGGTGCGTGTACACGCTTCTTCGGGAACAACGGGCAAACAGACCGTGGTGGCGTATACGCAGCATGATATTGATGTGTGGGCGAATGGTGCGGCGCGCGCATTAGCGGCGGCCGGATGTACTAAGAGTGATTATGTCCATATCTCGTATGGGTATGGTCTATTTACGGGCGGATTAGGCCTGCACTATGGTGCGGAGAAGCTGGGAGCCGCGGCGATTCCTGTATCTTCGGGGAATACGAAGAGGCAGGTGCAGATTCTGCAGGATTTCGGAAGCAACTTCCTTTGCTGTACACCATCCTATGCGGCCTATATCGGGGAGACTTGCAGAGAAATGGGAGTGGACACCACCAAGATTCCGCTGCGGGCAGGGTTATTCGGCGCGGAGGCTTGGAGTGAAGGAATGCGTGAGAACATAGAGAAACTTCTGAATATAGATGCTTACGATATCTATGGTTTATCGGAGATTGCGGGACCGGGCGTAGCTTACGAGTGCCGAGAGAAGCAGGGACTCCATGTATGCGAGGATTATTTTTATCCGGAAATCATTGATCCGGATACAGGGAAAGTGCTTCCTGACGGTGAGTATGGAGAGCTTGTCTTTACTTGTATTGGAAAAGAAGCGCTTCCGCTGATTCGTTATAGGACGCGGGATATCAGCGCCCTGGTCAGAGAAAAGTGTGCATGCGGAAGAACCGTCGTACGGCTCAAGAAACTCAAAGGACGTACAGACGATATGTTGATTATTCGGGGTGTCAATGTATTCCCCTCTCAGGTGGAATATGTATTGACGGAGATGGGACTGGAGCCAAACTATCTGATTGTTGTCGATCGGGTGGGAGCTTTGGATACGATGGAAGTACAGGTAGAGATGACTCCTCAAATGTTCTCGGATTCAGTCAAAGATATTGAATCCTATGAGAGACGTCTCGCTGCGGCAATGCAGTCGACTCTTAACATTGCTGCCAATGTGAAGTTGGTGGCGCCGAAATCGCTGAGTCGTTCGGAGGGAAAGGCACAGCGCGTTATTGATCGAAGAAAGATTTAAAGAGAAGGAGGAAGGGAAATGAGCGTTCAGCAGTTATCCGTATTTGTGGAGAATAAACGTGGCGGCCTGGCAGAAGTGACGCATGCCTTGGCACAAAATAGAATCAATATTCTGGCCTTGTCTATTGCGGATACGACAGATTATGGCGTTTTACGGATGATCGTAGACCGACCAGAGGAAGCTGCGGAGATTTTGAAGATGCAGAATGCGGCGGTGACACTGACGGATGTTTTGGCCGTCAAGATGCCGAATTATCCAGGCGGTCTGGATGGGGCAGTGCAGGCATTATCCGCAGAGAATATCAGTATAGAATATATGTATGCGTTTGTGTGTCCATTGCCAGAAGAGGCTTGTATGGTATTTAGAGTGGAAGAACGGGATAGAGCCGGAAAGGTATTGGAGAACGCGGGTTATACCCAGCTTGTAACTAGTGATTTATATGAACGAAAATAGACAAAATTCATTTCAGATTATTTCAGATGGTGCATGCGATATTGGATTGGAAACAGCGAGGCAGCATCAAATTGAAATCGTCCCGTTCTATGTGACTTTTGATGGACAGCAGTATGTAAAAGAGGAAAAGGAGATGAAGGTGCGGGATATCTACCAGAAGATGAAAGATATGTCGGGGACATTTCCGAAAACCTCATTGCCCACGGTGATGGACTATGTAGAGGTATTTCAGCCGTATGTGGAGAAGGGAATCCCGATCCTGTGTATCTGTTTGAGCGCGAAGTTCACGGGATCCTATAATTCTGCGCAATTGGCAAAGGAAGAACTGCGTGGACAGTATGCCCATGCGGAGATTGAGGTGATTGATTCTACGCTGGCCACGGTTCTGCAGGGAAGCTTTGTGCTGGAAGCTGCGCGAATGCGCGACCAGGGGATACCGCTCCAGGAGACGGTACATCTTCTGGAACGATTGAAGAAAACGGGACGCATCTTTTTCACAATTGGTACTATGGAATATCTAGCACATGGCGGCCGAGCCGGGAAGGTGCTAAGTACGATCGGAGCGAAGCTGCCGTTTAAGCCGCTGATTGTGATGAAAGAAGGAGAGCTGTTTCCGTCAGGCGTCAGCCGTTCCAGAAAACATGCGTTGCGAAAGGTCATTCAGATGATGGAAATCTTCTGCACAGCGAATCATGTGCGAACGGAAGAGTACCGTGTCATGACGGGATTTGGTTATGATCAGCAGGAATGTGAGGAGTTTTCCAAGGAATTGGCACAGCGTATCGGAATAGTTCCGGAAATGATGCAGATCGGTGCTACGATTGGTGTACACACGGGTCCTGATCCCATTGGGACGGGGCTCATTCGAAGGTTTGAGGCAATCTGAACGTAATTAGATACAGAAAAGGACTTTCTGGCGAAACATGGGCCCAGAAAGTCCTTTTTGATAGGTTAGTGAGTCTGCGAACTTTTTTTGTCTCGTCTTGGTCTGCGAAGTTTCGAAAAGAAGAAACTGGGAAGGAAGCGCCGCAGGAAGTATCCCCAGAATCCCAGAACTTTACGTAGATGTGCTTCGATGATCTGATGACTATGCGCCATCTGTTTGATTTCAGTACGTGTGGGGACATAGCCTCCAAAACGAAGACGATTCATGACTTGACTGATAGAAGCCATGGAGATGCCGAGTTCGGTGGGCAGCGTGCGATCCGCCTGCTCGCCGAGAGCTAGCATCGTGTCTTCGTTGTGAATCTGCAGGCCAAAGAGGGCGAGTTGGCGCAGAAGATCGCGGTAGTAGTATTCAGCGGCTTCTTCGGGCCGAGGGGTATGCTTCTCGACATATGCCAGGGTATATTTTCTGGTGAAGTACGTCATGCCATAGTATAGAAATGTGGCGAAGAGCGCAAGAGGGATGAGTCCCCAGAGGAGTTCCGCTGGATTCCAGGAGTCAGGCGTCTCTTCTTCCGGTGGCGCCATGGGAGAGGACGTTGTTTCTTCCTCTGGTTCTTCTGTTAGTGTAGGAGATGTTTCGGAGGAAGAGGATTCCGGTTCTTGGGGAATGGGCATGTTCAAAAGGAAAATATCCTGGGAAAGAGCATCTAAGGGTACCCATCCGATCTGGTTGAGATAAATCTCGGCCCATGCGTGTCCGGTGGCCTGTGTGGCCTGATATCCGTTTCCGTCTTCTTCCGGGATCATTCCGTATCCCGTGACATATCGGGCGGGAATGCCTTCCAGACGGCACATCACCGTCAATGCAGAGGCGTAATATACGCAGTATCCCTGGCGATCCTGCAGAAAGTAAGCCACAAAATCCTCTTCCGGGTCTGGCGCACCAGGGGTCAGCGTGTATGTGCATTGTTCAGAAAGATAGTCTCGCAGTGCCATCGCTTTTGCATAGGGGGAACCCTGTTCCGCAGCAATCTCGTCACACAGTGTTTGTACCCACGAGGGAAGAGTGGAGGGAATCTGCAGGCATAGAGAAGCGACTTCTTCATAGGCAGCATCTGTCTCGTCCGATACCATCTCTTCCAGAAGCAGCATATGTTCATCGAATCTGCTGTCGGTATGATCCCAGATTTCGGCGCCTGCCTGATAGGAATAGCTATAGGAAGGCTGAAAGGAGAGATAGGTTTCTCCTTGCGTATTAAAGTATAGATCCTGTTGTTGTGTGTTGACGTGGATATCCCGCGTACGATACGGGAGAAACAGGGAACGATAGGCGGCGCTGCACCGGATGCGAGCGTCCACTGTGACGGTCATGGAATTAAGAAGAGAACGAATGGCGGAAGTATCCTGCGGAAGATCATACCCATAGGCGTCCGCACGCTGTCCCTGCCAGAACAGGCTTTCCAGACGGAAATTGCCATAGGAATAGTCCGGAGTATCCTGCCAGGAGGAGCCGGTGTAATAGTCCAGCGTTTCTCCGCGCAACAGGAAGGGAGAGTTGGTGTCGATCGAGAAGACTACCTGATCATCCAGTTCCACATCGCCGCCCAGCGTGTCTCCCTGGGGCATCCATCCCATGCTGCGCATGGAGGTAATCGGCCAGTCCGGCAGATCGCCCCAGTGATACTCGAAAAAGTCTTCGATATCGTGTACGAGATTCTGAAACCCGCGGGAGGTCCACTGCTCGTCTTCGGAGGGGGCCAGCCAGAAACTGCCTGCCAGGATGACAGGGAGAAACAAGAGGGCGAGGGCCTGGGCGCGAATCCTGTCGTTTGTACGGAGCTGACCGCGAGGCAGACAGAGAATCAGCGCGGCACAGAGCAGGAAAAAAGGGGCCCAGAGATCCTGTTCATTGCGGAAGCCCTGAAACAGAAGCAGGCCTAAAGCGAGCAGGCAAAGAATCCACAAGGAAAAGAGCTTGCGTACAAGCAGCCAGAATAATAACACAACGGGTGTCAGGAGAAGAAGATATGCCAGATTGCGTCCCCATTCATGGGAATAGAGGGGATCTTCCGGCATGCCGGAGAAACACCAGGAGAAGAAACCTTGCAGGAATGCGGCCAGGGACTCATCCTGCCACCAGAAAATCAGGGCCAGCAGCAGCCCTGCACCCGCCAGTACGGCGAAGGGAAGCAGAAGACGGATCTCCAGAAGACTCCAGAACAGGAGCAGTCCCAACAGGAGCAGAAACTGATGTCCCAGGCTTAGAGAATGGCCAAATAGGGGGAGCAGGATATAGGAGGCTCCCAGGGCGAAGAGCAATACACAGAGAGCGTCCAGACAATATAGGCGGAAGGCGCCGGATTTCATAGCACATCGCCTCCTAACTGATCGTGAAGAAAAACGGCTGTTTCTTTTTCATGAAAAGAAGCAAGCTGGATCTGTTTTGCCAGTGGTGGGGCAGGGTTCGGCAACGGGCTCCCGATCCAATAGTGACAAGGAACAGGGAACGATTCCAGCAAGGTGATGCAAGCGGAATTGATCGTCGGGCCAAGAACGTAGAGTTTCTGAACGGGGGAGGCATGGATCAGGGCATGCAATGCCTCCGCGCCGGCTTCTTCCGCTTCTTGACGAAACGGCAGCATAGCAAGCCATTGATGGCATCGATGATAGTCGGAAAGAGAAAATGATTCTGATAGCTGCGCATATGAGAGGTCTCCGCAGGCAAGACGTGTGGGATCTTCCTGGACTAAATGAGCATATAAAAGTGCAGCGGCGCATTCAGTCACCTGGTCAGCGATCCGGTCCGCCTCTTTGGAAATCTTTTGCGTGTCTATGAAAATGAGGCAGCTTTCTCCCGAGGGATCCGTATATTGCCGTGTCTTTAGACTGCGCGTCTTAATGGAAGATTTCCAGTGTATCCTGGCCATGAGATCTCCGGGTAGAAACGGGCGGAGATGAGAAAATTCCTCGCTTCCAGGGGTCAGCGGACCGAGGTTTTGTCCGAGGCCCGTGGCAGAAGACTGGGAGAAAGCGGGCAGACGAAAATGAATGGTACGTGGATACACCAGAACAGTCTGTGTGCGATAGTAAGAAAGCCAGCGCATATCGATATGCATGGGAAAAAGGCCGAAAAGATCCTGGATATCCAGCCGGGTCATACCCATCTCATACTCTCCGCGATAGGGCAAGGAGAAGATGAAGTCAAAAGAGGTCTCCTGCCGGGGCGCCAGATTGATCCATACATCCTGACACTCCTCGGGAGCGGGCGCCAGAATATGGATTTTCATATGCGTAAAAGGAAAGGGCTTATCATTATAGATGCCCAGGTGCAGGGTAACAGTCTGTCCCTTTTCCGCTTCTCGTGTATTGAGAGTCTGAACGTAGGAAAAAGAAAGGATAGTCCAGAGATTCAGGGCCAGGGCGGCCAATAGAATCAGAATTTGCATGAAAAACAGCGTATAGCAAATCCGATTGCCGCTGTAAAGGCCGTATAAAAGGCTGGCGAGCATCAAGAGATAATAGAAGATACGAAAACGTTTCATGGGATTACCGAATGTTTGGAACGGGAATTTCCCGCAGGATGGAACGGAGAACCAGCACAGGGGTCTGCTGACGAAAAACCGCTTGTGACTGTAAGATGATTCGATGTACGAATACAGGCTCAATCAGCTTCTGCACATCATCGGGCTGTACAAAGTCGCGGCCCTGCAGCAGGGCATAGGCTCTGGCGGCATTCATGAGGGCGAGGGAGCCGCGCGGACTGATACCCAGCGCAATCTGCTCATGATGCCGGGTGGCATCGGCCAGCGAAATAATATAATCCAGAATGGACTGGGCGCAGCGCACCTGATGAAAGGCTTCCTGCAATGCAAGGAGTTCTTCAACCCGCATGACGCTGGAAAGGGAAGCGGGAGAGATTCCCTGCATGTTTCGTTCCAGAATCTCTTTTTCTTCTGCGCGGGTTGGATAACCGAGAGAAATACGCATGAGAAAACGATCCAGCTGTGCTTCTGGAAGAGGAAATGTCCCTGTCAGTTCGGCTGGATTTTGCGTAGCAAGGACCATGAAAGGTGTCGGCAGCGGATAGGTGACGCCGTCGATACTGACTTGGCGCTCCTGCATGGCTTCCAAAAGGGCGGATTGTGTCTTGGGGCCGGTACGATTGATCTCGTCTGCCAAAACAATCTGATGCATGATGCTGCCCGGATGGACTTCTTTTTCGCCGGTTGCCATGTTAAAGAGTGTGTATCCTGTCACGTCAGCAGGCATGACATCCGGAGTAAACTGAATGCGAGCAAAACTGCAGCCCAGAGAACGAGCCAAGGAAGAGACCAAAGTGGTCTTCCCTAGGCCGGGGACATCTTCGATGAGGACGTGCCCGCCGCATAAAAGAGCTGTTAAAATGAGTTCCAGGGCTTCCTCTTTTCCGACAAAGACGCGGCTCATGTTCTGCCGCAGGGCCTGCATGGGAGCCAATGACACGGAAGATGATGTCATAGTTATACCTCCTTTATCGCTTTGATCCGAATCCGCACGTAGTCGATGTACCAATGGCCATCTTGATAAAGAACCGGACGCAGTTCTTCATTCACTTCCTGAATGATTTGCGCCGTGACATCCTCCGACAAATTTTCGAAAGGCTTCCGTACAAACATGCGAATCCAGTCAGAGAGGCCGTCCGGTGTCGATTGCTGCGTCCAACGATCAAACAGATGAGCCCATACAACCTTGAATCCCGCGTGTTCCAATAGGGGCGTATATTCTCCGATGGTAGGAAAATAGAAGACACGGGGATATATAAGCTGACGGCGCGTAAAGGCGCGTTCCAGGGCAGCGTGGACGGTTTCGGCACAGCCATGTCCTCCGAACTCACAGACTAACTGACCACCCGGAACCAGTTGCGAAGCGATCTGACAGAGCATTTTCTGCTGATCGCTGGCGTCGATCCAGTGAAATACCGCATTGGAAAATAGAACGTCCGCGGGTGTATCCAATTGAAATGTCCGAAGATCGCCTTGGATAAATGGGATGTCAGGATACGAGGCACGCGCGATGTCCAGCATATCGGCAGAAGCATCTACGCCTGTCACATGGCAGCCCAGATCCCGCAGCTTGGCACTGAGCGCACCATTGCCGCAGCCGAGATCAACCACACGCTTTCCCTGCGGTTCGTCGATGAGCTGCAAGAGATCCTCGCCATAGTGATGTACAAATTGAAAGTGATGGCGGTATTCTTCCGCATTCCATTGTATGTTCATGATTCTTATAACGAATAGCCCCTTCCCGTGAAAGCGGCAGAGGGTATTGTTTGTCCTCCTTCTATTAGAATTTTTATAAGGCGTAACAGTATGGGAAGCTGTCATGCCACGCGTGTATATCGCAATGGGATTAGTGACGGAGATTGACGCCTTAGGGGGTCAATCTCGAGGCGTGGTTCAGTCCCAACAGTCCTAGAAAGCTGTCATGCCACGCGTGTATATCGCAATGGGATTAGTGACGGAGATTGACGCCTTAGGGGGTCAATCTCGAGGCGTGGTTCAGTCCCAACAGTCCTAGAAAGCTGTCATGCCACGCCTATTATATCACATTTTAAAAGAGAAAAGAAGGGCTTTACCATCAGAAGCCAAGAAGCCATAGATAAAAAATAGCATTTTTTGAAAAAAAGAGTTGACAAAGGGTAGGAGAAAGTGGTATACTACGACTCGCGCCTGAAACGGGGGAACC
>DBQQ01000061.1 GCA_002305315.1 Clostridiales bacterium UBA1390
CCAGTTTTTGTTGACTAGTGCAAGAAACATCAATGCCTACGAATCTTTTTTACTAAATTCCATATTTGCGAAAATTTTTTCCATACGTTCATCTGGAAAGTGATCATCTAGCCAGTTCTCAATACCATTGGACGCCGGTTTGTCCTGTATTCGTTCTACCCACCTAGCCAATGAGAGACTGGTCATCACAATATTCGCAATCATGAAGGCCACCAGCAGCCAGGTAATGATCTTTCCAGCCCGATTCGGAATCTTCAGGATCCACTTCGCCATACGGGGATATATATTCTTGATCCAGAGAACGCCCAAAATTCCCCAAAAGATCGAATATAACAAACAGATCCTGCCGTTTAAATTAAACGGCATGTTGCTGTAATCCCAGGACCGAGACCCCAGCACCAGTTCCTGTCCCCAGGAACAAATATACTCCACCGCACTGCCGACAATCATACCGCCCAGAAACGATATCGAGCTGCTCCGATTTCTGTACTTATATAAAGCCCAAGTCAGACACACCGCTCCCACGCCATATAACAGATTGAAGGGACCGTACACCAAACCCGCCCGGCTTTCGATATAGCCATTGCTGATCAGGCACCATAGCATCTCGATCACAACCCCTGCAAAGCTGCCAATGAAGCATACCAGAAACATCTTATAAAAATTAAGTCCCTGTGCGAAATGTCCCGCTTTCTGCTCCTCCAGATCGATCACAGAGTTTGCAGGCGGCGGAGAAATGATGAGTCTTTTCTTCTGGCTGGCCTGTACGTCTTTAAGACGCGTTTCCAGCTCGTCAGCGTTTGCCTTCATCTTCAAATGACAATTCAGTAGTTTCCCGGATGTTTGCTTTAAATCTTTGACTTCCTGCTGTATCTCCTGATAGAATTCCTCTTTTTCTTGACTTTCTTCTCCCACCTCGGCCAGTTGAATATAGTATTGCTGCAGTCTCTTATCTGTGCATTGCTCTACCTGTTCCAATTCCTCGATGAGATGATTCAGATTTGAACTTTTCATGCACCTTCTCCTTTGTCTTCTACAAAAGAAGCTATTGCTCCTGAGATATTCCTCCCCAAGAACAATAGCTCCTTTAACTCGCTTATCCTAGCGTTCTTCCATCATAAAAGCTTATGCCTGCTCCTTCAAAGCAGCCTGCGCGGCCGCAAGCCGGGCAATCGGAACACGGAACGGGGAGCAAGACACATAGTTCAGGCCCACCTGATGGCAGAACTCCACCGAAGAAGGATCTCCGCCATGCTCTCCGCAGATTCCCAGTTTCAAATCCTTACGGGTAACACGTCCTTTTTCTGCAGCCATCTTCACCAACTTGCCGACACCGTTCTGGTCCAGCTTGGCAAAGGGATCCGACTCGTAGATCTTACTCTCATAATAAGAGCTCAGGAACTTGCCCGCATCATCACGGCTAAAGCCAAAGGTCATCTGCGTCAAGTCGTTCGTGCCGAAGGAGAAGAACTCCGCTTCTTCGGCAATCTCATCGGCCAGGAGCGCTGCACGGGGAATCTCGATCATCGTACCCACATGATAGTTGATATAGATCTTCTTCTCATCCATGACCTGCTTTGCGGTATCATCCACCACCGTCTTGACGAACTTCAGTTCCTTCTTATCTCCTACCAGCGGAATCATGATTTCCGGCACGATGTCATAATCGCACTCTTCTTTGACCTCGATAGCTGCCTCGATTACCGCACGGGTCTGCATTTTGGCAATCTCTGGGAAGGTGACCGCCAGACGACAGCCACGATGTCCCATCATGGGGTTGAACTCATGCAGCTCATTGCACTTCTGCTGCACCTGTTCCTTGGTCAGTCCCATATCCTTAGCCAGCGCCTCGATATCAGCCTCCTCCGTAGGAACAAACTCATGCAGCGGGGGATCCAGGTAACGAATGGTCATCGGACGCCCCTTCAATGCCTTGTACATTGCCTTGAAATCTTCCTTCTGATAGGGCAGCAGCTCCATCAATGCTGCTTCTCTCGCTTCCTGCGTATCAGACAGAATCATCTTACGGATCTTGGGAATTCTCTCCGGATCGAAGAACATATGCTCTGTCCGGCACAGTCCGATACCCTCTGCACCCAGCTTCACCGCATTCTCTGTATCCGCCGGTGTATCCGCGTTGGTACGAACCTGCAGCTTACGGAACTTATCCGCCCACATCATGATACGACCAAAGTTGCCGCTCACAGAAGCCTCTACCGTCTTAATATCGCCCTTATAAATCTTTCCGGTGGAACCATCCAAGGAGATATAGTCTCCCTCATGGAAAGTATAGCCTCCCAGACTGAAGACCTTTGCTTCTTCGTCAATCTTGATTTCTCCGCAGCCGGAAACACAGCAGGTTCCCATACCACGCGCCACAACCGCTGCATGAGACGTCATGCCGCCTCTTACAGTCAGGATTCCCTCTGAAGCATGCATGCCCTCGATGTCCTCCGGAGAAGTCTCCAGACGAACCAGAATGACACGATCTCCTCTCATATGTGCCATCTTCGCTTCATCTGCCGTAAAGTATACACGGCCAGCCGCTGCTCCCGGGGAAGCAGGCAGAGCAGAACCGATCACCTCGCCGGACTTCAGCGCCTCTGGATCAAAGGTAGGATGCAGCAGCTGATCCAGCGATTTCGCCTCGATACGCAACACCGCCTCCTGCGGCGTGATCTTGCCCTCATCCACCAGGTCACAAGCAATCTGCAATGCGGCCTGTGCCGTACGCTTTCCATTCCGAGTCTGCAGGAAATAGAGCTTGCCTTCCTGGATGGTGAATTCCATATCCTGCATATCCCGATAATGGTTCTCCAACTTCATCGCCAGCTCCATAAACTGCGCATAACACTCGGGCATATCTTCTGCCAGGCGAGAAATCGGCTGCGGCGTACGCACGCCAGCCACCACGTCTTCTCCCTGTGCATTGATCAGATATTCTCCAAAGATTCCCTTCGCACCCGTCGAAGGATTCCGTGTGAAGGCTACACCAGTACCAGAGGTATCTCCCATGTTGCCAAATACCATGGCCTGTACATTGACAGCGGTGCCCCAGTCTCCCGGTATGTCGTTCATTCTGCGGTACACAATGGCTCTCGGATTATCCCAGGAACGGAATACGGCCTTCACCGCTTCCATCAGCTGTACACGCGGATCCTGCGGAAACTCTGCGCCATCCATATTTTCACTGTAGATTTTCTTGAAACGGCCGATCAGTTCTTTCAGATCTTCTGCCGTCAGCTCTGTATCAAAGTGAACTCCCTTCTCTTCCTTCAACTCATCAATGATCTTTTCAAAGAAGGACTTGGGCACCTCCATGACAACATCTGAGAACATCTGAATGAATCTGCGATAAGAATCATAGGCAAAACGAGGGTTCCCTGTCTTTTTCGCAAAGCCTTCCACGGAGATATCGTTTAATCCCAGATTCAGAATCGTGTCCATCATACCTGGCATGGATGCTCTCGCTCCCGAACGGACCGAGACCAGAAGCGGATCATTCACGTCCCCAAACTGCTTTCCCTGCTCAGCTTCCAACCACTTCAAAGCATCAAAAATCTGCCCCTGAATCTCCTCGGTGATCTTCTTCCCACTGTTGTAATAGTCCGTGCAAGCTTCCGTCGTAACAGTAAAGCCCTGGGGAATGGGCAGACCCAGATTCGTCATCTCGGCCAGATTGGCGCCCTTTCCTCCTAAGAGATTCCGCATGTTTGCGTTTCCCTCCGTAAACTTATACACCCATTTTTGACTCATTGCATAACCTCCTGTCAAAGTATTCTATAAGAACGATAGAAGATACCATACTTCCTCGTACTCAGACTTTAGAACTTATCGCTGAAATAGGACAAGAGTTCTGAAATCGGCCTCCGTTCCTGCTCCATCGAATCCCGATGTCTTATGGTCACCGTACCGTCTTCCAGTGTATCGAAGTCTACCGTTACACAATACGGCGTTCCGATTTCATCCTGTCTGCGGTAGCGCTTTCCAATACTGCCCGTGTCATCATACTGCGCTGCGTAATGAGCGGATAGCAGGGAGAAGACCTCCTCTGCCTTTTCGTTCAGTTTCTTCGAAAGCGGCAGCACCGCCACCTTGACAGGCGCCAACTTGGGAGAGAAACGAAGCACAGTACGTACGTCTCCGCCTTCCAGCTCTTCCTCATCATACGCTTCACACAAGAACGCCAGCGTGACACGATCTGCTCCCAGGGATGGTTCGATACAATAGGGCACATACCGCTCACCGCTCACCTGATCGAAATAACTCATATCCTCACCAGAATGTTCCTGATGGCGCATCAGATCATAATCTGTACGATCTGCAATTCCCCACAATTCGCCCCATCCAAAGGGGAACGTATACTCAATGTCGGAAGTACCACGGGAATAAAACGCAAGTTCTTCCGGACTGTGATCGCGAAGCCGCAGATGCTCCTTGCTGAGGCCCAGATTGTACAGCCAATTCATACAAAACTCTTTCCAATATGCATACCACTCCAGATCCGTTCCGGGCTTACAGAAAAACTCTAATTCCATCTGCTCAAACTCCCGCGTGCGGAAGGTAAAGTTACCCGGCGTGATCTCATTTCGAAAGCTCTTACCGATCTGTCCGATTCCAAAAGGAATCTTCTTACGGGTGGTGCGCTGCACATTCTTGAAATTCACAAAAATGCCCTGTGCCGTCTCAGGACGCAGGTAGACAACAGCCTTCGCGTCTTCTGTCACACCCTGAAAGGTCTTAAACATCAGGTTAAACTGGCGAATCGGGGTGAAGTCATGCTTACCACACTGTGGACAGACAATATTCTTTTCTTCAATGTATTGCTCCATCTCTTCATTCGTCCAGCCATCAATCGGCTTCTCCGGCGTCAGCCCATTCTCAAACATATAGTCTTCGATCAGCTTGTCCGCACGGAAGCGAGACTTACAGGCTTTACAATCCATCAGCGGATCATCAAAATTGCCCACATGTCCAGTAGCGACCCAAACCTCCGGATTCATTAAAATGGCACTGTCCATACCTACATTGTAGGGACTTGTACGAATAAACGCATCCCACCATGCTTTCTTCACGTTGTTTTTCACTTCAACACCCAGCGGACCATAATCCCATGTGTTGGCCAGTCCACCATAGATCTCGGATCCAGCAAACATAAATCCGCGCGCTTTCGCTAACGCAACGATCTTCTCCATTGTCTTCTCCATTGTTCTCTACCTCTCTCCCGCAAAATACATTGCCCTTTCTTTTTTCATATCAAAGTATAACAAAAAAAACGTTGTCTGTCAACGATTTCCCGGGATTTCTCCCAGATTTCTGAGAAATTCTAAACTACTCATTTCCCTTTGTGTATAATTATGTAAATACAATCTTGTGAACCTGAAAAGTTCCTGCTGGATCTCTGCGGATGCCTGGAACTTATACAGTATGGATGGATCCGTATGCAGAATGTGCCGCATTGTGTACAGACTTCCCTCCGAAAGAGCCATACCATCTACATGCGCTTTGACACATGTCTCACATACGAGTCCTCCCGCCGATGGACTCACGAATGCCTCCCTGGGTAGGGGCCTGCCGCAATCTATGCATCGCTGATCCTCTGGCTGCAGCCCCTGATCTGACAACGCTCGAAGAACAAAGGTCGTCGCCGTCATCCTAGGAGAAAGCATTGGCTCGCTCACCATCTTCAGTCCCCGCAGCAGCAAATGCAGCAGTTCTTTCGAATCTTGTCCTTCTACGGCCAATTCTCTGGCGGTCTCTACCATCCAGGAAGCCCAGGCCAAAACCTGTATATCCTGGCGCAGATTATAGAAACTCTCTATCACCGAAGATTCCCGAAGGTACCAAAAACCTCGGCTTTCCTCCAGCATCATGTCGCAGTAATAAAATAGCTGTGCCTGGGACGCTAATCGAGCCCCCGGCTTCTTGGCCCCCTTGGCTATCGCAGACAACCTTCCTTTATCCTCGCATAGAATCGTCAGCCGTTTGTCCTGCTCGCCCATGGGGGCCTCCCCTACGATAATCCCCCTGGTCTTGATCGTTCTTCCCATACATCCGCTCCTTTTGCCAAGCTTCCTGGTACGCTCGGTATTGCGTATACGTTTCCGGATTTCCAGACGCGATAAAAAGATTCCAAAATATATGTTCCAGCATATTCTAAGCCTCCCTTATACCAGGTCCGTCAGCGTGGTTTTCCTCGCCTCCTTCGTGTGACCCGGTACTTCGGAGATATACTGGTGAAAAATTACCATCCCATCCTTATCGGCTATAGTTGGTCACATACATCTCACTGTCTCTCCAGTTTTCCTTGACCTTGACCCAAAGCTTCAAATTCGTCTGCACGCCCATAAACCGTTCGATCTCTCTTCTGGCCTGGGAACCGATTTCCTTGATCGTACGTCCCTGCTTTCCCAGAATAATAGGCTTATGCGACGCCTTCTCGCAGACAATTGTCGCATGAACGTCGATCAGCTCCCGATCGGTTCGTTCTGTAAACTGATCGATCATCACCGCGATTCCATGCGGAATTTCCTTGTCTAATACATAGAGCGCCTTCTCTCGAATAAATTCTGCGATCAGGAACCGCTCCGGCTGATCCGTTACCATATCCTTTGGAAAATAGGCCGGTCCCTCCGGCAGATACTGATAGACGACCCGAATCAGCTCATCCACATTGGTGCCATTATATGCGCTGATCGGCACGATTTCCGCAAAGGAAAAAAGTTCTCCATAACTACGGGCCGTCTGTACGGTCTTCTCCGGCGACACACTGTCAATCTTATTGATCACAAGGACCACCGGAACCCGAGTCTTCTGCGCTCTCCGAAGGATTTCCTGATCTTCCTGTCTGGGCGTTCCCGGTTCGATCAAGACCAGTAATAGGTCGATCCCTGATAAAGATTCCTCTACTTCCTTCATCATTCTACTTCCCAATACATGATTGGGTTTATGGATGCCCGGCGTATCAATAAACACTGCCTGCCCCTGTTCCCCATTATAGATGCATTGAATCCGGTTTCGGGTGGTCTGGGGTTTGTTCGATGTAATCGTCAGCTTCTCCCCCATAATTTGGTTCAATAGTGTGGACTTTCCCACGTTGGGTCGTCCAATCACAGAAATAAATCCTGATTTCATTTTATAATACCTCAAAAATATCGTCAAAGACGCCTTTCTCTCTTGTTATCATTTCTTTGCTTCCCACAACGCAGACACTGCTGTGACATAACGCCTCCTGAACCACCTTGGCCAAGCTCTGAATCGACTGTACTGTGGTTCCAAGCACTTCCTCTCGCACCTTCTGCGCCATGTCCTGCGTCTGTCCCGTTCGTGAACGGGAGATCCCGGTACGAATCCGCAGCGCTGGTGTCAACGGTATATCCATGCCGCCAATCGTACCTATAATAAATTTTTCCAGATCCTTCTCGTCGCAGCAGAAATCTTTCAAATAGTCCACCACATCCTGATACGCCTGCAGCGTTGTGCTCAGATTCGGATCTCGATACGACGCAAAATACAGACTGCCCAACCTTGTGAACCCGGCAAAGGCACCATATGCTCCGCCCTGCACCCGCAGTCGATTCCAAAGATAATCCAAGCCTAAAATCTGCCTGGCCACCAACATACTCCCCGTATACGGCGCTTGGAACATCCCTGCCTGTACCACATACTGTACTTGCCCGGGCGTAATGATTCCTTCTTTATGCGGCGTCGGGCAAAACACCGGCGAATCCTTCTCATACGCTGTCTGCTCTGCCGGGAATCCCCGATATAGATCTTCCATGCATTTGACCAGTGCCGAACGATTCTCGGCTGTACTGCCGCCCGCCAATTCCATGCCGCTTTGCAAAAACACTCGGTCTCTGACCTCATTCAAACTGGCAATCAGTTCTTCTTTTCGCTCCTCAAAGTGATGCAGCAGTTCTTTGATAAACAGGAAATAATCTACACCGCTCAGATACTGTCCTGCCAATGCCGCCTTCGATAATCCCGCCATGGCTCGCTGTAATGCAATCGCGTGTCCCGCCTCGTCCATCTCCGATTCCATCTGCGAATATTCCTCATCCAGAATCTCACGCAGCCGTTTCTCATCATCCAGTTTCGTAGTCCTCAAAATCTCCAGAACGAGACTCGTCATCACCTCCGATTCGGACGCCAGACTTTTGGCATCTACCTGCATTTCCACCCGGAAACTATGATCCATGCGTTCCAGAACGTTGACGCTCACACTCATACCACCCGTGCGAATATGAATCTCACTGCTCAGATCTTCATACGTAAAATGCTCCGTGTCCATTCGCCCCAATACGGACGCCAGAATAGAAGCATAGGGATATAGTCGGAGTGGCAGTCCTGACAGATCCCAGTATGCTTTCAGATAGAGAATCTGACTACAGGACGCTGGCACAAACCAACACGGAATCTGTCCCAATCGAAAGAATTCTGTCTCTATGGGCTCTGCCTCTCGTTTTATATCACATAAGGAAAGATGCGGAACTATTCTTTTGGCTTCTTCTTCATCTTC
This sequence comes from Clostridiales bacterium UBA1390, assembly GCA_002305315.1. Classification (GTDB taxonomy): domain Bacteria; phylum Bacillota; class Clostridia; order Lachnospirales; family Bianqueaceae; genus Faecimorpha; species Faecimorpha stercoravium. Next base: position 8,522 of record DBQQ01000061.1, read on the forward strand.
TGCCTCCTGATACGCCAGAAGTTCCTGTGTTTGCTGTACCAGATGACGTGTCTCCTCTTCGGACAGGCTTTCTTTATAACACGCCAACTTCTGCTGCAATTCCCGATCCTGCTGCAAGCTCAGATCTGCCTGCGGATACAATGTCACCGATAATCCATACGTATTATGCAGTAAGTATTTACGGATCAACCTCTCGAACAGCCCCCGTTCCGCCTCTTTCCGAATCTGGCCCATGATCTCATCATACCGAAGATACAAAAATGGATCCGCTCCATATAGCCAGGAATTCATCACATATTGACAATAAATCACGAGTCCGGCAGGCGTGGTCCCATATTCACCCTCTCGCAAATGAAACTCCAATCGGTTGATAGCAGACAGCTTTTGGCGTTCGCTAAAGCCTTCTTCCGCTACAGAAGCCAGTGTATCAAAAATCACACGCTGAAATTCCTCTTCACGCCGTATATCCGCCCCTTTGGCGACAATACTGAAATCGCCCTGAAAGGCCCTGGTCGTAGTATCCCCATAGATATCCTTGCCCAGTCCAGCCTTTTGCAGCGCTCGTTTCAGCGGCGCCCCCTGCGCCTCCAACAGCATATATTCTAAAAGATCCAGGCCAAAACAGTCCACCGCATTCTCCGGCTCAATGCCAAAGGTATATGACAGAAATCCTTCTTCTGCCTCATGATCCTGAGACACGGAAAATGGCGCATTCACTCTGCGGGGCGCTGAGAACGGTTTCTGACGAGGCAATAAATTCTCTACAGTATACCCCTCCTTCGCCGTATACTCACACAGATACGCCCGATCCATCCACTGCAACACTTCTTCCATGGGCATATCCCCATACAAATAAATATAACTGTTGGACGGATGATAATATTTTCGATAAAAACGCAGGAATCCGTCCTGATCCAGCTGTGGAATCGCTTCCGGCGCACCGCCGGATTCAAACCGATACGGGGTATCCGGATACAGTCCCCTGCCAATTTCCAGATCCAACACGCTCTCCGGCGCGGAAAAAGCCCCTTTCATCTCATTATAAACGACCCCTTTGATGTGTATTTCTTCTGCTGGATCCGTGAGTTCATAATGCCAGCCTTCCTGCATCAGGATCCTCGGATCGTGCAAAATATTCGGATGAAAGACCGCATCAAAATATACATCCATCAAATGATACAGATCCTGTAGATTCTGACTCGCCACCGGATACATCGTCTTATCTGAAAACGTCATCGCATTCAAGAACGTATTGACCGAGCCCTTGGCCAGCTCCATGAAAGGATCTTTCAGCGGAAACTTCTCAGAACCACAGAATACGCTATGCTCCAAAATATGCGGTGTTCCCGTGTCATCACAGGGCGGTGTGCAGAAGCTGATCGCAAACACCTTATTGGCATCCTGCGGATTCTCGATGCAGCAAATCCTAGCCCCGCTTCTCTCATGAACGAGCTCCGTCCCCCACGCGCCCAATTCCTTCAGTTCCGTATTCTGAATCTGTCGATACCCCTTTACCTCTTTCATGTCCTGTCTCCTCCATCACTAACGATCTAACATCTCTGTCAATGCCTCTCCGGTTATCGGAACTACTTCCGACTGTCCGCACTGCGTCATTCTTTCACGCAGATGTTCCTCAAACACCTCTTCATCAACCCTTGTATCCTCTATCCAAAATTCTTCACTATCCCGTTCTCGTCTCAAAGTCTCGGTGATTTCCCATCCCTGTGCAGTGAGCGTCCACCACACATATCTTTCCTGATTTTGCGTGATCTCTCCAAAAAGAAAACCGCTGCTCTCTGCCGCAACCCCGAAATAGGTCCATTCCAGGACCTCCGCAGGAATCTCGATCTCTATCCACTGATGCTGTAATGCCGACCATCGAAAAACTCTCGGCTTCGATGCTTCCAAAACCATCAGCCAGGGAATCTCTGTCTGAGAAGATAATAAACAGCATTTCGCCGTATCCGACCAGCCATTCCCTAACAGCAAACATTTGCAGGCCCATTTCCATTCTGTAAGCGGATACTGGTTTCTGACGCTCTCCCGTTCCTGGGCATCTGAAATCTCCAACAATGCCTGCTCGTAGGCATCCCATACCAGGCTTCCCGCCTCCGCATCTTCCATTTTCTCATATGCTTGATATAATGCAGCCACTCTTTCCCTCTTAGAAGCGGCTTCCTGTACCGCTAACGCAGCCCTCTTTTCTTCCTCTTTCTCGCTACACTTCTGAAGCAGCGCCTGTGCCTTTCTATAATATTCAGACTGCGTATCCTGAATCATCTCCGCGCTTTCCCTCGCTAAAACATACTGCCCTTCCTCATACCAGGTATAGGCTTCACCATATAATTTTGCAGCACGAAACTCTGCGTCCAGTTTTTCTTTCTCCTGCACCCAAGCTTCTGCCTCCTCCTCAAGCACGCCGCAAACCTGCAAAAACTGGATTCTCGTTGTCATTTCTTCTTCACTGATCTCTTCCTGCTGGTAACTCTGCAAAGAAGATCGAATCCACACTCTCAAGGCCTCTTCCATCTCATGCTGCTCCTGCGCATCTCCTAATTCCCAGACACTTCTCAAAAGCGCCGCATGCGTCGAACTGGGATCCGCCAGCAATTCTTCCACTGTTGGAATCGTATCCTCCAACTCTTCTTTCTGGAGCTGATTAGAATACAAAACTCCAAAAATCAGCCCCAAAATCAAAAGTCCTCCTAGAGAACCTATGACTTTTTTGAGGATATTTCCAGTATACCTGCGGTTTTGTAAAATGTCAAGACGCATCCTGTCCACCCTTTCTTTATCTTTCTTCTCACAGACAGTGCACTAGTCAACAAAAACTG